>NZ_FWZV01000015.1:0-195333 GCF_900177315.1 Pseudomonas sp. LAMO17WK12:I1 | reverse complement strand
GGTGGCGTATCGAAATCCGGCTCGCCCACCACCAGGTTGATGATGGACTGGCCCTGGCGACGCAGCTCGTTGGCGCGGTCGGACGCGGCGCTGCTGGGCGATGGTTTGATGCGTTGCACACGGGCGGCGATGCGGGAGGCAGTCACGGGCGTTCCTCGTTGATGGCGTTGACAGGGGCCACAGTACGAGGCGCGGGGAAGGGCGCCATAAGATGAGTTCGTTCTGGTTTGATAGGCAGTGCTTATGGCTGGGGTTGCACTGTTGCGGTGCGTCCAGTCCTGGCTGCTCCGGGCGGGTGCCTTGGATCGGAGATCAGGGACAGCCATAGCAAAGCCTTATGGCTGGTTATACGGATGGCCTGTCTTTTGCAAACCTGCCAGGTGTACGCAAAACCAAATGTGGGAGGGGGCTTGCTCCCGATAGCAGTATGTCAGTCACAGATGCATCAACTGACACTGCCTCATCGGGAGCAAGCCCCCTCCCACATTTAAGGCATCACTTGTCCATTACATGAGCATCGCCATTTTGAACCTGCGCCGATTGAAGTATTTCGTGAAACTGGTCGACATCGGCAGCATGACCCAGGCCGCCGATGTACTGCATGTGGCGCAACCGGCGTTGAGCCAACAGCTGGCAACCCTGGAAGCCGAGCTGCAACAGCAGCTGTTGATTCGCACCAAGCGCGGCGTCACGCCGACCGAGGCGGGCAAGGTGCTGTATGGGCATGCGCAGATCATTTTGCGCCAGTGCGAGCAGGCCCAGAGCGATATCAATGCCACCGGCCAGGCGTTGTCCGGGCAGGTGTCGGTGGGGCTGGCGCCGGGTACTGCGGCATCGGCGCTGTCGTTGCCGTTGCTGCGCACCGTGCGTGAGCGCCACCCTGGCATCCTGCTGTACCTCAATGAAAATTTCGGTACCACCTTGAGCGAGCTGATCATGAACGGCCGTATGGACATGGCCGTGCTGTATGGCGGGCGCGAGGTGCATGGCCTGAGTTTTGTCTCGCTGTTGCGCGAGCCGCTGTACCTGGTGAGTGCCGACCCGGCGATTGCCACGCGTGAAGAAGTGCCCCTGGCCGAACTGGCCGACATGGACATGCTGCTTCCGCGTCCCTACAACGTGATGCGTCGGCTGGTGGACGAAGCCTTCCTGCGCATCGGCCTGAGTGCGCGGGTGGTGGCCGAAATTGAATCCTCGACCACGCTGACCGCCGCCGTGGCCGACCATTTCGGCTCGACCATCCTGCCGGAGTCGTCGGCGCGGGTGATGGTGGCGGCCACTTCGGTGCACATGTGCCGCATCGTCGAACCCGAGGTGGAGGCGCCGCTGGCGCTGTGCCTGTCGGGGCATTTGCCGTTGTCGGTGCCGGCCCAGGCGGTCAAGGCGATCCTGCTGGAGCTGGTGGCGAAGATGCGTGGCAGCCTGATTTGAGCGGTCATAAGGTCGGCTTATCACCCCAAAGCCAAAGCGTCTTGGCCGCTTTTCGAGGGGCTCGGTAGATTGGGCCCATCCACTCAAGACACGCTCGACAGGCAGGGGCCATACATGGATTCAGCACGTATCAAGGGGTTGATGGATTTGCTGGCCGAATCCGATCTGCTGGAACTGAGCCTGACCGAAGGTGACAGCACGCTGCGGCTGTTCAAGCAGGCAGGTCAGGTGATCACCAGCGTCGCGCCGGCCGTGACCGCAGCGCCAACACCCGCAACCCCCGTGGCCAGCTCCGCCGTGGAGATCAAGGCCAGCCTCTATGGCGTCCTGCACCTGACGCCCGCCGTGGGTGAGGCGCCGTTCGTCAGCGTGGGCCAAGCGATCGAAGCCGGTCAGACCGTGGCGGTGATCGAGGCGATGAAGATGTTCCATCCGGTCAAGGCCAAGGTTGCCGGCAAGTTGGTTGAGATTCTTGCCCAGGCCGGCGTCGAAGTCGAAGCGGGCCAGGCCCTCTTCCGGCTCGGTTGACCCCCACGCGTATTCGTTATTCAGGTGAATTCAATGTTCGACAAAGTGCTGATCGCCAACCGTGGCGAAATCGCCCTGCGCATTGCGCGTGCCTGCCATGGCCTGGGCATCAAGACTGTGGCGGTACACTCCGAAGCGGACCGCCATGCGCAGTATGTGCAAAACGCCGATGAGTCGCTGTGCATCGGCCCGGCCGCACCGGGCCTGAGCTACTTGAACCAGACGGCGCTGCTGTTTGCCGCCAGGGTCAGTGGTGCCCAGGCGATCCACCCCGGTTACGGGTTCCTGTCGGAAAACGCCGGGTTTGCCGAGCGCATCGAAGCGGCCGGGTTGACCTTTATCGGGCCGAGCGCCGCATGCATTCGCACCATGGGCGACAAGGTGGCAGCCAAGCGCGCCATGCGTGAAGCCGGTGTGCCGTGCGTGCCGGGGCCGGATTCGAGCATGCCGAGCGACGATGCGAGCATCCTCGCCATCGCCGCCGACATCGGTTACCCGGTGATCGTCAAGGCCGCCGGTGGCGGCGGCGGTCGCGGCATGCGCGTGGTGCAGGCAGAGGCCGAGTTGTTGGCGGCCATCGGTCTCACTCGCGAAGAAGCGCGGTTGGCGTTCGGCAACCCTGAACTGTATATCGAGAAATTCCTCGGCCACCCCCGGCACGTGGAAATCCAGGTGCTGTGTGATGCCCATGGCCATGCGATCTGGCTCGGCTGCCGCGACTGTTCCCTGCAACGCCGCCACCAGAAAGTCCTGGAAGAAGCGCCGGCGCCGGGCATCGATCCCGCGCTGATCGCCACGGTCGGCGAACGCTGCGCCGAGGCCTGCCGCCGCATCGGCTATCGCGGCGTGGGCACTTTCGAGTTTCTGTATGAGGACGGCGAGTTCTTCTTCATCGAGATGAACACGCGCCTGCAAGTGGAGCATCCGGTCACCGAGATGACCACCGGCATCGACATCGTCCAGCAGCAACTGCGCATGGCCCGCGGTGAAGTGCTCAGCGTGCGCCAGGAGGACGTTCAACTGAACGGCCACTCCCTGGAGTGCCGCATCAACGCCGAGGACCCGCTGACCTTTATGCCGACCCCCGGCCTGATCCAGCGTTGGGAAGTGCCCGGCGGCTTTGGTGTGCGGGTCGATTCCCATGTCACCACCGGCTACCGCGTGCCGCCGTACTACGACTCGATGGTGGCCAAGGTCATCACCCACGGCGCCACGCGCGAAGACGCCATGGCGCGCATGCGCCTGGCCCTGAGCGAGATGGTCGTGGAGGGCATCAGCACCAACATTCCGTTGCACCGCGAGATTCTGGATGACCCGGCGTTCTGCGTCGGCGGCGTCGATATTCATCACCTGGAGCGCTGGTTGCAGCAAAGGAGTCCGATATGAACACCGCCCCTGTCATCAGCCTGCTGGGCTCCAGCGCCTTGCTCTTCGAGGCGCCGGGCGAACTGGACCTGGCCCCGCAGCAGCGCATCTGGCGCCTGGCCCTGCAAGCCGGCGAATGGCCCGAGATCCACGAAGCCGTGCCCGGCATGAACAACCTGATGCTCACCTTCCTCACGCCGCCCCGTGAACTGAACGGCCTGTGCCAGCGCCTGCTGGAAGCCTGGGAACAGAGCCAGCCGCTGCCCCTGGAGGGGCGCATCGTCGAATTGCCGGTGGTGTACGGCGGCGAGTTCGGCCCGCACATGGCGGACGTGATCGCCCACACCGGGTTGGATATCGAGACCATCGCCAACCTGCACTGCGAACCGCTGTACCCGGTGTACGCCCTGGGCAGCCACCCCGGTTATTGCTACCTCGGCGGCATGGACCCGCGCCTGGCCACGCCGCGGCGCCAGGTGCCGGTGCTGACTATCGGGGCGGGCTCGGTGTCCATCGGCGGGGTGCAGACCGGGGTGTCCGCCTCGGCCGGCCCCAGCGGCTGGAACACCATCGGCCGCACTGAAATGGCGTTTTTCGACCCCGCCCAAACCCCGCCCGCGATCTTGCGGCCGGGGGATTTCCTGCGCTTGCGCATCGAGAGGATCATTCGATGATCGAGATTTTATCGGCCACCGCCCTGGCCACCGTGCAGGACTTCGGCCGCTTCGGCAGCCTGGGTTATGGCGTGGGCACATCGGGCGCCATGGACCACCTGGCCCTGGCCTTGGGCAACCTGTTGCTGGGCAATCCCGAAGACGCCGCCGCGATTGAAATACCGCTGTTCCCGTTCGAGGTACGGCTGCTGCAGGACTGTGCCTTTGCGGTGACCGGCGCCGCTTGCGACGCCACCCTGGACGGCCAGCCCTTGCCACCGAACTGGGTGTGCCAGGGCCGCGAAGGCCAGGTCTTGAGCCTGGGCTATCCGACGTCTGGCAGCCGTGCCTATCTGTGTTTGGCGGGCGGGGTGGATGTGCCGTCGGTACTGGGTTCGCGCAGCACTCAATTGCGCGGCGAGTTCGGCGGCCTCGACGGCCGCGCCCTGCAACAGGGTGATCGGCTGGGGGCGCTGCGCCCCGGTATCAGCCCGTTGCCGCTGGATGTTGGGGTGCTGGCGCCAGGCCTGGCGCTGCCGTTGCAGGTTGATGGGGTGCCTGCCATGCGCGTGTTGCCCGCCGCCGAATACGAGCGCTTCCAGGAGGCCTCCCGCGCGGCGTTCTGGGCCGGTGAATGGAAGATCACCACCCAGAGCAATCGCTACGGCTACCGAATGGAAGGCCAGCCGCTGCTGCCCATTGCACCGATGGAAATTCGCTCCCACGGCATCGTGCCGGGGGTGATCCAGGTGCCCCACGGCGGCCAGCCCATCATCCAGATGCGTGACGCCCAGCCCAGCGGCGGCTACCCCAAGTTCGGCAGTGTGATCGAGGCCGACCTGTGGCGCCTGGGCCAGGCGCCCATCGGCGGCAAGGTGCGCTTTATCGAGTGCAGCTACCTGGAGGCCGTCGAGGCCCTGGAAACCAATCGCGCGTATCTGCGGGAAGTCAGCCGCCTGCTGGAACTGCACCGTGAAGGAGTGAAAGCATGACCCTTGAGGAAATTCGCCAATTGGCGCTGTGGCTCAAGGAGCACCACCTGGCCGGTGCCGAAATGAGCCGCCCCGGTGTGCACCTGACGCTCAAGCGCGGCGCCTCGGCCGGCGCTGTTGCGGCGCCTGCCGTGGCCGTGGTTGAAGACCAGGTGCTGCGCACCACCGGCCTGGGCCGCTTGCTGCTGACCCATCCCCAACTGGATCAACCGTTCGTGGCGGTGGGCGATCAGCTCAGCGCCGGGCAACTGGTCGCGCTGCTGCAAGTGGGTGAGTTGCTGTTGCCCTTGCGCGCGCCCCGCGCCGCACGGGTCGTCGATGTGCGCGTGCCGTGCGGCACCACCGTCGGCTACGGCGAAGCCTTCCTTGGTGTGGAGTACCCCGCATGAAGATTGATTTGAACGCCGACCTCGGCGAAGGCTTCGGCCCGTGGCGCATGGGCGAGGATGAGGCGCTGATGCACCTGATTTCATCGGCCAATGTCGCTTGCGGTTTCCATGCCGGCGACCCGTTGATCATGGACAACACGGTGCGCCTGGCCAAGGCCGGTGGCATCGACCTGGGGGCGCATGTGGGCTTCCCGGACCTGATGGGCTTTGGCCGTCGGCAGATGAACATCGAGATCAAGGAACTCGCCGCCCATGTGATCTACCAGCTCGGCGCGCTCGCCGGGATCGCGGCGGTCAACGGCCATCCCATGACCCACATGAGCTTCCACGGCGCCCTGGGCAATATGGCCGCCGCCGATGCGGCGCTGGCGGAGCCGTTGGTGCGGGCGGTGGCGGCGTTTGACCCGACGCTGATCATCAGCTCCTCCAGCAGCCGCGCCATCGAGGGCGCGGCCGAGAAGTGCGGCCTGCGCGTCGCCACCACGTTTCTCGCCGACCGCGCCTATGACGACGATTGCCTGCTGGTGCCGCGCAAGGTCGACGGTTCGGTGATCAAGGAGCCGGCAGCGGTGCTGCGCCGGGTGCGGCAGTTACTGGAGGAGGGCACCGTGACCGCCCTCAGCGGCAAGGTGCTGCGGGTGCCGGCCCATTCGATCCTGCTGCATGGCGACACCCCCGGCGCGGTCGAACTGGCGCGCACCATTCGCGCCGAAATCGAGCAACTGGGCGGTCGCATCACGCCGATTTCCCAGCTGCTGGCCGCGTCATAAGCAGGCCTTATCGCCACACAACCATTGCGTCTTGGTCCAGCGCCCGAAGGCTGGATAGAGTCGAACCATAACCCGTAGCACAAGGACCACCCCATGCCATTTTCCGACTACAAAACCGCGCTGGTCACCGGGGCTTCCTCCGGCATCGGCGCCGCCGTTGTCGAACGCCTGTGCCAGGAAGGCGTGCAGGTGCATGCCCTGGCTCGTAGTGCCGACAAGTTGCAGGAACTGGCGGCCAGGACCGGCTGCATCGCCCACGCCATCGACGTGACCGACCTTGCCGGGTTGACCCAATTGTTCGCCGAGAACACCTTCGACATCCTGGTCAACAACGCCGGCGTCGACAAACCCGGTTCCCTGCTCAAGGCCGACGCCGACGGCATCGACCTGCTGATCGACGTCAACCTGCGCGCCGTGCTGCACCTTGCACGGCTGGCGCTGCCGGGCATGGTCGAGCGCGACTGCGGGCACATCATCAACATCAGTTCGATCGCTGCGGCCTACAACTTTGGCGGCAACTCCACCTACCACGCCACCAAGGCGGCGGTGAGCATGCTTTCGCGCCAGTTGCGCATCGATGCGTTCGGCAAGCGCGTGCGGGTCACCGAGATCTGCCCGGGTCGGGTCGCCACGGATATTTTTGCCCACGTGCACGGCGATTCCGAAGCCACCTACAAGCGCTTCGTCGAGGGCTTTGAATTGCCCCTGGCCGAGGACATCGCCAATGCCATCGCCTTCGCGATTGCCGCGCCGATTGCGGTCAACATCGGGCACATGGAAATCACCCCGACCTTGCAGGTGCCGGGCGGGCTTTCCACCGCCCGGCCCCAGGACTACCAGGGCTGAATCCGAGCCCCGGCAAAAGAACGGATCGATCCGTCAGCGCTGCATCCCGCCACGGCCACGCCGGGTGATTTTGATTTCTGCCCTAGCCCAATGCCGATAGGGATTGACCATGAAGCAAGACTTCGATTTGGCCGCGATTCTGCAAGGCGAGTATGCCGAGCTGATCGTCAAGGGCATCGAAATGACCTTGCAGCTGGCGCTGTTCGCCTGGCTGCTGGCGATGCTGCTGGCGCTGACACTGGTCACGGTGCGCCTGACCGGTAACACGCTGGCCGACCGCCTGGTGGCGGGGTATGTGTCGTACCACCGCAATGTGCCGACCCTGGTGCAACTGATGCTGTGGTACTTCGGCGTGCCGACGCTGCTTGGCGAGTCCACGCAACTGTGGCTGGCCAACCACAACACTGAATACCTGTTCTCGGTGATCGCCCTGGGCCTGTGCCAGGCTGCGTATTTCTGTGAAGACATGCGCAGCGGCCTGCGCGCCATTCCCGCCGGGCAGACCGAAGCGTCCAGGGCCCTGGGCCTGGGCTACGTGCGTTCGATGCGCTACGTGATCCTGCCCCAGGGCGTGCGCAACTGCCTGCCGTCGCTGATCAACCACACCGTGCTGCTGTTCAAGAACACCAGCCTGGCGATGGCGATCGGCGTGATGGAACTGACCTACGCCAGCCGCGAAGTGGAGAACTACACGTTCCGCACCTTTGAGTCGTACCTGGTGGCCACGGTTTTCTACCTGGTGTTTTCACTGCTGCTGATGGGCGCCGGGGCATTGCTCGCCCGTCACTTCAGCAAAGCCCTGGCGAGGTAGACCGCGATGTTCGATATGTTTTCAATCGTGCAGCAGAACTGGACGCTGTTCCTGATCGGCCAATACCCCCACGGCCCGCTGGGTGGCCTGGTCAGTACCCTGATCCTGGCGGCGGTGGCGTTGCTGCTGGCGTTCCCGTTCGGCCTGCTGCTGGCCTTGGCGCGGGTGTCGCCGTGGAAGGGCTTGTACTGGGTCGCGACAGTGTGGGTCTATGTGCTGCGTGGCATCCCGTTGCTGATGGTGATCTTCTGGACCTACTTCCTGGTGCCGTTGCTGATCGGCCATAACATCACCGGCTTCATGACCATGCTCTGCACCCTGGTGATCTACCAGAGCGCCTACCTGTGCGAAATCATTCGCGGCGGCATCCAGGCGCTGCCGGCCGGGCAGTACGAGGCGTCCCGCGCCCTGGGCCTGGGCTATGTGCGCACCACGGTCTGGGTGATCCTGCCCCAGGCGCTGTACAACGCGCTGCCGAGCCTGATCAGCCAGTTCATCTCGATCATCAAGGAAACCTCCCTGGGCTACGTGATCAACGTGCAGGAAGTGACCTTCGCCGCCAACCAGGTCAACAACCAGCTGCTGACCAAGCCGTTCCAGGTGTTTTTCATCCTGGCGATCATCTACTACCTGCTGTGTTTCGGCCTGACCCGCCTGGCCGGTTGGGTGGAGCAACGCATTGCCCGCAAGCGCCTGGGCGATGGCGGGCAAACCGTGGCGGGCGGTCCGTTGCTGACCACCGATAATTGAAGAGGGCTGCGCTCATGCATCCAATGATCATGTTTTCGAAAATCAATAAATGGTACGGCGAGTACCAGGCGCTTACCGACATCACCGCCGAGGTGCAACCCGGTGAAGTGGTGGTGCTGTGCGGCCCCTCGGGTTCTGGCAAGTCGACGCTGATCCGCACGGTCAACCGCCTGGAAGACATCCAGGCCGGCCAGATCCTGTTCGATGGGCAGGACGTGCACGGCACCGACGCGCAGATCAACCGCCTGCGCAGCCGCGTGGGGTTTGTGTTCCAGAGCTTCAACCTGTTCCCGCACCTGTCGGTGCTGGAAAACATCACCCTGGCGCCGAACAAGCTGCGCAACCTCAAGGGCGCCGCTGCCAGGCAGAAGGCCATGGAATTGCTCGACCGCGTCGGCCTGGCCCATAAGGCCGGTGCTTACCCGGCGCAGTTGTCCGGCGGCCAACAGCAGCGCGTGGCGATTGCCCGGGCATTGGCGATGGAACCGCCGGTGATGCTGTTCGACGAGCCCACCAGCGCCCTCGACCCGGAAATGGTCGGTGAAGTGCTGAGCGTGATGAAGGGCCTGGCCAAGGACGGCATGACCATGATGTGCGTGACCCACGAGATGAACTTCGCCCGTGAAGTGGCCGACACCATCTGGTTTATGGACGCGGGACAGATTCTGGAAAAGAGCAGCCCCGATGCGTTCTTCACCCAGCCTTCGCACCCGCGAGCGCAACGTTTTATCGCCGACCTGCGGGCCCATTGAGCTGCGGCGGCTTTGCTCCCTCTGCCATTTTTGCTGGTCCAACTTTCTGGAGATTTCCCATGGGTATGAAGCATCTGTTTACCGCACTGGCATTGGGGCCATTGGCGATTGCCGTCGCACAGGCCGACCAGTTGAGCGACATCCTGGCCAAGCAGTCCCTGAGTTGCGGCGTCTACGCTGATGTGCCGCCATTCTCCGCGCCGGACCCGAAAACCCGCGAGTTGGTGGGCATGGACGTGGACCTGTGCAAGGCCCTGGCCAAGACCATGGGCGTGGCCCTGGAACTCAAGCCGCTGTCGGTTGAAGCGCGGATTCCCGAAGTGAAAATGGGTCGCGTCGACGTGATCTTCGCCAACCTGGCCTACACCAAGACCCGCGCCGAACAGATCCAGTTCAGCGACCCGTACTACATCGCCAAGGAAACCCTGGTGGTGCGCGCGGCGAATGCCGACCAGCCGAAAAGCTTCTTCAAGGACAAGCGCATCAGCTCGACCAAGGGCTCCACCTCCGAGCAGTCGATACGCCTTGCCGGGGCCACGCCTGTGACCTTCCAGGACACCGGCTCGGCCTACATGGCGTTGCAACAGAACAAGGTGGTGGGCCTGGTGACCAACACCATGACCGCGCTGAAACTGGTCAACCAGGCCAAGGCCAGTGGTGTCGAACTGGCCTTGGCCAAGGAGCCGATGGCCCTGGAACCCATTGGCGCCGGTATGCGCCGCGATGAGCCGGCGTTTCTTGTCAAGGTCAACGAGTCGTTGATGGCGATGGAGAAGGCCGGGGAGATCGATGCGATCTGGGACCGCTGGATCGGCCCGAACACCGAATACAAGATGGTCCGCGAGGACAAGGTGCAGAGCTTGAGCGCATTGAAGTTCGAGCCGTTGCCTTGAGCATGTTGAGTGTCCAGTTGAAAAGTCAATTCCGATGAATATCTTGTCCAGCTAGAAAATATGAATAATCCCTGCGCATCAGGGAAGACCGGGATCTGATATGGGTTCCGGTTTTTTTACACTTCCATTAGCCTTCGAAAATTTCCTTTAATTAAGCTCAACGGTTGCTGATCGGTATAGCTTTTATTCGAGCGCAGAGATAGTCAAGCAAATCCCGGATGGCTTGAAAAACTGTGTAGTTTTGATACGTCGGAACGCGGTTAGAAGTCGTCATAGATATTTTTTGAATGTTGCTGCGGTGATCGCCATAGTCACTCCAAGTAACACGGAGCAGGGCAAAAACACAGCCATAGGGTTGAGTGAAAAGGGCAGGGATAGGTAAATGATCCAGGGCACGATCAGCAGTGGTAGCACTGCTCGTTTAGCGCGGTGATAAACAAAACTGCTTTCTCGCCCGGCTCCAAACTTGCGCAGGTCGCGGCGCATCAAACCATCGATAAAACCGGTGAGCGTTGCCAGCAGAAACAGTGGCATGGCCAGAACCAAAATGGTAAGTCGCACCATGAAGGTGAAGCTGACATATACCGCCGCAAGTATAAAATCCTCGATACTCACGTAGAGTTGGTTGATCCAGCTCCGGAAGCCGTCGCCCTGGCCCGACAGCCGCGTCTGCCGGGCAAAATCCGCAAAGCCAGTCTTCACCAGCAGCCACTGATTGAGGAAGTCCAGCCACTGGCCCACAGTTCGACCAGGTTGTTGGAGGATGAGTGACGCTTTGAAGTGCTCGCTGAGCCATCCCAATTCGCTATTCAACATGGCTTGGCTGTGCCGCCAGCCCTGATCACCCCAGAACAGTAGCAACCCGGCGAATTCAATTAGGATCGAGAACAGCAACGAGGCAATCAGAAATCCGATGATGCGCAGGACCAGGCTGATCGCCGAGATGATCAATCCCGGGCGCTGAATCGGTTGTGGCGGCGTGTCCCGGATGGAAGTCGACATTGTTTACTCCATCGCGCGTTGCAATTTGGTGTCGTCAAGACGCCTCCTGGATAGTTTTCTGCTGAGTCGAAACCTGTGGCGAGCCCGGGCTATCCCACCTGATACAGATCGAAATTCGTGGTTGGACCGCCACCGCTTGCGCTCCACCATTTCCCCGCCTGCTCGTTATAGGTGGCCCGCATTCGGTGGGTAAGCTCCTGCAGGTCTTTGGGCATGGCATCGCCGTTGGAAGGTTTTGGCAACGGCATGCGGACTTTCCAGAGCTGGCCACCGGACTGAAAGGAAAACATTTGTCCCTTGGGCAAACTGACGATGTGAGCAGGTTCGATCAGCGGCACGCTGGTGGTGCTGACACGGTCCTGTGAGGACGAGGTGAAGTCCGTGTTGGCCTCAGGATCGGAGGTGTCGGTGGCGCCCGACACTAGGGTCTTGGTCAGCACATTAACCTTGGGCAACTGCTGGGTGAGCAGCTCCGCAGTGGCGGTTTCACGCACCCGCAGCATCTGCAGGGTATTGAAGTTGCCGATGACCTGCCCAGCCTTGGCGCGATTGCCAATGCGAGCTTCGATATCGCTGAGAGTCTGGGTGTAGGCGGTCACCTGGATGCCGGCGCCGCCACCCTTATTGATCAGTGGGATGAACTCATCACCCATCAACTCGTTGAACTCATCGGCGTGCAGGTTGATGGGAAGCTTGCTGGCACTGCTGTCTGATTGGGGCAGGCCATGGTCGATACCGTGTTTGTAGATATGTCCGGCGACCGAGACCAGGTCGGCGAACATGGAGTTGCCCACCGCGGCCGCCACCTCGGCGTCGGTCAGCGCATCCAGGCCGACATAAACGATGCCGCGTTTTCGGATAATCTGCATCCAGTCGAAAATTGGCCGCGGGTCATCTAAATCGGTGTAGTTGGGGGCCAGTAACTGCGCGGTCTTGCCGGTGGTGAGTTTCTCCAGCAGAGGCAGTAGCGAGGCAACGATTTTGTCGAAGTAAGTACGGTCGTAGCGCACCGCCGAACGCAGTCCGTCCAGCACCGGATCAAATACCCGTTTTGCCGCCAAATATTGTTCGATGGCCACCACCCGCTTTTCGCGTCCTACCATATGCCGGGGAATGTTCTTCTCGGTGAGCTTGCCTTCGAGCTGGACGATTACTTCCCACGCCTTCGGGTCGGTCTTGGCGAAAAACTGCTGGGCGTACTCGATGAACAGGGCGTCGATGTTGACCACATGTCGCTGGATCTGCAGGTAGTCCGGACGCCGGCCCAACTCGATCAGAGCGCGGGCGATGATGTTGACGAAACGCCAGGCAAACTCACGGAAGGCCGCCGAGTTGCCTTCACCGCTGAGCTGCCCGGCGATGCGCGACGCCACTTCCGAAATACGCCCGAAACGTCCTACGGCGTTGTAACGCGCGGAGATCTCTGGCCAGCCTAGGTGGAACACATAAAATTCTTTTTCCCGACCGGCGCGCTTGGCTTCGACGTACATCCGCTTGAGCAAATCGGCATCGCCCTTCGGATCGAAAACGATGACCACCTCATGTTCGACGCGGTGAATGTCCTGGGTGATGTACACCTCGGCGAGTCGCGTCTTGCCGACGCGAGTAGTGCCCAACACCAGGGTGTGTCCGACCCGTTCGCCCAGTGGCAGACTGACCTCCGTTTCTTTGGGCTCGACCCCATGCAACAGCGGCGAGCCACCTACCGGGGGCAAAGGGCGCAACGGATTGAAGGCACTGTCCCAGGCGATGACGCGGGCCAATGTCGAGAGTGGAAACGGTGCGTGCTCCAGGCGCCGTTCGAGTCCACGTGCCAGACGGTAACAGATCGATTGGTCGACATAGTGGGCGACCGCCGGATCCTGGGCCTCGACCAGGCGCTGGGTGTGCAGGCGGGTCCAGCGAAAGCCGCGGCCCATGAACAGACGCTTGCGGCTGACCGGAATCTGCCGACTGGTCAGCTCGTAGCGGGGCAGCCGACGGATATTGCGTCGATAACGCAGCACCTCCCAGGCTTGTCGCAGCCGGATAAGGCCGAACAGGGTATAGGCCAGCGCCGCAACCAGACCGATCTCGGGTGACAGGGCCACAGCCCAGGGCGAGTACACGCACAACACCGCGGCAGCGATACAGATTGCTACGGTATACAGCTCCACCGCTGGCCGGAGCTTGGACTCCATCGCATGTTCGGCCATGATCTGGACTCACTGTTCCAGTGAGGTGGCAGTGATCAAGACGGGATAGTGCTCAATCTGCAGGCGGGTGGCGATGTCGTTGCCGTTGACCGGCAGGATGGTGATGCCCGGAGCGGCTGCTCGAATCCGGGCCAAAGCTTCATTATCGGCCACTTCGACGGCTAGACCGGCCGCGCCCATTTCCTGCAGTTCAGTCGCGCGTTGACGCAACCAAGCCAGTGACTGGGGATCCTCACCCACCAGGAAAAATGGCCGTAAGCCCGGCATGTTCAGGGTGCGAGACGTGATTTGGCCGGGGCTCAGGTGAGAGCTGCGGACGGGCAGTATCCAGGCTTCATCGGCAAACGTGGACAGGTCCGCATGCATAGCCCGATCAGGCGGGACCTTGTTGTTTATTGGCGGCCTGGCAACCTGAAAGTGGGGGCGGGTGAAGTCGCTAGGCTGATCCCCGGCTACGGTCAGTTCCGGATGGGCGAAAGGTGCCAAGAGCAGGAGGAAATAACAGGCAATGAGCGTTCGCTTCATGGTGGTGTGCCCTGTTTGAAAGAAATCAGCACCCGTTCGAGTTGCCGGGAAAAGCCGGCGCGGTAACGCGCGGCCGGTGTTCCGCCTGCCGGGCGGTGATAGCGTCCGGCCGCTGATACCCAATCACCGGAGGTGGCGTGATGCTCCTGCAACAGCGCGGCGGTCACGGCGAGATTTCGGTAGGGGTCGAGGGCTTCGCATGGGCTGGAGAAACGTTGCCCGTGGAAACCCAGGTTGGTTTGTCCAAGACCTACGTCGATCCGCTTGGCGTCATGTCGGGCGAGTGCCTGGAGCAAGGCGTGACAGGCGGCCTGGCGAGTCGCGAAACGGTAAGGTCTACCGGCAATATTCAGCGTCCAGGGCCAAGGCAGCAGTCGACCACGGAGGTGGGTACCACTCTCCTGCAGGGCAATCGCGAACAACACCGAGGAAGGGACGTTAGCGTCATGCGCTGCCAGTTGATAAGCCGGAGGCGGAAGTTCGTCAGCCTGGACGGCGAGCACCATCAGCAGGAGCGCAAGGGCAATCAATCGAGACGTTGCCATTGTCCGTTCACCTGCTGAAATGTGACGGGTAGGGGTTTTGGGGCCCCCAGGCTGAACCAGCGACCACGATCATGGTTCAGGGTGATTTGTCGGCGTTGAACCTTGCTCGGATCAATGCCTGCCTGCCGGGCCCAGCCACGGACATGTTCGTCCTCGCCTTGACTGCCCACGAGGTAAATATCAAATGCTGTATCACCACTTTGCAGACGCTGCGCTTCGGCGGTGCACGCAGGGCAATGGTCCTCGACAAACAGAGCTTGGCGCGGTTCTACCGATGAGCTGACAGGGGGCGGGGATGCCATACCTTGGATCGGCAACAGCCCCGGAAACAGCTTGGCCCACGCCGAGGCGTAAGCGTTTTGGTAGGCCAACTCGCGCTCGGCGCGTTTGGCTTCAATCGCGACCTGCAATTCGGCATAGCGCTGACGCTCTTGGTCGGTCTCTGCCTCGACACCGAGCGCAGTCAGCGGATCGAGGTTCGGACTCCAGAAACCGCGCGGGCCGGCTTGAATCTTTTCGAAGCGTGTCCACTCTTGCTCCGTCAGACCCCAGTTTGTCGCCTGTTCGGAGTCAGAACGTCCCAGGGGAGCGGACTGTGTGTTCTGGGCCCGTGACTGTGTTGGGACGGGATTGCCCGTTGCTGCGACTGTGGTCAATAGAGAAACGAGACAGACGACGGCGGGCAGTAGCGCTCTGTTCATGATCGCGTCTCAAGGGAGTTTCACGGTCTGGTCTGGTTGAGCCGTCACCGCGAAGTTGGCCGAGTTCGGCTCCAGTACTTTCAGCTGCCATATGCCGAGTTGCTCGCCGTTGTGCAGCAACTGGATATCCTTGAGCGAGCGACTATCAGGAGGAGCTACCGCCAGAAAGCGCTCGCCACCGCGAGATTCAACACCCAGAACTGAGAATGGCGGCGAGAGCGGGGCAGGCTTGGGGCGAGCGGCTTTTTTCGGCTTGGCCGAGGAAGCTGTCGGTGGTGGGAGTGATGGCTGGGTCTTGAGGTCCAGGAGTTGCTGCTCGACGTGCTCAAGTCGTGCACGTAACCCGATCATGTCGGCTTCTGCGGCACGGTCTGCCAGACCGTCGCGTAGCTCCTGAATCTCTTGCGCCCATTGATCCAACATCGGGTTGAGTGTATTGGCCTGTTGTTCACCGGAGTCGACCATCTGCTTCAAGTCTTTCAGCGCGTACTGCAGCTTCTCCTGTGCATCCATGAGGGTGCTTGAATCACGTTGCAGGGATTCCAGAGTCTGTAGGCGTTGTGCGTTGGCATTTTCCAACTCGGTCACGCGTTGATACTGGTTATACAAACCACCACTGAGCCCGGAGACCGCCAGGCAAAGTGAGCCGACAATGAAGGTTTGGAACGTCGAGGCTTTCATGGGCGTGCCTCCGGCTGATGGGGCACGCTGGGTGCGACCCGCACGACGGCAGCATCATTTTTTTGCCGTTCGAAGCAGACCGAACGGCTGACCTCATCGATCGTGAGTTGCCAGGCGGGGCCAGCCAGTACTTGTAGAGCGTTGCGTAATGAGATCGGGCCGAGCCGGTAATGGGCGGCGGGCAGAGGCCGGGTAAACAGTATCTTTACTGGTTCGGCAGCAGGGCAGAGCGAATAACCTGAGCGCTGCAGCACATAGTGCATCGCTTCCTGTACCGAGGGATTCAGGTTGGACGGAATGCTCACGTCAATGATTTGAGCGAGAAGATCACGTTGCTCTGTCGTGGGCTCGGTGCTGACCAGCGTATAGCGGCCATAGCGGAGCTCTGTCGGATGACTCTCTTCGGCCGTACTCCTTGAAAGCTGTGCCCGATTGGAACCACCGGCAGTCTCTGGACTAGTCGGCAATGGGGTGGGGATCTGCGCCGTGCAGGCGCTCAATAAACCCAGCAGGCAGACAGGCGTGAAAAAACGCTCCATGGAAAAAACCTCATGTCAGATTCAGTGCAGAACCTGACATGAGGTGAAGGAGTGATTCAGTGAGTAAGTTGATTCAAGACGAGTCGTGTTTAAGTTGAACGCGTTGCTATTTCGTCATAAATGGCTAGCCCATCCAAAACGGTAGCGTCGGGGTCAAAGATCAACAATCGCACATCCGCCAACGCCGCCAGATACAGTACGTTGACCAGGGCTTCCGGCGTACCGGCGTAGAGCTGCTCTTGCCTTAGCGACGAGTAAGGACTGCCCTCGATCTTCATCAGGTTCTCGTCGGTCCAGGGCGTGCCGATCAGCTTACACCCGATGCCATTGCAGTCTGTCAGGGCAAAGGGCTCAAACAGAAGTCCGGTTGGTCTGGAGTCGACATTGCCAACCCGGCTTTCCAGGTGGCGCAGTGCTTCGTCAGTGAGGTGGGTGGTACTGATTTCCCAGGCTCGACTGTAGTGTCCTGTGTCGAAACTCAAACGATGGACCATGGCTTGGGCTTCTTCCAGAGAGTACAGGTCACCGACGTGATGTCGCTCGTTGAGCATTTCACCATTCACGGCGTAGATCACTTGGCGCACCAGCCCGGTGGATTGGTAACGTTCATCCAACTCATCCGGAATCAATTGGTCTTCGCTGATTATGGCGAAATCATCGCAGAACAGGCAGGGGAACAGTTCTAGCGCATCGTCGGGCAGATGAGCTTGTGAGTCGTGTACGGAGCGAAAGCAGGGAGGGCAGTCGTTCGCGTAGGTGATCAGCAGCAGCCGTTCGATAGATAGATTGTCATAGCCGCGAACGAATGGGTTTGAGGCCCCCAGCATCGCTGGGGCTTGGGTAGTGGATTTCATGACTATTCTCCAAGATGAAAATGAACAAGGCGCCCGAAGGCGCCTGTAAGGGTTACAGCCAACCGTATTCGGCAAGAGAAAGTGGGCGACCTTCACCCACGATGAAGTGATCCAGTACGTGAACCTCGATCAAGGCCAAGGCCTCTTTCAACCGTGCGGTCAAGACGCGGTCTGCCTGGCTGGGTTCTGTACATCCCGAAGGGTGGTTGTGAACAAAAATGACGGCTGCTGCGTTATGCGCTAAGGAGCGCTTGACGACTTGGCGGGGGTAAACGCTAGCGCCATCGATGCTCCCGTGAAAGAGGATCTCGAATGCCAGAACGCGATGGCGAGCATCGAGAAAAATCACACCGAAAACCTCATGCTCTTGAGGTGCAACATGCAGTTTTAGGTATGAGGCCACGGCGTCAGGTGACGTCAGGCTGGGGCCGCGGGTGAACAGTCGTCGATCCAGAATGTGCAGCGCTTCGTCGATCAGCTGGTTTTCTAGGACGATACGATCAGCCTCGACATTCGAGGTTTCGATGAGGGTGAGTTGGGTGCTCATGGGAGACCTCCGAAGGGAACAATCCGGGGGTACACACCCAAGGGGAGTGTTGTCCCCGAGGTGGATATAGAGTGACGGGCATTGCCCGATGACGCGCTGTTTACAGCTGAGTGAATCGGTGGCGTTGTCCGTTCAGGTGTGAATCACAACCGTCGCAGGGCAATGGGGAGACGGTTCTTATCCCCCGACCGGTCTCGGGATCGAAATCGGCACTGATGGGCATTAGCCGAACCAGTCGATGATGGAGACCGGCAATGCATTTCTCGATCTCATCCGTCGTGTAGTAGAGCGATAACGTGCTGTAGTCCTCGTAAGCCATAGCGAATAGGCAGTCGTCGCAAAGCCAGAAGGATTCCATATGGGTGCTCCTGTGCTGATTGAAAAAAAGGCGCTCGATTGAGCGCCTTGATGTAAACATCGTGGATTGTTCAGGCGGGCTGAACAGTACGTGTGGCGACACGGCGGGCCGTGCGGGGAGTGGGTGCAGATTCAGGCTCAATCCTGGACTCTGTTGGGGTGTCGGTATCCTCAGCTTCGGCATCAGCCAACGTTGGGGATGGCTCACTGTTTGGCGCTTGCTCAGCAGGTGCTGTTGCCTCCTGCCTGGCAGGCGCTTTGTACTCGAACGTGCCATTGACTTTGATCCAGTCGATGTACAGCAGACGACCTTTCAGGCTGGCGCCCGGCTGGCCTTGTTTAGCGCCTTTCTCATAGAGAAATGGGTCGATCCACAGGTCGCCGATACGGAACGACAGCAAGACCTTTTTCTCGGCTTTGACGGCGTCCATATAGAGGCGAATCAAGCGTTCAGCTTCGCCTCCAGCGACTTTGCAGTCGAAGCGGGTGTACTCGACCGCATCGGTGGCACCGTGCAGGGCGGCGATATCGCAGGCCATGAATGGCTGGCCGCGGCGGACTTGTACTTCACGAACACGGTTGAGGTAGCCGATACCGACAGTGTGCAGATTGAAGTAAGTGGTCGCTTCTTGGGAATGGTTGGCTTGGGCCATGGTAGTTCTCCTGTTTCAAGGGAAAAACGGCGACGCACGACCCCAGACGGGGGAGTGAGCCCCGTCAGGGTGGGTAAGATGAAGGCGAGTAATAAACGACTCGTCACCGGCAAGCCAATGACAAACAGAACGATGCACCGGGGGAATGGCGGTGTAGCAAAAGAGAATCCGCAGCAGTGGTCCGCGGACTGGGGTAGTAGGCATTCATCACCGCTGAAGCAGCAATCGTGCGAGCCTCCGAATGCTGATCGCACTTGGGTAAACCACCACAAGCGTGGCGTAGCCTTGAAGGTTCAAGCTACCTGGGCTGGGCTGTCAACGACAGCGAACCACGCCCTTTTTATAAGCCTGTCACAGATGAGGATCAAGACGTTGCTAGCCGATTTTTTAAGACCAGAACGCAGTAGCTGTCACTGAGCTAAAAAACTGGGTTGCAAGCAGGCTATCGTGCTGGTGGACGTCGACCTGGAGTTGGCGGTCAAGGCCATTACCGCGTCGTAGGTTCTACATTGAACAAGTCCGCAATTGCGCTGTGCGGGCGACGCGAACAGGCATTCGCGGGCACGTGCGCCATGTCAATACGCGGGCCCCGGGCCGTCGCCAGATATGAAGTGCGACACGGCACCACGCCCCGTGGCTCGATATCAACAAACCGGATTTCCACGCCTAGTCCGCTGGTCATCTCTTTCTCAGGAATTCTTTCAATGCCCGGATGATGTCGAGCGCCGATTGATTCGTGATGCGTCCTGGAACCTGATCGAACATGTGCGGCGCGCCAGGGTAGAGGTGAAGTTCCATGGCAACCCCCGCGCGCACGAGCCTCATTGCAAAATCGACGTCCTCGTCGAGGAACAGGTCTTGGGAGCCGACTGAGATGAACGTCGGCGGCAGGTTGTGCAGGTCGGCTTGCAGGGCCGGCGAAAACAGACCGACACGCTCATCGTCCAGGGTGTAGCCGCCGCGAAGGCACTCCCAGCAGAACTGGTTGGGCGCCGGCAACCAGCTGAACGTGCCCGTGTCCCGGCTCGGGTACGGTGAATTCACCGAGCCGGTGCGGTGGTCGAGCATGGGATAGATGAGCACTTGGCCGGCGAGGGGGTACGAGGCCCGGTCGCGAGCCGCGATCGCCAATGCGGCGGCAAGCCCGCCACCGGCGCTATGTCCCATCACCACCACACGCCGGGGATCCAGGCCCAGCTCGTGATAGTTTTCAAACAGCCAGCCAAGGGCGCTGTAGCAGTCTTCGAGGGGGATCGGGAAAGGGTGTTCGGGCGCGAGTCGATAATCCACGGCAATAATCATCGCGCCCAGTTCATTGGCCAGGTCGGCCAGATAATCATCGGCCATCTCTGGCTTGCCGAGTACGAAGCCACCGCCATGGATGGACAGGATCGCTGGAAGGAGGTCATCTCGCGTTATGGTTTTCGGCCTGTAGAGGCACAGGCGCAGACGTTCGGCATCGGCACCTGTGATCCAGCAGATCTCGCACCGCGCGCTGTGCCCGGGCTTGAAGGTCGAGTGTACTCGGGCACGGATGGCCGGCAGCGTGCTCAGCGACCATTGCTCCGTACCAGAAGCCACCAGGCCATTGAATGCAGGGTCGAGAAATCCGTCAGGCTTCAAGGTTACGCTCCCCTTGGCGTCGAGCGCGGGGGCACTCAGGTGCCCCGCGTGTTGCAGGTTACAGCCAGGCTTTGACTTGCGCGCAGACCGCCCGGGTGGAAATACCGTAGCGATCATGCAAGGTCGGCAGGGCTCCGGCGTCCAGGAAAGCGTCTGGCAAAGCGATCTGCCTGAACGTTGGCGTGACGCCATTGCGCAACAGGACCGTCGCCACCGCTTCGCCCAAGCCGCCAATGATCGAACTGTTCTCGGCGGTCACCACCAGGCGGCCGGGCTTGCGAGCTTCGGCGAGAATCGTCTGTTCATCCAGAGGCTTGATCGTTGGCACATGCAGCACCGCGACATCCACGCCGTCTGCCTGCAGTTGCTTGGCGGCTTCCAATGCACGCATCGTCATCAATCCGGTGGAAATGATCAGCACATCATTGCCGGTGCGCAACGTCTTGGCCTTGCCGATCTCGAAGGTGTAACCGTACTCGTCCAGCACCAACGGCACGTTACCGCGCAACAACCGCATGTAGACCGGGCCTTGATGCGCGGCAATGGCCGGCACTGCCTGTTCGATTTCCAGCGCGTCGCAGGGGTCGACGATCATCAGGTTGGGCATGGCGCGAAAGATCGCCAGGTCGTCCGTGGCCTGGTGGCTTGGACCGTAGCCGGTGGTGAGGCCTGGCAAGCCGCAGACGATCTTGACGTTGAGGTTTTCCTCGGCAATCGCCATGCAGATGAAGTCATAGGCACGCCGGGACGCGAATACCGCGTAGGTCGTGGCAAACGGCACGAAGCCTTCCCGGGCCATGCCCGCCGCGGCGCTCATGAGCAACTGCTCGGCCATGCCCATCTGGTAGAAACGCTCCGGATGAGCCTTGGCGAAGATATGCAGGTCGGTGTACTTGGACAGGTCGGCGGACAGCCCGACGATGTCCGCGCGCTGCTCCGCCAATGCGGCCAATGCATGTCCGAATGGCGCAGGTTTCGTAGCCTGGCCTTCAGCCGCAATCGAGGCGATCATCGCCGAGGTGGTCAGGCGCTTCCTGGCCGGTTCGCCCGTCGTGGCGGGTGTATTGGCAGCGTTGCTCATGGCTGTTTTCCTTCTTCGAGATTGTCCAGCGCCAGGTCCCACTCGTGTTCTTCAACGCGGATGAAATGGGTCTTTTCACGGTTTTCCAGAAACGGTACGCCCTTGCCCATGCGCGTATCGCAGATGATCACCCGAGGCTGGTCGGCGGGGTGGCTCCGCGCGGCATCGAATGCCGCCACCAGTGCATCCAGGTCGTTACCGTCGACACGCTGGGTGAACCAGCCAAAGGCTTGCCAGCGATCGACGATCGGCTCGAACGAGAGGATTTCGCTGGAGTAGCCATCGGCCTGCTGGTTGTTGACGTCGACAATGGCGATCAGGTTGTCGAGCTTCCAGTGCGACGCCGACATCACCGCTTCCCAAGTCGAACCTTCGTTCAACTCTCCGTCCGACAGCAGGTTGTAGACGAAGGCGGGCGAGCCTTTGCGCTTCAGGCCCAGGCAGGCGCCTACCGCGATACCCAGGCCTTGGCCGAGGGAACCGCCGGTGATTTCCATGCCCGGCGTGTAGGTAGCCATTCCCGACATGGGTAGCCGGCTGTCGTCCGCGCCATAGGTTTCCAGCTCGTCGAGCGGAATGATTTCGGCCTCGATCAAGGCGGCATACAACGCAATCGCGTAGTGGCCGATGGAAAGGTAGAAGCGGTCGCGCTCCTCCCACACAGGATCTTCGGGCCGATAGTTCATGGCGTGGAAGTAAGCGACGGCAAGCAGGTCAGCAGCGCCGAGGGCTTGGCCGACGTAGCCTTGGCCCTGCACCTGTCCCATGCGCAGTGCGTGACGACGGATGTTATGGGCGCGCTCGGTCAGCGACTTGGATGAAACGTAAGGAGCAGGGGTGGTCATGGTAGAACTCCGTTTACTCAACGATTGACCAGCGCGGCGGGAATGCGCAGCACCAGCAAGGCACCGCCCAGCAGCACGCCGGTGATCAGGTACATGCCGATGGCACTGGAGCCGGTCTGCGTGGTGATCCAGCCGATCAGGTAGGGTGAGCAGAAGCCCGCGAGATTGGCGAAACTGTTGACAGCGGCGATCCCTGCGGCAGCCGACACGCCACCGAGCAAGGTGGTGGGCAGCATCCAGAACATCGAGGAAGCGGACAGGATGCCGGACGCCGCCAGGCACAGGCTCAGGATGGATAGCAGGACGTTGCCGCCCATCAGCGCCGCGAGGGTCAAGCCCACCGCACCGGCGACCATCGGCACAATAAGATGCCAGCGCCGCTCGCGATGTTTGTCACCGCTGCGGCCGATCAGCAGCATGGCCGCGATCGCGCAGAGGTAGGGCAGGCTGGTCAGGAAACCGATGTGCAGCGGGTCGGAAACCCCGGCGTTGCGGACCAGTGTCGGCAGCCAGAAGGTGATGGCGTACTGACCCATGACCACACAGAAATAGATTCCCGCGAGCAGCCACAGACGGCGGTCACGGATGAACTCGCCTACCGAGGCATGGGTGACTTTTTGCTGGTTGTCCTCGGCCAGTTCACGGCTGACCAGTGCTTTCTCGTCGTCATCCAGCCAAGTGGCCTGATGGACGCCATCCTTGAGATAACTCAACACCAGCAGTCCGATAACGACGGTGGGAATGGCTTCGAGCACGAACATCCACTGCCACCCGGCCCAGCCATGCACGCCGGCGAAGTGGTTCATGATCCAGCCGGAGAGCGGGCCGCCGACCATGCCCGACAGCGGGATGGCAATGAACCAGAGCACCGTCATGCGAGCTCGCCGATAAGACGGGAACCAGTAAGTCAGATAGAGCAGCAGTCCGGGGGCCAGGCCCGCTTCGGCGACGCCGAGCAAAAAGCGCAGGGCGTAGAACTGCCAGGCGGTTTCGACGAAGGCGAACAGGGCGGAAATGATCCCCCAGGTGATCATGATCCGCGCGATCCAAACGCGAGCACCGACCTTGTGCAAGATGATGTTGCTGGGCACCTCGCAGAGGAAGTAGCCGATGAAGAACATGCCGGCGCCCAGCCCGTAGACGGTTTCGCTGAGCGCCAGGTCATTCATCATCTGCAGCTTGGCGAAGCCGACATTGACCCGATCCAGGTAGGCGCACAGATAGCACAGCATCAGGAAAGGCATCAGCCGCCAGGCTGTTTTCCGGTAGGCATTGGAGCGCACGGTCGAAACCGCTTCGAGCGACAAAGTTGTCATGATGGTCCGATCTCTTGTTTTTATTGACCGCCAGGCCCGAAGGCCTGGCTGGCGTCGTCGATCCAGAACCGCACGGGCCGCATTGGCCCGCCCAGGTGCATCAGTGAATCAGCATTCCGCCGTTTACATCCAGGGTGATGCCTGTCAGGTAAGAGGATAAGTCGCTGGCCAGGAAGAGCGCGGCGTTGGCGACATCCTGGGCTTCACCCAGGCGGCCCAACGGGATGCCATCGATGATCGCGTGGCGACGTTCGTCCTGCATCAGGCCGCCGGTGATATCGGTGTGGATCAGGCCCGGGGCAATGGAGTTGACCCGCACGTTGTCCGGGCCCAATTCGCGCGCCATCGCCTTGGCCAGCCCCAAGACGCCGGCCTTGGCCGCGCTGTAATGCGGCCCACCAAAAATGCCGCCACCGCGTTGGGCGGACACCGAAGACATGCAGACAATGCTGCCGCCTTGCTGCTCGCGCATCAGTGGGATTACCGCCTGCGACATCAGCAGGGTGCCGCGCAGGCTGACGTCCAGTACCTTGTCGTAATCGGACGGACGGATATCGAGGGTCTTGAGCGGTTGGGTGATACCGGCGTTGTTGACGAGAATGTCGATGCGGCCGAAATGCTCGATGATTTGAGCGACGGCCCGTTGGACCAGGGCTTGATCAGCGACGTTGGCCGCAAGACCCAGATGACCTTCGCCCAAGGCGTTGGCGGCATCGCGTGCGGCAGATTCATCCAGGTCCAGAATCACCACGCTGGCACCGTGCTGAGCGAATGTCGTCGCGGTGGCGCGGCCAATGCCACGGGCCGATGCGGCGCCAGTGATGATTGCGACTTTGCCTTGAAGAAGCATGGAGGATTCCCTCGAATTGTTTTTATTGGGTCGGTTCGGAAAAAACCGATGACTCAGCTTCTTCTCTGCTCCCTGGCTGAGCAATGGCCTAAAAATCATTCAGTGCTGAAAAAAATTCAGCTCTGGTCGCGTCGTGACTGGAAGCTCGGACGAAAAAGCTCAACAATCACGAGACTTGTTGCGGAGCGACCTGCCATGCGTACCGATGTCGATGCACCTGTGATCCTTCCACCGCTGAAAGCAATTCAGGCTTTCGAGCAAACGGCGCGCTTCAGCAACGTCGCCCGGGCAGCGGAAGTGTTGGACCTGACGCCCTCTGCGGTCAGTCATCAACTGGCGAAGCTTGAAGCCATGATTGGTCGGCAATTGTTCGTGCGTGCCGCACGGGGCGTAACCCTCACACCTGTGGGCGAGCAGTACCTCAAGGAAGTTTCCGGCCTGCTCCATAGCCTGGCCGTCGCCACCGAGCGCGCGGCCAGCGACGTAAGCCTCGATTGCCTGCGGTTGCACTCGGCGCCGAGCTTCGGTTTGTTGTGGTTGATGCCCCGGCTGGAAGCGTTCCGCGCAGCCAATCCGGATATCCAGATCAACCTGTCGTGCTCCTACGAGTCGCTGCATTTCAGCCGCGACAAGATCGACGTGGATATCCGCCACGGCACGGCGAACTGGCCCAGTTACGAAGTCCGCACCGTGCAGAACGAAACCTTCGCTGTGCTCGCTTCGCCGAAGCTGCTCGGGCAATGCCCGATCCGCCGGGCGTCCGATCTGTTGGATTGCGACCTGGTGCTGTCCGAGGCGACGTTGCTCAAATGGCCACAATGGTTCGCCCAGCATGGCCTGGCGCGCCCGGAAAAGCCTTACGCATTGAGCTTCGACCGGTCGTACATGTCGCTGGAAGCCGCCAGTCATGGGCTGGGATTTGCCCTGGAAAGCACCTTGCTGGCCAGGAAGTACCTCGCCTCCGGCAGCCTAGTCGAAGTGGCACCAGAGGCACTTAGCGCGCCCGTGGCCGCCCATCACCTGGTGTTTCCGAAAGCGCACTCCAGCTTCCCACGTGTCCGGCGTTTCCTGGAGTGGATGGAAAGTGAGCTGGGGCAGGGGTTTGCGTATTGAGTGAGGCGCGGCCAGCGTTTCTACCGTCGCATTTATGCACGCGACGCTTGAATTTCCTCAGGCGTCCGATAAGGATTTGCTCTGACTTCCGCCATTGGCCATGCTAGAAATCGAGCCCGACCGTCTGTGCTGCTTATCAGCATGATTTTCGATCGAAAGGGCTGCAGATAGAATACTTAGTCGCGGGCAACCACTTCCATCGTGTGGTGTTATTGCATTGGGATTACAAAGAACAGTAAGCCTGGCGGAATGCCAGGCAAAGAACAGAAAAAGCCACCTTAGGCGGACTTACGCAGCCGATAAGCTCCTCGCAAAACATGATTTAACTGCGCCATGATTCGCCAACCGACCCTTGTCGTGGCCTGGGTCGGAATCTGCTGGCACGCATCCGCGCACAAAGGGCGCCCAGTGTTTCCCCGGCGGGCTCCGGGATTGAATACGACCGCTGAGGCGGATGACCGCTACTGCCTGGCAGAGGCAACAGTGGTCATCCGCCCCCGTGATCAGATCGAGCACATATCAGGAATGAAATTCCACAGAAAAGAAGGCTCCGAACTCAAGGAGTCCGACCGAGCTACCCGGAGCGAATCGGTCTTGGGTCGCCATTGGCGATGATCCTGAGGCACTACAGCAGAGAGGGTGGGACGACGTCAAGCCCGTGAGCGTTCCCTCATAAGACGCTACGTTATCCGCAATGAAGGTGATTACTTACTGCCGAGATGAGCAGCTAACTGTTCAACGGTTGCCAAGATAAAAGCACGGTCGCTTTCTTTCAGTCCATTCAAAATACCCGCGATCATCTGGCCCTGGTCATTGGGACGATTACTCGATGCCGTCAGCAGTTCATCCATCCGGCAATCGAAAATGTCCGCTAATTGCATCAGCTTGACTACGGACAGCTCCACCACACCCCGCTCCAGGCGCGAGATGGCTTCGCTACCAATCCCCAAGCGTTCAGCCACCTCTTCCTGGGTAAGATTACGCTCGGTGCGGTGCTTCGCGATCATGCGCCCGATTTGGGCTTGGGTTGGATGTTTATGTGCCAAGTGATGAGATCTCCAGTTCAACCCGAATGGTTGAGCAAAGACTCGTTGACATGAACATCCTTAAAGGTTGAGTATCAACTTATTAGGTTGTTGTAGTGACTGAAATAGCTGTATATCGCGACGTGATTTCTATTCCACCAGGAATCAGCGTCCAAGGTGGTCGGTGAGAATGTAAGCCTGATAGGGCTAAGCTGAGAGATGATTGAGCATGGAAGACGAAAACAAGGACATGGATCTGATCTGGGATCGAACACTGGAGCTGTTCATCAAAATCCATGATTGTCCTGATAACCCTGAACACTTCGACAGCCTTGTTCATTGGCTCAACGAAAGTCCTGCTCACCTGAAAGCGTTCAACGAACTCGGGCAGATATGGATTTCTACTGGCATCGCCTTGGCCCGAGAAAACGGACAACCTTTGATCGATTTGGAGCGGGATCAGGCGCCGCTGATAATGCATTGAACAGTGCAACACCAACCTCATGACGAATTCAACTACACGGTCATTGACGCTGCGTCTCTTTTCCTATCGGCGTAGTGCCCGTGCAGTTCGGGTACTGCGAGCATGACCAGAACGGACCAGATTTTCCCTTACGCTTGATCATTGATGCATTGCAAATGGGGCAGGTCGGCCCGGATTCGATCGGTATCGACAAGGTGAGCGATCCACAGTGTTCGACCAATTGCGCAATCCAGTTCGCCTGCTTGGCGACGAACGCATCCAAGGTCAGGCGTCCGGCTTCGATCTCGTCCAGAGCTTGTTCCCAAACCGCGGTCATACCTGGATCTGCGACGGCGGCCGGTACTGCCTCGATCAGTGTATGGGCTGTAGCGGAGGCCATTAAGGCACGTTTTTTCTTCAGCAAATAACCGCGATCAATTAACCCCTTGATGATACCGGCTCGCGTGGCTTCGGTACCGATACCGGTGGTGTCCCGAAGTTTCTGTTTCAGTCGTGGGTCGGTGACCAGCTTGGCGACGTTTTTCATGGCCTTGATTAGATCACCCTCGGTGAAAGGTTTGGGAGCGGTGGTACGCATGGGCTTGAGTTCGACGTCGTCCACTGCGCACTTAGTACCTTGTTGTAGAACCGGTAAGACTTGGGACTTGTGACTGGGCTCATCTTCCTCGGTGTTTTCGCAGAGTAAGCCTTTCCAGCCCTGGACCAGGATCTGTTTGCCAACAGCGATCAAACGTTCTTCGCCACATTCCAGCTCGACCTGGGTTCGATCAAACTCATGATGCGGCAGAAATTGCACGAGGTAGTGGCTACGAATCAGTTCGTAGACTTGGCGTTCTTGTTCAGACATCCGCTCCAGGTTTGCCGGCTCGGTGGTGGGAATGATGCCGTGGTGCGCGGTGACCTTGGCATCGCTCCACACGCGGGAGCGCAATGATCGATCGAGGCTCCCGAACGCAGGTCTGAGTGCCGGATCCGTTTCGAGCAGGGCGTCGAGTACTGCGGGAGCCTCGTTGAACATACTCTCTGGCAAATAGCGGCAATCGCTGCGCGGGTAGGTGGTGGCCTTGTGGGTTTCATACAGGGCTTGTGCGATATTCAGGGTTTCCTGCACGCCGAGCCCCAGCTTACGCGAGCAGACTTCCTGCAACGTGCTCAGGTCGAAGGGCAGGGGTGGTGCTTCGCGGGAATGTTCAGTCTGCAACGAGCGCACCGTGGCGGACTTACCATTGGTGATGGTGTGGACCGCGTGATGGGCAAGCGCTTGTTGCAGGCAATGCCCCGCCTCGTCCCGCCCTAAGCGTGGCGGTAACCACGATGCGATGAATCGCTGGCCCATCGACGATAGGAGCACTTCAACGTTCCAGTAAGGTACCGGGACGAAGCCGGCAATCGCACGATCCCGATCAACCACCAGACGTAAGGTGGGTGTCTGGACGCGCCCTACTGACAAAACGCCGTCGTAGCCTGCCCGCCGACCAAGAAGGGTAAACAAACGACTGAGGTTCATGCCGATCAGCCAGTCTGCGCGGCTGCGGGCGAGGGCTGAGTGATAAAGCGGGAAGGTCTCCTGACCGGATTTCAGCGAGGACAAGGCTTTGCGGATCGACGCCTCGTTGAGTGCGGATAACCAGAGGCGCTCGATAGGGCCACGATAGTTGCAGAGCTCCAGTAACTCGCGGGCAATCATTTCACCTTCGCGATCGGCGTCGGTTGCGATGACGACGGTGGTAGCGTCACTGAGCAGGCGTTTGATGACTTTGAATTGTGCTGCGGTCTTGGATTTGACCTCGACCTGCCACTGCGCGGGAATGATCGGTAGATGATCCAACGACCAGGATTTGTACTGATCACCATAAGCTTCGGGTGATGCGGTCTCCAGCAGGTGGCCTATACACCATGTGACGGTTGAGTCGATGCCGATCAGGCAACCGTCACCACGCCGGTTGGCTCCGAGAACTTTGGCGATGTCACGACCCTGGGACGGTTTCTCGCAGAGGAAGAGACGCATAGAACTGCTCCGAATTGAGTTCAGAGCAGCGTTGTTGGAAATAGCAATGGCGAGATACGAGAAACTTGAATGGCAGGTTCCTCATATTTAGTCGGTGAGGGAGGGCTTGTATGATCCGAGGTTGCTGTCTGGTTGTTATCTGGATAACAGGATGAGGCCTCACGAGCAGCCAGTTATACCTGGCCAGCAACTTCACGCAAGAAGCAATTTTTATGCCGGAAGTCTTTCAGTCCGTAAGTGGTTGTCCTCTGCGTTTCTTGGATTTCGAGGCAGGTGAACTGGCTTGCTCTGTATTTTGAGAGGCCGCCGGTTCACTGGAGCGCTCGCGCATGACCACGCCGTGCACCCGGTGAGGCAGGATGCCGACTCGACGGGCCTCGATCTTGAAGGTGACTCGTGCGTTATCTTCGCTGTCCTCCCACTCGTCGCGTACCGTACGGCCCTCGACCAGTACCCGCATGCCTTTCTGGTAAAGCGTGCTCCAATGTTCAGCCTCGCGGTGCCAGAGCTCAACAGGGGCCCAATAGCCGCCTCGATCTTCATAGCTGCCCTCACGTGGCACAGGATTGTCGAAATACACATTTAGCCGTAGTAAGCGCCGTGGTTCGTCATTACCTGAGGCGAACTCCTGGAATTCTGGCGCACTGCCGATATTGCCTTCGCCGACGAAAAAAGTACTCATCATGATATCTCCACTGCGGGTGTGAACTGGCGCAGTAACCGTTCGGCACTGGCCATCTTGATTGCACAGGTCGAGGCCTGGCGGTAGAGCGAATGCACCACGCTCATCTGTAGGTTCAGTGCAATGCGATCGCATTCGAAACGGTGCAATTCCTCGCGTACGGCCTGCGCCAGGGCGTTGTTGCAGATATGGCGTTCCCAGACCGCAACCCCCATGCGGGCAAAATCACGGGTGCGCCAACGCAAAAAGGTGCTGCCCGCGCTGGTGTTCTGCAGCACCAACCGGATATCCAGCAGTGAGTAAGGAGGCTGTCCAGCCTGCTGCACCACAGCCTCCATCAAGCGACATAACTGCGCCTCGATTTCCCTCGCCAGCTGCGCCAAGTGCTCCAACTCCCCCTTACCCTTAAAAGGTTTTAAAAGGCCTTTTAGTGAGGCAGCGTGTTCGAGCTGCCGATAGGCATCGGATGTCAACGCTTCGAGGTTCATCGGTTGAGCCGGGTTCATGGTCTTCATGCGTCGTCCTCCGGCTTATCAACTGTCGCAGAGGGCTTTTTCGGATCCTCTTTCAACGCGTCAGCCTCATCTACTGCCACAGCACCACGACGAACGATTGGGGGCGCGAACTGGGAACGGCGATGGCCCTCAAGGATGTCCAAGGGCGGCATACCCAACTTATCGATGGCCGCCAGAGCGCGAGCGTTGTTCGCCGCCATGTCATCGCGTGTGACACCCGCATGCCGATAGCGCTGCGCCTGGCCGAACAGGCTGCGCAGCAGATGGGCGCCGTCATCGATCCAGGCTTCCATGTCCCTACGACCGATCAAAGCGGTGTGATGAGACAACAGGGTTCGGCGCACTAGAGTGTCGTAATCGGTCAGTAAGTAGACTGCTAGAAAACCCAGCTGGCTGCCGATGTACAGCGGCAAAGTGACAGGGTGGATGTTGAGATTGTCGCTCATATCGATCTGTGTCGGCAGGTCTTGTCTGATTCGATCCAGCTGTTGGGTCAATTCCAGCATCCCAGCTTTGGCCTGCATCAGCTTTTCTTCGAGTTGCACCATGGCCCAGTCGGCATAGGGGTCGTCTTGGGTCGCGGTTTGTTTGATCAGGTTGGTGACGCTTATGTAGCCGGCCATGCCCATGATCGAGTGGACGCCTTCACGTGCGGTCCGACCTTGCCAGATACGGGCGGCGTGGTGGGTGTGCAGGGTCAGGGTGATGCTGCTGCGCAGTGAACCCAGATTGAGTTGATAGTGATCGGCCACGGTGTTGTCCTCGCATTCGCTTGGACGGGAACGTTGCGGCAGATGAGGGGCAAGGGCAGCCAAAAAGCTGAATGCGGTCTGTTCGGTTTGGTTTAAGGGGCTAATTATGAAGACGTCAATGGGCGATGCCCCGGCTGTCCCCTAAGAGTTTCCTAGTTTGGTCCGACGTGTTCATAGAGTGGAACTCCATAGATTTGATGCCACTGGCATCAAATCTACTGACGTCCACCGCGTTTGCCGCGCAGTTGGCGCAGCTCATTCAGGCACGCTTGAGCAAGGGCAGACACGGGTTCGCCATGTTTTCGAATCGAGCGCGAGGGTGGTTGTGCAGGCGATTCTGCAATGGGGGGCGGTTCGGCCTGACCTGCCCAAGGACGAAAGTCGCCTTTCAGTGCACGCTGGATCAGACCCATCAGATACGCCGCTGGCTTGCGTATACCGCCAGCCGCACAGCGTGCCCCTGCTTCGTTAAGCACCGCCTGCTGATCCGCTGGGCTGAGCTTGTTCAGCGCCACGGCGACGGCCTGGCGTTCGCTTGGGTTCAGGTGCAGCGAAGTGGGCCAGTGCAGGTTATCCACCGCTGGGGTCGCGCGCGGTACTGTACATTTACTTTCTTTTAATACAGTACAGGCGGCGTTCGGATTCCGAACGGTACTGGAAACGTTAGCGTTCAAGCCTGATTCGGAATCCGAACGAGGGCCTGTACGATTCCGAACGCGGTGATCTTCCCCCCGTTCGGAATTCTGGAATGCATCATCGGGTGGCTGATCCAAGCCTTGCTGCGCCCACTGTTCGCCCCAGCTGTCGAGCCGCGTCGGTAACCGATTCTGATCAATATTCGTGTCCTGTCGGACCTCCTTCACAATGTGCTGAGCGACAATTCGCACGGCTTTCGTCGCATGACCGAGGGCATGTCCGACCAGTTCTAGATAATCCGGATCCAGCTCCATGGCTTCCGCGGGGGTTAACGGCTCATCGTGCAGAACGTACAAAGAACCTTGTAGCCGCCCGCTGACTTGATCGCGACCGCGGCTCACCAAACTGAGCCAACGAGTCAGCCTTAGCATCGTCAACACGCGAGCAATGGTTTCACGGGAGGCTGACGCACCGTAGGGTACGCTTGACAGGTAAGGCTGCAAATCCTCATAGCGCGGCGTGACCACGCCCTCGCCTTGTAGCATGAGTCGAAACACTTGCCAGGCATTGCGTTCCAACGGCGTCAACCGACAATCCAACAGCAGCCGACGTGGCACGACTTCGTGAGGTTGGCCGCTAAACAGAAAGCCAGCTTGCAGGGCCTGGTTGGAGGGTTGTTCAGTGGTAGGATGTACTGGCCAGCGTTCACTCAGCTGCTGGGTACATTGTTGTAGGACACGCTGCCAGCGACTGGAAGGGGCAGTATTCATATGTTGCTGCTGTACTGGTCAATCTGCTGCCACACGATGGTCAAGCTGATCTGTTGCTCCTCCGCCACCATCATCATGGCGTCGAGCTGATCCCCGGTACTGTCTTGAGCGCGCAGCTGGCACCATCGTTGCCAGAGTGAGTGTTCCTGGGCTTCGCTCAAATGCTGAGGGCGGCCCTTACGGGTTTCTATCTTGAGCAGGCGTCGACGCAGGGCGGTTTCCGAATGCGCCAGGCCGAAGCACTGATACATGATGGTGCTGCTGGCGCCGAGCTTGAGCGCCCGATTGATCAAGCGCTCGTTCTGCTCGTCGCGCTCGGCTTGTTCTATCAATCGATGCAGCACCGGCGAGTCGATCTTGACCTCTACCCAAGGTACGGTGGCATAAGCCAAACGCGACAGCGTGGTGGGTGGTAAAGATTGCAGCAGATAGATGTCGTCTTCACTCAGCCCGAGCGCCTTACAGCGTTGCAGGTTACCCAGGCGCAGCTCATGCAGTACCTGAGTCAGCATGGCCTGGTTGAGCACATTGAAGGACAGGTTCATGGCAGTTCCTTCGGTGAGTCATCTTCAGGGGTAAGTGTTAAGTCGATTAGGCGACGGGCCAGGCGGACCAGGCGATATAGTTTGATTAACAGACTATCGGGTAGTCGTTCGAGGCCTACGTCCATGACAGGACGGTCTGGTAGCGAAAGTTGATAGATCCCCAGCAACAACTGGCCGAATAGCGCTGACGGCAGTTGCTTACGATCTTCCCAGTTGACTTCGTCTTGAGCGCGCAGCAGGGCCAGCAGCAGCAGGTGAACGCCGGCCGCGCGAGGCGTGGCAAGATCAACCCGTTCGATGTCTAGAGCGAAGCCCAAGCCATGCGGCTGGTCAATGATGCTCTCGGGATGTCCGGCATAGACCGCCATTTCCCGCGCCAGTGTGGCAATGGCCGATCGCAGTTGTTCGGGGCTATCCAGTGCTGGTGAGATGGTCCAGATGCCGTCGATCGCATAGGTGTCGACAGAAGATACTGCGTCGGCGGCGGTCTTGCGATCGATCTGTTCACGGATCTGTTGAACGCGTGACGGAGGACTGACCGCTGATACGACTCTTGTTTCTGGCGGTGTGAGCGGCTCTTCTCGAGTTGATTCGGTCTGGGGCCTAGTCTCAGTTGATTTGGGATGGGACTCGGAGGAGGGAGGTCCTGCCGAGGCTTCATCAATGCTCGGCAGATGGATATTCTCCGAGGGCGCAGTGAGGGCAACGCCAGGCGTCGAGATGACCCGTTGGGTATCGCTCAGCTCCAGGGCCAACATACGGTAGGACTGTCCGAGCAAGCGGCTCATGCGTTCGAGCAGTTCATCCTGGATTTGCTCAAGATCGAATGACTCGGGTTCGGCATCAAAGTAACCCAGTGTATCGAGCCAAAAATCAGCGAACGCTATGGGGACGGTTGGATAGCGGTTCCAGGTCCGTTCTGCCTGGCTGCGTAGGCCGATTAAGCGTTCGATCTGGGGCTTACCCAATCCGGCATACAGGGTTTGCGGAATGGCGGGCAATAAGTGTTCGAGGGTGTCCAGCATTCGGCTGATGTGCGACTGCGAAATCGGATAGCCTCCAGCGGCAAGATGTCGTGCCAACTCACGTTGCGAGAGCATCGCACCCTCTGCCTCGAGCATGGTTTTGAGTTTGGCTACCGCCAGAGCCCGTTCGATGAACGTGAGTTGGCCGTGCAGATCGCTTTCAGCCAGATGGCCGAGTAGGGCGGTGATTTCATTGCTCCAAGGTCGGAACAGACAATGAATGCGAAAGAAGCGCTCGTCGCGAGTTTCCTGCCACAGCTCGCCGAGAATTGCCAAGCGCGTATTACCGCCGTTGCGGATGATGAAATAAGTTTCACCAGGGCGGCGGGTAATCGGTGGCGGTTGATCCAGCCCTCGTTCACGGATCGAAGCCTTGATATCGTCGTACAGCGGATTACGGATGAAGCGCGGGTTGTGTTCATAGGGCCGCAACTGCTCCAGAGTGACCAGCATAGGTGTATCAGTAAGTGGATCGGACAGCCGCTCCAGCTCCGGCCCTTGAGGGAAGTGGTCCTGGTACAGCTTGTCGGTGATCTCCTCCTGACTGAGCTTCTTCATTTGAACCGCCTCAGTTAACACCGATTACGCAAATGGTCACCCACTTCGAACTTGACGATCTCGGCAGTCCCCGAACCTTCGAAATGTTTAGAAAGTTCTGCAAGGAACCAACCCATTGCCGAGCGTCCGCCCTGCAGGCGAAAGACCGCGGTGCAGTACTCATCGCAAGGTGAGTGGTGTGGTCGAATGGGTGGCTGAACGATGATGGGAAACTGATCCGACATCAAAAGACTCCTTACCAAACAGAGTTGGCCTCAAGGTCGAACAAAAAAAATGACTTGGCGAGAAATGCGGGCTTATAGATTCGTCTCATCGAACCTCCGCATATCTATTCACCCTAGAAATCGCTTTGCGCCATTCCGGAAACAGCTCGATAGCCAACGCTTGCATAGTTTCCAGCGCTGATGGCGAGTGTTGGTTACGTGACCGGCGCGTCTCGACTCGGTGGACCGGTAGGCCAAGCGAGGCGGCGTTGAGATACGCCACTCGATCAGGAACTACGGTATCTAGAACCGAGATGTTGTTAGTCCCAGCGAGGGTCTCGCGCAGACCACGGATGATCATTCGCGTGTCCACTCGAATGGAATTCGCTTGGTTCAGTAGCAGTCGCAACGGTGGCGGTGTAATGCCCAGGTGGTGGAATGGCTCGAGTTCACACAGTAGCTTCAAGGTGCCGCGCTGCAGTTCGCGGGCGGCGAGCATTTCCGGGGTAATGGGAGATAGGGCAAGATCGGAGGCGAGGATGGCCATCTCCAGCAGCACGCTACGTGCGCCTTGGGTGTCGATCAAAAGCACGTCATAGTAGGGGCGGAATTTGTCGAGCAGATTGCGCAACCGTAATCGCCCGTCAGTAGCGTGCAGCAGCAAGATGCTCAGTTGGCCTTGATCATCGTTCGAGAGAATCAGGTGGAGTCTCGTGATGACAGTTCTGGAAACGATCTGTGCAGGAGCTGTCAGGTTGAGTGCCAGTAGTTCGTACGCACCGGCATTAGCCTGTTCGCTCAAGGCGTAATAGCCGGAGAGGGTGGGTTGGCTATCCAGGTCTAAAAGCAGGACGCGCAGGCCCGCATCTGCGAGAAGGCCGCCGAGGTTGGCGGCCACTGTGGTCTTGCCCACGCCCCCTTTAGTGGAAACCACCGATACCACACGCACGACATCAGCCCTGCTGCGCCAAACGTTCGCTGACCCACTGCTCGATCTCCAGCGAGTCCCAGCCAACTGCGCGCAATCCAATGCGTTTAGCCTGAGGGAATTTACCTTCCTTCATCAAGTTGTAGATGTGCGCACGTTTGAAGCCGGTTTTTCGTTCAACTTCTTCGCGCCGCATGATGTGGCGTTGAACCTGCGGTTGACGTACTTCGGCAAGATGTGTGGTTTGGCTGGACATGCTGGGCACTCCTAAGCGCCGATTGGCGCGTTGTGGGAAGTGACCTGAATTGAATATCACAATTGGGCGGGAGTCATTGCATTGCAATCTCAGGGATTGCAGCGCAATGAATCGATTACTTATGTTTCATGAGATTACGGTTGGCCGCAGCAAATTTTTCGTCCAGCGTTCGTTTGCTGAGACCGGGCACGTCTTTGTAGCGCGCGAGAATAGCGTCGACGATTGCGGCTTGGTTTTTGAAAACGGAAAGCGGATTTCCAGCTGGAGAATGGCCCAAGAGCAGGTTGACTAGAACGCCAATGATATTTTGATAGGTAGTTTCGCTACGCTCACTGATGTGGCGATGCGTTTTGACCAACGCACTGAGCTCGTCCCGCTCTAAACCAATCGCTTGAAGGTCTCTCAAAACGTCTTGATGGTACTGCTGCAGTGTATTGAGCTCTCGCAGGATCATGTCCCGATCGGCTTTAAGCGCAAGGAACGTCCCAAGACGGACTTTTTCACAAGCATCTTTGTTAGGTTCAAACAGAAAACTCGGCTTTTGATCGGGATAGTGAATCTGCATCCAGCGACGCAGGTCAGAGTGGCGTATGGTTAATTGATAGGGCTCCACGTAACTTCCTATAGGAACTGAAACGCCAAGACACCCGTAAGGCAACTCTCCATTACGCACTGCGTCGTGAATTGCTTCAATAGTCGCGCGCAGGCACGGCCATTGTGGGAAAACCTTTCCAAGGTTCTCAGGGCAGTGTTCACCCAACCGGGTTATTTCCGCTTCGTGACGAGTGAGGTTGCACCAACGTATTGCCGCGTCTATAGGTCTATAGAAGATTTTGGTATGAGGGTTAAATATATGATCAGGCATATAGGACGGGCCTCCATTCCTGTGGAGAGGGCCTCCTGCGAAATATCTCTATGTTCTCTGGATTCCCCGCTTGGTTAGGTCGTTCCACCTACTAATGATTCGCTTATTCTTGAAAGAAACTACCGATCAGAATAAAAAATTAATTAACGTAGTGATTTTGTCTTTGTTGACTGTTGATGGGCAGCAAAAAGACGATTGGTAGCGCACCGTTTTTCCGCCTGTTTGTTGTTGTCTGCTAAACTCTGCAGTAGAAAGTGGAAATGCGTAATTTTGTTAGCGACGATGAGTCGCCCTCTGCATGAGTTCGACAAATGCATTAAACGATAACATCTGCCTGGTGGTGTGTCAGTTCAGCAGTTCACAAAGTGCAGGCGCACCGCAAATCAGTCGACAGGTCCTTCATAGCCGTCCTCTTTCGCGGGCAATTAATTTGGTCTATCTGACGCTCTCCGTTATTACCGGGGCGTGGATCGACCTGATGCGCGATCACGACGTCCCCTATCATGACGTGCTTCTGGCTAATTAACCTCAGATGCCAAGCTGATCAATGGTCTGGTATCGCATACTTACCCGGTACGCCCATGCAACGTTTCAGCGATCCAGTCAGCAATGTAATGGCCGGCATTGATGCTGTTATCGAAACTGGAATGTTGGACACCGCCTTCACGCTCCGTGAATATTTTCAGCTCGCGCTTGGGGCTATTGACCAATTGCTCGTAGGTGCGGTGTGCCCACTTGAGTGGGATCTGCGAGTCTTTTTCACCATGGGTGACGAGGAATGGCACCTTGATGCGGTCCAATATGCCGTCCAGGTGGACGTTCTCGGCGATGCGCATAAACTCATCGGTGTCTTTCGCGCCCCATACCCAGGACACATGCGACCAATAATGCGGGACCGGGAAACTGCCTTCCTTTTCCATGCGCCGTTTCTGCACGTCACGCCAGTCATGGTTGGCCCCCCATACCACCCCGCACGCGAAGCGCGGCTCGAAGGCAACCGCACGAGGGCAGTAATAGCCGCCCAGTGATACGCCTTCAAGGCCGATGCGTTTGGCATCGACATCGCTGCGGGTTTCCAGCCAATCCACTACGCGACTGGCCCAATGCTCACTGTCAAAGCGCGCAGTCAGGTTATTCAGGCGCAGGGCTTCGCCGGTGCCGGGCTGGTCGATGATCAACGATGACACACCGCGCTTCGCCAGCCAGGCGGGCAGGCCGACCCGGTATTTCATTTCTTTGGTTGAATCCAGTCCGTTGACCTGTACCAGAATCGGTGCCGGGCCGGTCGTGCCTTCGGCGCGTACCAGCAGGCCGGCAATGTGTTGGCCCTCGTAAGGGATTTGCACCCGCTCGCAATTTTCCCGCGCCAGTTCGATACCGCGTTGGAAGGTGTGCAGAAAACGCTGGTACAGCTGTGTGCGGCCCGGCGCTCCGTGGGCCTGCAGACGTTCGCAGCTCAGGTAATAGGTCGCGGCGCGATTATATTTTTCGCCGGCCGACAACAGGCGACCCTGCGCTTCGTCTTCCTCGGCCAAGCCGCAAAGCTTGTCGGCCATTTTCGCCCATGTCTCGCGAAAGGCCTTGCTGCCGGCGGCATCCGGTTGCTTGGCGGCTTCCTGCAGCGGCGCGCACATCTCTTCTATTTCACCGATACGCGCGCCCATTTCAATGGCGAGGTCGACGGAAAGATTCCATACGTAGTTGGTTGGGAAGTAGCGGAACATGGTTTTTATTATCCTTGTGCAAGCACAGCCAGGCGGCCGAATACAGACCCGCGTGTCGGGGGGGACGGTTTGGCACAGGCTAGGGATTGCCCCATTATTTTGCCAATCGCAAGTCCGGATGGCTGGTATTGAGCCGTGCGATGGGTCGCAGGGCAAACGGCGTTCGCTACTGCTCCAGTTCATTGATGATCTGACTGATTTTCGCCCGCAGCCAACGGTGCATCGAATCGCCATCCATGGTGCGATGCCAGAGCATGAACTCACGCATTACCGGGATTTTTATCGGTGGTTGTACGATGCGCAGCGGCAGATAGTTGGCGTAAAGCCGCGCCATTCGCTGGAGCATGGTCGCGATACGCTGTGTGCCGACGATCAGCTGTGGCAGGGTGTTGAAATCGTGGGTGACCACTTCCATGCGCCGTGTCAGACCGTATTGGCTCATCAGCCATTCTTCCACGCTGAGCTGCCGGTTACGCCCGAAGATGACGGATACATGGCCCATTTCGATGTACTGATCGAGCGTGATGCTGTCACCCACTTGAGTATTACCCTGCCAGACCACGCACACGTGTTCTTCTTCGAAGAGCAACTGTGAAGGGTGGCCTTCGATCAGGTAGTGCTCGGGCACGATCATCAGGTCGGCCTCGCCGCGCATCAGCAGCTCGGTGGAGCTGTCACCTGGACCAAGCAATTCGAAGGTGATGTGCGGGGCTTCCTCGTGGATTCTTTGGATAACCCGCGCAAATAGCACGCTGATCAGGTAGTCCGAGGTGATCAGGCGAAAATGCCGCTTGCTGGTCGCGGGGTCGAATACCGGCTTGGCGGTGATTGATGACTTAATCGTCAGCAGTATTTCGCGCACCGGTCCCGCCAGCTCAAGGGCATAGGGCGTGGGCAGCATCTTGCGCCCAACCTGCGCCAGCAGTTCATCTTCGAAATAGAGGCGTAGCCTGCCCAACACACCGCTGGTGGCGGATTGGGTCATGTGCAGGCGTTCGGCGGCGCGGGTGATGTTCTGCTCTTCCAGCAACACATCCAGCGCCACCAGAAGGTTGAGATCCAGGTGGTTAAAACGCATGGCGGTCTCGATTTTTTTGTATTTATTTTCCAAATACCTTCCGGCGTTCCTATCGCGCCGTCAAGCCCCATGGCGGGGCGGGTGCAAACCGGTTTATTCGATTTTGCGCAGCCATTGGCGCCTTGCAGGCACGTATCGCGTTTGACGATAGGTCGCATTCCGACAAGCGATTAGTCAGTGAGTATTGGCCACTTCAGTATCGGGGCACAGTCGGTCGGCCGTGATGCCTTCTCGACTCCCAAGCCCCCATCAGCAGCGCACGCCAGCGGAGTGCCTGGCGCAGTGCTGAATAATAATTTTAATGGAGTGGTAACCATGAACATAATTGGTCTTGATGCCCTGATTTTTGGCGTCGACGACGTTCAAGCCTGTACCCATTGCCTGTGCGACTACGGCCTGCTTCCTGTAGACGCCGGCAGCGAGGGCGGTCGCTTTGAGGCCCTCGACGGTACGTCGGTGATTATCCGACGTGCTGACGACCCCGGTCTGCCACCTGCCATCGGGCCTGCCCCGTCGATTCGTGAAACCATTTACGGCGTGGCCGGCGCGGCGGACCTTGAGGCCATCGCCGATGAGTTGGGCCGTGATCGCCTGGTGACGCGCGGTGCCAATGGCTCGGTGCACAGCATTGACGATATGGGCTTTGCCATTGGTTTTCAGGTCAGTGTGCGACGCCCGTACAGTGCGCCGGCCGACCTGACCAATGCGCCGGGCCATGCCCCTCAGCGCGCGCTCAACCAACCCGGCATCACCCCCGATATGCAGGCGCTGCCGCGTACCCTTTCCCATGTGGTGTATTTCGTGCCGGATGCGGTCAAGGCCGAAGCCTTTTACAAGCGCCTGGGCTTCATCACGACTGACGCCTTTGTGGGCACTGGCCCGTTCATGCGGCCCGCCGGTTCCGATGACCACCATTGCCTGTTCATGATCCAGACACCGCCGCACATGAAGGGCTGCGAGCACTTCACCTTTCACATGGGCAGTGGCACGGAAGTGCTCTTGGCCGGGCGACGCTTCGAGCAGCAAGGCTGGACCAGTTTCTGGGGGCCTGGCCGTCACCTCTTCGGCTCCAACTGGTTCTGGTACTTCAACAGTCCGTTGGGTTGCCACATCGAATACGACGCGGACATGGATAAGTTCGACGACACCTGGGCCGCGCGCCAAGCGCCGTTGTCGGCTGACAATTCGCAGTTATTTCTGTTCACGTCCCGCGAGAAGTGGGCACCGGTCGGCGGCCCGCCGCCCAAAGCCCCCGTCACCGCGTGATGGACCCTGTTGCGCTGTGTCGCGTGGACACCCTGGTCGAAGGGCAAGCCTATGGTTTCGATCCGTTGCAACAGGGACGTGACCGTGTGTTCGCACTGCGTTATCGGGGCCGCGTGCGGGTTTATCTCAACAGTTGCCCACACCTTCATGTGCCCTTGCAGTACCGCAAGGATCGCTACCTCAGCGCGGACGGTGAGCGGATCGTGTGTTACGCCCACGGCGCGCAGTTTTTGCCCGACAGCGGGGAATGCGTCTATGGGCCGTGCCTTGGGCAAGCGTTGACCTCGCTGGCAGTACGCGAGCAAGACGGCTGGCTGCTGCTGCCGACTGAACAATTGGCCTGACGCGCCCGACGATCGAGGTATCGCGGCAGACGATAGATCGCATCCCGGGACTCGATTGGTCAAATCCCTGGTTTGACGAGAAGCTGTTTTTGAACGGGCCTGCGTGACTCACGCGTACCGGCTTGCATGCATCGCTAACGAGATAAAAGCGCCTTTCCGATCAAGGAAACGGCGTGATGAAACTAAAAAAATAAAAACAACAGCGAGGTTTCACCATGGCACGTATCCCTGCCGCCGTGTTACGCGGCGAGCGTCCTCCCTTTGCCCTGAGTCTGGCGGCGTTGATGCTTGGCATGCTGGGCTCTACCGCTAACGCATTCGAGCTCGATTCCGGCAACCCTGACGTGCGCATACGTTGGGACAACACTCTCAAATACAGCTCTGCCTGGCGGGTCGAGGGGCAATCCGACAAGCTGACCCAGGGCCAGACCTCCCTGAACCTGGACGACGGCGATCGCAATTTCGGCAAAGGGCTGATCTCCAGTCGGCTGGACCTGCTTTCGGAGTTTGATATCTCCTACCAGAACGTCGGTGCCCGCGTCAGCGGTGCCGCTTGGTATGACGATGTCTATAACAAAAAGACCGACAACACCGCGCCGGATCGCATCAACAGCCTGTCGGGTGATCATTTCGACAGCGAGACCCGGGACTTGCACGGGCGCAAGGCCGAGTTGCTGGACGCGTTCATCTTCGGCAAGGGCGAGGTTGCTGACAGAGCGATTTCCGGGCGCGTGGGTCAGTACGCCATGCAGTGGGGTGAAAGCCTGTTCTATGGCGCGAACGGTATTGCCGGCGGCATGGCGCCTATCGATGTGGTCAAGAACCTGTCGGTGCCCAATACGCAGTACAAAGAGTTGATCCGCCCGGTCAAGCAGATGTCCGGGCAGTTGCAGCTGACGCCCGAAGTATCCCTGGGCGCCTACTACCAGTTCGAATGGGAAGCCAACCGTCTGCCGGCATCCGGCAGTTATTTTTCGACCAGCGATAATTTCGGCGACGGTAACCAGCGTTTGTTCGTGGGCGGGCCGGTGATACCCGGTGGTGAGCCGCTGGCGTTTTATCACGGCCAGGACAAGGACGCGAAAAACTCGGGGCAGGGCGGTCTGCAACTGCGCATTCGTGGCGAGACCGTGGACTGGGGCCTGTATGCCATTCGATTCCACGACAAATCCCCGCAGCTCAATGTGCGTCCGGATTTTGCCAATCTCAATCCGCTCACCGGCAATGCCGGTGAGTACTACTGGGTCTATCCCGAAGGGATTGAAGCGGTGGGCGGCAGCTTTTCCCTGACGCGCGGCAACTACAACATCGCCGGTGAAGTTTCCACGCGGTGGCACCAACCTCTCGCATCCACTTCCCAGCGTTCGCTGCTGCCCGGCGAAGGCGTGAACAATGATAACGATCCGCTCTACGCCACCGGGCATACCTTGCACGCCAACCTCTCGTGGCTGGCCAGCCTTGAGCCTTCATTGGTTGCCCAGGAAGCCAGTTTCATGGGCGAGGTTGCCTGGAACCGCACCCTCAGCGTCACCCGCAGCCCGGATGCCGTCGACCCCAACGCCACCCGCGATGCCTGGAGCATGCGCACGGTGTATGAACCGATGTACCGGCAAGCCTTTGCCGGCATGGATATCAGCATTCCCATGGGGGCCAGCTACACCCATGGCAACTCGTTGGCGCTGGGCTCGGGTTTCGGCGTCAACAATGGCGGCGACCTCAACATCGGCATCAAGGGCAACTACCTCAACGCCTGGAACCTGGGCCTGACCTACACCCATTACTACGGGCCTGAGAGCACATTCGTCGACGCCAATAGCAACTACACCTACGGGCAAACCATGAAAGATCGCGATTTCGTGTCTTTTTCCGTCAGCCGTACCTTTTAAGGCAGGGACAATCCCATGAATACACTAAAACGCGTGGCATCCTTGCTGACGCTCGTTGCTTCCTCGCTGCTGCTTGCCCATACCGCCTCTGGCGCGGTTGCGCCCGAGGACGCGGCAAAACTGAAAACCACGCTGACCCCCTTGGGCGCCGAGCGCGCCGGCAACGCAGGCGGCACCATCCCTGCCTGGGACGGTGGCTACACAAAGGCGGATCCGAACTACAAGGATGGCGGTAAACGCGGCGACCCATTCGCCAACGAAAAGCCCCTTTACACGATCACGGCGCAAAACATGGGGCAGTACGCCAACCAATTGTCCGAGGGGGTCAAGGCGATGCTTAAAAAGTATCCGGACACCTACCACCTGGATGTCTACCCGACCCACCGTACAGCCGCCGCGCCGCAAGCGGTGTACGACGCCACGTTCAAAAACGCCACCCAGGCCAAGCTGGTCGACGGCAGCGGCGGGCCTGAGCCGCAGAATGCCGAGGGCGGGATTCCGTTCCCGATCCCCCAGAGCGGCACCGAAGCGATGTGGAACCACTTGGCCCGTTGGCGCGCGGCGTCCTGGCATGCGAGTTTTTTCCAGTACCTGATCACGACGGACGGCAAGCCCGTACTGACCAACGACTCGCGGGCCGACTATCAGATGCCATGGTATTTGCCCAAGGGTACGAACAGCGACAACGTTTACTGGACAACCCGCATGGTCAACGATGGGCCGCCGCTGCGTGCGGGTGAAGGCATCGTCGGGCGTGAAAATATCGATGCCGACAAATCCGTCATATGGACGTACCTGCCCGGCCAGCGTCGCGTTCGCCGCCTGCCCAACGGCTGCTGCGACACCCCGACACCGGCCAGTGCCGGCGTCATGAGCTTCGATGAACTGTATGTGTTCAACGGGCGTACCGACCGGTTTAACTGGAAGCTGGTGGGCAAGAAAGAGCTGTATATCCCCTACAACTCGAACAAGGTCTTCACCGCCCAGGCGCCCACCGATCTGCTGGGCCAACACCACCTCAATCCGGATTCGATCCGTTGGGAACTGCACCGCGTCTGGGTCGTGGAAGCGACGCTGGTCCCCGGCAAACGCCACGTCATGCCTAAAGGCACCTATTACCTGGATGAAGACACCTGGAGCGCGGTTCTGGCCGAGCGCTATGACAGCCAGGGCCAACTGGCAAAAATGCTCTGGACCACGCCCGTGGTGCTGCCTGACCTGCCCGGTGTCGTGACGGTCACGAATGGCTTTTACGACTTGGTTTCCGGCGCCTGGTTTACCGGCGACATCTTCGCCGGCAAGAACGAGCAGTACCGGATCATGCCGGCCTACAAGGACTCGGTGTTCACCGGTGACGCACTGGCCGGTGAAGGCGTTCGCTGATTCCACGACGCGCCCGTACACACGGGCGCTTCAAACGAGGAGAGGATCAATGATCCTTGGTTATCCCAATAAACGCGAGATGGCCTGCGCACTGCTCTGCGCGATGCTTGCGCTGAACGCCGAGGCTGCTGCGCTGCCCGACGTGGTGTTGCAGCCCAGCACCCTGACGCCACAGGCCGCGCGTGCGGTGTTGCTGGACGTTACCCGTGCCGGTTCACGCCTGGTGGCAGTGGGCGAGCGCGGCGTGGTGCTGCTGTCGGACGATAACGGCGCGAGTTGGCGCCAGGTGCAGGTGCCCGTCAGCGGCTCGCTCACGGCGGTGCAATTTGTCGATGGGCAAAACGGCTGGGCCATCGGCCATTCCGGGGTCGTACTGCACTCCTCGGATGGCGGGCAGAGCTGGACGCTGCAGTTGGATGGACGGCGGGCCGCGCAGTTGGAACTGGACGCGGCGCAACAGGCGGCGAACCAGATGCCCGACGACCCGCCGCACCGGCTGAGCGCGGCGCAGCGGCTGGTGGCCGACGGCGCCGATAAACCGTTTCTGGCCTTGAGCTTCAGTGATGCCCGGCACGGCGTCATCGTCGGTGCCTATGGCCTGGCGATGCGCACCGACGACGCCGGTGAGCATTGGTCCTCAATGATGGGCCAAATGCCTAATGATCAGGGCCTGCACCTTTACGCGGTGGCGCGTTCCGGCCAAACGTTGTACATGGCCGGCGAACAGGGTTTGCTGCTGCGCTCGGTAGACGGTGGGGCGCATTTCACGCGCCTGGCCAGCCCCTACGAAGGCAGCTATTTCAGCCTGGCCGTGCAGGCCGATGGCGCGGTGCTCGCAGGCGGGCTGCGTGGCAAGGTTTTTCGCTCGCGCGACCAGGGCGAAACCTTTGTGGCGTTGAGCAATCCCGCGCCGGTGTCCCTGGGTTCGGCGACTCACATCGGCACACAGACGATTTGGGTCAACCAGGCGGGCGAACTGCTGCGTGTGGAGGATGACGGCTCAGTGCTGCAGCCCTTGGTGACGCATGCCGGTCCGCCGTTGAACAAAGTGGTCGATGCGCCGGACGGCACATTGATTGGCGTGGGGTTTGCGGGCGTGTCGCGCTTGCCGTTGCCCGCCCTGGACCGCTCGCCGCTCCCCTCCGCAAACGCCGCACTGGAGTAATGGATGAACGTCAATACGCCTCATCTGGACCAACCACTTGTCAGTCGCCTGGCCGATTTCGATCAGCGTTCCGGCTCGCTGCTGGAACGGGCATTGTTCAACCATCGCCGTGTGGTGCTGCTGGTTTGCCTGGTGATTACCGCACTGTTGGGTTGGCAGACGACCCGTCTGGAACTCAATGCCAGCTTTGAAAAAATGATCCCGGTGGATCATCCCTACATCGTCAATTACCTGGAAAATCGCCAACAGTTGTCCGGCCTGGGCAATGCCGTGCGAATCGCCGTGGAGAACAAAACCGGCACGATCTACGACGCGCACTACATGGCGCAACTGCAAAAGTTCAACGACCAGGTGTACCTGCTGCCAGGCGTCGACAGGGCCTTCATGAAGTCGCTGTGGACACCGGCAACGCGCTGGGTCGGAGTGACCGAGGAGGGGTTGGAGGGCGGGCCGGTGGTGCCCGATGGCTACAACGGCGAAGACGCCAGCCTTGCTGCGCTCAAGCGCAATGTGGAACGTTCCAATGAGCTCGGCCAGCTGGTTGCTTTCGACCAACGCTCGAGCGTGATCTACGTGCCCTTGCTGGCCACCACCGCCGACGGCCAGCCGCTGGACTACACGCGCCTGTCGCAGCAGTTGGAGCAACTGCGCCAACAGTACCAAAGCGACACACTGGGCATTCACATCACCGGCTTCGCCAAGGTGATGGGGGACCTGATCGACGGGCTCAGGCAGATCCTGGTGTTCTTCGCCGCCGCGCTGATCGTTACCACCGCCGTGCTGTACTGGTTTACCCGCTGCCTGCGCAGCACGTCACTGGTGGTGTGCTGTTCGTTGATCGCGGTGGTGTGGCAACTGGGGCTGTTGCCACTGCTCGGTTATAAACTCGACCCGTATTCGGTGCTGGTGCCCTTTCTGGTGTTCGCCATCGGCATGAGCCACGGCGCGCAGAAGATGAACGGGATCATGCAAGACATCGGCCGGGGTGTGCACAGGCAGATCGCGGCGCGTTATACCTTTCGCCGCCTGTTCCTGGCCGGTTTAACGGCATTGTTGTGCGACGCCGTGGGCTTTGCCGTGCTGATGCTGATCAAGATCCAGGTGATCCAGGACCTGGCGATGATCGCCAGCATTGGTGTGGCCGTGCTGATCTTTACCAACCTTATTCTGCTGCCGATCCTGCTGTCGTTCATCGGCGTCAGCCCGGCTGCAGCGTTGCGCAGCCTCAAGAGCGAGCACGTGGCGCAGAGCGGTGGAGAAAAGCACGCGGTATGGCGCTTCCTGGATCTGTTCACACAACGCAAATGGGCCACGGTCGGGATTGCCGTGGCGGCGGTGTTAGCCATCGGCGGCTACAAGGTCAGTGAACACCTTAAAATCGGCGACCTTGATCCCGGTGCCCCCGAGTTGCGTGCCGACTCGCGCTACAACCAGGACAACGCGTTCATGACGGGGCACTACGGCGCCAGCAGCGATGTGTTCGCGATCATGGTCAAGACGCCGGTCGGTGCCTGTTCCGACTACGACACCTTGCGCCGGGTCGACAATCTGGACTGGCAACTGCGCGGGCTTGAAGGTGTCGATTCGACAAACTCGCTGGCCCTGCTGAACCGGCGCGTGCTGGTCGGCCTGAGCGAGGGCAATCCTAAGTGGTATGAGCTGCTGAACAATCAGGCCACGCTGAACATGGTGACGGCGGGGGCACCGCGGGGGTTATACAACGAAGACTGCAGCCAGCTGACCGTGTACGCCTATCTCTCCGATCACAAGGCCGACACCCTGGGCCGGGTGGTCGATACCGTGGAGCGCTTCGCCCGCGACAATGACAGCGACCAAGCGCGCTTCCTGCTCGCGGCGGGCAATGCCGGCATTGAAGCGGCCACCAATATTGTCGTCAAACAGGCGAGTCGCGAGATGCTCTGGTGGGTGTACGGCGCCGTCATCCTCTTGTGCCTGGCCACCTTTCGCTCGTGGCGCGCGGTGCTGTGCGCCGTGTTGCCCCTGATGCTCACCTCGGTCTTGTGCGAGGCCTTGATGGTCGCCCTGGGCATTGGCGTGAAGGTCGCCACATTGCCGGTGATTGCGCTGGGCGTGGGCATTGGCGTGGATTACGCGCTGTACATGATGAGTATCGTCCTGGCCCGTCTGCGCCTCGGTGAAAGCCTGTCTCAGGCGTATTACCACGCGCTGCTGTTCACCGGGAAAGTCGTGATGCTGACCGGGGTCACCCTGGCTATCGGTGTCGGTACCTGGGTGCTGTCGCCCATCAAGTTCCAGGCGGACATGGGCATTCTGCTGGCGTTCATGTTCGTGTTGAACATGGCCGGCGCGCTGATCCTGTTACCGGCGCTGGCTTACTTCCTACTGCCTATCAGGCACCAGGCACAAAGGCAACCGACCGTGCCGTTTTCCGGCGTCGAGGTGACGCTCGACACGTCGACGGTGCACCGCGTGATCTCCAACAACTACAAAGAGGTGGTCAATGAACGCTGAACGCAGCGCAGGTCTTGCGCAAACCTTATTGCTGCTGGCGGGCAGTTGTCTGCCGGTGCTGGGCGCCGTTCTGCTGGCGCCCGTGCTGCCGAGCATGCAGGCGCACTTTACCGATACGCCGGGTGCCGCCGTACTGGTGATCATCGCCCTGACGCTTCCGGCGCTGATGATTGCGCTGCTGGCGCCGGTCGCCGGGATCCTTGCCGATCGCATCGGACGCAGGCCACTGTTGTTGGGTGCGATGGTGCTCTACAGCGTGTGCGGGTTGTTGCCGATCTGGCTGGAATCGCTACCCGCGATCGTCGCCAGTCGGGCCGGCATCGGCTTGGCGGAAGCCGCCATCATGACCTGCTGTACCGCCCTGATGGGCGACTACTACAGCGGTGCGCGGCGTGAACGCCTGTTCGCCTTGCAAATGGTGGCGACGTCACTCTCGGCCACCATTTTCATCGCCCTGGGCGGTGTGCTCGGCGAGCACGGCTGGCGTGCGCCGTTCGGCCTGTACGCCGTCGGGCTGTTGATGCTGCCCTTGATGGCTTACTGGTTATGGGAACCGCAAACAGCGACCGCAGCGCAGGGCACCCCGTCGGTCACCCATGTGTTTCCCTGGGGCAAGCTGGCCCCGGCGTACTTCCTGGCGGCGATGGCAGGCATCAGCCTGTTCGTGGTGCCGGTCCAAAGCACCCATCTGCTCAACCTGCTGCATATCGACTCCCCGCAACAGATCGGCATGACCATGGGCGCCAATCAACTCGGTGTGCTGTTGGGCTCCCTCGCGTTTCCGTTGCTGGCGCGCCGACCCACTCAATACCTGATGGCGCTGGCTTTTATCCTCGCAGGCTTGGGCGGCTGGTTAATGGCGGTTGCCTCCACGCATGTGCAGTTGGTCATTGCCGTGACGATCAACGGCCTGGGCGTGGGCATGATGATCCCGACCCTGCTCACCTGGATCATGAACCAGGTGACGTTCAGCCAACGCGGGCATGCGGCGGGTGGTTTTACCTCGGCGTTTTTCGCCGGTGAATTCGCCAGCCCCCTGGTGGTGCTGGCCGTCGTTGGGGGCGCCAAGGTCGAGCTGACGACAGCGCTGCTGATACTGGCCACCGCGCAGGCCTTGATTGCGCTGGCATGTATCGCGGCGGGCGTCAGAGCGCGGCGAACCCTGGCGAATTGACCTTTGACTGATGGAGTCTAAACCGATGCAAGCACTTCCCGATTTCATACGCGTGGTCACCGGCCACGATAGCGATGGCCTGGCGCAAATAGCCTCCAAAGCAGCGCCGCCGAACAGCTTCCCGCTCAAGGCCGTCCCAGGCACGGTGTTCCATGAAGTGTGGAACAGCACCGACAGCCCGGCGCTGCTGGACAACGGCGATGATCCAACCGCCAAACCGTTGCAACTGAGCCCCTCGGCCCTGGGCAGCCTGATTCGCGTGGTGGATATCCCGCCCGACAGTGTGCAGAACCACGTCAGTGACGAGGCAGCCGCTGCGGCCTTCGCTGAAATCGGCGAGGCGAGGGCGGGCACGGCCAAAGCGGACTCGCGGCATAAATTGATGCACCGCACCGAGACCCTGGACTACGGGATCGTCACCGAGGGTGAAGTCTGGCTGGTGCTGGACACCGAAGAAGTGCGCCTTTGCCGTGGCGATATCGTCGTACAGCGCGGCACCAATCATGCCTGGAGCAACCGCACCGAGCAGATGGCACGCATGGTGTTCATCCTGCTCGATGGCCGCTACAGCGCAGAATTGGCCGCCGTTTCGGGACCTCAATCATGAAGCTGGCCACCCTCAAAAGCGCTGGGCGTGACGGTCGTCTGGTGGTGGTCTCGCGGGATCTGCGCCGCGCTGTCGACGTCGGCCCTGTCGCCGCCACGATGCAGCAGGCCATTGATCGATGGGATGCCGTCGAGCCCATCCTGCAGCGTCTGTATCACGACCTGAACGAGGGCCGGGTTGGCGCCGCGTTCGACTTTGATCCGCTACAGGCCGCCGCGCCCTTGCCGCGCACTTACCAATGGCTGGACGGTTCGTCTTTTCTCAGCCATGGCGAACTGATGCAGAAGGCGTTTCACCTTGACCCGATCGAAAATGTCGAGAGCATTGCGCTGATCTACCAGGGCGCAGGCGATGACTTTCTGGGTTCGCGGGACGACATTGCGCTCCCCAGCGAGCAGCACGGTATCGACTTCGAAGGTGAATTTGCGGTGCTGCTCGACGAAGTGCCCATGGGCTGCCAGTCCGCCGATGCGATGGCGCATATCAAGCTGATCCTGCAAGTCAACGATGTGAGCCTGAGGGCGTTGGCACCGCGCGAGATGCAAACCGGCTTCGGTTTTCTCCAGGCCAAGCCGTCGTCCAGTTTCGCCGCTGTCGCGGTCACGCCGGACGAGCTGGGTGACGCCTGGCATGACGGACGAGTGCACTTGCCGCTGCAGATTGAATGGAACGGTGAATGGTTCGGCAACCCCCACGGCAGCGCGATGCACTTCGGGTTTCACCAACTGATTGCCCATGCCGCGCTGACACGTCGCCTGGGCGCGGGCACGTTGTTGGGCTCCGGCACCGTCTCCAATGCCGACCGCAGCGTGGGCTCGGCGTGCATTTCCGAACGTCGCGCGATTGAAATGATCGAGCACGGCGCAGCGCGCACCGGCTTCATGCGCTTCGGTGACCGCGTGCGCATGGAGGTACTCGACGGTGACGGACAGTCGCTGTTCGGTGGGATCGACCAGTGCGTAGTGCCAGCCACCTGTTGAGGAGCGAGATCATGCGTGTGTTAGTGACAGGAGCCAACGGCTTCATCGGCCGCAGCCTGGTCCTGCGCCTGCTGGAGACAGGCTCGTTGCGCGGCAAGCCGATCAGTTCGATCATCCTCCTGGATAAAGTCTTGAACGACTTTCCCGAGGACCCCAGGCTGCGCTGCAGCAGCGGCAATATTGGTGACGCTGCGCTGCTTCGGCGGGTCATGGCCGACGGTATAGACGTGGTCTTTCATCTGGTCAGCATTGCGGGCGGTGCCGCCGAGGCCCATTACTCACTGGGCTATGACGTCAATCTGCTGGCCAGTCTCGAATTGCTTGACCAGTTGCGACAGCAGCCGGGAGCGCCGGTACTGGTGTACGCCAGCAGTGTGGCGGTCTATGGCGCAAGCGGGGTGAGGCGGATGGATGAGACCGCCGCCGCAACGCCGGAGCTGTCTTATGGCGCACACAAGCTGATGGTCGAGATCGCCCTGAATGACCTTGCGCGGCGTGGCGAGGTCGACGGTCGTGCCGTTCGCCTGCCTGGCATCGTTGCGCGCCCTCCGGCGCCCAATGGGTTGCGTTCGGCTTTCATGAGCGATTTGCTGCATGCCTATGCGGCGGGCGACGCTTATTGTTGCCCTGTGTCACCCCAGGCGCAGTGCTGGTGGATGTCGGCGCGCTGTTGCGTGGACAACCTCATGCACATGGCCGAGCTGCAGGAGGCCGCGCTGGGCGGCCAGCGCATCTGGCAACTGCCGCTGCTGCGCTTGTCCATCAGCCAGGTCATCGATGCCCTCGCAGCGCACTACGGCGAACACGCGCGCGAGCTGATCACCTTTGCGCCGGATGAACAACTGGAAGCGGCGTTTGGTCGCTTTCCCCCCATGAAAACCCCCAAAGCCCGCGCCATCGGCCTGCGTCATGACGGTAACGCGAGCGTGCTGGTACGCAACGCGTTGAACCCATCATCCCGTGGACGACGAGCACGCACGACTGATTCTGTGACTGGAGTACCTGCCCATGAAAACCACTAACAGACGCCTGGTGGATTTGTCCGTCTGCCTGGAAAACAACCCCTACACCGATCCGCCGCCCTTGTTGCCCAGAATCGAATACAGCGACCATCAGCAAGGCTGGCCGGAAATGGCCGCGATGTTTCCCGGCCTGGAAAAGGCCGACTTGCCTGGCGATGAGTCCTGGGCGGCCGAGCGCCTGTACATCACCACCCACAGCGGCACCCACATGGACGCCCCCTGGCATTACGCGTCGACCACCGATGGCGGCAACCCCGCCTATGGCATTGACGAGTTACCGCTGGAGTGGTGCCTGCAACCCGGCGTAAAGCTGGACTTTCGCCATTTGCCTGATGGTCACGTGGTCAGCGCCGCGCAGGTGCGCGCGGAGCTGGCGCGCATCGATCATGTGCTCCAGCCGTTGGACATTGTCCTGGTCAACACCCGTGCCGGCGCGTTGTTCGGCCAGCCGGGCTATCTGGATGCCGGGGTTGGTATCGGCCGCGAGGCGACATTGTTTCTGCTGGAGCAGGGCGTGCGCGTGGTCGGGACCGATGCCTGGAGCTGGGATGCGCCTTTCAAGTACACCCGCGAACGCTTCGCGGCCAGTGGCGATGCCTCGATCATTTGGGAAGGCCACAAGGCCGGACGCGACATTGGCTACGGTCAGATGGAGAAGCTGGCCAATCTTGAGTGCCTGCCCGCACATGGTTTCCAGGTGTCCTGTTTCCCCTACAAAATCAGGCACGCCTCGGCCGGTTTTGTGCGTGCCGTGGCGATTTTCGAGGAATGAGCCTGCCTGCCGATCCTGAGAAAAAGCGCGCCAACCTCTCTCAGGGGCTAGAGGCCCTGCTGTCGGGGCTGATTCTTGAGGGCCGACTGCGTGGTGGTGAACAGTTGCCCACCGAGATGGCCCTCATGCTTGAGCATGGGGTCAGCAGAACGGTTGTGCGCGAAGCGATGTCGCGTCTGCAGGCGGCCGGCATGGTGGAAACACGTCATGGTATCGGGACTTTCGTGCGGGGCAGCGCGCTCTCGGTGGAGGCGTTCATCGACCCGGAGACGCTCGGCATCATCGTCGACTCGCTGGCGATCATGGAGTTTCGCATCGGCCTTGAGGTGGAGGCCGCCGGGCTCGCCGCCCAGCGACGCAGCGCGGATCAGCTGGGTGAATTGCGCGCGCTGCTTGATCAGCTCGGGCAGCCAGCCGTCAGCGCCAATGAGCGGGCCGCGTTGGATTTTCAGTTTCATTTGAACATTGCGCGGGCGACAGGTAACCACTACATCGCCAATACTTTGCTCAACCTGGGGGTGGTCATCATTCCGCGCAGCCGACTCGATTCTGCACGTCTGTTTCACGATGAACCGTTGCACTACGAGCAGCGCATGCAAAGCGAGCACGAGCAGATTTACCAGGCGATCTTTAATCAGGACACTGAATGCGCGCGGGCAGCGATGCGCCTGCATCTTCAGGACAGCCGCGAGTACCTGCATCAGGCCCGCCAGGAACTGATGACATGACCCATAACAGTGCCCATGTGTCTGACCCGGCCACGCCGCATCCTGCTGCGGCGCTGACGATCATCGATCCTCGATGGGCCTTGTTCGCACGTGTCGTGGCGGCTGGAAGTCTCAGCAAAGCGGCAGTCCTGCTGGACATGCCACAGTCCATGGTCAGTCGAAACATTGCCCTGCTCGAGTCGCAATGTGGTGAGCGCCTGTTTCATCGAACCGGCCGCGGGGTGGTCCTGACCGAGTTTGGCGAGCAGTTATTGCCGGGCATATCAGGCCTTCTCGCGGACGCCGAAGGCCTTGCCGATGACATACGAAACCTGCGTGGCAAACCAGTGGGCGAAGTGGTTGTCGGCATGCTGCCTTCCGCAGTGCGTCGGTTTGCCGGCACGCTTTTTTCTGCGGTGCGCGAGCAGATGCCGGGCGTGCGATTGCATCTGATCGAAGGTGCGAGCGCTCAACTCGAAGAGCAGCTGCACGATGGTCGCCTGGATATGGCGCTGGTGCTGCGCGAGAGTGAAGCCAGTATCGCAGACGCCTATCTGCTGGCCAGGCTACCCCTGCATCTGGTGGGGCCTGCGGTCGATCGGCTGCTCGCCCATCGAGAGATCGCCTTGAAGCAATTAGCGGGGCTGCCATTGGTCGTACCTGGCCGCCCCCATCTGTTGAGAGCCCGGCTCGATCATCTGGCCGCCGAGCATGGCGTGGAACTGTGCGTGGCGGTGGAAGCCGACTCCGTCCAGCTCCAGTACGAAGTTGTCGCAGCGGGCGGCGGTTATGCGATTGCCTCGGTGCTGCCGGGGTCGCTGGACCAACGCCTGGTGTCATCGCGTATTGTCGATCCGGTGCTTGAGCGCTTCGTGGTGTTGGTCGAGTCGCCGCGTCGCCCAGTGACGCGTGCGTCCCGTGAAGTGCGACGGTTGATCTGCAGTTTGGCCATGCCATCGATTTGAGCGATAGCTGCTTTCGACCCCCAGCAGTATTCGCTGTGGGGTGGGCCTCGTAGGGTGTCAGTCAACCCATGGCTGATACCCGATTGCGAGGTTAGCGATATGCATGATTCCCCAGTTCCCCCAGTCCCTGCGCCGACGCTTTTTCTCAGCGACGCCGATGTCGCCACGCTTGCAGACTGGAGCGTAGCCGTAGCCGCACTCGCCCAAGCGTATGCCTGCCCCACCTCGGATGCCAGGGTGCCGCCTCGCTCCATGGCGCGAGGCGACGGCATCTGGCTGCGCAGTTTGACTGCCGTACCCCCGGCGGGCGGCCATATGGGGTGCAAGTTGATCGCGGCCTCGACGCGCGCGCGCTGCGCCAGCTACCTGATCGCGTTGTTCAACCAGCAGACCATGGCACTCAGTGCGCTGATTGACGGCAATCGGGTAACGGGTCTGCGCACGGCTGCCACCGCTGCCCTGGCGGTCGATTTACTGGCGCCGCAACGCGCGCTGCGGGTTGGCGTGATTGGTGCGGGGTTTGAGGCTCGGGGCGCGCTCGACTGCCTCAAAGCTGTGCGCAATGTCGCCCAGGTCAAGGTGTTCAGCCCAACCCCTGCGAGCCGTGAGCGGTTTGCCGAAAGCTTCCGGCCTGGGCTGGATATCCACGCGGTGAACACCGCGCAAGAGGCAGTCCGGGATTGCGATGTAGTGATCTGCGCCGCCCGTAGTCGTGACGAATCTCCGGTACTGCAAGGTGCATGGCTTTCCGCGGGCACTACGGTGGTGTCGTTGGGTTCCACCTTGCCTGAGCAAAGGGAGGTCGACCCCGCCACGATGGAGCGAGCGGTCTGCATCGTCGCGGATATGCCGCAAGAGGTGCTTCACGACACCGGCGACGCCATTGCTGCGATCAGTGCCGGTGTGTATGTCGCCGATAAATTGGTTGCGCTCTCGGACCTGGTGGCGGGGCGTGTCACCCCGCGCCAAAGCGAAAGCGACATCGTTCTCTACAAATCGGTGGGCTCGGCCTTGCAAGACGTCGTTATTGCGCAAGCGCTGTACGAGCGCGCCAGGCAACAAGGCCTCGGTATCGAACTGCCTGCCAGCATTGTCCCTGTGTCGAAATAAACCCTCCATTGTCCGAAGGAAAATCATCATGGCCACTTACAACAAAGCTGATGCCCGTGCCTGGGCGCGGGAACACCTGGTGGGCTGCTCGGCAGTCACCATCCCAAGCTTCAGTGCTGATCTCAAGCACCTCAATGAGCGTGGCATACGCCACGACATCGAGCATACGGTCGGGCTGGGTTACAGCAGCACCTTGCTGTGCAGTGAACTGGCGATCTCGCCCCAGGAAAACGCTCAATTCACTGCCTGGGCCCGTGAGTCCGGGAAGAACCTGATCCTGTTCTTCCACGCGGCGTTTGGCACGCTGGCGGAGAATATCGAGGCGGTCAAGCTCGCCGAGAAGGCCGGTGCAGACATTGTTTTGCTTTCCTATCCTCCGCAGTTCTGGCCGACCAACGAGCAGCAAATCTACGACTACACCAAGTCATTCTGCGACGCGACCGACCTTGCCGTCATGTTGTTCCCGATTCCGCTCTGGGGCTTTGAGCGCGTGCATCCGGCGGGTATGTCGCTGGAATTGGTACGTCGGCTGTTGGCCGATTGCCCGAACATCGCGGCGATCAAATCGGAGCAGGGGTTTCCATTGCCGGCGGGCATTTGCGAGATGTACTACCACTTCCGTGACCAGGTGGTGATCAGTTGCCCGATCGAAGGTGACGCGATCCCCTTGATGAGCCTGATGAAGCTGCAGTTTTCCGGCACCAGCAACACCGCGTGGATGAGTGACTACTACCCCAAGGCGTTCGAACTGGCGCGCACCGGCCGTTTCGAAGAGGCGATGGAACTGTATTGGAAAGTCAATCCGGCGCGCAGTGCCAATGGCGCGGCCGCGCAAACCTATGCCGGCGGTACCGGGGTGCTCAACCGCACGATGTGGAAATACCAGGACTGGCTTGCCGGCTTCAACGGCGGCCCACTGCGTGCCCCCGCGATGCGTGTACCGGATCGCCTGATGAAATCCCTGCGTCAGGGCTTGGTTGCCGCCGGCCTGCCGGTGACGTCGGATCCTGACAGCGCCTTCATGATCGGGCGCCACCCTTGCTAATGACGAGGATTTCACTGTGAAGCAATTACTTGAAGATCCCACGTTATGGCGCACCGGCGCCTACATCGCCGGCGAGTGGCTGAACGAGACGCCGCACGGTCAATACACGCTGCGCAACCCGCTGGATCAAACGGTGCTCGCCGAGCTGCCGCGCTGCTGCACCCCTGAAGTGCGCCGCGCAATCGACGCGGCGCATGCGGCTTTTGGCCCATGGCGACGCTTGACCGCGAAAAGTCGTGGCGAGGTGTTGCGTCGTTGGTATGAACTGATGGTTGAGCATCGCGAGGACATCGCCACGCTGATTACCCTGGAGGAAGGCAAACCACTGGATGAGGCGCGCGGCGAAGTCGATTACGCGGCTTCCTTCGTACGATGGTTTTCGGAAGAGGCGACGCGGGTACGCGGTGATCTGATTGCCGGGGTGAAGGACACCCAGCGAATCGTCGCATTGCGCGAACCCATTGGCGTCTGCGCGGCAATAACGCCGTGGAATTTCCCGGCCGCGATGATTACCCGCAAGGCGGCCCCGGCGCTCGCGGCGGGCTGCACGATGGTGGTGAAACCGGCAAGCCAGACACCGCTGACCGCGCTCGCGCTCGCCGAGCTTGCCCAGCGCGCCGGAATTCCGGCCGGCGTCTTCAGTGTGATTACCGGGAATGACACCCAGGACATCGCGGCAGAACTCACCGCCAACCCGTTGGTGCGCAAGCTGACGTTCACCGGGTCGACCGAAGTGGGTCGATTGCTGTTGGCGCAAGCGGCGCAAACCGTCAAGAAATGCTCGATGGAGTTAGGCGGAAATGCGCCCTTCATCGTCTTTGACGACGCTGACCTTGATGCGGCGGCTGACGGGGTGATGCTGGCCAAGTTTCGCAACAGCGGCCAGTCCTGTATCGGCGCGAATCGAGTCCTGGTGCAGTCCGGGGTGTATGACGCACTGGCCGAGCGAATCGTCGAACGTGTGTCACGGCTGAACGTAGGCAACGGGCTGGAGCCCGGCGTACAGGTGGGTCCACTGATAAACCAAGCCGCTGTACAGAAGTCCCAGGCGCTGGTTGACGATGCCTTGGCGCACGGCGCTCGACTGTTGGCCGGAGGTGAACCACATGCCCTGGGCGGGGGATTCTTCCAGCCCACGGTGCTGGCGGATGTGACGCATACGATGAGGGTCGTGCGAGAGGAAATTTTTGGCCCAATCATGCCTCTGGTGCGCTTCGAAACGGATGATGAGGCGATCGCCATGGCCAACGACAGCGAGTACGGCCTTGCCGCCTATCTGTTCAGCCGCGACGCGGCCAGGATCTGGCGGAACGCGACACGCATTGAGTCAGGCATGGTGGGGATCAACTGCGGGTTGATATCCAATGAGGTCGCCCCCTTCGGCGGTATAAAGCAAAGCGGTCTCGGCCGAGAGGGATCCCACCTTGGGATCGACGAATTCCTTGAAGTGAAATACCTCTGCTGGGATGGCCTGGAAAACGTCTGAAAGGCAGCACTCAAAGGCCCCGGGAGTACGGTTCACATGAGCCGTACTGCTTGGGTTGAATCGGGTTCTGCCGCAACGGCAGGCGCCCGTGCACTCGAGCAGCATGACCTGTCGCCAGCCATCATCTGCGGCGATACCTGTGAGCGTGGAAAGCGATTTCAGCACGCATATCCAATTCGATAGTCTCGTCGTTGATCCGATATTTTCAGTCGGAATCTCATGAATCTGCGGCATTGGGACCATGGCGCCGCAGAGCTCGTCGGTGCGCAATGCAATGTCAGCCCGATCGAAATAAAAATAATTAGGAGAGCGTGATGATTGCAGCAGTCAATAAGGTCCTGGTGATCGGAGGTGGATTTTCCGGTATGACCGCGGCGATCCAGCTGGCTCGCCAGGGTGTCGAAGTGGAGCTGGTTGAAATCGACCCCTTGTGGTGCCCGCTCGGCGCTGGCATTACGCTCAGTGGGCCGACATTGAGAGCACTGGATGCCGTTGGCATCCTTGATAGGGTGGCCAGCGAAGGCTATCTGTCGACCAATTTTGATGTGTTTTCACCGGCCGGCGAGCTGATCGTGCAGTTGGCACTTAAACCGCCGGTCAGCGATAAGCCGATTCCCTGTGGCGGCGGTATTCTGCGCCCGGTGCTGGCTCGGATTTTTGCTGATCAGACGCGAGCAGTAGGCACCCTTGTGCGTCTGGGTATTACGTACGACAGTATTACCGAGCACGGCGACGGCGTTGACGTATCGTTCACCGATGGAACTTCTGGGCGCTATGACCTAGTCATTGCTGCCGATGGTGTGCATTCGCGGATACGGAAGGACCTATTTCCCGAGGCACCATCGCCCACGCCTATTCACCAGAGCGTCTGGCGCGCGGTGCTGAAGCGGCCGCAGGAAATTGTGCGGCCCAGTCATTGGATGGGACGGACCAAGGTCGGCGTCAATCCGATTTCCAACACCCATATGTATATGTTCCTCATGGAAAACCGTGAGTTTTCTGAGTGGATTGACCCGTCTACATGGGCTGGCGAAATGGCGCGCCTTCTAGGTGAGTTCCCAGCGCCGATTCTGCAAGCGCTCGTGCCGCAACTGTACGAGCCGGGAGCGAGTATCGACTATCGCCCGCTGGCCAATCTGTTGGTGCCATTGCCTTGGCATAAAGGGCGCATCGTCATGATCGGGGATACGGTCCATGCCACCACCCCCCATCTGGCTTCCGGGGCTGGCATCGGCATTGAAAGCGCCATCGTACTGGCTGAGGAACTGCTTGCGCACAACGATCTGCAGGCTGCCCTGAACCGATTCGAAATGCGGCGTTGGGAGCGTTGTGAGCTGGTGGTATTGAACTCTGCGCGCTTGTGCGAAATAGAAAAGAGTGGCGTGGCAAAGGAAGAGCATGCTCAGATTATGCGTGAGTCCACTGCAACCTTGGCGGAGCCTATCTGAGCTTAGATCGCGGGAGGATTGCCATACCACAGGAATAATATTCAGCTTTAAGTACTTGAGTATTCTTTCCTGTGGTCTAGCGCCGCAGTTGAGTCAGCGCCCCGCACAAAGCTTATCGAGGTCATACCTTCCAGGACGCTGACTATCGGCCCACATACAGGCTGGTGTATATGAAGGAATTTCCAACGCATCGCCCTTAAAGATCAATCGTCTTGAAAATATCATTGCTCAGTACCAGCACTTTTTCGCAGGTAGTAACAGTCCCACTAGGTTGATAACTGCCCGCGGAATAAAGAAGTAAGTAGAGAAGGAAATTGATGAAGTCAATTGGATGATGGTGCGGTAGCAATCAGTCTGATGCTACAGCATGAGCAGGCCACGCACCCACTGTATTACCTTGAGCCGGACAAAAGGTAGCTGTACAAGAAAACCTTTGCTCGGCGTATAAACGCGGAGACATAAACACCATCACGGCAGTAGCGACCACTTTGTAGACGAAAGAAACAATTCATAACCATGCAACACAATCACAAAAAAAACGCGTTGATCAGTTAGATGGTAGCGACGCTCGCAGCGGGGCTGACGGATGCGAGCAGGATTCTTGCTAAAAACCGAGGTGGATCAGTGTGATAAAGTATTTTAGGTTTCCGGATTTTTAAGAAAATGATGAAGCTATTCGTAAAATCATATTGGTTTTGGGGGCTGAAAAGGGGCGGAAAATAGAAAAGGACATGTCGATTGTTTGGTGTTTTTTTGTTTTCCGAATGGATCAGGGGTTGGGTGAAGCTGCAGTTATTTAAAAGTTAAGGCACAAGCTATGGGTGGTCTGAGATAGACAAAACAAGTCTTTTAATCGCAGGAAGAAAAACTTTGCTCTCAAATTCATGCCTAGGAAGGGACAGTTGGGCAACAATCAAACCGCCGATCGTGTGGAGCAAAAAGGCATAATCCTCTGCAGGATTTTTTGATCCTAGTCTAAGGAATGCTTCATGACAAATATCTGAGTGGATCTTCCCCCACTTGTATAAAGAAGGTCTAAGGTCGGGGTTGTGAGCCCCCGCCAGATTGAGTTCGTAAACAGCGATGCCTAGCTCACGATCATCAATAAGCATCCGAATATTATACTGGGCGATGATCGTCGCAAAGCTCAATGGATCGCTTGCGCTGTCTTCTAGTTGGGGGCGAATTTCTCTCAGCGATTCGGCAATACGTGCGCATGCCTGATCGATTGCAGCACACATCAATGCGGTCCGTGATCCAAAGTAGTACGCCACAGCGCCGTGGCTGCTTCCCGCTTCCTTGGCAACGGTACGCAGGCTAAGGTTGTGGTGCCCCTCTCGCAGAATGACGCGCAACGCGGCGTCAATCAGCGCACCACGCTTTAGTTCGCCCTTCGTTGATAATTTCTCTGTGTTCTTAATTTGCATAGTAACTCATGCACGCAAGTCATTAATTTCCTTGAACATAGCGGGTAGCGAAAGGCCTGTCAATTTGCCTGCAAAATCTTCGATTATCAGCACGCTCAGGAGAAGGTTGACAAAATACTCCAGTCGGATAACTATATTTTTGCTCCGAGTGGAGCATTAATTTTTCAGACACCTGGAGCCAACCACAATGACAAGAATTTCGACCAGCCAGGACGCACTACGAACGGAGCTGCTTGCCGCAACGAAAAGCCTCGCCGCGGGCATAGCACCGAGACGGGTTGAAATTGAAGCGCTGCGTTATCTTCCTCAAGACATTGCGGATGCCTTAGCCGGCGCGGGGCTCTATAGGATGCTGACGCCGGCTGATTACGGAGGCTTGGAATGCCATGTTGGCACTTTTGTAGAAGTGATTGAACTGTTGGCACAGACGGATGCATCTGCAGCGTGGTGCACATTCATTTCTTGTACATCCTGTGTAGTGGCTGCGTACTACTCACCGGTGGTTGCCCGGGATCTTTTTGGCGATATAAATTTAAAAGCCGCAGGCGTAAGCGCACCGCGTGGACATGCCGTTAGAGAAGTAAAAGATGGCATTAGCGGTTACCGCGTTAGTGGTCGCTGGTCGTGGGGATCAGCTACAAAAAATGCTGACCTGATCCATGGCGGATGTCTGATTTATGGGGCTGGTGAAAAACCGGAAATGTTGGCAAGCGGAAGGCCCCGAATTCAACTGATGTCGTTCAAAAAAGAGCAGGTTTCAATTCTGGATAATTGGAGCGCGTTCGGGTTGTGCGGGTCAGGAAGCGGAGAATATGAGGTTGATAACGTCTTTGTGCCTGAGGCACACAGCGTCTGTTTAACAGAGGATGATGCGTTAGACAGGGCATTATATAAATTTCCGATCTTTGGCTTGCTAGGGATCGGTATAGGTGCTGTTGCGCTAGGTATTGCACGTTCTGCAATAGACGCTCTGACTGGTTTGGCAAATGAGAAAGCCCCACAGTTAAGTGGCAGGACCCTCGCAATGCGTCCAACGACTCAGTTGGAGGTTGCGATTTCCGAAGCAAAACTGCGCTCGGCTCGCGCATTTCTATTTGAAACTGTTCATGCTGCCTGGAATGCTGCAGAAGAGAGTGGATACATCACGACAGAACAAAAACGTGATATTCGGTTGGCGACGACTCATGCTGTAAACTCTGCTAAAGAAGTTGTGGGCACTATGTTCAAGCTCGGAGGCGGTAGTTCCGTTTTCGAACAGTCGCCGTTGCAGAAATGCTTCCGGGATATAAATGTTGCGGCGCAACATATGATGGTAAGCGACTCGATATATGAACTCACCGGAAGAATATTCTTGGGTCTGGAAACAGACGTGTCCATGCTTTAATTGGAGGTTGAAATGAGTATCCCTGACCAGTGGCGTAATCTCTCCGTTCCTTTGATTGCTGCCCCGATGTTCCTAATCTCCGGGCCCAAAATGGTGATTGAATGTTGCAGGAATGGAGTAATCGGAAGCTTTCCAACGCCGAACGCGCGTACGTCGGAAATACTTGAGGAATGGTTAAAAGAAATAGTCTCCAGCCTTACCGATAGCGATGCACCTTGGGCGGTAAATTTGGTTGTCCACAAAACAAATAATCGACTTTATTCTGATCTGGAATTGGTAAAGAAATATAAACCGCCAATAGTAATAACCGCACTGGGCAGCCCCAAACCTGTTATTGACGCCGTGCATGAGTATGGCGGTCGGGTACTCGCGGATGTCAACTCATTGCAGCATGCAAGGAAAGCGGCAAAAGCGGGTGTTGACGGTTTAGTGCTTGTGGGTGCGGGCGCTGGAGGTCACACCGGTTACATGACAGGGTTTGCTTTTGTTCCAGCGATACGAGAGTTTTTTGATGGGGTCGTGGTCCTTGGGGGCGGGCTGATGACAGGGGCAGCAATACGATCTGCTGAGCTACTCGGTGCAGACATGGCCCTGATGGGAACTCGTTTTATTCCCTGTCAAGAAAGCTTGGCAAGTGATGACTATCGAAAGATGTTAATTGACGTCAATTTCGAAGACCTTGTTCTTACAAACAAAATTACTGGGGTTCCAGCTTATTGGATTAAGCAAAGTCTTGCCATGTCTGGGATTTCGCTCGAAGCGATACAGTCCGACGTTTCAATTGACTTTACTGATCCCAAGGGCGATGCGAGACGGTGGACTAAAGTCTGGTCGGCGGGTCACGGCGTTGGCGCAATCAGAAAGATAGAGTCCGTGGGTAACTTGATTGAAACGTTGGCAGAAAACTATTGGGAAGCTGTGAATACCCCGCCCTTCAGAGTGCTGCCGTTGAGTTTGGGAGTTGCGCGGGAGTGTACAGCATGACGTCTAAAAAGCCTTATATATTGGGACTGGGAGGGACTACCACGCCAGGATCATTGACCGAGAAAATGGTTCGGTGTGGTTTAGCGGTTGCGAAGGAAATGGGTGCAGACACAGGATTTCTAGGCGGGGAGGCCCTGCGGTTGCCCTTATATAGCTATGGCCTCGAGAGAAATGCTCTGGCTGAGAGTCTTGGCGAAGAGATTCGTCGCGCGGACGGTTTGATAATAGCGTCGCCTGGCTATCATGGCGCCGTTTCAGGAATGATGAAAAATGCGTTGGACTACTTAGAGGAAAACCGAAGCGACGCCAGGCCCTATCTTACCCATAGAGCCGTTGGATGTATTGGTCTTGCTGCTGGATGGCAGGCTGGCAGCGCGACCTTGACCGGCCTGCGCAGCATTGTTCATGCACTTCGAGGCTGGCCTACCCCGCTAGGGGTCGTGGTGAACTCTTCCGAAATCGCTGTTGACGCAACAGGGTGCATATCTGACCTGAAAATCAGAGAGCAGCTCATAATAATGGTCGGGCAAATCATGCAGCTATGTCAGGTGAGCGTTCAAAAATAAATAGTCTGATTTTATACTAATAGGGGAACAATAATGACAACCCTGACGACAGATCCAAGGGTGCCCAGCGCTGCTGTGTGCATGTTTTTGGATGTGCTTGAATATAGAGCATCTACAACGCCGCAGAGTCAATTTGCTCTATTCGAAGGCGGCGATGAATGGACTTTCGAGGAAACTCTTCGAGAGGTAAAAAGCACCGCCAAGGCATTAAAAGTGTTAGGCGTGAGAAAGGGTGATTGCATAGGGGTCTGGTTACCCAATAGTGCTGACCTGATACGTGTTTGGTTTGCTATCAACTATCTTGGCGCCATTTTTGTTCCGTTAAATACGGCCTACCGTGGAACAATCCTTGAGCACTGCATTAAAACTGCCAATATAAAATTTCTATTTTTGCATCCGGATTTGGTACCTCGTCTAGCCGAAGTTAATGACTTGGGGCTATCCGATCTTCTCGTGTTGGGTGGCATGCCAGCAGTCGAAATTGACGGAGTGAAAATACACCCCGAAGCAGCTTCGCGCGCTGAATTCTACGATGATATTGTGCGAGCCGATACCGCGCCGTGGGACACGCAGATGATTATTTATACATCTGGGACGACGGGGCCATCTAAGGCGGTACTGGTCTCCTATCTGCAGCTTTTTACAGGCAGTGAAGCTTCCTTCAAACACACTTCATCTACTGACAGATTTCTTGCCAATTTGCCCTTGTTTCACGTAACCGGCGTGGCGATGATTATGCGAGCTATTTTGTCGGGCGCGTCCTTTGCGATGATTAACAGTTTCAAGACGAGGGAATTTTGGGAGGTTGTCAAGAAAACCCGCAGCACGAGCGCCATTCTAATGGGGGTTATGGCGACCTTCCTTATAAAATGTGAGCCTGCTGCAGTCGAAAAAACGCATGGATTGAAGTCCGTGATGATTGTGCCATTGAGCGAAAATTCAACTGCCTTTTCAAAACGCTTTAATTGCGATGTATATACCGCTTTTGCGATGAGCGAAATCTCCACGCCCTTATTGTCAGGTGTTAATCCCCAACCGCTTGGTACCTGTGGAACACCTCGGGATGGCGTCGAAGTAAGGCTGGTAGACGAGCATGACTGCGAAGTGCCAAGAGGGGAAGTCGGTGAGCTGATTGTTCGGGCTGACAGACCGTGGTCGTTTAGCCATGGCTATTTGGGTAACGCTGAAGCGACTGCAAGCGCTTGGCGTAACGGGTGGTTCCATACGGGTGACGGGTTTCGGCAAGACATTGAAGGTAACTTTATTTTTGTGGATCGAATTAAGGATTCAATCCGGCGTCGAGGTGAAAATATATCGTCTTTTGAGGTGGAGGCGGAAATTTGCACGCATGCGGCGATTAAGGAGGCGGCTGTAGTTGCTGTGCCCAGTGAATTAGGTGAGGACGAAATCTTAGCGGTAATTTCGTTAGTGCCCGACCATGAGCTTAGCCCTAGGGATCTGATCTATTACCTGGTTGACCGATTGCCGTATTTCATGGTTCCGCGCTACGTAAGGATACTTCAGGAGCTGCCCAAGACACATACGCTTAAAGTTCAGAAAAATTTACTTAGACGTGATGGTCTGGTCCCTGATGTATTTGATCGTGAGGCAGAAGGGATTCGCCTCAAGCGAGAGGATTTAAAGATAGGTTGAAAGTGGGATTTCCTAAAAAATTCAATTGAAATAAAGGGTGAAAATCATGACGTCAGAAAATTATGGCAACGATGGGGTTTTGCTCAGTTCTATTTCTCTCGGGAGAGTAAAACTTAAAAACCGAATAGTGATGGCGCCGATGACAAGAAATCGAGCGAACGGAGAAAATATTCCTGTTGATCTAACCGTTGAATATTACGCCCAGCGCGCGTCGGTAGGGTTGATTGTTACCGAAGCCACACAGATCTCAGCGTCTTCACAAGGTTATGCAAACACACCGGGGTTACATACTCCTGAGCAAATTCAAGGGTGGAGCGAAGTTACCAAAGAGGTACACAAGAGAGGAGGGACAATATTCGTACAGCTTTGGCATACCGGCCGTATATCCCATGTCAATTTTCAGCCAGATAAGAATGCTCCCGTTGCCCCCTCAGCCATTGCAGCTAAAGCCAAGACATTTATTCCAGGGCAGGGTTTTGTGAATACCTCTCTTCCGCGCGCGCTAACGATTGAGGAGATCGCGAGCATCGTGAATGATTTCAGGCAGGCTTCGGCCAATGCTATCAAAGCGGGGTTTGATGGCGTAGAGATTCATGCGGGCCATGGTTATCTGATTGATGCCTTTCTGCGCGACGGATCTAACCAGAGAAATGATCAATATGGCGGTAGTATCAGTAATCGCTCCAGGTTCCTAGTTGAAGTGATGGAGTCAGTCATCGCTGAGATAGGAAAAGAGCGTGTCGGCGTACGTATATCTCCGGTATCGCCAGTAAACGATTCCTCTGATAGTAATCCACGCGACTTATTCACCTACGTTGTTCAAGCGCTGGAAAAATTGTCCCCGGTTTATATCCATGTGGTTGAGGGGATGACCGGTGGCCCCAGAGACAACGTACCGTTTGACTACGATGCGCTGCGTCGTCTCTACTCTGGTGTTTGGATTTTAAATAATGGATACACCAAGCAAATGGCTGAAGTGGCGTTATCCGACGGGGTTGCGGATATGATTTCCTTTGGTCGTCCGCTGATCTTTAATCCGGATCTGCCGCGCAGATTCAGGGATGATCTACCGCTCAATGAGCCGTTTGAAGACGCTCCGGTTTACGGTGGTAATGGTCCGCATGGCTATGTTGACTACCCGTTTGTTGAAGAGTAGCTGTTTGGTATCTCATAAGCGCTCCATAAAAAAAATGCCAGCCGGCGGCGCGGCGTACCGGGTGAAGAACTGGTCAACTGGAGCGATCCGGCCTAAGTACCCGCGCCGTGCGAGAGTTCATCCGCATGGCCTACATGCATCGACATGGCGGCGCATGGATCGACGCGGACAGCATCCTACTGCACGACCTGACCTCGCTTGGGCGTCATTGGTTGGTTGTCATCCACGGAGCGGGGAAAATATGCCGCGAAAGCGTTTTGCCGCTCGTTTATTGGTGGTCAGCCCAAGAAATCAACTGCTGCTTTTTAAGATTCAGTATCAGGGTGGTGTTTTGGCGGGCATGAGCTATTGGGCGACGCCCGGCGGAAAGCTCAAGGATGAAGAGTCATTTGAAGCGGCGGTGGTACGTGAACTTTACGAGGAGACTGGCATTTAGGTGCCCTTCGTAGGTCGATGTATTGCACATATAGAGATTCTGTAGCATATGCCTGATGGAGAGCGTGTGCGCTCGAAAATTACTTTACGGTTCACATAGGTACCGGGCAGTGCTCCTGCGCCCAATGGAGTGACCGGGGAGCGCGAAGCGGCATGTGAGGTTAGGTGGTGGTCGTCAGGAGAGCTTGCGGCTTGCCATGAAGAGGTTTTTCCGCCGGATCTGAACAACCTGTTTGGCAGGGCCTTGGTCATAGCGCCGGGTGAGTTCTAGCAGACAGGTGCCCGATGAGCTTTATCGTGAGGCAGATGTTGTCAACCCATAAGCGTCCGGCAAAGTTACATTCTCAATTCTAGACGTAACATTGATGGTATCCATGCAAATTGGCGAACACCACCGCCCTTAATGCTGGAGCACGATAGGTGTGTTCGCCATCCGCTTATCGAGAGTTGCCCATATACGTTTAAGATACGATCCGTTTTTGACTGTGAAAAGCACTGAACCGCCCCTGGCTTCGTAGAGGCCTCTGATGGCTGCGATGGGTCGAACGCGGTCAGTTTTAACAGGCAATTATCGGGCCGGAAGCGTAAGCGTTCCGGGAACACACCTTCCGAACTCCAGCATTAAGGACGATGGTGTCCGCGTATTTTTAAGCGGACGCTATCGCCCTTAACGTCAGGAATTCCATGCGCCAACGAAGCTCTTATCCCAAATCGTTCAAAGCCCAGGTTGTTCAGGAATGCCTGCAACCAGGTGCGACCATCTCCGGCGTCGCCATCAGCCATGGCATCAACGCTAACGTAATTCGAAAGTGGATGCCGCTGTACCGAGATCAACCGCCAGCGATGCTACCTGCTTTTATTCCAGTGAAATCTACGCCCAAACGGCCGACTGAAACGTCAGCGGTCATCGATCTACCGTTTGGCGATCAATCGATCACAGTGAAATGGCCAACTTCTGATCCTGAAGGATGCGCCCGCTTTGTCCGTGGGCTCACGCAATGATTCGCATCGATGCCATCTGGCTCGCCACCGAACCCATGGACATGCGTGCCGGCACTGAAACAGCGCTGGCCAGGGTGATTGCGGTGTTCGGTGCGGCGAAGCCGCACTGCGCTTATCTGTTTGCCAATCGTCGCGCTACCCGCATGAAAGTTCTGGTGCATGACGGGATTGGCGTCTGGCTGGCTGCACGGCGGTTGAACCAAGGCAAGTTTCATTGGCCTGGCATTCGACAAGGCTGTGAAATCGAGCTGGATGCCGAGCAACTTCATGCCTTGGTGCTCGGCCTACCTTGGCAACGGGTTGGGGCTGGCGGTGCAATCACACTGCTTTAAAAGGCTGTAATTCGCGCCTTGACCTACTGCCGCAAGCGAACTGCTTTGGTAAAATCCACGGCATGACTTCCTCGCCCAATCTCGATCATATGACCCCCGATCAACTGCGTGCCTTCGCTGCGCGGTTGCTGTCGCAGGTCGACACGATGGGCAAGAAGATCCAGCGGATCGAAACGGTCAACGAACAGCTCACCCACGAAATTGCACTGCTCAAACGGCACAAGTTCGCCAAGCGCAGCGAGCAACTTAGCCCTGATCAGGGCAGCCTGCTCGACGACCTGCTTGATACTGATATCGCAGTAATCGAGGCTGAGTTAAAGGCGGTCAATCCGCCTGCCTCACCAGCCGAACCGCGTCAGCAGCCCAAGCGTGCGCCGTTGCCGCCGCAGTTTCCACGAACTGTGATCCGTCACGAACCAGAGAACACCCAGTGCGTATGCGGCTGCCAGCTTCAGCGCGTCGGCGAAGACGTCAGCGAGAAGCTGGATTACACGCCGGGCGTGTTCATGGTCGAGCAACACGTACGTGGAAAATGGGCCTGCCGCGGGTGTGAAACGCTTATCCAGGCACCGGTACCGGCGCAAGTGATCGACAAAGGCATCCCGACCGCAGGCCTGTTGGCTCATGTGATGGTGGCCAAGTTCGCTGACCATTTGCCGCTGTATCGGCAAGAGAAAATCTTTGGCCGTGCCGGCCTGGCAATTGCTCGCTCGACTCTGGCGCAATGGGTCGGCCAAATCGGCGTGCAGCTCCAGCCGCTTGTCGATGCGTTACGCGAAATGGTACTTGCCCAAGGCGTGATCCACGCTGACGAAACGCCGGTGCAGATGCTCGCGCCGGGCCAGAAGAAGACCCATCGTGCCTACGTTTGGGCTTACTGCACTACGCCGTTTTCGCCGCTCAAGGCAGTGGTTTATGACTTCAGCCCGAGCCGTGCGGGCGAACATGCGCGCAACTTCCTTGGCCAGTGGAATGGCAAGTTGGTGTGCGACGACTTCGCCGGCTACAAAGCAAGCTTCCAGCAAGGCATCACTGAAATCGGCTGCATGGCGCATGCCCGCCGCAAATTCTTCGATCTGCATGCGACCAACAAAAGCCAGCTGGCCGAACAGGCGCTTCACTCGATTGGCGGGTTGTACGAAATCGAACGGCAAGCGCGAGATATGACTGACGAAGATCGCTGGAGAATACGTCAGGAAAAAGCGGCGCCAATACTCAATGCACTGCATGCCTGGATGCTGGCCCAACGCGATCTTGTGCCCGAAGGATCGGCTATCGCCAAAGCACTGGATTACAGCCTAAAGCGCTGGGGCGCACTGGCTCGATATATCCAGGACGGGGCAGTGCCCATAGATAATAACGCGGTCGAAAACCAGATACGGCCGTGGGCTCTTGGACGCTCGAATTGGTTGTTCGCCGGATCACTACGCAGCGGTAAGCGGGCGGCGGCAATCATGAGTTTGATCCAGTCGGCGCGCATGAATGGGCATGATCCGTATGCCTATCTAAAAGATGTGCTAACCCGGTTGCCGGCACAGCGGGCGAGTGAGATCGGCCAGTTGCTGCCGCATCAGTGGGTGCCTGCCTAACTTACGCAAGGTGTGTTGGGCAGAAGCTTACGGCCGATCATCAGAAGCGCTCATTGAATATCGCGGGCAAGGTGAGCTCCTTGACGAAGCTTGCTGAAGATAGGCTCAAGGTCATGCGAACTACCTGTACGACGTCATGTACAGGAATCAAGTAGCCTTCGCCACGTTGCTCGGCAAGCCCCCTCGGAGTACTCATTGGGTCTTCGGTATTTAGATCGCCTAAGTTCAAACAGGTCACGCCCAGGCGTTGCTGTCTGTAACCTTCGCGCAATGCATCGGCGATACCACGCAATGCAAACTTCGAGGCTCCAAAAGTGACTTCTGGTCTACCACTTTGCGGCAAGCCAGAAGTTGAACCAGTCAATATGATCCTTGGGTTAGCGCTTCTGAGCAGAACTGGGAGCAGCCGCTTTATCAGCATAATGGTCGAAGTGATATTGCAACTGACAATAGCTTCCACTTGGTCGTCGTTGTCTGCCAGGAAGTTGTATGCGGGATTAAAGGCAAACTCTTCCCATATTCCTAAGTTGTAGATCAGCGTATCAAGCCCGTCATCCACCACGGCCTGCTCGATTATTTGAGTAGCCTTTACGGGTTCACCAAGGTCTGCTTCTACCCAACGCACAACGACACCGGCGTTATGTGTAAGGTTTGTGGGGCGGGTGCGAGAGACACCTATCAAGGTGTCCCCATGCTCGCCCAATCCGTCAATTAGAGCTCTGCCCAACCCCTTGCTCGCCCCGACTACCATAGTTTTCATTATTGCCTCCTTGACCTATCAAAATCCGCATGTCGTTCCCTATTTTGGTTTGGCGGACGCTTACCGCTAAAAGATGAACGTACCGATCAATCCGCCAGAAATGCCTCCAGAACAGGTGTCAGCCATTCTGGTCGATCTTCTTGGGGCGAGTGATTCGCGAATGGAATATTCAAGAGCCTAGCGTTTAGCACCCGATCAGCGAGTTCAATTGCATTCGTGCGCGAGACAAGCATGTCTTCGTCGCCCCTGACCACCAGCAAATCGGCGGTGATGTTGCGCACAGCTTCGTTCGGGTAGCCATCCGCGCCTGAATCGAGCCAGAGAGCCCGCAGCGCCACTGCCAATCGCTCGAAATCTGGTGCGGGATTCATGACCTGATAACTATCGTAGCTGTGCGGGAACATCTCGCGCCAGCTCTCGGCTGTTACCTCTGTATACATGCCGCGCGTTGGGTCGTCTGCCTTCAATGCCCAGTGCGCGCCAATCGTTACCAGCTTGTCTATAGGGAGAGTGTTGGCGGCGGCAATCCGCAGTGCAGCTATGCCACCATCGCTATGGCCGATGATGCTGAAATGCTCAAGCCCCAGGTGCCTGACCACTGCTTCCACATCCTGCTGGATGCGCTTATAGGTCAGTCGTGATGGACCAAGTGTGGATCTTCCTTGGCCCCGGCTGTCGATGCCGATCAACCTGTAGTTCCGGCCCAAACGGGGCGTGATGGAATTAAAAGTCTCGATGTCACCAAAACCGCCGTGGAGGAATACCAAGACAGGGCCTTCCTTGTTCCCTTGCTGTTCAAAGTAGAGGCTCGCGTGGTCTATCTCAATATGCTGGCCGTCCTGGTGATTGAACGTCGTCATGTGCTTTTCCCTTTGTTGGATTGCTGTGTCGCGTGCAGGCTTCAGTCTACTGCTCTACATTATCGCATTTGCTATGACAAATGGGCGTGACGGTTCACTAAGCGTTAGGATCAGAAAGGCGTATTGACCAGACGCTTACCCGGAAGCAGCCCTCCGATGCGTCTGGAAAACTCCAAGCCATTCAAGCGGCGATTGCGTATATCCAGAATATTTGCGAAAACCTCAGTAGATTGAACGCTGCGAGTATGTATCTTCGCGCCACATTGAGATTTGATGGACGGACGTAATGCAGCACCTGGATCACTTATCCTTGCACTTGTTCATTCTGGTCTGTGAAGAGGGCACGATTGCAAGCGCCAGTGAGCGAGCATTTATGGCGCCCTCGGCGGTCAGCAAACGTATTTCCGACATTGAGGCGCGATTTGGTACGCGGCTACTAAAGCGCAGCAAACGCGGGGTTGAACCGACCCCGGCGGGGTTGGCGCTGCTTCGGCACGCTCGGTCTCTGACGCGGGCGATGGAGCGGCTCGATAGCGAGCTTGGCGAATACGCTAAAGGCGCCCGAGGGCATGTACGGGTGTTGGCAAACATCTCGTCAATTATGGAGTTTCTACCCGAAGAGCTGTCTGACTTCATGCTCAAACACCCTGGAATCCAGGTCGATATCGAAGAGCGTTTCAGCCCCGATGTGGTTCGCGGCGTAGCTGAAGGAAATGCCGATCTGGGCATTTTCCGGCGGTCGATGGCCGTGGGCGATCTTGAGTTCCTGCCGTATCGCCAAGACCACCTGGCCGTGGTGGTCAGCGCCAGTCATCCCTTGGCCGACCGCACCCGTATTGCCTTTGAAGACACACTGGCCTTTGATCATCTGGGCCTGTCCGCCTTCGCCACACTGAATACCTTCATGCGCGAAGACGCGGAAAAACATGGCAAGGAGCTGCGCTTCCGCTCCTATGTGTCGTCATTCGATGCCGCGTTCCGCCTGGTTCAGTTCGGTCTGGGGCTGGCAGTGTTTCCGCTGGAAGCAGTGGCGCGATATGCGCAACTGTTTGACCTGCGGATCATCCCGCTGACCGACGATTGGGCCTTGGGTGAGTTTGTGATTTGTGTGCGGGATCGTGATGCGCTGCCGCTTTCTGCGCGCCGGCTGTTGGATCACCTGCTGCTGCGTGCACCACCACGACAATCCGTTATCTGACCGGTGTCGATCCATCGTGGTTGACGATGGATCAGGGCGTGAATAACGTCTTTTCGGTCTGAGTGTGTCCCTCTAGTCTGAACCTGTGCTTCAGCCTGTGAGAGAACTTCATGACAACAATAACGATCAACGAAGTGGGCATGCGCGACGGCTTGCAGAGTCTTCAAGTCATCATGCCGACCACCGCCAAACGCCAATGGATCGATGCCGCCTATGCGGCTGGCGTACGCCATATGGAAGTCGCGTCTTTCGTGCCCGCCAAACTGCTGCCGCAAATGGCCGATGCCAAAGAAGTCGTGGCCCACGCCTTGAGTTACCCGGATCTGATCGTCTCGGTGCTGGCGCCGAACCTGCTTGGATGTCGCGATGCACTTGAATCCGGCGCCCACCGCATCATTGCGCCGGTTTCCGTAAGTGCGGCCCACAGCCTGGCTAATGTGCGTCGCACGCCGCTGGAAATGGTCGAAGAGCTGGCGCGCATGTGCCAACTGCGGATCGAAATGGGTTTGCACAACGTTCAACTCATCGCCGGGATGTCCGTTGCATTTGGCTGTACTCGTCAAGGCGAGGTGCCTTTGAGTGATCTCTGCGAATTGACGCGTCATGTGCTGGAAGCCGGCTGTGATCTGGTTTCCCTCGGCGACACCACCGGCTACGCGAATCCCGGGCAGGTGGCGACCACTTTGCAGGCGGTGCGCGCCATTGCCGGTGACAAGCTCAGGGCTGCGCACTTTCACGACACTCGCGGGCTGGCGCTCGCCAACAGCCTGGTGGCCGTGCAGCAAGGCGTAACCGAACTCGATTCCTCCCTGGCCGGGCTGGGCGGTTGCCCGTTCGCTCCAGGAGCGTCCGGCAACACGGTGACCGAAGACCTGGTGTTCATGCTCCAAAGCATGGGCTACGAGACAGGCATTGACCTGGTCGCGCTGATCGCCTCCCGCGACGTGCTTCGCGACGCATTGCCGCACGAAACCCTTTACGGCTGCATTGCCCGCGCCGGCCTTCCACTCAATTACGTGCCGGTTGCCGGTCTCACCTGAACCTGTCCGATCGAGGAGAACAATAATGTCCAGGCTTCCATTGGACGGCATTCGTATCGTTGAAATTTCTCACATGGTGATGGGCCCGACCTGCGGAATGATCCTGGGTGACCTCGGTGCCGAGGTGATCAAGATTGAACCGATCCGCGGAGACGGCACACGCCGTCTGCTGGGCGCCGGTGCCGGTTTTTTCCGCACGTTCAACCGCAACAAACAGTGCATCGCCATCGACGTCAATACTCAACAAGGACGAGAGGCGGTACTGGAGCTGATCGATACCGCTGACGTATTCATCGAGAATTTCAAGCCCGGCCGCATGAGCGAGCTCGGCTTCGGTTACGAAGCGATTCGTGAGCGTAACCCGCGCATCATCTATGCCTCGCACAAAGGCTTTCTCAACGGCCCCTATGACAATCGCCTGGCCTTGGATGAAGTGGTGCAGATGATGGCAGGCCTGGCCTACATGACCGGCCCGGTAGGCAGACCGCTGCGTGCCGGCAGTTCGGTGAACGACATCATGGGCGGGATGTTCGGTGCCATTGGCGTGCTCGCCGCGCTCAACGAACGCAACGTCACCGGCGTCGGTCGCGAAGTGCAGAGTGCGCTCTACGAAAACTGCGTATTGCTCTCTGCCCAACATATGCAGCAATACGTCGTGACCGGGCAGGCGGCCGCACCGATGCCGAACCGCATCAGTGCCTGGGCGATCTATGACGTGTTCGAGTTCGCTGGCGGTGAGCAGATGTTCGTTGCCGCCACCGGTGAAGGTCAATGGAACGCCTTATGCCAGTTGCTGGGCCAGACCGCGCTGCTCGACGACCAGACCCTCGCCACCAACAACGATCGGGTGCTGCAACGCCCGCGGTTGCTGGCTCACTTGGCTGAAGTCTTCGCGACCATGGATGCGCAGGCATTGGCTCTGCAGCTCGAAGCCCACAGCATTCCATTCGCGCCGATTCGTCGCCCGGAAGAGTTGTTCGAAGATCCTCACCTGCTGCAAAGCGGTGGGCTGGCAAATCTTGAACTCGAAGACGGATCGTTCACCGCCATGCCATTGCTGCCGTTGTCCCTGGATGGCAAGCGTCTGCAACCCCGTCGATCAATTCCACGCATCGGTGAGCATACCCACAAAGTCATGCGTGAACTGGGCTACAGCGACGAACACATTGCCGAGCTGTGTGCTGCCGGTGTTCTGAAAACTGATGCGCAGGCCTGAGGAGGAGCTGACATGGCTATCTATCAATATGACACGCTTATCCCCGCCATCCACGCCGAAACCTTCGTCGCGCAAGACGCTACCGTCATCGGCAATGTCACGCTGGAGCAGGGCGTCAGTATCTGGCCCCAGGCTGTTCTGCGGGGTGACAACGAGCCGATTCTCATCGGTCAGCACAGTAATGTGCAGGAAGGTGCGGTGCTGCATGCCGATCCGGGATTTGCGCTGACGGTGGGCAGGGGCGTCACCATCGGCCACCAGGCCATGTTGCATGGCTGCACCATCGGCGATGGTGCGCTTATCGGGATTCAGGCGGTAGTCCTCAATGGTGCGGTCATCGGCAAGAACTGCCTGGTGGGCGCCGGTGCCGTCGTCACCGAAGGCAAGGTGTTCCCGGACAACTCCCTGATCCTGGGTGCACCAGCCAAAGTCGTGCGCGAGTTGACACCTGAAGCGATCGCCGGCATGCACCGAAACGCCGAGGACTATGTCGTCAAAGGGCAGGTGTACAAGGACAAACTGATCCTGATCAGTTAACCCCGTTGAGCAAAGTTCCTGAAGGAACTTGCCTCTCTCCAATAATTACAAGAATGGAGAAACATCATGGTTGCCATGACTGGCGAAGTCGCACTTGCGCGCAGCGAAGAAACGATCAACGAACTGCTGCTCTATCGGCGCGTGGCCTGGCGCATCATGCCGCTGGCCATTATCTGCTTTCTGTTTTCTTATTTTGACCGGATCAACATTAGCTTCGCCAAGACCCAGATGCAGCAAGAATTGGGTTTGTCCGATGCGGCATATGGCCTGGCCGCGAGCATGTTTTTCTTCGGTTACGTGCTATTCGAAGTCCCCAGCAGCCTGGGACTCAAGCGCTATGGCGCGCCTGCCTGGATCTGTCGGATTATGATCTCCTGGGGGCTGGCGACGGCGGCGTTAATGTTTGCCTACACGCAATACACCCTGTACTTCCTGCGTTTTTTGATCGGCGTCATGGAAGCCGGCTTTGGCCCGGCGATTCTGTTCTACTTGGCGTGCTGGTTTCCCAAGAAGCACCTGGCGAAGATGAATGGCCTCTGGTTCCTGGCGGTACCTCTGGCAGGCGCCGTCGGCGGGCCGGCGGCAGGGATCCTGTTGGGCACGATGGACGGCGTGTTCGGTCTGGCGGGTTGGCACTGGCTGTTCCTGATGTCTGGACTGCCCTGCGTTGTACTCGGCCTGCTGGTGCTGTGGAAACTGGACCGAGACATCGAATCGGCCAAATGGCTAAGCCGTAGCGAGAAGGACCTCCTGGCGGCCAACCTGGCGCAGGACAACGTTAACCAGAAGCCTGTGCTTGGGTCATTGTGGCGTGTGTTACTGACCCGCGAAGTGGCGATCATGGCGTTCATCTACTTTGTGATCAAGACCGCCTCCTATGGTCTCAACTTCTGGATGCCACACCTGATCAAATCCTCCGGCGTGCAGAGCCTGTTCTGGATCGGGACGCTTTCGGCGCTGCCGTATATAGTGGCTTGCATCGGCATGGTGTGGCTGACGCGGCGTTCCGACCGTACGGGTGAGCGTAAGATTTACCTTGTTCTGTGCCTGATGACAGCGGCAGTAGGCTACTTGTTGGCCTGTCTGTTCTCCGACTCGTCATGGGCCATGATGGCAGCCCTCGTACTTGCTACCGCAGGCACTTTTATTGCGATCCCGATTTTCTGGACCATCCCGCAGTCGACCTTCTCCGGCCTGGCAATCGCTACCGGGACAGCAGCAATCAACTCCATCGGCCAATTGAGCGGCATCGTTGCACCTGTGATGGTGGGCAAAATCAACGATCTGTCCGGCTCTACCTACATGGGCATGCTCTCCATTGCACCGCTGATTCTAATCGCTTGTTTCGTCGTTATGCGCTGCGTCAAGAATCCTAAGTCCTGACGAAATTCTCACGAATGACCGGACTTATACCTCCTTGTCTTCTCCGTCTACACGCATGAACGGGCTTGCTGATTTTTGAGGGGTTGAATCGCGCAAGCGCTCTTGAACCGCCTTCACCCGTTAATGCCGTGGGTATCCAAGGGGGAGGGTTCATCTAAAGGCGGGTGCGTCCACTCCTATACAGCCCGTACGAGACGTGATGCTGCGTTAGGAATCTGCCTTTCTATTACCCAGATACGAGCGAAGCTGCTTGGTCCAAAAAACCGATGAGCGCATCACTTACGATGGCGGGAGTTATGTCGTCATTTTTGCAGCTATAAAATCAAGGTGCGAGTGTCAACCACTACGCGCCCAAGCTGATCGGATACTGCCCAGCGAGCATCTTCAGAGTGGAGCAAATTTACCTCGAGGCCAGGCAGTCCCACGAGTGGAGAGACGGGGCAGGAAATGTCGCTACCAAATAATGGCTACGAAACCTCGCAAGCTGTCCACGAAAACCGTGTACAAACGCGCCGATGTAGACTGTGGTCCAATCGTTTTGGGTAGTTCCAGACGATAGGCTCGCGAACTGGAGCGCCGAACTACGTCTGGTTTGTTCACATTCAATACACGCTTGCCTGCGTAATCGAGGTAGCCGTCCTTGACCTTCGACGTTTTTGCGGTCTTTAGCCATTGACTCACTAGCGCGTGAGACTCGGATAATTGATAGGGGGCTTCAATCTTCCGCCGGACTATAGGTGAGTTCAAATCAGTGCCAGTCGTGACGAGCGAGTTGTCACGGTCGAGCACTTGGAATCGGACATTGCCTTCGACCTGAGGAGGTTTGGGTTTGCGTTGTCGCTGCTTTTCCGATTTGGCCCAGTGGCCACGCCCAGGGAGAGGGATGCCGGCTTTGCGACAAGCCTTGGCGACGGCGACGTCGGAAACACCAAATTTCGTGGGCCAGTTTGACCATGGGTGTTTGCCATACTTTTTCGAACAGTTCCGCGACGGTGAAGCTCACGAATGTGTACATGCAGTCTGTCACCTTTGCTCGTCGCGGATTTAAGGCCATAACACGGGGTGTCGCGGATGTTAAATTCCGGGATGCTATGGGCGCAACCGCCTATGACGGTGCTCGCGTCTCTGGCGCCGCGTACACTGGAAAAGACAACATCGACTCGTTTGGCGTGTGCTCGTAGTTCGAGGACAACACCGCACTGAGCCGATCGCCCAACAGGTTCCAGGCGTTTTTCTTCTCTTCGGCATAGTCGTGATGCAAGTAATGACGTCTCACCCGAGAGCCAGCCAGGACATGATTTTGGCAGCGATCGATGACATCCAGACTAACGCCTAAGGCTTGCATCATGGTCGCCCCGGTACGGCGCAGGTCATGTGGCGTCCAGTCGCCGTTCTGGCCGTCGGCGAGCACCAGGGTATCGTCGTGACGCCGTCGTGAGAGGGCCTTGCGGTTTTTAAATCGGGCCTGGCGATCGCCTACCTGTTTGCTCACCACTTTCACGTCCACATGCCCATCATCCTGCTTGTTGGGGAAGCACCACTGGGAATGCCCCGTCAGGGTCTTGAGTTCCTGAAAGAAATGCAGGGCAAAGGGCGAGAGGAAGACATGGTGGTCCTGCTTCTTGCCCCGGGTGCCTTTGACGTTTTCACTGGGGAGGAACCAGGTCTGCCGGTCCAGATCGACATTTTTCCATTCGGCCTGCAGCAACTCGCCAATCCGGCACAGCGTGCCCAGGCTAATCCAGAGCGCAAGTTGGGTTTCCTTCTTCAGCGGTCGAATGCCGTCATATTTTTGACCGGCGGGGAGGGCGTCGTAATCGGCGGTCATTTGCTGGAAACGGTTGTGCAGTTCCAACAGCTCAGCCGGTGAAAGGATGCGGCTTCTTTCGGCTTCGTAGTCGGCCGGGATCAAGGGGGAGATGTCGACCAGCTCAGTTGGATCACCCTCGATCAATAAGGCCCGCCAAGGTTGGCGCTTTCTCGCCCAACCGAACATCTGAGTGAGGTCGGCGAAGAAACTGATGGCTTGCCGGTGAGCACCGCGGCTGACCACGGTGCGGATCAGCGCCCGAACATCGTGTTCGGAAACATTGTTCACCCCGGTCTTGCCGAGTGCCGGAAAAAGGTCCTTGTTAAAGCGTCGTTGCAATTCAGTATTGCCATCTTTGCGCGCCACGCCATCCAACAGCCACGCCTTGGCCAGATCCTGGACGGTCAGCGTTTTCACCTTTGTCGTTTTTACTTGTTCAGCCTCTACGTTAGCAGTGGCGTATGCCTGTGCCTTGGCGGTTTTCTTGTGCTCGTTGGGATTGATTTGCTCATCAATGAGCGCCCGGGCCTGATTGCGGGCCTTGCGGATGTCCGTCAGGGATTTGCGTGGCCAGGACCCGCAGGCGTATTCTTTGTTCTGGTCGCCCCACCGATAGCGATAGAAAAAGCTGACCGACACGCCGTCCTTACGCAGGGAAATTCGACCCGCGAGATTGCCATCTTCCCGGAGGATTCGGCCGGCATCGTTGGCGGTCAGCGACTCGAGTTCTTTGATGGTGATTTTGGCCATAAAATGGGTTCCCCCTACTTTTACCCCCACAAAAACGTCAGCTCTTGATGGACGTTACTGGACTCTCGTAGAGCAGAACATCGCTGGAGCTCAAGTAAATACTAGCTTAGAAAAATCCAGAGTAAAATGTTGGAGTCTTTCAAGAAGTATGAAAAAGGAGATGGGGTGCTAGGGGTCGAGTGTTCGAATCACTCCGTCCCGACCATATTTTTCAGTGACTTAGCCGAACTCCAGCCAGTTCGGCTTTTTTACGCATAGGGACTTTTGCGGGGGATCATCCCAACTTCCTCCTCAAGATCGTCACCGCCCCACGCTTGGATCCAGCCAATGCACTGAAAGCTTCCGGCCATCAAGGTCCTGGATGAGTTACGTCTGCTGATTCTGAAAATTCTTTTTAAACCCACACAGGTTCATTGAGCATAGGCAGATCTGAAGTACGATCAGCGCATACGCTTCAGCGTAAGCCCCAAATGGCCCAGGGCATAGTGCTCACTATGCAACAGAAGGCCCCCGCCATTCTTCTCGCTGGCCGTGGAACCCAATCCAGATAACTCCTTCAATCTCCTGCTAAAAAAGACTGAAGTATCCGGGCTGATATTCGGATTTTTTGAGAAGGGCCCTCAGCTGCCGACACCCAATGTGTGTAGTGCAGGGAGTTGGCGAAGGCCTCCAGGCCGACTGTGTGTCTACTGGTGGAGCATCGCTTCCACTTGAGCGACGCTGATACGCGGAATCACACTCGCCGGAATCTTCGAAATATCGGATAAGTTGTAAACCATGAAGTCATCCCCGATGACTTTCTTGGACATCAACTCGAACGACGGCAGTATGCGGGTGTAATAGTGCTGGTCGAGCCCGCAGGGGGAGTTTATGGAGTCCTTCGTTTCGTAAAACCTCCCCGACTTTTCGTCCAGGTCGACGCCCACCAGGAAAACCTTGGAGAACCCGACGTGGAATGCCAGCTGGATGGCCAGGTAGGCCACGGTTCGGGCATCAAAAAAGCCCTGGCTCATGTCCTTGCTGAACCCGATGGACCGTTTCCGAAAGGCGATCAAGGGGTGATCAGTAACCAGCTCTTTTGATCTTCCGAGCGCCACATCGATCCACGACGGTTTTGGCGCCTTGGACAGCGGGTAGAGCTGCCCGGTTGGACGAGCATGGGAGGATTGCGCATGGTCTTCCCACAGCGCGACCCTTTGGCTGACAGCCATGGCGTAGTTGAATAAATCCGGCTGCTGTTTGGAAAAGCTTCTGTCCGTGCAGGCGTAAAAACTCGGCTTGATGTCGGTGTTCATAAACATCGAAATGGAGCCATTCATGGTGATCATGGGCACGTGCGCGAACTTTTCGAGGGGGAATGATTTGGCTGACAGGCCGGAAGCGATAATAAAAACCGCTCCTGATTCGACATTCCGACAGGCAGCAAAATCGTTCAGGTACAGCGGGTGTGCGCTTGAACGCCATGGCGCTGGCACGGGTGCAAACAAAGCCAGCTTTTTGTCGGCAACAGGCTTGGCCTCGACGAAGGGCATCTGTTTCATCCGATCTATCCGCGTAGTGAAAGGAAAATCCACACATCAGCCGACCAAGGCTCGATAGCGGAGTTCCTTTATAAAAAACAATACATAAACGCGGCTTCGCCAGACGTCCGGTATTTGTGTAGGGCCTTTCCGAGAAGGGGGAAACGCATCAACACGCCGCAACCTTTAAAACGTCTGCCCCATGGAGAACTGAAACACCTGCTTGTCCGCGTTCTCCGGCGTGCGAATCGGGTAGGCCAAGTTCACACTCAGCGGCCCCAGCGGGCTGTACCATGTCACCCCAACTCCCACCGAACTGGCCATCTGGCTTAGGTCCACGCTGCCGCAGCCCTGGGTCGTGCTGAGGTAGCACTTGTCCGAATACACCGTCCCTACGTCCCAGAACAACGAGGTTCGCACGGATTTGTTGTCTTTGATGAACGGCACCGGGAACAGGTACTCCGCGCCGCCGGTTATCAGGATATTGCCGCCCAGCGACTCGGTGTCCCGGTCCGAGTAGTACGCCTGCCCGGCACTGGCGTAGGCACCGGTTGCCGGGGTGTTGCGCGGGCCGAGGGTGCCGCTTTCAAAGCCGCGCACCGTGCCTTCGCCGCCGGCGGTGTAGGTTTCATAGAAGGGCAGCCCGTCCGTGGAGCCGTAGCCGCTGCCGTAGCCGAGCTTGGTGTGAAAGCGCAGTGATGTGGTGTTGCTGACAGGCAGGAACGTCTGCCCCGTGTAGTCGATTTTGTAGAAACTCAGGTCGCTGCCGGGCACCGTCACCATCAGGTTGAGGTTTTGCGAATGCCCGCGAGTCGCCAGCACGCCTTTGTTCAAGGTCGACTCCGACCAGCCAAGGTTGGCCTTGAAGTTGGTGAATTCCTTGCCTTCGCGCTCGATAAAGTCGTAGATCTCGTCGGCGCTGTAGGTGCCCGGTTCGATGCTGTCGTGTTGTACGGTCAGGCCAAAGTTCAAGCGCGAGGTTTCATTGATCGGGTAACCGAGGGTGGTGCCCAGGCCAAAACTATTGATGGCGTAATAGGAAACCCCGTCATCGTAGTACTTGTTGTAGTCGGTCTTGCTGTAGAACGCGTTGTAACCCAGGCTCACCCCGTCGGTGGTGAAGTAGGGATCGGTGAAACCGATGTTGTACTTGCTCTGGTAGGACGAGCGGGTCAGCCCCAGGCTGGCGTAGTTGCCGGTGCCGAGGAAATTGTTCTGGGTGATCGAGCCGCCGAGGATCAGCCCCGAACTCTGGGCAAAGCCGACACTGGCGGTAATCGAACCGGACGCCTGTTCTTCCACGGCGTAGTTCACATCCAACTGGTCATCGAGGCCGGCCACCGCAGGCGTCTCGACGTTCACCTCCTTGAAGAACCCCAGGCGCTCCAGGCGCACCTTGGACTGATCGATCAGGTAGGTTGACGCCCAGCCACCTTCCATCTGGCGCATTTCCCGCCGCAGCACCTTGTCGTCGGTCTTGGTATTGCCACGGAAGTTGATACGGTTGACGTAGGCCCGCTTACCGGGGTCGACGGAGAACGTGACGTCAACCGTGTGGTCTTCATCGTGGGCCTGCGGCACGCCGTTGACGTTGGCGAACGTGTAGCCTTCGTTGCCCAGGCGACGGGTAATCAGCTCCGAGGTGGTGGTCATCAGTTTGCGTGAGAACACCTGGCCCTTCTGCACCAGCAGCAAGGACTGGACCTGGTCCTGCGGGACTTTCAGCTCACCACTGAGCTTCACCTCGCGCACCGTGTATTTCTGGCCTTCCTGGATGTTCACGGTGATGTAGACGTGCTTTTTGTCCGGGGTCATCGAGACCTGGGTCGAGGTGATATCCATGTTGATATAGCCACGGTCCAGGTAATAGGAGCGCAAGCGTTCAAGGTCGCCCGACAGCTTCTCCCGTGCGTATTTGTCGTCGTTCTTGAAAAACGACAGCCAGTTGCTGGTCTTGAGGGTGAACTGGTCGATCAGGGCATCGTCGGGGAACACCGTGTTGCCTACCACGTTGATGTGCTGGATCGACGCCACTTCACCTTCGTCGATCTTGATTTTCAAGCCTACGCGGTTACGCGGCTGAGCCACCACCTGCGCGTCCACCGACGCCGAGTAACGGCCCTGGGCAACGTACTGGCGCTGCAACTCGTTGCGTATCCCTTCCAGGGTGGCGCGTTGGAAAATCTCGCCCTCGGCAAGGCCCGATTGCTTCATGCCTTTCATCAGGTCATCGGTGGCAATCGCCTTGTTGCCCTCGAACTCGATACTGGCAACCGAAGGACGCTCGACTACATTGATGATCAACACATCGCCTTCGCGGCTCAGTTGGATGTCCTGGAAGTAACCGGTCTTGAACAGCGCGCGGGTCGAGTCCACCAGGCGCCGGTCATCCGCTTCGTCGCCGACGTTCAGGGGTAATGCCCCGAACACGCTGCCTGCAGAGACCCGTTGCAGGCCGTTGATTCGAATATCCGAGATTTTGAAGCCTTGGGCGAGTGCCAGTGAGGCATTGAGCAGCAGCGCAACCGAGCAGAGCAGGCGCGAAAAATTCATCAAGATCTTTTCCAGAACACATCGACAAGCAGCGCCGGCACGCATGGACAACTCGCCGCGCGGCCGGACTGGTGAACATCCAGCATACGAGCGAGGGGCGTTTGGTGCGGTTAACCGAATGTCAAGTTAGGTAAAGTTTGGCCTGGGATGCCGATGCCGGGCCGATAATGCGCAACCCCCCACCGACGAGCCCGAGATGATCCGCGTATTGTTGGTCGACGACGACCAGGAACTGACTGACATGCTGAGCCAATACCTCGCGCGCGAAGGCTTTGAGACCACGGCCGTGCACACGGGGGAGGAGGGCGAGGTGGAGGCGCTGTCGGGGCGCTACAGCATTGTGGTGCTGGACGTGATGCTGCCCCAGCGCTCGGGCATCGAAGTGCTCCGGCGCATCCGCGTCGTCAGCCAGGTACCCGTAGTGCTGCTCACCGCCCGTGGTGACAACATCGACCGCATCACCGGCCTGGAACTCGGCGCCGATGATTACGTGCCCAAGCCCAGCTCCCCCGGCGAACTGGTCGCGCGCCTGCGCGCCATCATGCGCAGGGTGCAGCCGGTGGGCCAGCCGACCACCGAAGTGATCAAGACCGGCGCGCTGGTGTTGTGGCCCGGCAGGCGCCAGGCCCTGTGGAACGGCCTCGAGCTGGGTGTGACCAGCACCGAGTTCAGCCTGCTGGAAGAGCTGGCCCGCAGTGCCGGCCAGGTAGTGAGTAAAAAGGATCTGTCACTCAATGCCCTCGGTTGCCCGCTGACCCGCTACGACCGGCGCATCGACGTGCATATCAGCAGCATCCGGCAAAAACTCGGGCCGCGCCCGGACGCCAAGGCCTGGATCCAGAGCGTACGTGGCCTCGGCTACTTGTTGATTGCCGAATGACCAGGCCCAGCCTGCTGTTCTGGAAACTGTTCCTGGCCTTCTGGCTGGCGACCACCTTGACCTTCCTGGTGGGCGTCGGCGTGCTTGAACTGGGCCGTTTCCAGCCGAATGACCCGCATGTGGAAGCCATGCTGGCGGCCGAAGACAAGCTACTGCAAACGTTCGGTGTCGAGGCGGGCGGCCAGCTCCTGGCGGTGTGGGAGCGCCCGGCGGATGAGGCCATCGGCGTCTACAACAGTGCCGGGCAATTGCTGATAGGTGGGCCGGTGACGCAGCCGGCCTATGAGCGAGCGGTCGTCAGCAAGGAAGGCCTGGCGCTGTCGATCAGGTCGACCCACGCGCCCGGTAACCCGCCCGGCCGGCCCTGGCACCAGATTCCGTTGATCATCGGCACATTGATGAGTGCGCTGTTCAGCGGCTACATGGCCTATTACCTGGCCTGGCCCCTGGCTTACCTGAAGCGCGCCATGAGCGACGCGGCCCAGGGACGCTTCGAAACCCGGGTCAAGCCGGCCATGGGCAAGCGTCGCGACGAGATCGTCGACCTGGCGGAAGACTGCGACCGCATGGCCAACCAGTTGAAGGGGCTGGTGGAGGCCCAGCAGCAACTGCTGCACGACATCTCCCATGAACTGCGCTCCCCGCTGACGCGCATGCAGGCGGCCATCGGCCTGTTGCGCCAGGACGCCGCCCGCCTGGAAATGCTCGAACGCATCGAGCGCGAATCCGAGCGCATGGACACCCTGATCGAGGCGTTGCTGACCCTGGCGCGCCTGCAAGGCCGCCCGGAAAGTATCGAGCGCGAGCCCGTGGATATTGTCGAATTGCTGGCGATGATCGTTGAAGATGCGCAGTTCGAAGCCGGCATCAAAGGCTGTCGCGTGCACCTGCAGGCGTGCCCGCCGTTTATCGCCTGCGTCAGCGGTGAGTTGTTGTACCGCTGCTTCGAGAACGTGATTCGCAATGCCGTGCGCTACACCCGGCCGGACACCACCGTGTGCGTGTCGGCGCAGGTCAACCAGGATGCGAACCGCCTCACGGTACAGATCACCGACCAAGGGCCGGGCGTCGACAATGACCGGCTGCACAGCATTTTCCAGCCGTTCGAACGTGGTGTGGGCGATGCCAGCGTGGGGTTTGGCCTGGGGCTGGCCATTGCTGCGAGGGCCGTCCAGATGCACGGCGGCCACATCCTCGCGCGCAACGAGCCGGGCGGCGGGCTGACAGTGGAGATCACCCTGCACAGCGCGCGATCTTTACACGACATTACATTGGCTTGACCGCCCTGTACGTCGCGCCTGATTAGACTTGTCGCCATTGATTGAGTGGAGGTGACGATGTTTCAGGTGCATAAGAAGGGCTTCGTGCCCGGCAGGAAAATGGTCGACGGCCTGGTCCCTTACGACTTCTTTTGCGAAGACAGCCCGGCGATCAATCTGTTTGTGTTTACCGGCGCCGCTACGCCGGGCGCCACCGTCGAAGAACAGACCCTGTGGGGCTTCACTCGGTTGGAACGTTTTGAGGCGATGAGCCACGCGTTGGTGAGCAACCAGCGGCACGCCGGCTGGTTTCAAAGCGTCAATGTGCTCACCGGGCCCAGCCACAACGGCACGCTAAGCGTGAAATTCCAGCGCGTGCTGAAAATCATCAAGCACGCCAGCCCGGCCCGTAAGGCCGACTACGAGATCCTCACCGACGAAGGCGACACCTATTTCACCCGCCAGGCGGTCGGCGAAAACAGCGCGCAAACCGTCATCTATTCGGCCGAGCCATAACGCCAACGGTGGGCTGGATTCGCCTCAAGCAAAAGCATCTCACCCACGTCCTGCTTGTTACTTCCGCCCACCAATGGGGCATCTTCTGCGCCATTGGGTAGCAAATTCCCACGCGACTTTTCAACGCCAGCGCCAGCTTTTTCCCTTCTATCCGATCTGAATCAATCACTTGGCTCCTGGCCCAGGCCGTTGGCACGCATTCTGCTTTTTTGTATTCGTGGATAATTGGATACAAAAATTCAAAAGGTGCTGCCGATGCAATTCGCTCCCGCTTACGTTGACCGCCAGCCCCTCACCGCCGAGGAGGAGGCCTACAACTTTCTGCTCGATGCCATTTGCGGCGGCCGCTACCGCAAGGGCGACCGGCTGATCGCCGAAGACATCGCCAGCGAGATCGGCATGAGCCGCATGCCGGTGCGCGAAGCCTTTCGCCGCCTTGATGCCCAGGGCCTGGTGACCCTGCGGCCCAACCGTGGCGCGATCGTCAGCGGTCTGGATATCGATGAGCTGCACGAAGTGTTCGAGATGCGCAGCGCCCTCGAAGGCCTGGCGGTGCGCGTGGCCGTCGGCCGTATCGGTGAGCGTCAACTGGCGGCCCTGGAGCGCATGCTCGACGCGATGGACGACTACCGCGATGAGAGCGCCGCCTGGGTCAGCCGCCATCGCGCGTTCCATGAATACCTGTGCAGCCTCAGCGGCCGCCCACGCTTGATGAAGCAGATTTCGGCGCTGTACTCGCTGGTCGAGGCGCCCATGCGCTTGTGGTTGCAGCACGGCGAAAAACCCCTCAGTGCCCGCCAGGAACACGCGGTGATCCTCGATGCGATCCGCGCCGGCGACGCCGCCCGCGCCGAAGCCGTGGTGCGCGAACACATCGAAGGCACCGTGCCGGCGCTGATCCAGTTCCTGCAAACCGAACAATAAGAAACACCCGCTGTGTTTTGACTTTAGTCCTGCCCCGTTATTCAACGAACTGGAGTGTCTGGTCATGCATAAATGCCGCGCCTTGCTGGTGGCTGTCTCCTTCGGTCTCTGCGCACAAGGGGCCTTTGCTGCGCCTCAAGTGCCGGATCGTCTGCAAAAAGTCGACAAACTTGTCTATTGCTCGGGGATGGATTCCCCGCCCCTGGTGTCCTTCGACGAAGCCCAGAAACCCCGCGGGCTCACCGTCGACCTGGGCCTGGAAATCGCCAGGCGCCTGGGCGACAAGCAAGTGCAATGGCGGGTGATTCCGTTCTCTGGCCTGGTGCCGGCGCTGCTCGCCCAGCAGTGCGACATGATCGTCGACCAGCTGTTCGACAAACCCGAGCGGCGCCAGGTGATCGACATCGTCAACTACATGTATTCCAGCCAGTCGGTGGTGGTGCCCAAGGGCAACCCCAAGGGCATCAAGGCGCTGGATGACCTGTCCGCGCACAAGGTCGCGGTGCTCAACGGCTCCACCATCAAGACCCTGCTCGATGCCCACAATGAAAGCCTGGCCAAGGCCGGCAAGCCCCCGATGAAACTGGTGGTCTACAACACCGACACCGACGCGTTCCAGGCCCTGCGCATCAGCCAGGTCGACGCCTACGGCACCACCGTGGAAACCGCCGGTTACTACGCAGCAATGGCCCCGGACCTGTTCCAGGAAGGCGTGCCGGCGTTCAGCCGCATCCTCACCGGCCTGGGCATACGCAAGGACGACCCGCAACTGACCGCCGCCGTGCAGCAGGTGATCAGCGATATGCGCAGCGATGGCAGCTATGTGCAGTTGCTGGACAAATGGCATGTCAGCAGCGACACACTCGACTGAGGCGTACCTGCGATGAATTTCAATTGGGATGTGTTCTGGCAGTACCTGCTGCAGCCCAGCGGGGTTTACCTCACGGGGCTGTGGCTGACCTGCCTGATCAGCGTACTGGCGATGCTGCTGGGCTGCGCGCTGGGGCTGGCGGCGGCGTTGTTGCGCTTGTCGAAGAACCCGCTGTTGCATCTGCCGGTGCGTTTTTACGTGTGGCTGATGCGCGGCACGCCGCTGCTGGTGCAGATCGTGTTTCTGTACACGGCGCTGGCGGCGGGCGGGATTTTCCGCTTTGAGGATATCGAACTGTTCGGCCTGATCGTCCCCGGCAATATCCAGGCGGCGATCATTGCCCTGGGCCTCAACGAAGGTGCCTACATGGCCGAGATCATCCGTGCCGGCATCGGCGCGGTGGACAAGGGCCAATATGAAGCCGGGCGCTCCCTGGGCATGGGCTTCGCCAAGTTGATGCGGCGCATCGTGCTGCCCCAGGCGTTCCGGGTGATCGTGCCGCCGCTGGGCAATGAGTTCAACGTGATGCTCAAGAACACCACCCTGGTCAGCGTGATCGGTGTGCAGGAACTGCTGCTCAGCACCCAGATGATCACCTCGGCCACCTTCCGGGTGTTCGAGCTGTACCTGGTGGTTGCCTTGTACTTCCTGACGCTGACCACCCTCTGGGGCTTTTTCCAGCGCTGGCTCGAAGCCCGCTTCAGCCAGTCCGACCGGCCTTCCGCGCCACCACCGGCAGCCAGCCGCATGTTCGGGCGCAGCACCCTGAAACTGCTGAGGGGACGATAACCATGGCGCACCAAAGTGAAGAGCTGATCATTGAGGCACTGGATATTCAGAAGTCGTTCGGCGCGTTGCAGATCCTCAAGGGTATCTCGCTGCAAGTACGGCGCGGCGAAGTGGTGGTGCTGATCGGCGCCTCGGGCTCGGGCAAGACCACCTTTATCCGCTGCATCAACCTGCTGGAAGACATCCAGGGCGGGCGCATCCGCGTCAACGGCCGCGCCATGGGCTATCGCGAGCGCAGCGACGGCAGCCTGGTGCGTGATTCGGAGCGCAACATCGCCCGCCAGCGCCGCGACATTGGCATGGTGTTCCAGCGCTTCAACCTGTTCCCCCATATGACGGCGCTGGAAAACATCATTGAAGCGCCGATCCAGGTCCTCGGCACGCCACGTGCCGAAGCACTGGAACAGGCCCGTGGCCTGTTGGCGCGGGTCGGCCTGGCGGACAAGGCCAGCCATTACCCGTCGATGCTCTCCGGCGGCCAGCAGCAACGGGTCGCCATCGCCCGCGCCCTGGCGATGAAACCCCAGGCCATGCTGTTCGACGAACCCACCAGCGCCCTCGACCCGGAAACCGTCGGCGAAGTGCTGCAGGTGATGAAAGAGCTGGCCGAGGAGGGCATGACCATGGTGGTGGTCACCCATGAAATGGGCTTTGCCCGGGAAGTGGCAGACCGCGTGGTGGTTCTCGACCAGGGCGAACTCATCGAACAAGGGCCGCCGGAACAGATCTTCAGCCACCCCAGTCATCCCCGGACCCGGGCGTTTCTCAGCCGTGTGTTATGACTTTTTTTGAAGAGCCTTTGCCATGTTGAAATTTTCTGCTCACGAGTATCCCTATCCATCGCAGCGCCAGAGCGTATTTGCCCGCCGTGGCATGGTCGCCGCGTCCCAGCCCCTGGCTGCCCAGGCCGGTATCGAGATCATGCAAAAGGGCGGTAACGCCATCGACGCGGCCATCGCCACGGCGGCCGCGCTCACGGTGGTGGAGCCCACCGGCTGCGGCCTGGGCGGCGATGCGTTTGCCCTGGTGTGGTGCAAGGGCCAGTTGCATGGCCTGAACGGCAATGGCCATGCGCCGGGCGCCTTGAGTGTCGAGGCGGTCAAGGCTGCCGGGCACGATCGGATGCCGCTGTACGGCTGGACCCCGGTGACCGTGCCCGGCTGCCCATCGGCCTGGGCGGAGCTGTCGCAACGCTTCGGCAAGCTGGCGTTTGCCGAGTTGCTGCAACCGGCCATCCGCCTGGCCCGCGAGGGTTTCCCGCTGTCACCGGTGGTTGCCCACCAATGGCAGATCTCCTTGAACGAATTCAGCCCGCACCGCGATGAAGTGCTGCAAGCCTGGTTCGACACGTTCCTCATCGATGGGCGCGCACCCCAAGCGGGCGAGATTTTCCGCAACCCGGCCCAGGCGCGCACCCTGGAAGAACTCGCCGCCAGCCGTTGCGAAAGCCTGTATCGCGGTGCCCTGGCCGCACGCCTGGACGCCCACTCACGGGCCACCGGGGGTTACCTGCGCGCCAGTGATCTCAAGGACTACCGCGCACAGTGGGTGGACCCGATCCACATCAATTATCGCGGTGTCGACGTCTGGGAAATCCCGCCGAGCGGCCAGGGCCTGGTGGCGCTGATGGCGCTGAACATCCTCGAAGGCTTCACCTTCGATCACCGCGACAGCCAACAGACCTGGCACCGCCAGCTCGAGGCCATGAAGCTCGCCTACAGCGACGGCCTGCATTACATCACCGACCCGCTGCACATGCGCGTGGCAGTGGCCGACCTGCTCAGCGACGACTACAGCGCGCGCCGTCGCAGCCAGATCGGCGAACAGGCCCAGGCGCCCAAGCCCGGTGACCCGCACGCCAGCGGCACGGTGTACCTGGCCACGGCGGACGCCGAAGGCAATATGGTCTCGTTCATCCAGAGCAACTACCACGGCTTCGGCTCCGGCGTGGTACTGCCCGACAGCGGCATTGCGTTGCAGAACCGTGGGCAGGAATTCAGCCTCGACCCGAGCCACGCCAACTGCCTGGCAGCAGGCAAGAAAACCTTCCACACCATCATCCCCGGTTTCCTCACCAAGGACGGCCAGGCCCTGGGCCCGTTCGGCGTGATGGGCGGCTACATGCAGCCCCAGGGTCACGTACAGATGGTGATGAACCTGGTGGACTTCGGCCTCAACCCCCAGGCCGCACTGGATGCGCCGCGCTGGCAATGGCTGGGCGACATGAAGGTCGGCATCGAGCAGGGTGCCTCCCGCGACCTGGCCAATGCCCTGGCCCGGCGTGGTCACCAGGTGCAGATCGCCAGCGACCTCACCGACTACGGCCGTGGGCAGATCATCCTGCGCGACCCGGTCAGCGGCGTGCTGTGCGGCGGCACCGAACCGCGTGCGGATTCCCATATCGCGGTATGGTAACCAGGGCAGGGCATGGCGCCGCCATTGCCCTGCCATTTTGAAAAAAGTTGGTCGAAGCCTGTCCCCTTTTTTCACCTCGCCTGTCATTCCAGGCAAGTGAACAAAATCGAGAGCTTCTTCCAATGCCCGCAGTCCACCCCTTGCGCTTGCGCCCGTTGCTCAAACTGAGCCTGATGCTGAGCCTCAGCGCCAGCCCCTTGTTCGTCCCCGTCAGCTATGCCGAAGACAGCGCCGCGCGCCGCAGCTACCAGGTGCCGGCCGGCAGCCTGAGTGCGGCGTTGACCCGTTTTGCCGGGCTGTCGGGGGTCAACCTGTCGGTGGACCCGGCGCTGGTCAGCGGGCGCAGCAGCAGCGGTTTATCCGGCGAATATGGCGTGGAAGAGGGCTTTGCCCGCTTGCTGCAAGGCTCCGGCCTGCAATTGCAGCCCATGGGGGAGCAGGCCTACATGCTGGTGCCGGTGCCGGAGGGCGGCAGCCTGGAGCTGGCGCCCACGTCGATTCTCGGTACCACCGGCCTGTACGACGGCGACACCTACGCCGGTGGCCAGGTGGCGCGGCGTGGCTCGCAAGGCCTGCTGGGCACCCGGGACTTCATGGAAACCCCGTTCAGCATGACCACCTACACCCAGGACGCGGTGAAAAACCAGCAGGCGCGCACCCTTGGCGACCTGATCGCCAGCGACCCGTCGGTACGCGCCACCAACCCGGCCGGCGGGCGGTATGAGCAGTTCACCATTCGCGGCTTCAGCCTGTTCAACAGTGATGTGTCGTACAACGGCCTGTACGGCGTGCTGCCGACCTACACCATCGACATGGAGATGGCCGACCGCGTCGACATCTTCAAAGGCCCCACCCAGTTGATCAACGGCATCTCGCCGCGCGGCAGCGTGGGCGGCGGGATCAACGTGGTGCCCAAGCGCGCCACCGACAAGGACATCACCTCGTTCACCGGCACCTGGGCCTCCGACAGCCAGGCCGGTGGCGCCGTGGATGTGGGCCGGCGCTTTGGCGAGGACAACAAGTTCGGCCTGCGCTTCAACGGCGTGAAGCAGTCCGGCGATACCGAATGGGACCACCAGAGCGTCGACCGTGAGATGGCCGTGCTGGGCCTGGATTTTCGTGGCGAGCGCCTGCGCCTTTCCACGGATATCGGCCGCACCGAGCGCGACACCGATGCGCCGCAGGAGCGTGTGCAAGTCGCGGCTGCCGCGCCGGTGCCCAGCGCCAACGATGTGCGCCGCAACTATGCGCAGTCCTGGAGCAAGGCCCGCACCAAGGACACCTTCGGTACGCTGAATGCCGAATATGACCTCAGCGATTCGGTGATGCTCTACGGCGGTGTCGGCGCGCGCAAAAGCAACCACGAGTTCCTGCGCCATGCTGTTTCGGTGACCAATGCGGCCGGTGATTTCACCGTGCAGCCCCGGGACTTCACCCGCGATGAAAACGTCCGTACCGCCACGGCCGGCGTGCGTAACTGGTTCCACACCGGGCCGGTGAGCCATGAGGTCAACCTGGCCGCCAGCTACTTCTATATGGACTTCACCAACGGCGGTGCGCGTTATGCCAACGCATCGAGCAATCTCTACAACCCCGTGCAAACCCCGACGCCGTCGGTGGCCACGCGCCAGGATGCGAAGGTCTATACCGAGAACACGTTCAGTGGCGTGGCCGTGTCCGACACCCTGGGTTTCTTCGATGACCGCCTGTTGCTCACCCTCGGTGCGCGCTGGCAGCGCGTGATCGTGGATGACTGGAGCGACGGCATCAAAGGCGACACCAACTACGACGAAGAAAAGATCTCGCCTTCGGGCGGCCTGCTGTTCAAGGCCACCGACAAGCTGTCGCTGTACGCCAACTACATGGAAGGGTTGAGCCAGGGCAAGATCGCACCGTCCACGTCGAGAAACGAAGACCAGATCTTCCCGCCGTTTATCAGCCGCCAGGTGGAAGTCGGCGCCAAGTACGACGCCGGCGCCTTCGCCGTCACCGCCGCGGTGTTCCGCATCAAGCAACCGGCCTACGAGACCAACGCCACGTCGCGGCTGTTCGGTCCCAATGGCAAGCGCCAGAACACCGGTGCGGAGCTGAGCGTGTTCGGCGAACCCCTCAAGGGCGTGCGCCTGCTCGGCGGCGTGATGTACATCGACAGCAAATTGAAGGACACCACCAATGGCGCCTGGGACGGCAACCGCGCGCCGGCCACGCCCAAGTACAACGTCAACCTCGGTGCCGAGTGGGATGTCCCGACCCTCGAAGGCCTGACCCTGACCAGCCGTGGCATCCACTCCAGTTCTCAATACCTGGACCAGTCCAACGTCAAGGAAATCGACGCCTGGAACCGCATCGACGTCGGCGCCCGCTATGCGTTCAAGGTCGATGACAAGCACATCACCCTGCGGGCGAACGTGGAGAACGTCGCCGACAAGCGCTACTGGAGTTCGGCCGGCGCATCGGATGACAGCGAGCCGGGGCTGACCCTGTCGACCCCGCGTACCTACCTGCTGTCTGCCACCGTCGACTTCTAGACGCGGATTGAAAATGTGGGAGGGGGCTTGCCCCCGATTGCGGCGGTTCAGTTGGAGCATCCTTGACTGACACACCGCTATCGGGGGCAAGTCCCGTCCCATATTTGGATCTCAGTTGGCTTGGGAATTCCACACGGCCTTCTTCACCTCAATGGCCTTGGGCAACAACCGATTCTGGAAAAACAGATCCGCCGTCGCCTGCTGCGCCTGAATGATCCCCTCGTCAATCGGCAAAATCGGCGAAGGCGGGCGGTTGTCCATGTAGCGTGCGACCACCTCGGCGGGCAGGCCCATGAACTCGGTCAGTACTTTCAAACTGTCTTCGCGCTGGCTGCGGGTGAGGGCTTCGGCGGCGGTGAGCTCGTCGAGCAGGTCATGGATAAAGGCACCGTTGTCCCGCGCATACGCGCGCCGGGCGGTGTACACCGGACCCGACAAACCCAAGCCTTCGCCATTGGCCAGCACATGGCTGGGGCTCTGGCTCAAGGCGAGTGACGAGTAGGGCTCCCAGATCGCCCAGGCATCGACGCTGCCTTGTTCGAACGCCGCTCGTGCATCGGCCGGCGGCAGGTACACCGGTTGGATGTCCTTGTAGCTCAGGCCGGCGTTGTTCAGCGCGCGCAGGATCAGGTTGTGGGAGCTGGAACCCTTCTGGAACGCCACTTTCTTGCCCTTGAGGTCCGCCACCGAATGCAGCGGGCTGTCATTGCGCACCAGGATCGTCTCGGCGCTGGGCTTGGGCGGTTCGGCGCCGATGTAGACCAGGTCGGCCCCGGCGGCTTGGGCGAACAGCGGCGGGATGTCGCCGGTGGAACCCACATCCAGTGCCCCCACGTTCAGCGCTTCAAGCATCTGCGGGCCGGCGGGGAACTCGATCCACTTCACCTCCGTCTTCGGGAAACGCTTTTCCAGCAGGTCATGTTGCTTGGCGAGGACCAGGGCGATGGAGCCTTTTTGGTAGCCGATACGCAAGGTGGCGGGGTCGGCGGCCAGGGCGGTTTGCGTCACCGCCAGCAAGGCCAGGAGCAGTGCTGGAAACTTCATGCTTTACCCTCTGTAAAACGATGGGCCGGGCGCGCCAGTCCGAGGTTTTCGCGCAAGGTGGAACCGCTGTATTCAGTTCGAAACAGACCGCGCCGCTGCAGCTCGGGCACCACCCATTGCGCGACGTCTTCCAACCCACCCGGCAAGTGCGGCACCAGGATATTGAAGCCATCGGCCGCGCCGTTTTCGAACCAGTTCTGCAGCTCGTCGGCAATCTGCGCAGGCGTGCCGATCAGGCTGTAATGTCCGCGGCCCCCGGCAATTCGCCGACCCAATTGCGCGAGGGTCAGTTGCTCACGATCGGCCAAGTCACTCAGCAGTTGCTGGCGACTGCGTTGCCCGCTGTCGGTCAGCGGCAGCGCCGGCAACGGCCCGTCCAGCGGGTAGCCGGACAGGTCGAAATTGCCCAGCATGCGCCCCAGCAACGCGACGCCCACCTCAGGTTCGACCAGATCCTGGAACGCCTCGAATTTGGCCTGGGCCTCGGCCTCGGTCGCCCCGACCACCACCAACACGCCGGGCATGATTTTCAGCGAATCCGGCCCGCGCCCGTACTGGCTCAAGCGGCCCTTGAGGTCGGCATAAAACGCCTGGGCATTGGCCAGCGAGGTCTGTGCGGTAAACACCACCTCGGCGGTCTGCGCGGCCAGCTCACGGCCGGCTTCGGACGAGCCGGCCTGCACTATCACCGGTTGGCCCTGGGGCGAGCGCGCCACATTCAGCGGGCCCTTGACCCGGAAGTGTTCGCCCACGTGGTCCAGCACATGCAGTTTCGTCGGGTCGTAATAGTTGCCGCTGGCCTTGTCGCGCACAAACGCATCGTCTTCCCAGCTGTCCCACAGCCCGGTCACCACCTGGTGAAACTCCCTGGCGCGGCTATAGCGTTCGCCATGGCCGAGGTGTTCGTCGCGGCCAAAATTCTGCGCTTCGGCGGCGTTGTCCGAGGTCACCAGGTTCCAGCCCGCACGCCCGCCGGACAGGTGATCCAGCGAAGCGAACTTGCGCGCCACATGGTAGGGCTCGTTGTAGCTGGTGGTCGCCGTGGCGATCAGGCCGATGTTATCGGTCACCGCACTCAGTGCCGAGAGCAGGGTGAGCGGCTCGAAATGATCCGAGCGCGCCATATGGCTGGCGATCTCACCAGTGGCAGCGGCGATGCTGTCGGCCACGAACAGCGCATCGAACTTCGCCGCTTCGGCCACCCGTGCCAGGTGTTTGTATTGGGCGAAATCCAGCCCGGCATCCGCCGGCACGTCCGGGTGGCGCCAGGCGGCGACATGGTGCCCGGTGGCCATGAGAAAGGCGCCGAGTTTCAGTTGACGGCTCATGCTAGAAATCCTTGCGCAGTTGCACGCCGAAGTAACGCTCATCGTCACGGGGTACGGCGCGGTAGATGTAGTTGCCGCCACTGGCCAGCAGCGGTGAGTAGGACTTGTCGGCGAGGTTCTTGGCCAGCAACGCCACGCGCCAACCGTTGGTGTAGTCGGCCAGGGCCACGCTGGCGTTCCAGATGCCATAGGCGCCTTGCTTGGTGTCGACGTTCTGACTGATGTCGTACTGTACTTCGCTCTGCCAGCTGTAGTCGGTGCCCAGTTCGATGTCCAGGCCGTTATCCAGCGGGATCGTGTAGTCGGCGCGCACGTAGCTTTTCCAGTCCGGGCTGAAGGGCAGTGGCTTGCCATTCACGTTGCACGTCGCCGCTGCACCGGCCGGGCAGGCGAACTCATCGATGCGCGCACGGGTGTAGGCCAGGGCGCCGGAGAGCTTGAGTTGCTGGGTGGCCTGCAGGGCGTAATCCAGCTCGACGCCTTCGGTGCTGACGCTGCCGGCGTTGATCAGGCGGGTCACGACCTGGCCGGCGACGGTGTCGAAAAAGTTCGCCTGGTAGTTGTCGTAGTCGCTGCGGAATATCGCCAGGTTGGTGGTCAGGCGGTTGTTCCAGGCGGTGGCCTTGATCCCGGCTTCCCAGGTGTTAGAGGTTTCCGGCTTGAGCGCGTCGGTGTCGCGCGGCTGCATATTGAAGAACACGTTGTAGGCCGGGCCCTTGTAGCCGCGCGAGTAGGTGAGGTAGCTGGTGACGCTGTCGCTGAGGTCGTACTGCACCCCGAGGCGGCCTGACCAGCCGTCTTCGTCCACCGAGCCGGAGCTGGAGGTGGCCGGTTGAATCCCGCTGACCGTGGTGGCCGAGGTGGAGACGCGGCGGTGATCGTATTTCAGCTCATCGTGGGTGTAGCGTAGGCCGGCGATGCCACGAAAGCGCGAGGTGAAGTTCAGCGTGGTCTCGCCGAACACCGCGTAGCTGTCGCTGGTGGTGCTGTAGTCGGCGATGCCACGGTCGGTGCGCGTGGTGGTCGTGAGCGTGCGCTGATAGGTTTCCTCGTCCTTGCCGTGCATGTAGAACAGGCCGCCGACGTATTCCAGGAACTCACCCTTGGGCGAGGCCAGGCGCAGTTCCTGGGAGTATTGGTCGAAAGCCAGCTCGCCCTTGTCGGCGGTGCCGGGGAAGGCGGCGGTCACTGTGCCGAGGCGGTCGCCGTCCTGGTACTGGGTGTTGTCCCAGCCGCGCCAGGCGGTGATCGAGGTCAGGGTGTAGTCGCCGAGGTTCCAGTCCAACTGAGCGGACAAGCCTTTGTTGGTGTCCTCGACATGGCTGCGCGTATCGGTGTTGATGTCGCGGTTGTCGCCGGAGGCGCGCACCGGGCTCAAGGCATTGCTGAAGGCCGGGCTCAGGGACTTGCTGACCACGCCATTCGGCGCATCGTCGTGGGACTGCATGTAGTCGGCGATCAGGGTCAGTTTCACGTCATCGTTGGGGGTGAATTCCAGCTTGCCGCGGATGCCCTTGTGGTTGTAGCCGTTGACCTCCTGGCCGTTGTGCTGGTTATCGACGTTACCGTCGTAGCTGCCGAACAGCGTGCTGATCGAGCCCTTGAGCACCTCCGGCACCAGGCTGCCGCCGATGCCGAAACGGGTGCGGCTTTCGTTGCCGCTGTAGTACGCCTGGTCGATATAGCCGTGGGTCTCGGCGGTGGGCGCCTTGCTGGTGATGTTGAGCACGCCGGCCGAGGCGTTCTTGCCGAACAAGGTGCCTTGCGGGCCGCGCAGCACTTCGATGCGTTCCAGGTCCAGCAGGTCGAGGGTGGCCTGGCCGGGGCGCGCATAGACCACGCCGTCGATCACCGTGGCCACCGTCGGCTCCACCCCAGGGGAGGTGGAAATGGTGCCCACGCCGCGCACGAACAGCGAGGTGTCCTTGTTCGAGGCGCCGGTGCGGAAGTTCAGCGACGGCACTTGCTGGGCGATGCTGGCCACGCCGTTGCGGTTGTCGCGCTCCAGTTGTTCGCCGTCCAGCACCGAGACCGCCACCGGGACTTTTTGCAGGGATTCTTCACGCCGGGTGGCGGTGACCGTCACCGCTTTGAGCGTGGGTTCCTGCTCGTCGGCGGCAAAGGCGCCGGGCACGGGGAGGGCGGTCAGACCGGCGAGAAGGAATAAGTGCGTGTGCCTGTGCATGGTGTGTTCGCTCGAAAAAATGCCCTGGACCGCTGCGGTTCTTACGACCGTCAGCGCCTGTAAGACTGTCGTGGGCATTCGCTTGAGCGAGTAGCAGACAGCGCGCTTTGTTAGCGCTAACATCGGTATTATTGGTAGCTCGGGTTTAGAGCGTCAAAGACTTAAAAATTATTCCTATATTCTTTTTTGTTGTTAGCAGGATGGTCCCGTGAGCGAAGACAAACCGCGTAAACGCCGTGGCGCCGGGCGCGTCACCTTGAACACCGTGGCCCGCCAGGCCGGGGTGTCGGCAATCACCGTGTCGCGCTATTTCAACCAGCCGGAGCAGGTCTCGCCCGAGCGTCGCGAGCGCATCGCCGAGGTGGTGGCCGAGCTGGGTTATGTGCCCAACCTGGTGGCCGGCGGGCTGGCGTCGGCGCGGGGGCGGATCGTGGCGATGGTGATCCCGAACATCTCGGGGCCGATCTTCGCCAACACGATCCAGGGCTTCAGCGACACCCTCAGTCGCCATGGGTATCAGCTGTTGCTGGCGTCCAGTTACTTCAGCGCCGAGCAGGAAGAAAGCGCGGTGCGCGCGTTCCTCGGCTGGTCGCCGGCGGCGCTGGTACTGACCAGCCGCTTCCACAGTGCAGGCACCGAAAAGATGATCGCCGAAACCGAGATCCCGGTGGTGGAAACCTGGGACTACGTGCCCGAACGCGCGCCGGTGCAGATCGGTTTTTCCCACTACGACGTCGGCGTCACGGCCGCGCGCTACCTGCATGGCAAGGGCTATCGGCGCATGGCCTTCGTGCAGAACAGCGCCACGGGCGACTTCAGCGCGCTGGAGCGGGGCGATGGGTTTGCCGCGACCCTGATCGAACTGGGTGTACAGCCCCGGGTCTTCGTCCCGGACGCCGACAGCGCGCCTTTCGAGGCCGGCAAGCAGGCGATGCAAGCCCTGATGAACCACGCCACCCCGCCTGACGCGATCTTCTTCGCCAATGACAACCTCGCCGCCGGTGGTTTGCTGGCCGGGCAGCGTTCCGGGTTAAAGTGCGCGGTGCTCGGGTTCGGTGATTACCCGTTTGCCGAAATGCTGTTGCCCAGCCTGAGTACAATCAAACCGCCGGCCCTGGAGATCGGCGTACTGGCGGCAACCCGCGTGCTGGAAAGCCTCGGCGTGTTGCCGGATGCCGTACAGCGTTTGAACCTGTTGGATTGCCGCTTGATCGAACGGGAAAGCGCCTGAGCTTTTTTATCGCCCACTAGGACCTGCCCATGACCGAACCCGCCCCCAAGACCCGCCGCGCCCCCAAAGGTGAAAAACGCCGCGAAGAGCTGCTGGACGCGGCCCTGCAGGTGTTTTCCCTGGAAGGCTACAGCGGCGCCTCGATGGCCCAGGTGGCGGCGATCGTGGGTATTTCGGTGGCCGGGCTGCTGCATCATTTTCCCAGCAAGATCTCGCTGTTGATGGGGGTGTTGCAGCGTCGCGATGAGGTCAATCAACGGATTGCCGATGAGGTACGTGCGGAGAAAACCCTCAATGGCCTGCTCGGCAGCCTGCGTGCGATCAATCGTTCGAATGCCACGGCACCGGGCGTGGTGCGCGCGTTTACCATCTTGAATGCCGAAAGCCTGCTGGACACCCAACCGGCCTGGGCCTGGTTCCAGGCGCGCTATGCGGCGATTCACCAGCGCATGCAGGGGCAGTTTGCCGACCTGGTCGCGGCGGGGGAGGTGCGCAGCGATGTGGACATCGCCGGGCTGGTGGAAGAAATCCTGGCCATGATGGATGGCCTGCAGATCCAGTGGCTGCGGTTTCCCGAGCAGGTGGACCTGGTGGCGCGGTTTGACAGCTACATCGCGCGGGTCGAGGCAGCCATCAGAACCTGAGTCGAACACAGTCAACATGTGGGAGGGGGCTTGCCCCGATGGCGGCCTCTGGGCCGACCATGTGCTGGGGTTGGAATGAGTACATATCCGTTGCTGCGGTAACGGCTACTTAGGGTTCCGCTCTTACAGCGGGTCACTTTTGGAAGAGCGCCAAAAGTAACCAAAAACGCTTCGCCCCACCACTCGGCACCTCGCCTAGGCTCGGTGTGCCCGTAATCCGACAGTGATTTGGGGGGCCGCCGCCACGCGCCATCCATGGCGCGGGGCGGCTAAACCGGCATCCCTGCCGGTTTACCCCCCAAATCACTATCGAATTCCGGCCAGCGTGGTTAACGGGGCGCCTGAGATCAAGATCAAAAGCAAGATCAAGATCAAGATCAAGATCAAGATCAAGATCAAGATCAAGATCAAGATCAAGATCAAGATCAAGATCAAGATCAAGATCAAGATCAAGGGCGGCTCGCTTCGCATCGTGGTTAGCGTTGGCTGCTACACAGTTGTGTAGATACCCATGCTCATCGGGGGCAAGCCCCCTTCCACAGGGATCAGTTGCCGGTGGCACTGCCCTGGCTGCTGTCATCGCTCATGTCATAGCCATCACCGTCGCTGGTGCCGCTGTCGCCTTCGTTTTGATGCAGCACACCGCCGGTCTTCACCGTCGATTCACGCAGCGTCGAGTTGAGCGCCGAGCGTGGCAGCGGGTTGCTGGTGGTGGTCGACAGTTCCTGGCGGAACGGGTTGACCAGCTTGGCGTTCAGGCGAATATCCTGGGACGACGCGCCCACCGACAGGTTGAAGCTGTCGGCATCCACCACCCATTGCTTGCTTGCCACGTCGTAGTAGGCCAGCGAGCGATCGTTGAGCTCGATGGTCACGCGCTTGCTCTCGCCCGGCTTGAGGAACACCTTCTTGTAGCCCTTGAGTTCCTTGATCGCGCGTTCGACTTTCGGGTTGTTCTGGCCCACGTACAACTCGGCCACTTCGGCACCCGCGACCTTGCCGGTGTTGGCCAGGTCGAACGACACCTTGATCGGCGCACCGGCCACCGCCACCCCAGGGGTCACGCTGATATTGCTGTAGCCGAAGGTGGTGTACGACAAGCCGTAGCCGAACGGGTAGAGCGGCTTGATGCCCTTTTTCTCGTAGCCGCGATAGCCCAGGAACAGATCGTCCTTGTAGCTCATCTCGGCCAGGGTTTCCTGGTTGTCGAACTTGGGGAAGGTCGCGTAGATCGGGTTGTCTTCGATGTTGCGCTCGATGCTGATCGGCAGCTTGGCCGACGGGTTGACCTTGCCCAGCAGGATCTCCGCCAGGGCCTGGCCGCCGTTCTGCCCAGGGTAGAACGCATGCAGCGCGGCCGGTACCTGATCGATCCAGTCGCTCATCTTCAGGCCGGTACCGCCGTGCAGGGTGACCACGGTATTCGGGTTGACCTTGGCGATGCTCTGGATCAGCAGGTTCTGGTATTCGGGCAGGTCGAAGCTGTGGTCGAAGCCTTCGCCTTCGTACTCATTGCTGTTACCGGCCGCGACCAGTACCGCGTCGTACTTGGCCAGGTCCTGCGGTGCCACCAGCGACGCCCAGCTCATCTGCACACCGACGAGGCCGCCCATGGTCGACAGGTAGCCGTTGCGGCGTGAATATTCCAGCTTGATGTCGACCGGTTTGCCGGCTTCCAGGTTGACCTTGGCAAACACCGGGATGGTCGGCGGAATGCTGTTGTTCGGCAGCGGTTTGCCGTCGCCGTTGTCGAGGACTTTCTTGCCGTTGACGTAGAGGCGCACGGCGCCGTCGGCACGCACCTTGAACACCTGCTCGCCGCTGACCGTCGGGGTGATCTGGCCGCTGTAGCGAATCGAGGTGGCGGCGGTATCGCCGTTCACCGGCAGGCTGTCGGTGGACCAGTCCAGGTCGACATGGGGGTCGGTGCGGCTGGCGGCCGGGTCGCCGGACCAATTGGTGTTGCTGAAGAACTCGGTCTTCAGGCCTTTGACGCTGTTGCCATTGCCGTCGGCATGGGTCCAGGTCGAGGTGGCCGGGTCCAGGGACAGCCCGTCGATAAACTCGACCTTGGCGCCTGGCACCAGTTGCTGCAAGCCGCTCAGCTCACTGATGTAGTTGGCGGCCATGACGTTGGCGCTGCCAAAACCGGTAGGCGGCGCGTACTTGGCCAGGGTGCCGACCACGGCGATGCGCTTGACTTTCCTGGCGTCCAGCGGCAGCAGGCTGTTCTGGTTTTTCAGCAGCACGATGCCTTCGCGGGCGGCGTTCAGGGCCACGCGGTTGCTGGTGGCGCTGTTCATGTTGTGGCTGGTCAGCGGCGCCTTGCTGTCGAACTTGTACAGGTAGATCTGCTTGAGGATGCGGCGCACCTTGTCATCGATGGTCGCGCTGCTCAGCTCGCCGCTGTCCAGGTACGGCTTGAGGATGGTGCTGTTCATCTGGTAGCCCATCATGTCCAGGTCGGTACCCGCCTGTGCCGCCGGCAAACCGTCGACCACCGCGTTGTAGTCGCTCTGCACGAAGCCCGGGTAGCCCCATTCGGTCTTGAGGATGTCACGCATCAGGTGCTTGTTCTGGCACGCGAACTCGCCGTTCACCTTCTGGAAGGCGCACATCATCATCGCGACTTTGCTGTTCTTCGAGGCGGACTCGAACGGCGGCAGGGTCATCTCGCGCAGCACGCGTTCGCTGATGATTTCATTGAGGTGGAAGCGGTTGCTTTCCTGGTCATTGGCGGCGAAATGCTTGGCGTTGGCCCACACGCCACGGGACTGAATGCCGTTGATCACGGCCGGCGCCAGGCTGGCGCCGAGGAACGGGTCTTCACCGGACAGGTACTCGAACGCCCGGCCGCTGTACGGCATGCGGTACAGGTTCACCCCAGGGCCGGTGACGAACTGATAACCACCGCTGGCGGTGTCATAGCCCAGGGCACGGCCCAGGTCGATGGCGCGCCGTGGGTTCCAGCTGGCGGCCAGGTTCGGCCCCGACGGGTAGACCACGCCCTGGGCGTTGCCTTCGCTGGTGTAGCGCACGCCCACACCGCCATCGGCGCCGTGGATCTGCGGGATACCGTACTGGGTCAGTGGCTTGACGTCCCAGCCACCGGTGCCGCCGATGTAGGCGAGTTTTTCTTCCAGGGTCATCTTCGCCAGGGTCTTGTCCGCGGCTTTTTCCGCGCGGCTGACCCGACCTTCATCCAGGGCCGGGCTGGTGGCTGCATGCACCTGGGACACGGCCAGTGCCAGCAGGGCGAAAGCCGACTGTGCACCGATCATTTTGCGTTTATTCATGGGTTTCTCCGACAACAGTTCAGTAAACAGGGCGCGCCGAGAAGTGCGTGTTGCACTGCACCTCGTCACTTTTTTTCGGGCAATAGTTGCCCGTGATCGCAATTTTTAACCGATGGCTAATTGCAACTATTTGGCGAATTTCGCAGTTTTATAAGTGTAATAATTGTATTAGTTATTGTTGTGGGTAGTGTCTAAGCGATATCACGGGATGGCATTTTGAACCGCGAAAACCGCATAATTAAGGCAATTCTTGCGGTTATAAGTCAAACGAAAGCTAATTTTTGCGTGAAATAAGAAATATTTTCTTACCTTTCGGAACTAAGGCTAAACCTACCAGTCGATTGGTTTAAGAAAATTTATCGAGTCGTGGCTAACTAGTGGCATCGCTCGGTAGTTCTAAAGTGCCATGTTTACACAAGCTGTCATACACAACGCTTTGGTGTAGGGTCTTGATCGAGTTCAAGGCGCCACTTGGGCTATCTGCTGTTTTTGATCTGGAGAAAGTTGATGAAGATTTCCCTGTTGGGTGCCGGTGTTGTATTGGGCGTTGCGCTAAGTGGCGCGGCGATGGCGGCGGAGTCTACGGACGCCGATGCGAAATCCGGCGCCGCCGATTCCACGGTGCTGACCCAGGCCCACGATGCCAAGGCCGTCAAAAAACAGAAGGCTGAAACCACCAAGGGTGGGCGACCGCTGAGCAGCAGCCAGGCCGCGCCGAAGACCTCGAACTAACGGGGAAATGCGGTCCCCTGTGAGAGGGAGCTTGCCCCCTCCCACAAGGGTTTCCCATCGCCCTTTAGAACATCGCCCCTCAGATTTTTACCCATGCCCAGCTCCTCAACACCTCTCAATGCCTGCCAACTGCACATCCCGCACACCGAACAGGTCTGCGCGTGGCTGATGCAGCACGCCGGGTTGAAAACCGTTGATCTGGAGCGCGCCCGACGCTTGTCCCAGGAGGGCGGTGACACCGAATTACTGGGCCTGCTCACGCGCCTGGGGCTGGTTTCCGAAGTGGAACTGGCCCGTGCCTGGGCCGACCTGCTCGGCGCACCGCTGCTGTTGGCTGATGCCGCGCCGCCGCTGTTGGACCCGTTGCCGGTGTTGACCGAGCGTTTCATGCGCCACTACCAGGTGGTGCCCGTGGGCTGGAGCCAGGGCGGCCTGCGGGTGCTGGCGGCCAACCCGTCGCTGGTGTATCCGTTCCAGGCCATGGCCTATGCCTGTGGCGTGCCGGTGTGGCTGGCGGTGGGGCCGCGCAACGAAGTCGAATCCCTGATCGAGCGTTACTACGGCCAGGGCCGTTCGGCCATGGGCACCCTGATCGAAAACCTCGACGAGCAGGGCGGTGCCCTGGAAGACATCGAGCACCTCAAGGACATGGCCTCCGAAGCGCCGGTGATTCGCCTGGTCAACCTGATCCTGCAGCGCGCGGTGGAACATCGCGCCTCGGACATTCATATCGAACCCTTCGAAAACCAGCTCAAGGTGCGCTACCGCATCGATGGCGTGCTGCATGAAGCCGAGGCGCCGCCGTCCAGCTCTTCAGCGGCGGTGATTTCGCGGGTGAAGATCATGGCGCGCCTGGACATCGCCGAGCGGCGCCTGCCCCAGGACGGGCGCATCATGCTGCGCATCCAGGGCAAGGAGCTGGACTTGCGGGTGTCCACGGTGCCCACCAGTTTTGGCGAATCGGTGGTCATGCGTTTGCTCGACCGCCAGACCGTGCAGTTCGATTTCCAGAGCCTGGGCTTCGATGGCCAGCGCCTGGAAGCCTTCCTCGAAGTGCTCGAACGGCCCCACGGTATCCTGCTCGTCACCGGGCCCACCGGCTCGGGCAAGACCACCACCCTGTACACCGCGCTGTCGCGGCTCAATACCGCCGAGCGCAAGATCATCACCGTGGAAGACCCGGTGGAATACCAGCTTGAGGGCATCAACCAGATCCAGGTGAAACCGGCCATCGGCCTCGACTTCGCCGGCGCGCTGCGCTCCATCGTGCGCCAGGACCCGGACGTGATCATGATCGGTGAAATCCGCGACCTGGAAACCTGCCGCATCGCCATCCAGTCGTCCCTCACCGGCCACCTGGTGCTCTCGACCCTGCACACCAACAGCGCGGCGGCGAGTATCACGCGCTTGCTGGACATGGGTGTCGAAAGCTACCTGATTGCCTCGACCGTCAACGGCATCCTCGCCCAGCGCCTGGTGCGGCGCCTGGACCCGGCCACCCGCGAAGCCTTCGAAGCACCGGCGGAGTTGATCGCCGAACACGGCCTCGACCGGTTTACCGAGCAGCGTCCGATCATGCTTTATCGCCCCCGCGCCGATGCGCCGGGCGGTGGCTACCACGGCCGCAGTGCGATCACTGAACTGCTGGTGATGAACGACGAACTGCGCAGCCTGTTGATGCGCCAGGCCGACGCCGCCACCCTCGAACAGGCCGCCCGCCGTGGCGGCCTGCGGACCTTGCATGAAGAAGGCCTGCGCCAGGCCGTGGCCGGTGTCACCTCACTTGAGGAGGTGCTGCGCGTCACCCGGGGAGAGGGCGCATGAGCCTGTTCAAATACCGCGCCCTCGACAGCCAGGGCCAGGCGCAAAACGGCACCCTCGAAGCCAAGGACCAGGACGCTGCAGTCGCCGCGCTGCACAAGCGCGGTTTGCTGCTGTTGCAGATCGAGGTGGCGGGCGCCCAGGGCCTGCGCAAGGCCTTTGGCCGGGGTCAGTTGAATGGCGCGGCGCTGGTCAGTTTCACTCAACAATTGGCCACGCTATTGGGCGCCGGCCAGCCGCTGGAACGCTCCCTGGGCATCCTGCTCAAGCAGCCCGGCCAGCCCCAGACCCGTGCGTTGATCGAGCGCATCCGCGAACAGGTCAAGGCCGGCCAGCCGTTATCCAAGGCGCTGGAGGCGGAGGGCAGCCAGTTTTCGCCGCTGTACCTGAGCATGGTCCGCGCCGGCGAGGCGGGCGGCGCCCTCGAAGACACCCTGCGCCAGCTCAGCGACTACCTGGAGCGCAGCCAACTGCTCAGGGGCGAAGTGATCAACGCGCTGATCTACCCGGCCTTTCTGGTGGTCGGCGTGCTCGGTTCGCTGGCGTTGCTGCTGGCCTATGTGGTGCCGCAGTTCGTGCCGATCTTCAAGGACCTGGGCGTGCCGATTCCACTGATTACCGAGGTGATCCTGGGCCTCGGCCAATTCCTCGGGGCCTACGGCCTGGCGGTGCTGGCCGGGTTGATTGTCGGCGCCTGGGCCCTGGCCGCGCGGCTGCGCGATCCCCAGCGCCGCGAACGTTATGACCGCCGCGTGCTGGGCATCCGCATCATCGGCCCGTTGCTGCAACGGGTCGAAGCCGCCCGCCTGGCCCGCACCCTCGGCACCTTGCTGAGCAATGGTGTGGCGCTGCTGCAAGCGCTGGTGATTGCCCGCCAGGTCTGCACCAACCGCGCCCTGCAAGCCCAGGTCGCCCAGGCCGCCGAGTCGGTCAAGGGCGGCGGCACCCTGGCCAGCGCCTTCGGCAGCGAGCCGTTGCTGCCGGATCTGGCGTTGCAAATGATTGAAGTCGGCGAACAGGCCGGCGAACTCGACAGCATGCTGCTCAAGGTCGCCGAGGTGTTCGACGTCGAGGCCAAACGCGGCATCGACCGCCTGCTCGCCGCGCTGGTGCCGTCCCTGACCGTGGTCATGGCGGTGCTGGTGGCGGTGATCATGCTGGCGATCATGCTGCCGCTGATGAGCCTGACCAGCAATATATGAACCCTTAAGGAAACACGCTGATGCGCCATACCCGATTCAAGCCCGCCCGCCGCCAGGGCGGTTTTACCTTGCTGGAAATGCTCGCCGTAATCGTGCTGCTGGGCATTGTCGCGACCATCGTGGTACGCCAGGTCGGCGGCAACGTGGACAAGGGCAAGTACGGCGCGGGCAAGGCCCAGCTGGCCAGCCTGAGCATGAAGATCGAAAGCTACGGCCTGGACGTCGGCTCGCCGCCCAAGAGCCTGCAGCAACTGGTCGACAAGCCGGGCAACAGCGCCGGTTGGGCCGGGCCGTATGCCAAGCCGTCGGACCTCAAGGACCCGTTCGGCCATGCCTTCGGCTATCGCTTCCCCGGTGAGCACGGTGCGTTCGACCTGATTTTCTACGGTCAGGACGGCCAGCCCGGCGGCGAAGGCTACAGCGCCGACCTGGGCAACTGGGAATAACCCACGACCATGGCCAACGCCCAACGCGGCTTTACCTTGCTGGAAATGCTGGTGGTGATCGTCTTGATCAGCATCGCGGCCGGCTTGGTAGGGTTTGGCCTGCAACAAGGCCTGCGCGCGGCCAAAGAGCGCCAGGCCGTCGGGCAGGTGGTCGAGGCGTTGCGCAGCACGCGGGCGCGGGCGATTGTCAGTGGCACTACCGAAAGCACGGTGTTCGATTTGCGCAACCTCAGCGTGCAGGCGCCGGGCCGTCCGAAAAAGTATTGGCCGGCCGGGCTGCAAGTGACCCTGCACACCGCCGAGCAAGCCGGCGCGGCGGTGGATTTCTACCCCGATGGCAGCTCCACCGGCGGCCACGTGTTGCTGGCCAACGGCAGTCGGCGTTGGCGCATCGACATCGGCTGGCTGACCGGCAGCGTCGAATCCAAGGCCCTGCCATGAAGCGCCAGGCGGGTTTCACCCTGCTGGAAATGCTCGCCGCGCTGACGCTGATGGCGATCTGTAGCACGGTGCTGCTGGTTGCCTTCGGCCAGAGCGCGCGCTCGTTGTTGCAGGTGGCCCACAGCGACCGCTTGACCCATGCCGCCTTGAGTGTGATGGATCAGGAAGGCATGGGCCCTTTGGCCAGCGGTACACGGCAGGGCGAGTTGGACGGCATCGCCTGGCAACTGCGTATCGCCCAGCAGCCCAGCCGGTTCGGCCAGGCCCATCTGTTTCGCCTGGACCTCACCGTCAGCGAAGGCCCGCGCCAGGCCCGTTTCAGCACCTTGAAACTGCGCGCTGCCGGCGTCGGTGCCGGCTTGTGAAGGCGCGTCAGCAGGGCTTTACCTTGCTTGAGATCATGATCGTACTGAGCCTGCTCGGGGTATTGCTGACCCTGGTCGGCGGTGCGTTGCTGGGCGCCAATCGCGCCGTGCTCAAGGCCCAGCGCTACACGGTCAGCCTGGATGAAATGCGTGCCGCGCAGCAGTTTTTGCGTACCGCCATCAGCGAGGCGTTGCCGCTGGACGTGACCGAGGACGACAGCCAGACCGATGGCTTTTTCGCCGGTGGGCCCCAGCGCATGCAGTTTGTCGCGACCTTGCCGGGTGTGCTCGGCGGCGGGATTCAGCGCTTCACCTTGCAGTTGGTGGGCCCTGAATCGCAGCGCGATTTGCAGGTGGCGTTCGCGCGGTTTGAGTCCCCCGCGCAAGTCAGCGTCCCGGCCTCGCGCAGTGAGCCGCAGGTGTTGTTGAAGGATCTCGAGGACCTGCAATTCAGCTATCGCGGGGTGTCGCCCAAGGGCCAGGCCACCGGCTGGATCAGTGAGTGGCCGTGGACCAAACGCCTGCCTTACGCAGTGCGGATTGACGCACGGGTGAACGGGCCGGTGCCGTGGGTGACCCAGGTGGTTGCCTTGCGCCTGAACCTGTCCGGCGGGGCACCCGAATGATCCGCCATCAACGCGGTGTAGCCCTGCTGCTGGTGCTGTGGGTGCTGGCCTTGCTCAGCCTGTTGCTCGGCGGTTTGGCCGGCTGGGTGCAACTGGAAACACGCCAGGCCGCCTGGCACCGCCAGCATACCCAGGCGGTGCTGGCGGCCGAGGCCGGGGTGGCGCTGGCGATGCAGGCCGTCGCCGACCCGTTGCAGCGCAAGCAGTGGATTGCCGACGGGCGTGAAATTCCGCTGGTGTTCGACGATGCGCAGCTGCGCGTCAGCCTGCACAGCGAGCGCGGCAAGTTGTATTTGAACAGCGCCGAAGTGGGCGATTTCGCCCGCCTGGCCCTGGCCTGCGGTGCGACCCAGGCCCAGGCCAACCACCTCGCCAGGGCCCTGGAGGTGCGGCGTAACCAGGGCCTGGCGCCGTTTCGGGTGGTGGAAGAGGTGCGCCAACTGCCGGGCATGACCCAGGCGTTGTACAGCGAACTGGTGCCCGAGATCAGCCTGTGGAGCGGCCTGGACCGGCCCGATCCGGCATTCGCCAGTGCCTTGATGCGCCGCGCACTGAACCTGCCACATCAGAATGCGGTGGGTGCCGATCCCGGCGACGTGCTGGTGGTCAGCAGCCGCGCCCAACGTCCCGGCGGTTACCACGCCCAGGTGCAGGCCACCGTGTTATTGAGCCCCGCGCAAGGCAGCGCACAACCTTATCGAGTCTTACGTTGGCAAGAATGAACGAACAGTTAACCGCACGGCTTCAGGCGCTGGCGCAGCCCATCACCCAGCGTTGGCGCGGCAGCCTGCTGCAACTGGGCTGGCGCCTGTGGCTCAAGGAGCTGCGTGGCTGCCTGCCGGCATGGTTGTCTTTTGCCGAGATCCCCGAGCATGCCTACGCCTGGCCGCTGACCGACGCGGTGGAAAAGCTGCCTGGCGAAGCGCGTCAGGTGCTGGTGCTGCCGCCTGAAACGGTGTTGGTGCAAACCCTGCAACTGCCCCCGGCGGCAGCGCGCAACCTGTCGACGGTGGTGGGCTATGAACTGGACCGCTTCACGCCGTTCGACGCCGCCCAGTTGTACTTTGTCGCGCGCCAGGAACGCCGCACCCCCACGCACCTGCACGTCACGCTGGTAGCGATCCTGCGTGAGCGCCTCGATCAGATCCTCAATGACTGCGCGGTCCTCGGCTTGCAGCCCCATGCCGTGGATGTCGCAGAGAGCGCAGGCAAACCCATGGGCATCGACTTGCTGCCGGCGCCGTTGCGTCCCCGTCAGCGTCCCCAGGGCAAGGGCCTGCAACGCAGCCTGCCGTGGTTGTGCGGCGCGTTGCTGATCGCGGCGATGCTGCTGTGGCTCAACGACCGCCAGCGCGTGCTCGATGCCATGCAACACAGCGTGCGCGAGCAGAAAGCCCAGGTCGCCGAGATCCAGGCCCTGCGCCAGCAATTGCTCAATACCCGTGGCGCCGCCCAGTACCTGATTCGCCGCAAGGCCGCCCAACCGCCGTTGGCGGCGCTGCTCAGCGAGCTGACCGCGTGCCTGCCCTCGGACACCTGGCTCGACCAGTTGGAAGTCAACGACGGCGCCGACGTGTCCTTCTCCGGGCAGAGCGCCAAGGCCAGTGCCTTGATCACTCGGATCAAGGGCTGCCGCAGCCTGGAAAACGCCCAGTTCGAAGGGGTGATCCAACCCGATGCGCAAACCGGCAAGGATCAATTTTCCTTGCGCGCCCACCTGCACCAGGAGGCCGCCGATGCGCCGACCACTGACACCCCGTGAGCGCCGTGGCGCGGCCCTGATCGCCCTGGCCCTGGTGCTCGGCGCCGGTTACTGGCTGTTGATCGACAGCTGGTTCGCCGGCCCCTTGCGCAGCATGGGCGAGCAGGCCGAGCAGCTGCGTGAACAGCAGCAACGCTACGCCGGTGTGTTGCGCCAGGGCGACAGCCTGCGCCAGCAGTTGGAACAGGCGCGGCAGGACCCGGCCAGCAGCACCAGCCTGTTGCCCGGCGACGACCCGAGCGCGGTGGCGGCGGACCTGATGCAGCGCATCGCCGACCTGATCAACAGCCGCGCCGGCCTCGGTGGCGGTTGCAGCCTGACCCAGCGCATGCCCATCACCCCGGAGCAGGACGACGCCGAGCCCTATCGTCAGGTCAAGGTCAGCCTGACCCTTAACTGCGCCATCGAGCCCTTGACTGCGATCCTGCATGAGTTGGAGTACCAGCGGCCGTTTCTGTTTGTCGATGAGATGAGCATTCGCCGCCCACCGAACGCACCGGCCAGTGGCGGCGCCGGGCAACTGGTGGTGCACCTGTTGGTGCGCGGTTACCTGCAACCGGCCGCCGCCCGGCAGGTGCAACGATGATCCATGCATTGCGTCCCCTGGAATGGCTGTTGCTCGGCGTGGCCGGGCTGTTGGGCCTGCTGATGGTCGGCATCCTCAGCAGCATCGGCGATGCGCCGCAATGGTTGCCGGCGCCAGAGCCCGATGCGCGCGCCAACACCGCCACCAAGGTGCTGGTGGCGCCGAGCGCGACCCTTGAAAGCCTGGCCGGCACCTGGCAGGCGCCGCTGTTCAGCCCCGACCGCAGCCCCGACCGTGCCGTGGGCCAGGCCGGTGTTTCCAGCCTGTCGAGCCTGGTGCTGACCGGGATCGTTCTCGATGGCGACCTGCGCGTGGCGCTGCTCAAGCGTGCCGATGGCCCGCCGCTCAAAGTCCAGCAGGGCCAGACCCTGCCCAACGGCTGGCGCCTGGAACAGCTGACGCCCCGCGATGCCCGTTTTGTCCTCGACGGCCGTACGCAAACCCTGAGCCTGCGGGCCCTGCGCTTGCCGCCGCCGTCCACCACACCCCCGATTACCCTTCCTCACGAGTCCACCCCTTGATCGATACCTTCCCTGGCGCCTTGCGCACCACCGTGTTGTGCCTGGCCACCGCCGTTTCCCTCGGTGGCTGCGGCACCTTCCCCGAGCATCTCGACCCGGACGAGGCCCTGCTGCATGAGGCGATGCAGGGCACCGGTTCGCAACGCCCACCCGTGGACCCGGCCAGCGAACAGGCGCCGGTCGACAGCGGCCAACCCCAGGCGAAGACACCGCCCCAGCGCCAGTTGATACGCGGCAACCAGCAGTTCGTGCGCCAACCGGCAGCAGTCTCGGCTGCCAAGGAGGAGGGCAGCGGCGACATCGTGTTCAACTTCGCCGACCAGCCGATCGAAGCGGTGATCAACAGCGTGATGGGCGACCTGCTGCACGAGAACTACAGCATCGCCCAGGGCGTGAAGGGCAATGTCAGCTTTTCCACGTCCAAGCCGGTGAACAAGCAGCAGGCCTTGTCGATCCTGGAGACCCTGTTGTCGTGGACCGACAACGCCATGATCAAACAGGGCAACCGCTATGTGATCCTGCCGGCCAACCAGGCGGTGGCGGGCAAGCTGGTGCCGGAGATGCGCGTGTCGCAGCCCTCCAGCGGTTTGTCGGCACGCCTGTTTCCGTTGCGTTATATCTCGGCCACCGAGATGCAGAAACTGCTCAAGCCGTTCGCCCGCGAGAATGCGTTCCTGCTGGTGGACCCGGCGCGCAATGTGTTGAGCCTGGCCGGCACCCCCGAGGAACTGGCCAATTACCAGGACACCATCGACACCTTCGACGTGGACTGGCTCAAGGGCATGTCGGTGGGCGTGTTCGGCCTGCAACGGGCGTCGGTGGCCGAGCTGATGCCCGAGCTGCAAAAAATGTTCGGCCCCGACAGCGGCATGCCCCTGGCCGGCATGGTGCGCTTCTTGCCCATCGAGCGGACCAACTCGGTGGTGGCGATCTCGTCGCAGCCGCAGTACCTCAGTGAAGTCGGCGACTGGATCCACACCATCGACGAAGGCGGCGGCAACGAGCCGCAGATGTACGTCTACGACGTGCGCAACATGAAGGCCACCGACCTGGCCAAGTACCTGCGCCAGATCTACGGCACGGGCGCGATCAAGGACGATACCCCGGCCAAGGTCGCCCCCGGTTTGCGCACCGCGACCTTGTCCTCGCCGGGCACCAACAGCACCTCCGGCAGCACGCCCGGTGGCCTGAGCAACAACCTCAATGGCAACCCACCCGCCGCCGAGGATGAGGAGCAGGAGCCCGAGGCCGAGCAGGACACCGCCGAGCAGGGCGCGAGCGAAGACGCCCCGGCCAAAAGCCTCGACGCCGGCACCCGCATCACCGCGCAAAAAAGCAGTAACCAACTGCTGGTCCGCACCCGCCCGGTGCAGTGGAAAGAGATCGAATCGGCGATCAAACGCCTCGACAACCCACCGCTGCAAGTGCAGATCGAAACGCGCATCCTCGAGGTCAAGCTCACCGGTGAACTGGACCTGGGCGTGCAGTGGTACCTCGGCCGCCTGGCTGGTAATTCCACCAGCACCACCGTGGCCAACACCGCCGGCAGCCAGGGCGCGTTGGGCGGCGGCGGGGCAGGGTTGGGCGCGACGGATTCGTTGTTCTACTCCTTCGTCAGCTCCAACCTGCAAGTGGCCCTGCACGCCCTCGAAACCAACGGCCGCACCCAGGTGCTGTCGGCGCCGTCGCTGGTGGTGATGAACAACCAACCGGCGCAGATCCAGGTGGGCGACAACATCCCGATCAGCCAGACCACGGTCAACACCGGCACCTCCGACACCACCTTGAGCAGTGTTGAATACGTGCAGACCGGGGTGATCCTCGACGTCGTGCCGCGGATCAATCCGGGTGGACTGGTGTACATGGACATCCAGCAGCAGGTCAGCGATGCCCAGGACCAGCAGGCGTCCAGCAACGACACCCAGGCCAACCCGCGTATCTCCACGCGTTCGGTATCCACCCAGGTCGCGGTGCAGAGCGGGCAGACAGTGCTACTGGGCGGGTTGATCAAGCAGGACAACGCGGAGAGTGTCAGTGCGGTGCCTTACCTTGGGAAAATTCCGGGGTTGCGCTGGTTGTTTGGCAATACCAGCAAGTCCAAGGACCGCACGGAATTGATTGTGCTGATTACCCCGAGGGTGATTACCAGCAGCAGCCAGGCGCGGCAGGTGACGGATGACTATCGCCAGCAGATGCAGTTGTTGAAGCCGGCTAACTGAAATGTGGGAGGGGCGGTGCGACGATTCGACTTGCCCCCGATGGCGGCCTCTGGGCCGACCATTTTTTTGGATTGGACCGGGTACATATCCGTTGCTGCGGTAACGGCCGCTATGGGTTCCGCCCTTACGGCGGCTCACTTTTGAACAGCGCAAAAGTAAGCAAAACGCTTCGCCCCACCACTCGGCACCTCGCCTAGGCTCGGTGTGCCCGTAATCCGACAGTGATGTGGGGGGCCGCCGCCACGCGCCATCCATGGCGCGGGGCGGCTAAACCGGCATCCCTGCCGGTTTACTCCCCAAATCACTATCGAATTCCGGCCAGCGTGGTTTAACGGGGCGCCTGAGACCAAGATCTAAAGCAAGATCAAGGGCGGCTCGCTTCGCATCGTGGTTACCGTTGGTTAATACAACGTTGTGTAGATACCCATACTCATCGGGGCATAGGTATCTACACAATTTTCAGAGACTGGCGAGTTCCCCTGTGGCGAGCGGGCTTGTCCCGCGTTGGGCTGCGTAGCAGCCCCAGTAAAGCTGAATGCGGTGTATCAGAAACTCCATAGCGGCTGTTTTGGGGCCGCTACGCGGCCCAACGCGGGACAAGCCCGCTCGCCACAGGGAGATTTATCAGAGGCTGAAAAGTTGTGTAGATATCCATGCCCCGATGCGGGAGTGTCAGTTGATGCATCTGTAGCTGACCCACTGCCATCAGGGGGCAAGTCGAACCGTCGCACCGCCCCTCCCACATTTGGATTTGCATACCTCAGGTAGACCTCGGCCTGAGCTAAAGGCCAATCTCGAAAAGACATTATTTATATGAATAAAAAAACTAAAAAATAATAAAATTAGAGAATATTAGCTTATATCAAAACAGCATTGTATTTTCAAAACCCATTCCGTTATGTTTGATCGCAACAGCCTACCCCTGACCTCGGATGGTACCCAGCGTAATCAAGATTCTGCGCGCCATAACCGGGTGATCATCCCCGCAGCAGAATCGTTGGAAGGGAGTTCAACGTATGTTGCCAATTCAAACCCAGCGCCACACCTAGTCCCCAATCGCCGCAACCCCCCTGAAAAAAACCGAGCACCGCGCCCGCCCGCGTGACTGCCCGACTTTGCGATTTGGAATGTCTGGAGTGGCTATGAAGCAAGTCTTACAACCGACCGCCATCCTGGCGCTGGCAATCCTGGCCACTACCGCCCGGGCCCAGGACGACAGCACCCTTTCCACCGTGGTGGTCACCGGTAACCGTGGCGCCGAACAACGCACGGTCACCAGCAGCCCGGTGCCGATCGATGTGGTCAGCGCCAAGCAATTGCAGAGCACCGGCAAGCCCGGTTTGATGGAGGCGTTGAGCGCGGTGATCCCATCGCTGACCCTGCCGGAAAAAACCGGTTGGGACGCCAGCGGCATCGCCCGTGCGCCGAACCTGCGCGGCATGAGTGCCGCCGAAGTGCTGGTGCTGGTCAATGGCAAGCGCCGCCACACCGCGGCCACCCTGAACATCAACGGCATCAACACCGGCGCCGCGCCGGCAGACCTGGATTTGATCCCGATCAGCGCCATCGACCACGTCGAAGTCCTGCGCGACGGGGCCGCCGCCCAGTACGGCTCCGATGCCATCGCCGGGGTCATCAACGTGATCCTCAAGGCCGACACCAGTGGCACCTCGGTGACCAATGTCGGCCAGGGTTACGACGGCAAGAAACAGACCGTGCAGCAAAGCCTCAACAAGGGCTTCGAGATCGGCAACGGCGGCATCGTGCAGTTGGCCCTGGACGCGCGCAGTCAGAACGACGACAACAAGGCCAGCGCCAACGGCTACACCTACGCCCAGGCCTTTGAGCAGGCCGGCCGCTCCACCTATGGCGGCTACGGCACACCGAAGACCAACCTGCTGACCCTGGGCTACAACGCCGAATTGCCGATCGACGACAGCTTCAGCCTGTATTCCTTCACCACCTATTCGCGGCGCAAGGCCGAGCAGGGCCAGAACTTCCGCCTGCCGACCATCACCAACACCATCACCACCGGGCCTAACGGTTACCCCGGCGGCTACACGCCGACCTGGTATATCGACGAGGACGACTTCCAGGCCGCATTCGGCGGTAAAGGCACCGTCGGCGAGTGGGACTGGGACCTGTCCACCACCTACGGACGCAACGAGGCGGAGCAGGGCACCACCCATAACCAGAACCCATCCCTGGGCGAGGCCACGCCGAACAGCTTCACCTCCGGTACCTGGATTTCCACCGAGCTGACCACCAACCTCGATTTCAAGCGCGGCTTCGACATCGGCCTGCAAAAGCCGCTGGACCTGAGCTACGGTTTCGAACATCGCCGCGACACCTACGAGGTGCAGGCCGGTGACTATGAGTCCTACGCCAACGGCGGCTACTGCGTGGCACCGGGTAACTGTGCGTCGTCCGGGGCCCAGGTCACCAACGGCATCTCGCCGGATGAAGAAAGCAGCGCCTCGCGCAACAGCCTCGCCAGTTACGTCGACGTGGGCTTCAACCCGGTGCCGGACTGGTACGTGGGTACCGCGTTTCGCTACGAGCATTACAACCAGGGCGTGGGCGCTACCCGCAGCGGCAAGCTGACCACCCGCTACGACTTCACCCCGCAGTTCGCCGTGCGCGCCACCGTGAGCAATGGCTTCCGTGCACCGTCCCTGGCCAACAGCCTGTTCAGTGCGCGGTCCACCACCTATGGCGTGGTCGACGGCGTGTACCAATCGATCAACTACGGCGTGCTGCCGGTAGGTTCGGCCGCTGCCCAGGCCTTGGGGGCGCAGGAACTGAAACCCGAGCGTTCCACCAACTTCAGCCTGGGTTTCACGCTGACCCCCAGCGATCGCCTGCGCTTCACCGCCGACGCCTACGTGATCAACCTGCGCGACCGCATCACCCTCACGGGCACCTTGCTCGGCCCGGAAATCACCCAGGTGCTGCAAGGCAATGGCATCACCTCCACCTCCGGCGGCCAGTACTTCATCAACGGCGCCGACACCCGCACCAAAGGCCTGGACCTGGTCGGCAACTACAGCCAGGACCTCGGCCCCTATGGCGCGCTGAAATGGACCGCCGCGTTCAACTGGAACCAGACCAGAATCCTCAATTACAAGGAATCCACCACGATCCTGGGCACGGCCTATGACCTGATGGACCGCCAGGCCCGCAACCTGATCACCGGCGTGCAGCCCAGCACCAAGCTGATCCTCGGTGGCGACTGGAGCATCGAACGCTTCAACCTCAACCTGGCCCTGACCCGCTACGGCTCTTACAAAGAGGTCAACGTCTCCGCCGACCGCAGCCTCGACCGGGTCTACAGCGCCAAGTGGATCACCGACCTCGATCTTGGCTACAACCTCACCAAAGACCTCAACGTGGCCATCGGCGCCAAGAACCTGTTCGACGTCTACCCGAAAAAACAAGGTGTACCGAGCAGCACCATGGTCAGCAGCTACGGCACCTATTCGCCCTACGGTTTTACCGGCGGGTACTACTACACCCGCTTGACCTATGCCTTCTAGGCCGAGGAATACATCATGCCCATCGTTGCCAAATCCTATGACCTGATTGACTCGCCCGGCGCGCTGCGCCAGGCCCGTGTGTCCACACCGATCAAAGCCCTGCAGGTGGTGCCCGCGCGGCACCCCTGGCGCTGGGCCGGGTCGATCTTTGCCGCGCTGGTGCTGCTCGCCATCGCCCATTCCCTGGCCACCAACCCGCGCTGGGAGTGGGGCGTGTTCGGCCAGTGGTTCTTCTCGCCGTCGGTGCTGCGTGGCCTCGGCCAGACCCTGTTGCTGACGCTGCTGAGCACGGTGTTCAGCGCCATCCTCGGCACTGCGCTGGCGTTGGCGCGGCTGTCGGGCTCGCCGCTGCTGGCGGCCCTGGCCTGGGGCTACATCTGGTTTTTCCGCTCGATGCCGGCGCTGCTGGTGCTGATCATCCTCTACAACTTCGCCTACCTGTACGACCACATTGTCCTCGGCGTACCGTTCACCAGCGTGGTGTTCGCCGAGTGGTCGACGGTGGACGTGCTCAGCCAATTCACCGTGGCCGTACTGGGCCTGAGCCTGATGCAGGCGGCGTACGCGGCGGAGATCATTCGCGGCGGCCTGATCGGTGTGGATGCCGGCCAGCATGAAGCGGCGGCGGCCCTGGGCCTGCCGGCCTCGCGGCGGATCTTCCGGATCATCCTGCCCCAGGCGCTGCGCTCGATCCTGCCGTCGGGGTTCAATGAAATCATCGGCCTGGTCAAGGGCACCTCCATCGTCTACGTGCTGGCGCTGCCGGAGCTGTTCTACACCGTGCAGGTCATCTACAACCGCACCCAGGCGGTGATCCCGTTGCTGATCGTCGCCACCGTCTGGTACCTGATCATCACCACCGTGCTCACCAGCGCCCAGTACTACGTCGAGCGGCATTTTGCCCGGGGTACGGCCAGGGTGCTGCCGCCCACGCCGTGGCAACGCGTGCGCCGCTGGCTGAAGGAGAACACCCATGAGTGAAGCCCGCGCCGGCCGTATCCAGATCCAGGGCGTGGGCAAGCGCTTTGGCAATCAACAGGTGTTGAAAGACATCGACCTGACCATCGATCCGGGCAAGGTCACGGTGATTCTCGGGCCGTCCGGCTCGGGTAAATCCACCTTGCTGCGCACCATCAACCACCTGGAAAAGATCGACAGCGGGCACATCACCATCGACGGTGAATACGTCGGCTATCGACGCAAGGGCGACCTGCTTTACGAGCTCAAGGAACGCGAGATTCTCAAGCGCCGTATCGACGTCGGTTTTGTGTTCCAGAACTTCAACCTGTTCCCGCACCTCACCGCCTGGGAAAACGTCGCCGAGGCGCCGCTGGCGCACAAGCGCTGGAGCAAGGCCGACGCCCAGGCCAAGGCCACCGCACTGTTGGCCAAGGTTGGCCTGGCGGACAAGGTCGATGCCTACCCACGCCAGCTTTCCGGCGGCCAGCAACAGCGCGTCGCCATTGCCCGCGCACTGGCGCTGGACCCCAAGGTGCTGCTGTTCGATGAACCCACCTCAGCCCTCGACCCGGAACTGGTGGGCGAAGTACTCGACGTGATCAAGGGCCTGACCCGGCTGGGCGTGACCCTGGTGATCGTCACCCACGAAATCGGCTTTGCCCGCGAAGTGGCCGACCACGTGGTGTTTCTCTGCGACGGCGAGTTGATCGAAGAAGGCCCGCCCGAACAGATTTTCCGCCAACCCCGACATCCCCGCACCGTGGCCTTTCTCGGCAAGGTGCTTTAGTTCAAGGAGTGACTGCCCATGTTCATCAACATCACCCGCGTGGCCCTGCTGGCGCTGGCCGTCAGTGCTGCGCAAAGCGCATTCGCCGTGCAACAGGTCGACCTCAGCCCCGACCGCCCACGCATCCATGTGCCGCGTAACGAAGCGGCGATTGCGCAGATCCCGCCGGGCTTCAAGTTCGCCCAGCCGGGCAAGTTCACCGTGGCCGTGTCCGGCGTGGCAGGGCCGCCCCTGGCGCTGCTGGCCAGCGACGACAAGACCACCATCGGCAGCGAAGCCGACACCGCGCAACTGGTGGCCGACAGCCTCGGCCTGCAACTCAATGTGGTGCAGACCAGCTGGGAAGACTGGCCCCTGGGCGTCAGCTCGGGCAAGTACGACGCGGTGATCAGCAACGTCACGGTGACCGAGGCGCGCAAGAAGCGCTTTGACTTCGCCACCTATCGCCAGGATGTGCTCGGCTTCTACGTCAAGACCACCAGCAAGATCAGCGAGATCAAGCAGGCAGCCGATATTGCCGGGCTGAAGATCATCGTCGGCTCCGGCACCAACCAGGAAAAAGTCCTGCTGGCCTGGAACGAGGCCAACGAAAAGGCCGGCCTCAAACCCGCGCTGTTGCAGTACTTCGACGACCAGGCCGCCGCGCAACTGGCGGTGCAGTCGGGGCGCAGCGATGCGCTGTTCGGGCCCAACTCGGTGTATGCCTATTCGGCGGCGATCACCGGCGGCATCAAGCGCGTCGGCACGGTGAACGGTGGCTGGCCATTGCAGGCGGACATTGCCGTGACCACCCGCAAGGACAACGGCCTGGTCAAGCCGATCCACACCGCCCTGGAAGGCGCGATTGCCGGCGGCCAGTACGAGCAGGTGCTGCAACGCTGGGGCCTGGATGTGGAACGCGTCGACAAGTCGCTGATCAACCCACCGGGCCTACCGGATTAAGGAGCAATCGACATGGGACTGACACGACGTGAAGCGTTGTCGAGCATCGCTGCGGTAGGCGGCGAAAAAGCCGTCAAGGATGCACTCGCGGTACTCGGCCTCGGGCCGTCATCGCACCGCCGACCGCAACCGTTGAAACTCAAGGACGGCCTGGGGCAGGGCACCCGCGTGCTGGTGCTGGGCGCCGGGATTGCCGGGCTGGTCACCGCCCTGGAACTGACCCGCGCCGGGTTCAGCGTGCAGGTGCTGGAAGCCCGTGAGCGGGTCGGCGGTCGCACCTGGACAATCCGCCATGGCGACCGCGTGGACTACAAGGATGGCCGCACGCAAACCGCCGCGTTCGAGCCGGGGCATTACTTCAACGCCGGGCCTGCACGGATTCCCAGCCAGCACCGCACGATCCTCGACTATTGCAGTGAGCTGGGGGTGCCGCTGGAAGTGCTGGTCAACAGCAGCCATGGCGCCCAGGTGCGGCCGGATGTGAACCAGCCGGCCTTCAGCGTCGGCCAGGCGATCAACGATGCGCGCGGGCACGTGTCCGGGTTGCTGGCCAAGGCGGTGCAGCGCGATGCCCTCGACGATGTGCTGAGCGCCGAGGAACGCACGCGCTTGCTGGCGTTTTTGCACGTGTATGGCGACCTGTCCCAGGAGCTGGCCTTTGAGGGCACGATCCGTTCGGGGCACCTCGAATCCCCGGCCCATCCCGGCGCCTTGCCCGCCAGCCGCAGCCCGTTGGCACTGGACCAACTGCTGCACCCCGAGTTGTGGGGCGCCTTGCTGCACACCGAATTCCCGGAGTTTTCGGCGACCATGTTCCAACCGGTGGGCGGCATGGACCGCATCACCGACGCCTTCTACCGGCGCGTCAGCGATCACGTGCAACTGGGCGCCCAGGTGCGCCAGATCCGTCAGTTGGAAAACGGCGTGGCCGTGACCTACCACGACCAACGCAGCGGTCGCGAGCAGGTGGTACGCGCCGACTATCTGGTCTCGACCTTGCCGCTGCCATTGCTGGCCAAGCTCGACACCGACTTCAGCGACCCGATCAAGGCCGCCTTGCTCAGCACCCGCAGCGACCAGGCCACCAAAGTGGCGTGGCAGTCCCCACGCTTCTGGGAAACCGACTACCGCACCTACGGCGGCCTGTCGTGGATCGAACACCCGGCGCGCCTGCTCTGGTACCCGAGCAACGACCTCAACACCCGCGAGGGCCTGCTGGTGGCCGGCTACGTGACCGGGGAGGGCGCCGATGCGTTTGGCGCGCGACCGTTCGACCAGCAGTACGCCACCTCCAAGGAAGCGGTGGAACTGCTGCATCCGGGCTACTCCAGGCACCTGCGTCACCCGCTGGCGGTGTCCTGGGAACAGATCCCCTTCAGCGAAGGCCCGTGGCTGCAACGTGAACACTTCCCGGCCGATGCCAGCGCCTTGCTCGAAGAAGGCCACGGCCGCGTGTACTTCGCCGGCGACGGCCTGGTGCAAAGCGGCGTGGGCATCTGGCAGGAATCGGCGGCCAACTCGGCGCGGCATGTGGTCGCGCAACTGGCTGAACGCGTGACCCAACAACGACAGGTCGCGGCACTCGCCGCCTCTTAAGGAGACACACCATGAGCGACAGCATTCAACGCACCAGCGTCGGCGATTTCCCGATCTCGCAGACCGTCACCGTACCGGCGTCCGCCAGCCTGATCTTTGTCAGCGGGACCTTGCCGGACCTGGTTGATCCAACGGTTCCCGGGGTGTTTGGCAACACCGAAGTGCAGACGGTTTCGGTCTTCAACAAGCTGCGCCAGATCCTGCGCCAGCAAGACCTGGACCTGGGCGATATCGTGCAGTTACGGGTATTCCTGGTCGGCGCCGAGGAAACGGGCGGCAAGCTGGATTTCGCCGGGTTGCAGCGTGGGTATACGCAGTTCTTCGGCACCCCCGAGCAGCCGAACAAGCCCGCACGCACCGCGTTGCAGGTCGTGGCGTTGCCATTGCCCGGTGCACTGGTGGAAATCGAAGCCATCGCCGCCAGGACGGCGTGACAATCCCTCGCAAGTAACTCCCCTCCAGCCCCCTCACAACCGCTTCCGGGCTTCGGCGTGACTGCGCCGAACGCCCCGGCGGGCGCCTGCCAGACAGCGTTTCCAACCTTCCTGAAGCCCCTCCCGCACAAAGATAAATCTTGTATTTAAACGCCTGCGACGTATTATCCAAGCAATGTCTTGTGTATATACCTGAGGCTGGATTTCCCTTTCGACAAATACGGAGGTTTGAATGACTGTGGAGGCAGGGTTACTGGGTCACTCGATGTCAGTGTTCCTGGGCGTACAGGCCGTTGGCTTGAGCCTGTGGCTGAGCATTGCGGTGCTTAACAACTGGCAAGCGTTTCGCAGCTCGGTAGGCGCGGTAGGCGCAACCATGGCCATGGAGCCGTTGCGCCAGAGCCCCGCCATCGACATTCCCTTGCTGGTGCGGGCCGTGCGTTCACCCCGTCTGCACCAACTGGCGCTGCTGGTGGTGCTGGCCCTGCAACTGGTCGCTGCACTCGCGGCCTGGACCGGCAGTTATCACTTGATCCTCGGCGACGGCCTGCTGTCGGCAAGGCCCTGGCTCAACCTCGCCCTGAGTGCGTTTTCGGCGTTTGTGTTCGCGATGCTGCTGGGGGGCTTGTGGTTCGGCTACTGGATTCGCCAGGAGGGGTTGCAACTGACTCACCTGGTGCTGTCGATCTGGGCGGTACTGGCCTTCTTCCTGTTTAACCACAGCTGGCTGTGAACCGCGCGTAATGCACTCATCGTGATAAGGACGTCCATGAACAAGAAGAAGATAACCAGCCTGGTGTTGATTCCGGTGGCGGTCATCGCGGTGGTGATGATGTCGCGCGCGCCGTCCCAGGCCCAATCCGCCGATGCCCCCGCCAGCGCGTTGACCAAGGTGGCCCTGGGGGCGGTGCAATTGCGCCCGGCCAATGTGTATTTCGCCGGCGTCGGTGAGCTGGAAGCGGCCTCCCAGGTGCAGGTTTCCGCCGAGGTCGGCGGGCGGGTCACCTTGATCAACTTCGAGTCGGGCCGCCAGGTCAAGGCTGGCGAGGTGCTGGTCAAACTCAACGATGCCCCGGAACAGGCCGAGCAGTTGCGGCTGCAGGCCCAGGTGCGCAATGCCGAGATCATCCGCAAGCGCGTGACCGGGCTGGTCAGGGAAAACGCCGCGACCCAGGAACAGCTCGACAACGCCCGGGCCGCCCATGACATGGCCTTGGGCGAGTTGAAAAAAGTCCAGGCACTGATTGCCCAGAAGACTATCCGCGCACCCTTCGCCGGGGTGCTGGGGATTCGCCAGGTCAACGAAGGGCAGTACCTCAATGTCGGCGATCGTATCGTCAGCCTGGTCAACACCCAGGTGCTCTATGTCAATTTTTCCCTGGATGAGCAGCTCAGTCGCCGCCTGGTCATCGGGCAAACCGTGGGCGTGCTGATCGACGCCTACCCTGACCGGGTGTTCAAGGCGCGGATCAGTGCCGTCGACCCGATGATCGGCCGCTCACGCACGGTGCAGGTGCAGGCCACGCTGGAGAGCCCGGACGCCCGCCTCAAGCCGGGCATGTACGCCAGCGTCAAAGTGGCCGATACCGAGGTGGCCGATGTGCTCACCGTGCCGGAAACGGCGGTGGCCTACACCGCCTATGGCGATACCGTTTTCCTTGCCCGCCCGGACCAGGGCGCCACGCTGGTGGTCAAGCGGGTGGCGGTGAAAATCGGCCAGCGCCAGGACGGTTGGGTCCAGATCCAGGAAGGCTTGCACGAGGGTGACCAGGTGGTGACCTCCGGACAACTCAAGCTCAGTGACGGCATGGCGGTGCAGGCGACCGATGACACCCTGGCCCTGCCTGCGTCCAAACCGCCTGTGACGGGCATCTGATTCTTCGCCCAGAGAACGCTCATGACTTTCACCGATATTTTCGTTCGGCGGCCGGTGCTCGCGCTTGTCGTCAGTATTCTGATCCTGCTGCTGGGGATCATGTCCTTGTTGCAGCTGCCGATCCGCCAGTACCCGATGCTGGAAAGCTCCACCATCACCGTGACCACCGAATACCCCGGCGCGTCATCCGACCTGATGCAGGGCTTCGTCACTCAACCGATTGCCCAGGCGGTGTCATCGGTGGAAGGCGTGGATTACCTGTCGAGTTCGTCGGTGCAGGGGCGCAGCGTGGTCACGGTGCGCATGGAGCTCAACCGTGACTCGACCCAGGCGCTCACGGAAGTCATGGCCAAGGTCAACCAGGTGCGTTTCCGGCTGCCGGAGCAGGCCTATGACCCGGTGATCGAGCGCTCGTCCGGCGAGTCGACGGCGGTGGCCTATATCGGGTTCTCCAGCCCGACCCTGTCGACCCCGGCCTTGACCGATTACCTGGCACGGGTGGTGGAGCCGGTGATGAGCACCATCGAGGGCGTGGCCAAGGTCCAGGTGTTCGGCGGGCAAACCCTGGCGATGCGCCTGTGGATCGACCCCGCACGGCTGGCTGCGCGCGGCCTGACCGCCGCCGATGTGGCCGACGCGGTGCGCCGCAACAACTACCAGGCGGCGCCGGGCAAGGTCAAAGGCCTGTTCGTGGTCGCCAACCTGCGGGTCAATACCGACCTGACCAACGTCAATGAATTTCGCGATTTGGTGCTGCGCAACGATGGCAACGGCCTGGTCCGCCTGAAGGATGTCGGCACCGTGGAGCTGGGCGCGGCGTCCAGCGAAACCAGTGCCACCATGGACGGCGTTTCGGCCGTGCACCTGGGGTTGTTCCCGACGCCCGGCGGCAACCCGCTGGTGATTGTCGACGGTATCAAGAAACTCCTGCCGGACGTGCGCAAGACCCTGCCGCCGGACGTCAAGGCCGAGCTGGCGTTTGAAACCGCGCGCTTTATCCAGACCTCCATCGACGAGGTGATGAAGACCCTGCTCGAGGCCTTGCTGATCGTGGTGATCGTCATCTACCTGTGCCTGGGGTCGTTGCGCACGGTACTGATTCCGGTGGTGACCATCCCCTTGTCGATGCTGGGGGCCGCGGCGCTGATGCTGGCGTTCGGTTTCAGCCTCAACCTGTTGACGCTGCTGGCGATGGTGCTGGCCGTGGGGCTGGTGGTGGACGATGCGATTGTGGTGGTGGAGAACGTGCACCGGCATATCGAGGAGGGCAAGACCCCGGTGGCGGCCGCCCTGGTCGGTGCGCGGGAAGTGGCGGGGCCGGTGATCGCCATGACCATTACCCTGGCGGCGGTGTATGCGCCCATCGGCATGATGGGCGGCCTCACGGGGGCGTTGTTTCGGGAGTTCGCCCTGACCCTGGCCGGCGCGGTGATCGTGTCCGGCGTGGTGGCGCTGACGTTGTCGCCGGTCATGAGCTCGTTCCTGCTGCAGTCCAAGCAATCGGAAGGGCGCATGGCGCACCTGGCCAACCGTTTCTTCGACGGCCTGGCCCTGCGTTATGCCAAGGTACTGGACCTGTCGCTGCGGCATCGCTGGCTCAGCGGGCTGTTTGCCTTGCTGGTGATGATCAGCCTGCCGTGGCTGTACCAGTTGCCGCAGCGGGAGCTGGCGCCCACCGAGGACCAGGCCGGGCTGCTCACCGCCATCAAGGCGCCGCAACATGCCAACCTGGAATACGTCGAGCGCTTTTCCACCAAGCTGAATGAGGTCTATGGGCGCCTGCCGGAAACCGTCAGCACCTGGATCATCAATGGCAGCGACGGCATCGCCTCGAGCATTGGCGGCATCAACCTGACGTTGTGGGGCGAGCGCGAGCGCACCGCCGCGCAGATCCAGGTCGACCTGCAGGCGGCCACCAACGATGTGGAAGGCACCAGCATCTTTGCCTTCCAGTTGCCTGCCTTGCCGGGCTCCACCGGTGGCCTGCCGGTGCAACTGGTGCTGCGCAGCTCCCAGGATTACCGCGTGCTGTACGAAACCATGGAGCAGATCAAGCAGAAGGCCCGCGACAGTGGGTTGTTCGCCGTGGTCGACAGTGACCTGGACTATAACAACCCGGTGGTACAGGTGCGGGTGGACCGGGCCAAGGCCAACAGCCTGGGGATCCGCATGCAGGACATCGGAGAGTCGCTGGCGGTGCTGGTGGGGGAAAACTACCTCAATCGCTTTGGCCTGGAGGGCCGCTCCTATGATGTGATTGCCCAGAGCCCGGGCAGTGAGCGACTGACGCCCGAAGCCCTGACCCGCCAGTATGTGCGCACGGAAGACGGCACGCTGATTCCGCTGTCGACGGTGATCCAGGTGTCCGAGCACGTCGAACCCAACAAGCTGACCCAGTTCAACCAGCAGAACGCCGCGACCTTCCAGGGCGTGCCGGCGGCCGGGGTCACCCTGGGCGACGCCGTGGCGTTCCTGGAGGGCGTCACCGCCGAGTTGCCCGTAGGGTTCAGCTACGACTGGCAATCCGATGCGCGGCAGTACACCCAGGAAGGCAATGCGCTGCTGCTGGCGTTCCTGGCGGCGGTGATCGTGATCTACCTGGTACTGGCGGCGCAGTACGAAAGCCTGATGGACCCGCTGATCATCCTGATCACCGTGCCGCTGTCCATCAGCGGCGCGCTGATTCCCCTGGCGCTGGGCTACGCCACGATCAATATCTACACCCAGATCGGCCTGGTGACCCTGATCGGGCTGATCAGCAAGCACGGCATCCTGATGGTCGAGTTCGCCAACGCCCTGCAGGCCCAGGAACACCTCGACCGTTCCGAGGCGATACGCAAGGCCGCGCAGATTCGCTTGCGGCCGATCCTGATGACGACGGCGGCCATGGTGGTCGGCCTGGTGCCGCTGCTGTTCGCCTCGGGGGCCGGGGCCAACAGCCGCTATGGCCTGGGGGTGGTGATTGTATCGGGCATGCTGATCGGCACTTGCTTCACCCTGTTCGTGCTGCCGACGGTCTACACCCTGCTGGCCCGCAAGCATTCCCTGGCGGCCGCGACCCCACGGGCCCAGTCCCTGGCGCAAACCCTGAGGAGCGAACCATGAAGCCCGGCAAAACTGTCACCACCGTGCTGGCGCTGACGCTGCTCAACGGCTGCATGGTCGGGCCGCATTACGAAAAGCCCGTAACCCCGCCGATCAGCCTGGTCACCGCGCAAAAGGCCTTGTTCGCCCAACAGGCGCCCGTGCAGGCCCAGTGGTGGTCGTTTTTTGACGACGCCGAGCTCGATCGCCTGATCGACACGGCGCTGGCGCATAACCATGACATTCGCCAGGCCCAGGCCAACCTGTTGGCCTCCCGTGCGGTGTTCGATGACCGCCGGCTCGACCAGTATCCCGGCGTCACCGCCCGTGCCGCCTATGGCCGCAGCCTGGAGCAGCAGTTGCCGTTCGACGGTGGGCCACCGGAGCGGATGCTGTCGCAGACCTATCGCGCCGGCTTTGATGTGCAGTGGGAGATCGATGTGTTCGGGCGTTTGCAGCGCCTGACCGCATCGGCCATGGCACGTTCCCAGGCGGCGCAGGCGGACCTGGCGCTGATGCAGTTGAGCATCGCCGCCGACGTGGCGCGTTATTACTACGAGCAGCAAGGCTTGACCCGCAGCCTGGAGGTGGCCCAGGCCCAGGTCAGTGCCTGGCGCGAAACGCTCACGCTGACCAGCGCCCAGGTGCGCGCCGGCAGCGGCCAATTCGAGGATCAGCAAAACGCCCATGCCAACCTGCTGCTCAGTGAGGCAGCGATTCCACCGTTGCTGACGCGGATCCAGGAAACCGGTTATCGCCTGGACGTATTGACCGGCCAACCACCGCGTCAACAGCAGGCCCTGGCCAAGGCGCATTTCCTCGCGCCCCTGGCCCGGCAACTGCCCTTGGGCGATGTCGACCAGTTGATCCGCAATCGTCCGGATGTGGTCAGCGCCGAACGCCTGCTGGCCGCCAGCACCGAAGACGTCGGCGCCGCCACGGCGGACTTGTACCCACGCCTGAACCTGGGCGGTTTCATTGGCTTCTTCGCCCTGCGTGGCGGCGACCTGGGCAGCGCGTCCCGCGCGTATGAGCTGGCGCCGTCGGTGGACTGGCCGGCGTTTCGCCTGGGCAACGTGCGCGCACGCCTGCGCGGTTCCCAGGCCCAGGCCGAAGGTGCCTTGGCGCGCTATCAACAGTCGCTGCTCAAGGCCCAGGAAGATGTGGAAAATGCACTGATGCGCCTGGCGCAGGACCAGACCCGCCTGGGCGCCTTGCTGGCGTCCGCCACCCATGCCGAGCAGGCGATCGACATCGCCAGCAAACGCTACCGCAGCGGTTCGGGCACCTACATGGCGGTGCTGGAAAACCAGCGTGCGTTTTTCCTGATCAAGAAGGACGTGGCCGATGCCGAGACGGCGTCCTACCTCAACGCCATCGCGCTATACAAGGCGCTGGGCTGGGGCAGTGGCGGTGCGCAGCAGGCTCAATCAGCGGACAAACCATTGGCCAGCAACTGAGCCTTGAGATCGGGCCGGTAGTTACGTGCATACGTGCGGCCCACGGTGCTTGACCAGGACTGGCCGTCCGCACGGCCGATGATCTGCCAATGGCGCATCAGGTGCTGGTCATAGGCACTGATCGCCGGTGCGAGCGCGGCCGGGTTGTAGCGCTCGTCGTGACGGAAGGCTTCGATGCCCATGCGCGGTTTCTGTGCCGCCGGCTCGTGCACATGACCCAGGGCCAGGCCGCACAGGGCGAAGGTCTGCTCGGGCAGCCCGAGCAGCTCGATCATCGCCTCGGCGTTGGCACGAATGCCGCCCACCGGCACCACGCCCAACCCCAATGAGCGTGCGGCGATCATCAGGGTGCTGAGGATGATGCCGCCGTCGGTGCTGGCGGCGATCAGCCCTTCCAAGTGCCGCTGGATCTGCTGTTGCTGGCCATTGAGCGCGGCACCGACGGCGGTCTTGTGAAAGTCCACCACCAGGGTGATAAACACCGGTGCCGACGCGATCCAGGGCTGGCCGCCGGCTATTGCCGCAATGCGTTGGCGGGTGCCTGCGTCGCGCACGACCACCACGGAAATATGCTGGGCATTGAAGGACGTCGGCGCCAGGTGGCCGGCCCGCAAGATGGCATCCAGGTGTTCGTCGCTGACGGGCGTGGGTTGGAAGCTGCGCTCGCTGCGGTGGTTGGCGAGCAAGTCGATAGTCGGGGTCATGGCCTTATTCCTTTAGGGCGGTTGGTGTGGGGCGGTCAGGTGCGCGGTTGGATGTTATAGACGCAACGCCGGTCCCCGGAGATCAGGTGTTCGCAGCGTTCGACAAGGGTGTCGTCACCCATGGCTGCACGAAATATCTGCAGCTCCGAGCGGCAGAAACCCTGGCATTTGCGCGCGGCAGCGCAGATCGGGCAATGGTTTTCGATCAGCAGCCAACCTTCACCTGCGGGTTCCATATGCGCCATATAGCCGGCGAGTTCGCGGATGCGCACCAGGATGGCGACTTTTTCTTCCAGGGACGAGGCTTGCGAACACGCCTGGACGTACTCCTGGCGGTTGGTCGCTTCCATGCTGGTGATGATTTTCTCGATGCCGTCACTGCCGAAAACCCCCTCGATGGATTCGATCAGGTGCAGGGTCAGCACGCTGTGGGAATCGGGGAATTTGTTCTGCGCAGTGTCCGTCAGCGCCCACTTCAACGAAGGGCGGCCGGCCCCGGAGGTGGGTGCCGAAACGCCGACGATCAGTTCCGATGCCTGCAACTTCTGGATTTGTTGCCGGGTTGCCTCAAACGTGAGTTCCAGCAGGGACGCCAGTTCGGTGGTTTTCAACGGGCCACGGGTCTTGAGCAAAAACAGGATGCGTTCAGCGGTGGATGACTGGGTATCGTCGGCAGGTCTGGAGGTCATAAATCGCGTGTAACCATGGGGAGTGAGGGCATCACTGGAGTTCGTCGACCTTTGGCGCCATCCATTGCGTAAGGGGTAGTGGGCATGAGCATAGTCATTTTTGCTGCTCAGGAAAATAATAAATAAATGGAATCAATAGGTAATTATAAATAGCAAATAATTATAAAAGGTTTGCCTTGCTTTTGTAGGGCTTACGACTAGGATCGTAGCTAGCTTTTTGGAAGCTGCTCGTAAACATTCATTTGCACACGACTCCGGACCGTTAAAAAACACGCTGCGTCCCAAGCACTCATCGCTCGCCGACGCCAGTGAAGACAAAAACATTCAAGGAAGAGAATCTGTATGAATGCGCAAAAGCCGACGACCATCTATGAGCACGCCGATGAAGTAACCGCTCTGTCCAGCGTGGTCGACCTGGTAAAACTCTCCGACCAGTATCGACAATCCGCCATCCTTCACTTCGCCGTAGCGCAGCACCTCTTCGATCACACCGCCCGCCCGGCTACCGCCAACGCGATCAGCCAGCAATTGGGCTGGGTGCCCAACAAGGCGAAGATCTTTCTCAATGGCCTGGTCGCCCTGGGCCTGTTGAAAAAGTCCGCCGACACCTATACCAACCAGCCCCTGGCCGAGCGTTTCCTGGTCAGCCGCAGCGCTGAGTTCATCGGCCCGATCATTGCCCACCAGCGCTTGCAGTGGCAGAACTGGCCACGCCTCGGGGAGATCCTGAGCAGCGCCGAGTCCATGGATTTCCAGCAGGAGAACCGCTTCAAGCACGACATTGCCGCACGTGATGCCTTCAACGATGCGATGGTGCGCTTCAGTCAACCCATGGTCGATGTGCTCAAGGAATTGCCGGTGTTCGATACCGCCAGCAAGGTCATCGACCTGGCCGGTGGACACGGCACCTACATCGCCGAAATCGCTCGGCGGCACCCTCAGGTCCAGGGCGAAATCTGGGACCTGGCCGCCACGCGCCAGTCCGCCGAAAGCACCGTCGAGAAGTACCAGTTGGCGGGGCGCCTGACGTTCAAGGAGCGTAACCTGCTGGACCTGGCCCGCTACGAAGGTGAAAGCGCCGACGTGATCATGGTCAATGATTGCCTGCACTATTTCACCCGCGAAGAAACCAGCACGCTGATCCGCTCGGCGGCCCAATTGGTCAACGACGGCGGTTCGTTGCTGGTGCTGAGCATGACCCTGGAAGACGATGAAATTCACCCGGCGCTGTCGGCGGATTTCTCCCTGCACATGATGGTCAACACGGTGCACGGCGAACTGCATCCCACCCGCTGGATCGCCGAACAGATGGTTGCCCAGGGCTTTGAGGTGGTCCAGGAGCCTATCGGGCGCTACAGCCTGTTGATCGGTCGCCGCACTGAGGGGAGGGTTGCCTGATGCTGCGCTTTATTACCTTGTACAGCTCCGACACGGCCGCACGTCTGAACGGCTTTCTCGAGCCGTTGAACACCTGCGCGAAAGCCGCCGGTTTTGAACTGTGCGCTGCCGTTGAGGGCGCGCAGTTACCCCAGGCCGACGGGTTTATCCTGCTGGTGTCGGCGGCAGACAGCCTCGATACCCTCACTGCCCGGCTCGCGGCATTGGCCGATGGCTACCACAACAAGGCGGTCAGCATCGTGCGCCTTGCCGAAGGCAGCGCCGGGCAACCTGCCGGCGATCCGCTGAACGCGGCATTGCTGCAACGCACGGCCTGTTTCATTTACCCCCATGGCCTGGCGATCACTGACGCGGGCGTATCCACGGACACGGTGAAAAACTGGCTGGCCGGTTTCTCCAAATTCGCCGCCGCGATCAAAATGTGGCGGTCCCTGGAAGGCGTATCCATCGAGGCGGCCGCGCTGGAATCCCAGCGTCCGCAACTGACCCACATCAACATCCTCACCCGTAACCTGGAAGCCTCCCAGGCGTTTTATCGCGACATCTTCGGCGCCCACTATTGCTACAACCTGGGGCCACGCAAAGTGGTGATGGAGTTGAACGGGTTCGACTTCTTCATCGAGCACAATCCCGACTTTGTCTACCCGCCGGGCTACCACATCGGCATTCGTGCGCTGCCGGAGGATGTCAAGCGCATCGCCGACAAGGTGGCTGCCGACGACAACATCACCCTGGTCAAGGGCAATGGCCCCGCGCCGGGTTATCACCACGGTCCGGACAACGTCCGCACGGCCGTGTACTTCGAAGATCCCGATGGCCTGGTGGTTGAGGTGTACTCCACCGAAATCGAGATGATCGAGACCAATCGAAGGTTGCTGCTCGACCGACTCTGATACCTGACTGATCCACACGCCGAGCGGTTTCGCGCTCGGTCGTGGATGTGTTCGCTCGGAATAAAGGTGTACCTATGACGAATCAATACGGTTGGCATTGGCCGACGCTGCCGAGCCCTTTGCCAAAGAACGTGTCTGATCGGGTATTGATGGGCTACCCGCAGGCTTACGTCGAATATGAACTGACCCGGCAAATCGCCGACGCCACCGGACAGCTGATGAGTGCGCCCATCGAACAACTGCTACGGGTGGTCGAGTCGGTTGCCGAACCCCTGGTGAGGCGTATCGCCGCCGGTGAAGTGCTGGGCTACAAGGGCGACCCGCGCATCGACGTGTTCAGCCCCGCCATGTGCGACGTTCCTGCCGCCCAGGTCGAGATCGGCCTGGAGCCGCAGCGCGTCGATGCGGTCATGACCGCCTACGCCGGGCTGGGCCTGGACCGCAGTTGGATCGAGAAAGAAACCCCCAACCATCGGGTCGACCTGGCGAGCTTTCGCATCGGTCGCTACCCGGTCACCAACAGCGAATATCGCGCCTTCCTGTTGGATACCGGTTATCCGTTCCTGCCGACCGGCTGGGCCTTTGGCCGCTTTCCCCAGCACCAGGCCAACCACCCGGTCTACAGCGTCAGCGACGTGGATGCCGACGCCTACGCCCAATGGCTGAGCCGACGCACCGGGCGGGCGTTCGCGCTGCCCAGCGAAGCACAGTGGGAATACGCCGCGGCAGGGCCGCAGCGCTCTCAGTTTCCCTGGGGCGAAACCTTCAATGTCGAGTACGCCAACACCATCGAGTTGGGGTTGCTCACGTCGACACCCGTCGGGGTGTTCCTCGAGGGCGCCTCGATGTTTGGCGCGCTGGACATGGCCGGCAACGTGGAAGAGTACGTTGCCGACGATTATCGGGCCTATCCGGGCGGGCCTGAGATCAACGATGACCTGGTGCTGGATGTTGGTAGGCACCGGGTAGCCCGTGGCGGCAGTTTCACCCGCTTCAGGGATCTTGCGCGCAATCAGCGCCGACATGGACGTTATCCAAGACCCATCTATGTCATGGGATTCCGTTTGGTAGAAAACCACTCTGGCCAGAACGCGACACTTCCATAGAGGCTATGCCATGGACACTCCAGTAACGCTTCATACGCAAGTTCCCATCTCCATTCTTGGCGGTGAGGTCAACGCCCACTTCTACGGGTTCAAGGGCTTTGACAAGAACAATGAACACTTTGCCGTCAGAGCCGGTGAGCCCGATGCCGATGTGCCCCTGGTGCGCGTGCATTCCGAATGCATCACCGGTGATGTATTCGGTTCCCAGCGCTGCGATTGCGGCCCGCAGCTGCAGGAAGCCCTGAAGGCGCTCGATGCCGAAGGCGGCTACCTGATCTACCTGCGCCAGGAAGGTCGCGGTATCGGCCTGTATTCGAAGTTCGAAACCTACCTGCTGCAAGACGCCGGCATGGACACCTACGAGGCCAACGTGAAGCTCAATCACCCGGAAGACTCGCGCAGTTTCGCCCCGGCGGTCGCCATGCTGAGGGCCCTGGATGTGCATCGCTGCCGGCTCCTGACCAACAACCCGGACAAGGTCAAGCAGTTGCGCGATGGCGGGATCGACGTGGTCAGCTCAGTGCCGACCGGGGTGTTCCTGACCAAGCACAACCACAACTACCTGCGATCAAAAGTCAGCAAGTCGAGCCACACCATCAAGCTTTGATTTCATTCTCCAGGAAAAGGACTTTTCGATGAGACACATAGGCCCTATCAGCGGCGTCGCCGCCCATGCTGGTGAGTTCATCGCCACCGCCGGCTACGACAACCAAGTCATTCTGTGGAACGCCCAGACCGGGCATTCGATCCACCGTGTCAGCCATGACCACCTGGCCAACCAGTGCGCGTTCAGTGCCGATGGCAAGTACCTGGTGAGCGCCAGCAGCGACTACACCGCCCGCGTCTGGGAAGTGCCGAGCATGCGCCTCAAGGCCGTGCTGTCGGGGCATGACGACGACGTGGAAATGGCGGTGTTCTCGCCGGACGGTGCGTCGATCGCGACCTGCTCGCGCGATCATCAACTGCGCCTCTTCGACCTCGACGGCAACCTCAAGGGCACCTGTCGGGGGCATCAGGCCGATGTGATTTCCGTGGTCTGGTCGCCGGATGGCAAGCGCCTGATTTCCAGCAGCGACGACGGCACGGTGCGCCAGTGGGACACCAGCACCTTCGAGCAATGCGATGAAGTCGACATCGGCGGCGTCGAGACCGATACCGTCGCCATTACCCGTGCCGGCGTGGTGTTTGCCGGTGACGATGAAGGGCGCATCTCGATCATCCATGGGGGCGAGATCCGCTCCATTCCTGCCCACGACGCCGGGATCAAGCGCATTGTCTGGAACGACGAAAAACAGCTGCTGGTGACCTTGAGTTATGACCGCCTGGCGATCCTCTGGCGCTTCGATGGCACCCAGCTGGAGCGCCTGCGCAGCACCAATTTGCCGAGCATCGTCTGGCCGCGCAGCTGTGCGTTCGTCGGCAGTGACGCCTTGGTGTTCGCCACCTTCGGCTCGCGCTACGCCACCTGGGATTATGAACACGATCAGTGGACCGTGGACGGCATTCAGCCTGCGGTGAGCATCAACGCCGTGGTGACCACCGAGGGCGGGCAATACAGCATCGGTGACGCGGGCCTGCTGTTTCGCGATAACCAGCCCGTGAGCGGCGTCGGCAGCCTGTGCAACTTCCTGCTGCCGTTCGGTTCGCTGCTGCTGACCGGTGGGCAGATGGGCCAGGTGTTCGATGCCCTCAGCGGGCGCCTGTTGTATCAGCATCGCTCGCCGCTCAATTGCGGCACCACGTTCCAGCGCAATGGCCAGCTTCATGCACTGATCGGAACCTACACCGGCGAAGGCCTGGTGTTTGTCATCGCCGGCGATAACAGCCTGGAACTGGTGGCGTCGATCCCGATGCACGACAACGCGATCAAAGGCGTGGCCGCCAACGAGCATCACTTGTTCAGCGTGTGCGCCTCGGCCGCCGCCGCCCTGCACAATATCAGCGACTTCAGTTGCGCGCGGCATATCGAAAATGCCCACACGCGCATCTCCAACGGTTGCTGCCGGGTCGACGGCGGTTTCGCCAGCATTGGTCGCGACCTGAAACTGCGCCTGTGGCTGGAGTCCGGTGACGAGGTCTATGACACGCCGCACCGCAATTCCATCAAGTGCATTTGTGCCTCGGCCGACGGGGAAGTGATTGCCACCGCGAACTACAGCGGCACCATCGCGCTGTTCGACTTGCCCAGCCGCTCTTGGCAGCAAGTGCAGCGTCCCACCGCCAGTGGCATCTCCTGCATCACCCACAGCGTGGCCAGTGATGACTTCCTGGCCAGTTCCTACGATGGCCAGATCTACGGGATTGCCACCCGTCGCGCCTCTTGACCCAAGGACCGCCTGATATGAGCAAGCAAGCGCAATTCATGGACGTATCGACGTACCGCCGGGCGCTCGACACCTCATTTGTCCACCGCTACAGCCATGGTGAAGATGAGTGGTCCTGGGACATCGGCATGGCCAAGGCCGCCCGGGTTTTCCTCGAGGCACTGGGGCCGACGCCGGACCAGCACATCCTCGACGTGGGCGTCGGCCGTGCACGGGATGCCTCGGAGTTCATCCTGGCAGGGCACCGGGTGACCGGCCTGGACATCGTCGAGAATTCCAGCTGGCCGCTGCTGCGCAAACGCTGGGGCGAGCGTCTCAGCCTGGTGTGCAGCGCCCTGCAGGATTGGCAGCCACCGGCGGGGGAGGCGTTTGACGGTGTACTCGACAATGGCTGCTTCCATCACCAGCATCCGGATGAATGGGACCGTTACCTGGCCAATATCCGCCAGTACGCGCGCCCTGGCGCGCTGATCGGGCTCAACGTCTTCGGCGTCGACGCGAGCAATCCGGAGCCGGGCTGGCGCGAGATGGATAACCAGCGTCAAGGTTATTTCTTCACCGAACAGGGCGTGCGCGACACCCTGGAAGCGTTTGGTTTCACCTGGCAGGACCTGGTGGTGATCGAGCGCCAGCATGGCGAGGCGGTGTACCTGTTGGCGCTGGTTCGCACATGAGCCTGGCGCTGGCGCGCGACATGCACTTCATGCGGCTCGCCCTGAAACTGGCTGACCGCGGCGCCTTTACCACGGCGCCGAACCCGCGGGTCGGTTGCGTGATCGCCAAGGGCGACCTGCTGCTTGGCCAGGGCTGGCACGAGTGGGCGGGGCAGGCACACGCCGAAGTCAATGCCCTGCGCGAGGCGGGCGTCGATGCGCGGGGCGCCACCGCCTATGTCACCCTGGAGCCGTGCGGCGGTCATGGGCGCACGCCGCCCTGTGCCGACGCGTTGATCAGGGCCGGCGTGGCGCGAGTGGTGATCGCCAGTGTCGACCGCTCCCAGCATGAGCATCATGGCATTGAGCGGCTTGAGGCGGCGGGGGTGCTGGTCGAACACTTGCCGTGTCCGGAGGCGCGCGAGTTGAACCAAGGGTTTTTCTCGCGTACCGAGCGCAAGCGGCCGTGGCTGAGGGTCAAGCTGGCCATGAGCCTGGACGGACGCACGGCCCTGGGTAACGGGCAATCCAAATGGATCACTTCGCCCGAGGCCCGGGACGATGTACAAGTGTGGCGCGCCCGGGCCTGTGCGGTGCTCACCGGCAGTGGCACGCTGCTGGCGGACAACCCGCGCCTGACGGTGCGCCTGCCCGACCCGCACACGGCGTTTTCCGCGCCGCTGCGGGTGGTGCTCGACCAGCACCTCAAGGGCGATGCCAATGCCCATGTGCTGGATGGCGCGGCACCGACCCTGGTGTTTCATGGGCCCGGCGTCCAGCCGTTGCACCCGCCACCTGCGGGTGTGCGTTTCCGGCAGGTCGGGGTGGACGGCGAAGGGCTTGACCTGCGAGAGGTCATGACGGTCCTGGCTGAGGAGGGGTGCAACGAGGTCCAGGTCGAGGCCGGCCCGGTATTGTGTGGCGCCTTTGCGGCGGCAGGCCTGGTGGATGAATGGCTGGTCTACATCGCCCCGCTGTTCCTGGGCAGTGATGCACGGCCGTTGCTGGCGCTGGATGGCTTGACCGATCTGGGCCAGGCACAACCCTTGTCGATCATCGAGCAGTGTCTGGTGGGGGCGGACATCCGGGTGCGATTGCGCCCGGTCGCCGCCCCGGCGTGATTATTTGCGGCAGGTCAAACCGATCTGCAGGCTGTTGCGCTCGAACAGCTGCCAGTACCCCGCACCCATGGAGGTGCGGCTGTGTTCACTGATCAGCGGGGCGACCCAGGTGAGCTGGTTGAAACCGGCTACCCGTGCGGCTTCTTCGTACACGCCTTGCTCCCAGCGATAGTAGGTAAAGGGTGCGGGGGGCGATGACATGAACTGCGCGTTGCAGCGGAACCCGCCGGCGACCGGGGTTTCATCGAACACCTCAATCCCATAGCGAGTGAAATTGCCTTTTCGCAGTTCGAACGACGGGTTGGCGGTGTAGGCCACCAATTGACCGCCGGGCTTCAGGTTGTCGGCCGCCGACTGAAACATCTTGCTCAGTTCGTCGACACTGCTGGCATAGTTGAACAGCCAGGCCGCCGTCACCATGTCGTAGGCGCCGATACGGCCCATCTTCGCCACGTCCCGTACTTCGTAGGCGATACCGTCGTTGGCTTGCCGTGCCTGGTAGATCATGTTTTCGGAAATATCCACGCCATGCACCTTGGCCGCCCCCCAGTCCTTCAACTGGCGACTGAAGAAGCCATGCCCACAGGCCAGGTCCAGGATATGCAGGCCCTCGACATTGCCGACCATGCTACGGAAGGTGTCGACCTCGACCTTGCGTTGAGAGGCCCTGGCGGTGAAATCCTCGAACTGTTCACTGATGCGTTCGTACACTTCTTTGGATTCTTTCATCTGCATGCCACTCCTTCGAATATGCGGGCTGGGTGATGAGCAAGCCTTGGTAATTTTTTTATGCAAGATGTTGCTTGCGATATTAGGCGCAACGCCTCGATTTAACAAACGGCTTAGTGGGCGGTGCTGCTCGATCGGGTCAGTCTGCTGATGGGAGAGCGTGGGGTTGATTATGCGCTTAGGGAATGTCCGGCATTGTTTTGATCATTATTTTTAATGATTAGCATAGATCCACAAAGCATTTCACAAGCCTGTCGATGGGCCTTATGGTCCTCCTCCACAGGTCAGCGTCGCTGCCATCCACGGAGGAATATCGTGATGTCCCACTTACCCCGGCAACTCAGGCTCGGTGCCATCCTCACCGGCGTCGGCACCGCGCAGAACGAATGGCTGCACCCGCAAATCCCCGGCGACGCCAGTGTGGACATCAATTGGTACCGCACCCAGGCGCAACAGGCGGAAGCAGCGAAGTTTGATCTGGTGTTCATCGTCGACAGCCCCTACATCACCCCGGATTCGGCGCCGCATTTTCTCAACCGCCTGGAGCCGCTGACCCTGCTCTCGGCCGTGGCCGGTGCCACTTCGAAGATCGGCCTGGTGGCCACCCTGACCACGTCCTATACCGAACCCTTCAACGTCGCCCGCCAGTTTGCCTCCCTGGACCTGATCAGCGGCGGCCGCGCCGGCTGGAACGTGGTCACCACCGGCCTCGAAGGCGCGGCCGGCAACTTCGGCCGTGAGCAGCATATCGACCACACCGAGCGCTATCGCCGCGCCGCCGAGCACCTGGAGGTGGTGCAAGGGCTATGGGATTCCTACGAAGACGACGCCTTCGTGCGCGACAAGGCCAGCGGCGTGTTCCTCGACCCGCAACGCCAGCATCGCCTGGACCACCATGGCGAGTTCTTCTCGGTGACCGGGCCGTTGAATATCGCACGCTCAGCCCAAGGCCAGCCGGTGATTTTCCAGGCGGGTATTTCCGAATCCGGACGCAGCCTGGCGGCCAACTATGCCGAGGGCATTTTTGCCGGCGTGGGCAATTTCGAGGACGCCCAGGCCTGCTACCGCGACATCAAACAACGCACCGCCGCCGCCGGACGCAACCCCGATCACGTGACCATCCTGCCGGGCATTTCGCCGATCATTGCCGACACCGACGAACAGGCCCAGGCCATCGACCGCGAACGCAATGGCGAGCTGGATTTGAACAAGGCCCTGGTGCAGTTGGGGCGACCGTTCAACTACCACGACTTCAGCCAGTACCCGCTGGACGAGCCCTTCCCGGACCTGGGCGACCTGGGCAGCAACGGCTATCGCGGGCATGCCGAAAACATCAAGCAAGTCGCCCGCGACCAGCGCCTGACCCTGCGCGAGGCGGCGTTGCGTTTTGCCAAGCCGTTTTCCAGCTTTGTCGGCTCGCCCAAGACCGTGGCCGACGAGATCGAACGCTGGTTTGTGGAAGGTGCGGTGGATGGGTTCAATATCCACGTGGGTGCGCCGGATGACTTTGCGCGGTTTACGAACGAGGTGCTGCCGTTGTTGCGTGAGCGTGGATTGTTTCGCAGTGAGTACAGCCACAGCACGTTGCGTGGGCATCTGGGCTTGCCGGTGCCGGTGAATCGGCATACGGCGGCAAGGAGCGAGGCGGCCTGAGAGTCACCACCATTTCCAGCGGCCCTGTTGTTTCAGGGTCGCGATAACGCTGTTGCGTTTATGCCTGATTTCCAACATCTCTCGGCGCATTTGTCGTTGGCGTTTGCTGTTCAGGCAGAGAAGTCCGATCAGCGGGCTTAGTAAGGCAAGGGTAAATAGGAGGTGATCGGGGCTGTAAAGGATTGTCGGTAATACGAGCAGTAAGTAGATGATGAACACCCCAACCTGAAGCCACACCCATCGTGGGTAACCGTGAAGGACCAAGCTCTGCGCGACGCCGAATACCGCACACGCAATCCCGCCTGCGATGAAGAACGCATTACTGGTCAGTTCATCGGATGCGTGGGCGAAGTAGGTGAGATTCATCAGGGTGCCGGTGGTGGCAATCGAAAGGCACAAGGCTATAAGGCCGCCAAACAACGCCAGTCTGTGACGCGCCCAAAGAGGGCGAGGATCTATAAGGTAAAGGGGCTCCTGGCGGTTTTTCATTCGCTGAACTCTTCGTAGATACCGATGGCCAGCGTCTTGGTGTTTCCGGACATACCGCTGCTGACGAGGCCCAGTGCTGCTGCAATAGCATCATTGCGATGGGTCGCGATGATGGGTTTTATCTTTGTTGCTGGAATGCGTTTTGGTGCGTTACGTGCGGCTTGCTTGAGCTTGAGGAGCTTGGGTGTCAGGCGCGGGTCTTGGACTCCGCTACCCATTCCGACTCCCGAGGCTCATGCTCCAACATCCGCTTGAACTCCACCGGCCCCACATACCTCGGCGCTTCCCGCAGCACCACCTTGATCGGCCGCACACTGCAAATCGCCTGGAACTCACGCAGTACCACCACGTTGAAATCCCCATCGATATACACCACCCCCGCGCCGATCAACGTCGGGTCGGCGTCTATGGCGAAAAACAACCGCCGCAGGTCGAGGCTGCTTTCAATGCGTTGGCGTGTAGTGCGGTGGGTTGATGGGAAGCCATCCTTGAACAGGGCGACGGTCATTCCTGAACTCCTTTTTTGGGAGTTGAGAGAGTAAAGACGCCGCGACTGGGATGAGTGTCGGAAGCTTCGCCATTTGCAGTCGGGCACTTCCTGACGCGACGTTGACGTCTTGTAGGCCCGCTCCCGATTGAGGAAAAGGGCTGATGGCGCCAAGGATGGTGGGCCGGTGAAGTTTGGCTGGAATATCCGGCAGAACGTCAAGGTGTGATGCGCTGAGAGGGCATAGGTATCCACACAACCTTTCAAACCCTGACACATCTCCCTGTGGTGAGCGGGTCTGTTGTGGTGAGCGGGCTTGCCCCGCGCTGGGCTGCGGAGCAGCCCCAGTCAAGAGGAACGCGGTGTATCAGACACTCTGGAGAGGCTGGTTTTGGGGCTGCTTCGCAGCCCAGCGTGGGACAAGCCCGCTCACCACAAGAATGCGGTCGCCTGAAATTGTTTATGCAAGACTCAAGATTTTAGAGTGAAAATTTAACCCTTTAAAATCAATAGGTTATTTTGAGCTTGATAAAGGCCCATCACTCATTCGCCAAACCCGACAATCGCCTTGGTTTCCAGATACTCCTCAAACCCCTGCACCCCATACTCCCGCCCATTCCCCGAGCGCTTGTAGCCCCCAAACGGCGCCATCGGATTCCACGCCGGATGGTTCAGGTGCACCTGGCCGGCGCGTATACGCGAAGCCACCGCCCGCGCAAGATCAAGGTCCTGCCCCTGAACGTGGGCGCCCAGCCCATAGACCGTATCGTTGGCGATGGCGACGGCTTCATCCACCGTCTCATAGGCAATGATGCACAGCACCGGCCCGAATATTTCCTCCTGGGCAATGCGCATGGCGTTGTCCACGTCGGAGAAAACCGTCGGCCGTGTATAGAAGCCCTTGTCAAAACCCGCCGCCCGTCCCGGCCCACCGCACACCAGTTTGGCGCCCTCGTCGAGGCCGGCCTGGATCATGGTCTGGACGCGATGGAACTGGGCTTCGTTGGCAATCGGACCCAACTGCGTCTGTTCCGATTGCGGGTCGCCGACGATCAGTGCATTCGCGGTAGCCGCCGCCAGGGCTTCGACTTCGGCCAGGCGGCTTCTTGGCACGATCATGCGGGTCGGCGCGCTGCACGACTGGCCGACGTTGCGAAACGCCGACATCACCCCCAGCGGCACAGCCTTGGCGAAGTCGGCGTCGGGCAGCAGCACATTCGGCGACTTGCCCCCCAGTTCCTGGGTGACCCGCTTGACCGTCGGCGCGGCCGCCTGGGCGACCAACGCGCCTGCGCGGTTGGAGCCGGTGATGGAAATCATGTCGATATCCCCATGGGCGGCCATGGCCGCGCCGACTTCGGCACCGCTGCCGTTCACCAGGTTGAATACCCCAGGCGGCAGGCCGGCGTCATGCACCAGTTGCGCAAACAGTAGGGCGCTCAATGGCGACAGTTCGCTGGGTTTCAACACCACGGTGCAGCCGGCGGCGATGGCCGGGGCGACTTTTGCGGTGATTTGATACAGCGGCCAGTTCCACGGCGTGATCAGGCCGCACACGCCGATAGGCTCGCGCTCGATTGCGGTGCCGCCTTCCACGGTCTGGAAGCGATAGCTGGACAGCAGGTCACGGGCGACCCGCACGTGTTCGGCCGCCAGCGGCACTTGCATGCCCCGCGCAAAACCGATGGCCGCGCCCATTTCCAGGGACAGCGCCTGTGCCAGCTGCTCTTTGCGTTCAAGGATCAGTGCGTGGATTTTCCCCAGCACCTGGGCTCTCGCAGCCGCCGGGGTTGCAGACCAACCTGCGAACGCCCCGCGTGCCGCCGCAACGGCCCGATCGACATCCTCGGCAGACCCGCGTGCCACCTCGGCAACCACGGCTTCAGTGGCCGGGTTGACCACCGGCAGCGTCGCCGGGATCGCGGGGGACGTCCAACGCCCGTTGATGTAAAACTGGTGAGCCGTTTGCGCATCAACGCTGTAGCTGTTTGAAGATTGAGTTGTCATCCAACTGGCTCCCTGGAGCGGTAATAGGCGCTGCAAACAGCACGGCCCGGTGTCCGGATAAGCTAGCAAAAGGCTCCCGCGCAAAGATGCCGTTATTCAATGCTGCAAGGGATAATCTGCTGAATCCGGCAGGCGGGTGAGGCTCATATGAGTTTTCCTGTGGTGGGGGCGTTTGCCGGCACCGTCGAAGGTTGGGTAAAGCGCCGGATATCGAACGGGCTGATCAAGGTGCTGGTACTGCCGGTGCTGATCAGTTCGGCCATCACATCCCCCACGCCCGGGCCGAGCTGGAAGCCGTGGCCGCAGAAGCCGAAGGCATAAAACAGCCCGTCCACGCTGCCGCTGGGGCCCATCACCGGCAGGGAGTCGGGTGTATAGCTTTCGATGCCGCTCCACACGCGGATGATGTTCAGTTTCTCGGCGCCCGGTAACAGCCGTTTCATCTGGTGCATCTGGTTGAGCAGGCTCTCGGGCTTGAAAAACGCGCGGCGGTTGAGCATGTCCGGCGTGCAGCGGGCGCCGCCACCGACGATGATGTTGCCGCGCGGGATCTGGCGGAAGTAGATCACCTCTTCCTTGAGCTTGGTGAACACACCGATCACGGTTTTCAGCGCATAGGGCACCGGTTCCGTCACCGACATCTGCGGGCCGTTGGGCTCCAGCGGCACCGGCTCGCCGAAGCGCTCGGACAGGCGCGCGGCCCAGGCGCCGGCGGTAATCAACAATTGCTCGGCAACAAACAACTGACCGTCGGTGGTGGTGACGTGGAACAGGCCGTTGACCTTTTCCACGTCGGCGACTTCGGTTTTTTCCTCGATGCGTGCACCGAGGCGCCGTGCGGCGCGGGCAAACGCCGGCGCGGCCAGGCGTGGGTTGGCGTGGCCGTCGTGGGGCGCGTAGGAGCCGCCTTTCACCTCGGGGCCGAGGAAACCGAAACGCTGGTGCAACTCGGCGCCGCGATAGATTTTCAGGTCCAGTTGCGCGGCTTCCGGCGCGGCGGCGTAGGCCTCCAGTTCGGCGATTTCATCTTCGCGATAGCACACGCGCATGTGGCCGCTGGGGATGAATTCCAGGTCGTCGTCGATCAGCTCCGGCAGGCGCTTCCACAGTGCCCACGAACGATTGGCCAGCTCCAGTTGCCCCAGGTAGCGGCCCTGGCGGCGCACATTGCCGAAGTTCACACCGCTGGCGTACTGACCGATCTGGTCGCGTTCCAGCAGCGTGACCGAGCAGCCGCGGCGGCGCAGGAAAAACGCCGACGAGGCGCCCATGATGCCGCCACCGATGATCAGCACAGCGCTTTTTTGCGGGTTCATGCAGGCTGCTCCTGTGTAGCACGGGCCACCGCTTCGATTTCGATCAGGTAGCCATGGTGCAACACCGACACGGGCACCACGGCGCGGGCCGGTTTATGTTCACCCAGGTAGCACGCGTAGATCCGGTCGAAGGCGGGCCAGTGTTCGATGCCGACCACGTAGACCGTCACTTTGAGCAGGTCACCGAGGCTCAGGCCCGCTTCACCGAGGATCGCCACCAGGTTATCCAGGGCAAGCGAGGCTTGCACCGCGAACGGTTGCCCGGCGCTGTGCTCGCCATTGGCGCGTACCGGCAGTTGCCCCGACACATACAGCACGCCGCCGTGTGCCACCGCCTGGGAATAGTGCCCGCCCGGCGGTGCCGCGTGGGGGCTATGAATCGAGTGGATGCGATTACCAGCCATGCAGGCGACTCCAGGTGTGCACGCTGCCATCGGCCTCCACCGCGTGATAATCCGGGAACTGCGCGCCGGTGGCACAGGCATGGTTGGGCAGGATGCGCAGCCGACTGCCGATGGGAAAGCGCGTGACAAGCGCGTCACTGTGGGCAGCGCCCAGGCTGACGATGCCGTGTTCCTGGTTGGCAGCGGTGACCCGCGCGCCGTCGATCCAGTCGCCCGCTTCGCTGCACACTTGGCCGTAACCGAAGTCCTGGTGCTGGCGCTGGGTGCCACGGTCACGACTCATGGCCATCCAACCGGCGTCGGTGATAATCCAGCCTTTGTCCGGCTGATGGCCGATCACGGTGGTCAGTACGCTCAACGCCAACTCATCGGCCTGGCACACGCCGATGTTGCGCATGACCAGATCGAAGAACACATACACCCCCGCGCGCACTTCGGTGACGCCGTCCAGGTTCAGCGCCGAGAGGGCCGTGGGGGTGGAGCCGATACTGACCTCGGGGCACGCCAGCCCGGCTGCGCGGAGAGTGTCTGCGGCGTGTACGCAAAGTGCGCGTTCCTGTTCGGCCAGCGCTTGCAGGGGTTCAAGGCTGTCCAGCTCGTAACTCGAGCCGGCGTGGGTCATCACGCCACGCAGGTGCAGGCCGCCCTCGCTGAGGGTGCGGGCGACGTCGATCAGTACCGGGTCCTGCGCGGCCAGGCCGGAGCGATGGCCGTCGCAATCGATTTCGATCCACACGTCGAAGCGTGCGTCATGCTGCTGTGCGAAAGCGACGATGGCCTCGGCGCCCGGGACGCTGTCGGTGAGCAGGCTGAGGTTGCAGCCTTTGCGCCACAGGGCCAGGGCCTGGGGCAGTTTGCCCGGGGCGATGGCCACGGCGTAGAACACATCGCGGATGCCGGCGGCGAAACAATGCTCGGCTTCCTTGAGGGTGGACACTGTGACACCGCTGGCCCCGGCGGCGATCTGGGCGTGGATCACCGGCAGGCACTTGCTGGTCTTGATATGCGGGCGCAAACGCACGCCCAGGCTGTTCATGCGCTCTTGCATGCGCTGGATATTGCGCTGCATCTGCGGGATGTCGACGAGCGCGGCGGGCGTGTCGAGGGAAGCAATCGGCGTGGACATGGCGGACCTCGTGTGGCGGGGGACAGGCTGCACTCTACTCAGCTGTTGTTAACCTGTGGTTCAATCGGTACTCATCAATCATTAAGTAAAATTGAATGATTTCCATCGAAGACCTGCGCCTTGCCGTGACCCTGGCCCGCTCGGAGTCGCTGAGCGCCGCCGCCCGCACCCTGAATGTGTCGCCGCCGGCGTTGTCCATGCGCCTGCGCAAGTTGGAGACGCTGCTCGGGCTGAGCCTGGCCAATCGCGATGCGCGGCGCCTCAGCCTGACGGCGGATGGCGAGCGTTTTTCGCGGGAGAGCGCGCTGTTGCTGGAACAGCTTGAGGCGCTGCCGGAGTCGTTCCGGCACAAGGATGAAACCCTGGTGGGCACCTTGAGGGTGGCGGCGCCGTTTGGCTATGGCCGCCAGCGCATCGCACCGCTGTTGGCGCGGTTTGCCAAACTGCACCCGCAGCTGTGTTTGCATCTGGATTTGCGCGAGACGCCCTGGCCCGATCGCCATGACAGCGATGCGGTGGTTCATATCGGCCATCTCAATGACAGCCTGTGGACCGCGCGGCCACTGACACCAAACGAGCGCTGGTTGTGCGCCAGCCCGGCCTACCTGCACGCCCACGGCGTGCCGTCTGCGCCGGACGAGCTGGCGTCCCATCGCTGCATCTGCATTCGGGAAAATGATGAGGACGTGACCCTGTGGCACCTGCGCAAAGGCCAGGGCCGCAAGACCCTGCGCGTGGAACCTGCGTTGTTGAGCAACGATGGCAGCGTTGCCCGGCGTTGGGCCGAGCAAGGCTTGGGGCTGGTGCTGCGTTCGCAGTGGGACGTGAGTGACGCCGTGGCCAGCGGCAGCCTGGTACGTGTGTTGGCGGACTGGAGCTTTGACAGCGCACCGGTGCTGCTGCTGGTGCCGTCGCGCAAACTGCGCAGCCCGCGCGTACAGACGTTGGTGACGTTTCTGGAAGAGGCGTTGAAGGCCTGAGTCACTTCACCGCGTAGACCTTGCGCACGTACACCGTGCTGGTCCAGGCGCAGGGCGCGCCCTTGGCCACGAACACGGTGTCGCCGGTATGCACCGTGACTTCGCCACCTTCGTTGCCCTGCAGGGTGACGCGGCCTTCGAGCAGGTGCATCAGTTCGTGCAGTTTGTGCGGGCGGCCGTGGCGGGCGTAGGGCGTCGAGTCCCAGATGCCGACGCGCAGCTCGGTCACGGCATCGTCGAACAGGTTGAGGGCGCGGCACTGCGGGGTAGGGCCGATCAGTATCTGGGGTTCCGGCGCGGCGGAGGAGTTGAGCAGGGTGTGCGGCGCGAGCAGGGTCAGGCCGGGGCACACCGGGGCATCGGCCTGCTCGACCGCGCAGAACGCCCATTCGCTGCCTGCACTGGCCTGCACCGTGAGGCGTGTGCCGAAGCCGATGACGGCGCTGGCGCCGACGTCCAATTCCAAGGTCTGTTCCGCGTCACTGAGCACGACATGGCCTGCATGTACCACCAGCGTTTCGCTGTGGGGGAACTCTTCGATCACCGCTTCGCCGCTGAAGGACACCACGCCGGCTGACACGCCATCGTCGCCCATCCAGGCGAGTTGGCGGCTGTCGCCGAACGGGTCCAGCGCGCTCAAGGCGGCTTTGTTGAAAGACGTGGCAACGCGGCTGCCGTCGGCGCGTGCCAACAGCAGGATACGGGGAGATGACATGGGGAGTGCTCCGGGAGAAAAGTCAGCCGATCGCCTGGGTGATCAGGGCAAAGGGGTGGACGCCTTGGCTGGCCTGGGGTGGCGTACCCAGGGCCATTTGCGCGACGGTGTCGATGTTCTTCAGGCCGGCCTGTTCGAGCCAGTCGCTGAGGCCGCAGGCAACGGGAATGTCGATGCGCACAAAGGTGTCCGGCACCTGGGCCAGCAAGGTGGCGATCAGGTACTTGGCCTGCTCGATATTTTCCGCCACCACCGGGCCGATGCAACGCCCACGCCCAAACGGCCGCAGCAGGGCGAAGCCGCGTAGCCGGCCGTCGCGTTCGATACCCACGGCGTGCTCCACCTGCAGGTCACGCAGCACTTCACGGCGGTCCATACCGCTGGCGGCCTTGGCCAGCGCGAGCAGGCTGGCGTGATCATCGGCGTTAAGCGCCCGGCAGGTTTCGCCGTCGGCCAGCGTCGGCAGCGCGGGCACCACCGCCTGGCCCTGATGCTGCTGCACCCGGCCGAACTCGACGAACCCCTGGCTGGCATACAACGGCGCGCCGGCGAGGGTGGCGTTGAGGACCGGCGTGCGCGTATCGCAAGCGGCAATGGCCTTCTCCATCAAGCGCCGGCCGATGCCCTGGCCCTGGTAGTCATTGCTGACGATCACCAGGCCGATGGTGGCGTAGTCGCCCTGGGGGCAGGTGAACGCGCTGCCGATCAGCCGCTCGCCATCCATTGCCACGAAGCCGTCGCTGACCCGTTGCAACATTGCCCAGTCTTCCAGGCGGTGAGGCCATTTGAGTTGCACCGACAAATCGTGGGCGGCCGGCAGATCGGCTGCGGTCATTGGGCGGTAGAGATAAGTGGGGTGTGGCAGGGCGGACATGGCGAGCCTCCGTGGAGCGTTGTTTTGGCGGTGTCAGGTTGCTTGTATCCCACCTGGGTTGGAGGCTGGCAAGGGGGCCGGGAATATTCGGTAGATTCCTCGCGGTGTGCAGGGCGAGACCACAGTTACTACTTAATTGGGGTTGGGGGGCAGCAGCAAATGCCATGGGGTTGGCGTTGGAGCCAACTGGAGTAGGAAGGGTGTACACGGTACAAATGTGGGAGGGGGCTTGCTCCCGATGAGGCCGTGTCAGTGGATACATCTGTAGCTGACCCACTGCCATCGGGGCATAAGTATCTACACATTTTTTTCAGCGGTCTGTGGCGAGGGCACTTGCTTCCGTGGCGGCCTTCGGGCCGACCGCTTTTTTTTGGGGTGAGTACATATCCGTTCCTGCGGTAACGGCTGCCTATGGTTCCGCTCTTACAGCGGGTCACTTTTGGAAAGACCCAAAAGTAAGCAAAAGGTCTTCGCCCCAACACTCGGCACCTCGCCTAGGCTCGGCATGCCCTCACTCCGGCTTTGGAGCGTGGGCCGCCGCGATGGGCCATCCCTGGCCCAGCGCGGCTAACCCGGCGTCCTGCCGGGTTACCCACGCTCCAAAGCCTGCGTTCGGCCAGCGTGTTTGACGGGGCGATGCCAAATCAAAAACAAAAGCGAGGCGGCCTTAAAGCCGACCTGATTATTGAAGCGTGCGCGGTGTGGCTTCTACTTCCTTAATCGCTGACGAAGTCAGCAATCTTTTGATCTGGCTCTGGCTCTGGCTTTTGATCTTGATCTCAGGCGCCCCGTTAACCACGCTGGCCGAACGCAGGCTTGAATCCGTGGGTAACCCGGCAGGACGCCGGGTTAGCCGTCCTGGGCCAGGGATGGCCCATGACGGCGGCCCACGGATTCAAGCCGGAGTGAGGGCATACCGAGCCTAGGCGAGGTACCGAGTGGTGGGGCGAGGACCTTTTGCTTACTTTTGGGTCCTTCCAAAAGTGAGCCGCTGTAAGAGCGGAACCCTAGGTGGCCGTGACCGCAGCAACGGATATGTACTCAGTCAAACCCAACGACATGGTCGGCCCGAAGGCCGCCACGGAACCCAGCTCCCTCCCACCGTTCAACCCGCCACACTTTCTGCCGCCCCCACCCCCGTGCTTAAGCCTCTGCACCCCGAAAAGCCCCCTAAAAGCGCACAAACACTGGCCCTGCCCAAGCCTGGCGCGCACCGCAAAGTCTGCTGAGCCCGGCCACCAAAACGGTGGTTTGTATTGAGCGCAGGTCTTTTTAGACGGCATATGCTGATTTCACAGTGGTGTAATGAACCTGTGCTGCAACGAGGCCGACGCGCCGCCAGGGCAGCGAACGCTTGTCACACTCAACGAACTCCAGGACCGCACTCAATGAGCTTTCTTCGTCCCAAATTCATTACGTTCGACTGCTACGGTACGCTGACCAACTTCCATATGGGCACCATGACCCGCGAGCTGTTCGCCGATCGCATCACGCCCGAGCAGATGGACCAGTTCGTCAAGGATTTCTCGGCCTACCGCCTCGACCAGGTCATGGGCGACTGGCGCCCGTACGATGAAATCCTCAAGACCGCCCTGGCTCGTACCTGCAAGCGCTGGGGTATCGACTCTCGCGAGGAAGGCCAGCTGTATTACGACGCCGTGCCGACCTGGGGCCCCCATGCGGACGTGCCGGCCGGGCTGTCGAAAATTGCCGACAAGATTCCCCTGGTGATCTTCTCCAATGCCAGCGACAGCCAGATCATGTCCAACGTCGACAAGCTCGGCGCGCCGTTCCACAAGGTGTTCACCGCCGAGCAGGCCCAGGCCTACAAGCCGCGCCTGGCCGCGTTTGAATTCATGCTCGACAACCTCGGGTGCGGCCCGGAAGACATCTTGCATGTGTCGTCCAGCTTCCGTTACGACCTGATGCCGGCCCATGACATGAAGATCAAAAACAAAGCCTTCGTTGCCCGTGGCCACGAAGTGCCGGGTAACGCGTTCTACGGTTACCAGCAGATCACCGATATCGGTGGGCTGCCGGCGCTGGTCGGTCTGTAATCGCACACCTCTGAGGGCAAGACATGGGCAGTGAATCCTATTGGCTCGACACCGCACCGGCGTTTACCGGTGCCCGGCAGGGTGATTTGCCCAGCCAGGTCGATGTGGCTGTGGTCGGCGGTGGGTTCACCGGCCTGGCGGCAGCGCGGGCGTTGGCGCTCAAGGGCGCCAGTGTGGTGGTGCTCGACGCCGGGCGGGTGATCGGCGAGGCCTCGGGGCGCAACGGTGGGCAGTGCAATACCGGGGTGGCCCAGGATTACGCCGGGCTGCACGCCAGCCTCGGTGCCGTCAAGGCACGCGCCTATTACCAGGCCTATGAAAGTGCCGTGCAGACGGTGGTGTCGCTGGTCGAGCAGGAAGGGATCCCCTGCGACCTGGTGCGCAACGGCAAGCTCAAGCTGGCGGCCAAGCCGATGCACTACGAAGGCCTGGCGCGTACCTGCGAGCTGATCCGCCAGGAGGTGGATGCCGAGGTCGAGCTGCTCAGTGCCGAACAGACCCGTGCTGAGGTCAATTCGGCGCAGTTTCATGGCGGCCTGCTGCAGCGCAACGGCGTGCAGATGCACGTCGGCCGCTTCGGCGTCGGCCTGGCCGAAGCGGCGGCGCGGCGCGGCGCGATGATCTACGAGCACACCCAGGTCAAGGATTGGCAGGCCCAGGCCGGCGGCTACCAGGTCAACACCGCCAAGGGTTCACTGCACGCCGGGCAAGTGCTGCTGGCCACCGGTGCCTGCCAGCATGGCGACCTCGGCTGGTACCGCCGGCGCATTGTGCCGGTGGGCAGTTTTGTCATCGCCACCGAAGTCTTGCCCCAGGCGCTGATCGACCAGTTGCTGCCCCGGCACCGGGCCTATGTGACCAGCCGCATGATCGGCAACTACTTTCGCCTGACCCCGGACAACCGCCTGCTGTTTGGCGGGCGTGCGCGGTTTGCCATGTCCGACAGCGTCTCCGACGCCAAGAGCGGCAAGGTCCTGCAAGCGGCGATGCTGAACATGTTCCCGCAGTTGGCGCACGTGAAGATCGACTACTGCTGGGGTGGCCTGGTGGACATGACGTCCGACCGCCTGCCCCGCGCCGGCCAGCATGGCGGCGTGTTCCACTCCATGGGCTACAGCGGCCATGGCGTGCAGATGTCGGTGCACATGGGCCAGGTAATGGCCGAGGTCATGGCCGGCAATACCGCGGCCAACCCCTGGCGCGAACTGGAATGGCCGGCGATTCCCGGGCATTTCGGCAAGCCGTGGTTCCTGCCGTTCGTGGGGGCTTACTACCGCTTCCAGGACTATTTGCACTGAGTTGCCGTTGTTGCGTCACCGTCGTTTGTGTTTCCAGGACGCTCCGGACATCCGTGAGCACTCGATTCTTCCGATTATCGACAGGTAGCCTTGCTATGACTGACAACAAAAACACCCCCGAACTCATCTCCGGCCAGGACAGCCTGCGGGTGTTCGAACGTCTCAACCGTGGCATGTCGCGCCGCAACGCCCTGCAGATGCTGGGCGTGGCTGGGGTGGCCGCCGCCGGTGCCGGCAGCCTGTTCGGCGCCGCCGGCAAGCTGTTCGCCGACGAGGCCGCCGTGGCCGGCAAAGGCAAGCCAGGCGGCAAGATCCGCGTGGCCGGCATGTCCAGCTCCACCGCCGACACCCTCGACCCGGCCAAGGGCGCGCTGTCCACCGACTATGTGCGCCACTACATGTTCTACAACGGCCTGACCCGCTTCGATAAGCACCTGGTGCCGCAACTGGAACTGGCCGAGCGCATCGACAACACCGACGCCACCGTCTGGACCATTACCCTGCGCAAGGACGTGACCTTCCATAACGGCAAGGCCCTGACCGCCGCCGACGTGGTGTTCTCCCTCAACCGCCACAAAGACCCGCTGACCGGTTCCAAGGTCATGCCGCTGATGGAGCAGTTCGCCGAGATCAAGGCCAGCGGGCCGAACGAAGTGCAGATCCGCCTCAGCGCGGCCAACGCCGAGTTACCGTCGATCCTAGCGGTGTCACACCTGTTGATCGTCCCCGAGGGCACCAGCGACTTCAGTAAAGGCATCGGCACCGGACCGTTCACCGTGGGCGAGTTCAAGCCCGGCGTGCGTTCGATTGCGGTGCGCAACAAGAACTACTGGAAACCGGGCCTGCCGTACCTCGACGAGATCGAGTTCATCGCGATTGCCGACGAGCCATCGCGGGTCAATGCACTGCTGTCGGGCGATGTGCACATGATCAACGAGGTCAACCCGCGCTCCACCACGCGCATCAAGGCCAGCGCCAAGCATCGCGTCGTCGACGCGCCGTCGGGCAACTACACTGACCTGATCATTCGCCAGGACCAACTGCCCGGCAAAAGCCCGGAATTCACCCAGGCCATGAAGCTGCTGCTCGACCGTGAACAGGTCAAGTCCGCGGTGTTCCGTGGCTTTGCGGTGGTGGGCAACGACCACCCGATTGCGCCGGGTTCGCGCTACTTCAACACCGACTTGCCGCAGACGGTCTACGACCCGGAAAAAGCCAGGTTCCTGCTGAAGAAAGCCGGCATGGAAAGCATCACCATGCCCGTGATGGCCTCGCCTGCCGCCACCGGCTCGGTGGATATCGCCGTGCTGTTGCAGCAATCGGCCAAACAGGCCGGGCTCAAGCTCGACGTGAACCGCCTGCCGAGCGACGGCTACTGGTCCAACCACTGGATGAAGCATCCGCTGAGCTTCGGCAACATCAACCCCCGGCCAAATGCCGACGTGATGTTCTCGCAGTTCTTCCAGTCCAAGGCGCCGTGGAACGAGTCCGGCTGGCAGAACGATCAGTTCGACCAGTTGCTGATGCTGGCCCGTGGCGAAACCGACGACGCCAAGCGCGCCAAGATGTATGGCGACATGCAGGTCCTGGTGCACGACCACTGCGGCATCGGCGTGCCGGTGTTCATCAGCAATATCGACGGCGTCGACCAGCGCATCAAAGGCTACGACAGCAACCCACTGGGCGGTTTCATGGGCTACATGTTTGCCGAGCAGGTGTGGTTGGACGCTTGAGGAGGGTGGTGGGATGAATAGCAATACACTGTGGTTGATCGGCCGGCGCTTCGGCGCCGGGGCCTTGACCTTGTTGATCGTGTCCATGGTCGTGTTCGCGATCACGGCGGTACTGCCGGGGGACGCGGCGCAACAATCCCTGGGCCAGTTCGCGACCCCTGAACAGGTGGCGGCCCTGCGCCTGAAACTGGGGTTGGACCAGCCCGGTGTGTTGCGGTACCTGCACTGGTTGATGAGCCTGCTCAGCGGCGACATGGGCGTATCGGTCTCCAACGCCATGCCGGTCGGTGAGCTGATGGCGGGCCGGGTGCCTAACACCCTGATGCTGGCGGGCGCCACGGCGCTGGTCTCGGTGCCGGTGGCACTGGTGCTCGGCATCGGCTCGGCGATGGGCCGGGGCGGGCGCATCGACAGTTGCCTGAGCTTTATCACCCTGGCGATGGTCGCGGTGCCGGAATTCCTGGTGGCGACCCTGGCGGTGCTGATCTTTGCGGTCAACCTCGGTTGGTTGTCGGCACTCTCCTATGCCAGCGACATCAGTTCACCGCTGCAATTCATGCGCACCTATGCCTTGCCGGTGATGACGCTGTGCTGCGTGATCGTCGCGCAAATGGCGCGCATGACCCGCGCCGCCGTGATCGACCAGCTCGACAGCCCCTACGTGGAAATGGCGCGCCTCAAGGGCGTCAGCCCGATCCGCATCGTGCTGCGCCATGCCTTGCCCAATGCCATCGGGCCGATTGCCAACGCCATCGCCCTGAGCCTGTCGTACCTGTTGGGCGGGGTGGTGATCGTCGAAACCATTTTCAACTACCCCGGCATTGCCAGCTTGATGGTCGATGCCGTGACCAACCGCGACATGGCGCTGGTGCAGGCGTGCACCATGTTGTTCTGCGCGGCGTACCTGGGCCTGGTGCTGCTCGCCGACCTGTGCGCGATCCTGTCCAATCCGAGGCTGAGAAACCAATGAACAACCTCATTGCGAAATCCAAGCCTGTCTCCTCCGCCCTGGCACTCGCCAAGGTGTCCAGCGGCCCGTCGTGGCTGGGGCTGCTGGGCGGCGTGGTGTGTGTCGCCTGGCTGCTGGTGGCGCTGCTCGGTCCGTGGCTGGCGCCCCATCCGGTGGGGGAGGTGGTGTCCGATAACATCTTCGAAGGCTTCAGCCTCGCGCATCCATTCGGCACCGATTACCTTGGCCGCGACATGCTCAGCCGGGTGCTGGTGGGCGCGCGCTTTACCGTCGGGCTGGCGCTGGTGGCGGCGTTACTGGCCAGCACCTTCGGCACCGGCTGTGCGCTGTTGTCGGTGGTCTCGCCCAAGTGGCTGGACGAGATCATCAGCCGCATCATGGACGCCTTTATTTCGATCCCGAGCAAAATGCTCGCGTTGATCATGGTCTCGGCGTTTGGCTCATCGGTGACGCTGCTGATCTGTACGGCCGTGATCAGCTATATCCCCGGCTCCTTCCGCGTCGCCCGCAGCATGGCGGTCAACATCGAAGCCCTGGAGTACGTGCAGGTCGCGCGTACCCGTGGCGAGCGTCGGCTGTACGTGGCGTGTGTGGAGATCCTGCCGAACATGCTCAACCCGGTCCTGACCGACCTGGGCCTGCGTTTCGGCTACATCGTGCTGTTGCTCAGCGGCATGAGTTTTCTTGGCCTGGGCGTGCAACCGCCGGATGCCGACCTCGGCTCGCTGGTGCGGGAAAACATCGGCGGCCTCAACCAGGGCGCGCTGGCCATCATCCTTCCGGCGCTGGCCATCGGCACGCTGACCATCGGCGTGAATCTACTGATCGACTATCTGTCCTCGCGACGCAGTCGACGCACGGGAGGCCATTGAAATGACTGAATTGATTCGCGTCGAAGACCTGCGCGTGGTCGCCTGTGGCGAGCGTGGCGAGGTGGAAATCGTCAAGGGCGTGAGCTTTGCCCTGAAACAAGGTGAAGTGCTGGCGTTGATCGGCGAGTCCGGCTCCGGCAAGACCACCATCGCCCTGGCCTTGCTGGGGTATGCACGGCGCGGGTGTCGCTTGTCCGGCGGCGTGGTGCAGGTCGGCGAGCACGACATGCTCGCCCTGGGCGAACACCAACTGCAGGGCCTGCGCGGCAACCGTGTGTCCTATATCGCGCAAAGTGCCGCCGCCGCGTTCAACCCGGCGAAAAGACTCATCGACCAGGTCATCGAAGGCGCACTGATCCACGGCCTGGGCACGCGCGCCGAGCTGTACGCCAAGGCTATCGGCCTGTTCCGCGACCTGGCGCTGCCAGGCCCGGAACGCATCGGCCAGCGCTACCCGCACCAGGTCTCCGGCGGGCAGCTGCAACGGGTGATGGCGGCGATGGCGTTGATCAGCGATCCGCTGCTGGTGGTGCTCGACGAGCCGACCACCGCCCTGGACGTGACCACCCAGATCGACGTGCTGCGTGCCTTCAAACGCGTGGTGCGCGAGCGCGGTGCCACGGCGGTGTACGTGTCCCACGACCTCGCGGTGGTGGCGCAAATGGCCGACCAGATCGTGGTGCTCAACGGCGGGCAGATCCTCGAACAGAGCGCCACCGCACCGTTGCTTAACGCCCCGACCCACGCCTACACCCGCAGCCTGCTGGCCGCCGCACGGCCCGACACCACTATTCGCCCGCCCTGCGGCGTCGTCGGGGAGGTACCGCTGCTGACCATCACCGGCCTCACCGCCGGCTACGGCAACAAGAACCTGCACGGCATGCCGTCGATTCGGGTATTGGAAGACATCGACCTCACCGTGCGCCGTGGCCAGGCCATCGGCGTGATCGGCGAGTCGGGCTCGGGCAAGTCCACCCTGGCCCGGGTGGTGGCGGGGTTGCTGACCCCGGCCCTCGGCGGCCTGGCCTTCGACGGGCAACCCTTGGGCGGCAGCCTCGCCGAGCGCACCCCGGAACAGTTCCGGCGGATCCAGATGGTGTTCCAGAACGCCGACACCGCGCTCAACCCCATGCACAGTGTGGCGGCCATCATCGGTCGGCCGTTGAAAATGTATTTCGGCCTCAAGGGCGCGGCGCTGCAAACCCGCATCGGCGAACTGCTCGACCTGGTGCGCCTGCCCCGGGACCTCGCCGAACGGCGCCCGAATGAGCTGTCCGGCGGGCAAAAGCAGCGGGTCAACCTGGCCCGCGCGCTGGCGGCCAAGCCCGACCTGATCCTCTGCGATGAAGTGACCTCGGCTCTCGACACCGTGGTGGGTGCGGCGATTCTCGAACTGTTGCGCGACCTGCGCCAGCAACTGGGGGTGTCGTACCTGTTTATCAGCCACGATATTTCCACCGTGCGCGCGCTGTGCGATGACATTGTGGTGATGTACAGCGGCCGCAAGGTCCAGGCCGGCAGTCGCCAGGCGTTTGCCGAGCCGCCGTTCCATCCTTACACCGACCTGTTGATTCACTCGGTGCCCGAGTTGCGCCAGGGCTGGCTGGAAACCTGCGGTACTGCAGGCGACACGCTGCCGGCGCTCGGCGAGCGGGCCAATGGGCCGCAGCTGTGCACCTTCCTCAATCGCTGCCCGGTGCGCGTCGACGGTCTGTGCAACCGCACCGCGCCGCCGCGCCGCCGCCTTGACGACGGTGGTGAAATCCTTTGCCACCACGACAGCGCCCATTTGCTGGATACCCAGCAGGGCGTCAACACCCTCACTGTGGGAGCCTATGCATGAGCGCGCGTTTTGTGAGGCTGGCCGAACAGGGCCGGCCGACGGTCAGCCTGACCGTGGATGGCGCTGCCGTCCAAGCCCTGCAGGGCGACACCCTGATGGTCGCGCTGCTGACCCAGGGCAACGCGCTGCGCCAGTCGGAATTCGACAGCGGCCGCCGCGCCGGTTTCTGCCTGATGGGCGCGTGCCAGGATTGCTGGGTGTGGACCCGCAGCGGTGAACGCCTGCGCGCCTGCTCCAATGAAGTCCGTGACGGGCTGGATATCGTTACCACACAACCGGAGGCGACATGGCCACTGCACGGGTAGTTATTGTGGGCGCCGGACCGGCCGGGGTGCGCTGCGCCGAAACCCTGCTGGCGGCCGGGATCAAACCGATCCTGATCGATGAAAACCGCCGCGACGGTGGCCAGATCTATCGGCGTCAGCCAGAAGGCTTCACCCGCGACTACGCGACCCTGTACGGCAGCGAGGCCGCCAAGGCCCAGGCCCTGCACCAGAGTTTCGACCGCCTGCGCGACGCCATCGACTACCGCCCCGACACCCTGGTGTGGAACCTCACGCCGGGGCAACTGTGCTGTGTGAGCCAGGGCCGCCACACCACGGTGGATTACGACGCACTGATCCTCTGCACCGGCGCCACCGACCGCCTGATGCCCATCGAGGGCTGGCAACTGGCGGGCACCTACAGCCTGGGCGGGGCGCAGATCGCGTTGAAAAACCAGGCCGTGTCCATCGGCCGTCGCGTGGTGTTCATGGGCAGCGGGCCGTTGCTGTACCTGGTCGCCAGCCAGTACGTGAAGGCCGGCGCCGAGGTGGCGGCGGTGCTCGACACCTCAGCCTTGAGCCTGCGCCTGAAAGCCTTGCCCAAACTGCTGGCGCGGCCTGGCGTGCTGTTCACCGGGATCACCCTATTGGCGCAACTGTACCGCGCCAAGGTGGCGGTGCACCTCGGGGTCAAGCCGCTGCAAGTGATGGGCGACGCGGCCAACGGCGTGAGCGGTGTGCGCTTCGCCACCGGCAACGGGCAGACCGTCACGGTGCAGGCCGATGCCGTTGCGCTGGGTTACCACCTGCGCCCGGAAACCCAGCTGGGTGACCTGGCCGGCTGTCGCATGGCGTTCGATGAGGCATCGAGCCAATGGTGGCTGGCCACGGATGACGCTGGACGCACCTCGGTCAAGGGCGTGTACGCGGCCGGTGACGGCGCGAAAATTCGCGGCGCCGATGCCGCCGAGCACGCCGGGCGCCTGGTGGCGCTGGCGCTGCTGGAAGACCTGCAACAACCGGTGGACACCGGCCTGCGGGATGAACAACAGCAGGCCCTGGCGGTGATGGATCAATTCCGCCTGGGCCTGGCCCGGGCGTTCCCGTGGCCGAGCGAACAGGCCAAGGCGTTGCCGGACAGCGCCATCGTGTGCCGCTGCGAGATGATCAGCGCCGGCGAGCTGCGCCGCACGGTGAAGGAGAAGGGCGCCTGCGAAGTCAATCGCGCCAAGGCGTTCAGCCGTGTGGGCATGGGCCGTTGCCAGGGGCGTTATTGCTCCCAGGCCGGGGCCGAAGTGATCGCCGCCGCTGCCGGCGTGCCGGTGCAGGCGGTCGGACGCCAGCGCGGCCAGGCGCCGGTCAAACCGTTGTCGATGCTGATCACCGAGGAGGTCTCGTCATGAGCGTGCAAAAAACCGATGTGGTGATTGTCGGCGGGGGGCTGATGGGCTCGGCGACCGCGTTTTTTCTGCGCCGTCGCGGGCAGTCGGTGATCCTGCTGGAGCGCGACCAGATCGGCCAGTACGCCAGTGGCGTCAACTTCGGCAATGTACGCCGGCAAGGGCGTTTCCTCGGCCAGTTGGCCTTGGCTAATCGCTCCTGGGCGCTGTGGAAACGCCTGCCGGAACTGATCGACGACGACCTGGAATTCATCCCCAGCGGGCATATGCGCGTGTGTTACCGCGAGGATGAAATTGCCGAGCTGGAGGCCTACGCCGCCGCACCGGAAGCGCAACAACTGGACCTGAAGATTTATCGTGGCGCCGAACTGCATCAACGCTTCGGCTTCCTCGGCCCGGACGTCAAGGGTGGCTCCTACGCGCCCCACGATGGCCATGCCAACCCGCGCCTGGCCGCGCCGGCGTTTGCCCGCGCCGCCCGGCGCCTGGGTGCGCAGATCGAAGAGCGCACCGAAGTGGCCGAGGTGCAGAAAGTCGGCGCCGACTTCCAGGTCACCACCACCGACGGCCGCCAGTTCCACGCCGCGCAACTGTTGATCACCGCCGGCGCCTGGGGCCAGAAGCTCTCGGCGCAGTTCGGCGAACCGGTGCCGCTGGACGCCCACGGCCCGCAAATGGCCGTGACCGAGCCGGTGCCTTATGCCTTGCCCACGGTGATCGGCGTGTACACCAAGGTGCCCGAAGAGGTGATCTACTTCCGCCAGATTCCCCGGGGCAATATCGTCATCGGCGGTGGCTACCGCAGCAAGCCGGATATGCTCAACCGCCGCGCCTATGTGGAACCGCGCAGCATCCTCAACCAGGTCAGCCAGATGCGCCGCCTGCTGCCGGGCGTCGGCAACCTGAACATCATCCGCGTGTGGAGCGGCATCGAAGGCTACCTGCCGGACTCGCTGCCGGTGATGGGCCCCAGCGGTACTGTCGACGGGCTGTTCTATGCCTTCGGGTTCTGCGGCCACGGTTTCCAGCTGGGCCCGGGCGTCGGCGATGTGATGGCCGAGCTGCTCGCCACCGGCAGCACCAGCACCCCGATCGAGCCATTCTCCATCACCCGGTTCGCCCCACCTGCCGAGCAACGGAGCCAGGCCTCATGAAACCCCGCGTATTGGAAATTCTGAAACAGCTGATGGCCTTCGACACCGTGTCATCGGCCTCGAACATGGCCTTGATCGAGTATGTGCGCGACCTGCTGCTGAGCAAGGGCATCGACTCGCTGATCGTCAAGGACCCCAGCGGCAAGAAAGCCAACCTGTTCGCCAGCACCGGGCCCAAGGAACAGCCCGGCGTGCTGCTGTCCGGGCACACCGACGTGGTGCCGGCGGCGGGGCAGGCCTGGACATTTCCCGCCTTCGCCGCCACCGTTCAGGACGGGCGCATTTATGGGCGCGGCAGCTGCGACATGAAGGGCTTTATCGCCCTGGCCATCGACGCCATGCTGGATGCCGCCGACCACACGTTGAACCGCCCGCTGCAACTGGCCCTGTCCCATGACGAAGAGATCGGCTGCGTCGGCGTGCGGCGCTTGCTCGACGTGCTGCACCTGGCGCCGATGCGGCCGTTTCTGTGTGTGATCGGCGAGCCGACCAACATGCAGTTTGTCCTCGGCCACAAGGGCAAGGGCTCCTACCGCACGTACTGCCGAGGCCAGGAGGCGCATTCATCCCTGGCGCCGCGCTCGGTCAACGCCATCCACGTGGCCTGCGACTTTATCGCCGCCCTGCGTGACAGCCAGCAGCAGTTGCAACGCCACGGCGCCCAGGACAACGACTATGACGTGCCCTACAGCACCGTGCATGTCGGCCAGATTATCGGCGGCAAGGCGCTGAATATCGTGCCCAACCTGTGCACCCTGGACTTCGAAGTGCGCAACCTGCCGGCGGACGACCTGGACGCGTTCCTGGAGCAGATGCGCGAGCGCGCCGAGGTGATCGTGCGTGAGGCGCAGAAGCTGTCCAGCGTGGCGGCCATCGAGATCGAAACGATCAACGTCTATCCTGGCCTCGACACCCATCCCAGTGTCGAGGCGGTGCGCTTTCTCAAGCAATTCGCCGCGCCGGGCACCGGCACCTCCAAGGTTTCGTTCGGCACCGAAGGCGGCCTGTTCAAGCAGCGCCTGGACGTACCGGTGGTGGTGTGCGGGCCGGGTTGCATCGAGCAGGCGCACAAGCCCGACGAGTTTATCGAGATCAGCCAGATGGACGCCGGCGAGCGCTTTTTGCAAGGCTTGCTCGGTTCGCTGACGGCCTAGCAGAGCCTGCCGTCCTGGGCGCAATTTCAGCACGGCACGCTGCTTTAACCGCGCTTTCGGCATCCTCGTTTGCGGCGCCTCCCTAGACTGGAGCGTGTCTCGGATCAGGACTCGACCATGCTCAAGAATCGCTTGCAAGACCCCAGCCTGCTGGCTGAACTCGCCTACGTAGATGGCCAGTGGATCGCTGCAGACAGCGGCGCCACCCTGGCCATCCGCGACCCGGCCACCGGCCACGTGATTGCCCAGGTGCCGGCCATGGACGCGGTGGACACCCGCCGCGCCATCGAAGCCGCCGAGCGTGCCTGGCCTGCCTGGCGCGCACGCCCGGCTGCCGAACGTGCGGCGCTGCTGGAGCGCTGGTACCAGGCGATGATCGACAACCTCGATGACCTGGCGCTGATCATGACCTGCGAGCAGGGCAAACCCCTGAACGAAGCCCGTGGCGAAGTGCGCTACGGTGCCGGTTTCGTCAAATGGTTCGCCGAGGAAGCGCGCCGGGTCTACGGCGAAACCATGCCCGCGCCCAGTGGTGATCGGCGTTTGCTGACCCTCAAGCAACCGGTGGGCGTATGCGCCGCCATCACCCCGTGGAATTTCCCCAACGCGATGATCACGCGCAAATGCGCGCCGGCCCTGGCCGCCGGTTGCCCGATCATCGTCAAACCCTCGGACCTCACGCCGCTGTCGGCCCTGGCCCTGGCGGTGCTGGCCGAGCGCGTCGGTATTCCGGTCGGGGTGTTCAATGTGATCACCGGCTTGCCCGCCGGCATTGGCGAAGAGCTGACCGGCAACCCGGCGGTGCGCAAGATTTCCTTTACCGGCTCCACCGCCGTCGGCCGCCTGTTGATGCGCCAGAGCGCCGAGCACATCAAGCGCTTGAGCCTGGAACTGGGCGGCAATGCACCGTTTATCGTGTTCGACGACGCCGACCTCGAACAGGCGGTGGCCGGGGTGATGCTCAGCAAGTTCCGCAACGCCGGGCAAACCTGCGTGTGCGCCAACCGCATCCTGGTGCAGGACGGTATCTACGCGCGTTTCGCGGCGCGGCTGGTGGAAGAGGTGGGCAAGCTCAAGGTCGGCAACGGCCTGGACGACGGCGTGACTATCGGCCCGCTGATCAACCCCGCAGCGGTGAACAAAGTCGCGCGGCATATCGACGACGCCCTGAGCCAGGGCGCCCGGCTGCTGTGCGGCGCCGTCCCCAGCGGCGACAGCCAGTTCGTGCAGCCCACGGTACTCGGCGATACCCACGCCGGGATGTTGCTGGCCAATGAAGAAACCTTCGGCCCGGTGGCACCGCTGATGCGCTTTACCGACGAAGCCCAGGCCCTCGCCCTGGCCAACGCCACCCCGTATGGCCTGGGCGCCTACTATTTCACCCAGGACCTGCAGCGTTCGTGGCGTTTTGGTGAGGCCCTGGAGTTCGGCATGGTCGGCCTCAACACCGGGATCATCTCGATGGAGGTCGCGCCGTTCGGCGGCATCAAGCAATCGGGCCTGGGGCGCGAGGGCAGCAAGTACGGCCTGGACGAATACCTTGAAGTCAAAGCCTTCCATATCGGCGGCTTGAACTGAATTTTTGCGAGGCATGCACCATGAGCAAGGCATTCAGAATCGCCGCGATTGCCGGCGATGGCATCGGCAAGGAAGTCCTGCCCGAAGGGCTGCGGGTACTGGAACAGGCCGCCAGGATCTGGGACCTGGACCTGAGCATCGAAGTGCTCGACTGGGCCCACTGCGATTACTACCTGGAACACGGGCAGATGATGCCCGAGGACTGGTTCGAGCAGCTCAAGGGCTTTGACGCGATCTACTTCGGCGCCGTGGGCTGGCCCGACAAAGTCCCGGACCACATCTCGCTGTGGGGCTCGCTGCTCAAGTTCCGCCGCGACTTCGACCAGTACGTGAACATCCGCCCGGTGCGCCTGTTCCCCGGCGTGCCATGCCCCTTGGCCGGGCGCGCGCCGGGGGACATCGACTTTGTGGTGATCCGCGAAAACACCGAGGGCGAATACTCCTCGGTGGGCGGCAAGATGTTCGAAGGCACCGAGCATGAATTCGTGCTGCAGGAGTCGGTGTTCACTCGACGCGGGGTTGACCGCATCCTCAAGTTTGCCTTCGACCTGGCCCAGACCCGTCCGCGCAAGAAGCTGACGGCGGCGACCAAGTCCAATGGGATTTCCATCAGCATGCCTTACTGGGATGAGCGCACGGCGTTGATGGCGGCGAACTATCCCGAGGTGACGTGGGACAAGCAGCACATCGATATTTTGTGTGCGCGGTTTGTGTTGCAGCCGGACCGGTTTGATGTGGTGGTGGCCTCGAATCTGTTTGGCGACATCCTGTCGGACCTGGGGCCGGCGTGTGCGGGGACCATCGGGATAGCGCCGTCGGCGAACCTGGATCCGGAGCGGCGGTTTCCGTCATTGTTCGAGCCGGTGCATGGGTCGGCGCCGGATATTTACGGGCAGAACATTGCCAATCCGATTGCAATGATCTGGTCGGGGGCATTGATGTTGGACTTCTTGGGCAATGGGGATGGGCGGTATCGGGCGGCCCATGATGGGATATTGCGGGCGATTGAGGCGGTGATTGCAGAAGGGGTGGTTACGCCGGATTTGGGGGGCCGGGGATCGACTCAGGATGTGGGGATTGCGATAGCTGGGCGGCTTTTTGATTGAGTACATATCCGTTGCTGCGGTAACGGCCACTTATGGTTCCGCCCTTACGGCGGCTCACTTTTGGAAAGGCCCAAAAGTAAGCAAAAGGCCTTCGCCCCAACACTCGGCACCTCGCCTAGGCTCGGTGTGCCCTCACTCCGGCTTTGGAGCGTGGGCCGCCGCGATGGGCCATCCATGGCCCAGCGCGGCTAACCCGGCGTCCTGCCGGGTTACCCACGCTCCAAAGCCTGCGTTCGGCCAGCGTGTTTGATGGGGCGATTTGAGATCAAAAGCCAAAGCGAGGCGGCCTTAAAGCCGACCTGACCATTGAAGCGTACGCGTTGTGGCTTCTACTTCCTTAACCGCTGACGAAGTCAGCAATCTTTTGATCTGGCTCTGGCTCTTGATCTGCTTTTGATCTTGATCCTGATCTCAGGCGCCCCGTTAACCACGCTGGCCGAACGCAGGGTTGAATTCGTGGGTAACCCGGCAGGACGCCGGGTTAGCCGTCCTGGGCCAAGGATGGCCCATGACGGCGGCCCACGGATTCAAGCCGGAGTGAGGGCATACCGAGCCTAGGCGAGGTACCGAGTGGTGGGGCGAGAGCCTTTTGGTTACTTTTGGGCTCTTTCCAAAAGTGACCCGCCGTAAGGGCGGAACCAATAGCCGCCGTTACCGCAGCAACGGATATGTACTCAGTACCCCCGCAACCGATCCACCTCACCCACCATCTCCTCCCCCCGCTCAAACCGCCGAATATTCTCCAACAACACCCCAAACGCACTCTCCGGTTGGGTCATCGCCGCAATATGCGGCGTCAACAACACCTGCGGATGCCCCCAGAACGGATGCTCCGGCGCCGCCGGCTCTTCCCGCAGCACATCCAGCACCGCCCCACTCAACTGCCCACTCTCCAACGCCTCGAGCAAATCCTCTTCCACCAGGTGCCCCCCACGGCCCATATTCACCAACCCCGCCCCCCGTGGCAGTTGCGCAAACAAGCGCCGGTCCAGGATCCCCTGGGTCTGCTCCGTCAACGGCAACACGCACAGCAAAATATCGCACTGGCTGAGAAACGCCGGCAGTTGCGCTTCCCCCGCATAACACTCCACCCCCGACACCTGGTGCGCACTGCGCGCCCAGCCGGACAGGGCAAAGCCCAGGGGGGCCAAGGTCGCCAGGATCTGCTGGGCCTGGGCACCCAACCCCATCACCCCCACGCGCCGGTTCGCAGCCGGTTGCAACAGGTGCGCCTGCCAACAGCGCGCAACCTGCTGCTGGCGGTAGCGCAACATATCCCGGTGCAGGCTGAGCACCGCCCAACTGGCGTATTCGCACATGCCGCGGGTGATGCCCGGATCCAACAGGCGCACCACCGGCAGGCCCGCAGGCAGGCGATCAAGGTCCAACTGATCGACACCGGCCGACAAGGCGAACAACACCTTCAGGTTGGGCAGCACGCGGGCCAGATCTTCCGGTGCCTGCCAGGCGGCCAGGTAGTCGACCTCGTCGGGGTTGCCGAGGTCGGGCCAGGTGCGCCACTCGATTTCCGGCGCGTGTTGGGCGAACAGTGCCTGCCAGTGTCGGCCGCGCACCGGGTCAGCTTTGTAGAGCAAGGCCATGGGCATTTCCTGCTGGATAAACGGAAGCATCATCATCGCCCAAAGCCCGGCGCAGGATCTGTTGAAACGCGGGGCGAAAACAGTTGATCCGAATTTCTCACGGGGCAAGTTCGGCGTAGTTGGTTGCCCGCAGGCCGTACTCTGGACTGCATCGCAACCACCTTCCGGTTGCCGGACTCACGATGGGAAATGCCATGAATAGCAAAGTCGACGAAACCCCTCATTTGCTCCGTCAGCGCGAGCAGTTCGTGCCCCGTGGCCTGGTGACCGCGCACCCGCTGGTGATCGACCGCGCCCAGGGCGCCGAATTGTGGGACGTGGATGGCAAGCGTTACCTGGACTTCGTCGGCGGTATCGGTGTGCTCAACATCGGCCATAACCACCCCAAGGTGGTCGCCGCCGTGCAGGCCCAGTTGCAGAAGGTTTCCCATGCCTGCTTCCAGGTGGTGGCCTACCAGCCTTACCTCGCCCTGGCCCAGCGCCTGTGTGAAATGATCGGCGGCCAGGAAGCCTATAAAGCGGCGTTTTTCACCTCCGGCGCCGAGGCGGTGGAAAATGCGGTGAAGATCGCCCGCGCCCATACCAATCGCTCGGCGGTCATCGCCTTCCGTGGCGGTTTCCACGGGCGCACATTGCTGGGCACCACGCTCACCGGCATGAGCCAGCCCTACAAGCAGAACTTCGGGCCGTTTGCGCCGGAGGTGTTCCACACCCCGTACCCGAATGCTTATCGCGGCGTGACCAGCGACATCGCGCTCAAGGCCCTGGATGAGTTGCTGGCGACCCAGGTAGCGCCGGAACGGGTGGCCGCGATCATCATCGAACCGGTGCAGGGCGATGGCGGTTTCCTCACTGCGCCCCCTGAGTTTCTCCAGGCGTTGCGGGCGTTGGCCGACAAGCATGGCATCGTGTTGATCCTCGACGAGATCCAGACCGGCTTCGGTCGCACCGGCACCTGGTTCGGTTTCCAGCACGCGGGTATCCAGCCCGACCTGGTCACCGTGGCCAAGAGCCTGGCCGGCGGCTTGCCGTTGTCCGGCGTGGTCGGCAAGGCGCACATCATGGATGCACCGCTGCCCGGCGGGCTGGGCGGCACCTACGGTGGTAATGCGCTGGCCTGTGCGGCGGCGCTGGCGGTGATCGATGCGTTCGAGCAGGAGCAGTTGCTGGCGCGCAGCCAAGTACTGGGCGAGCGCCTGCGCCAGGGGTTGCTCGGTTTGCAGGCGCGCTGCTCGCGCATCGGCGATGTGCGCGGCACCGGCTTTATGCTGGCGATGGAGTTGATCAAGGATGACCCGGCCCGCACCCCGGATGCCGATCTCAATCAACGCTTGATCGATGCAGCCCGGGCCGGTGGTTTGCTGGTGATCAAGTGCGGGGTACATCGCAATGTGCTGCGCTTCCTCGCGCCGTTGGTGACCAGCGAAGCCCAGGTCGACGAAGCGCTGGAAATCCTCGACGGCGCCTTGGCACGGGTCTTGAACTGAGGCTGTGCCCGCTACGGGCCAACTGCGGCATTGGAGGCTTGACCCCACATGGGACTGACAGATTATCGAGCGTTGCTGATCGATTGCGATGAAGTGCTGGTGGATCGCGATTCAGGGGTGTGGGCGGCGTTGCAGCCGCTGCTCGACAGCCGTGGCGGGCAGCCGGCCAAGGATCAGGTGCTGGCCGAATTCAACACGCAGGTTGCCAGGCTCTACCCGCGTTTCGCCGAGCTGGGCTTCAGTGGCGTGTTGTGTTTTGCCCATCGCCAACTGGCCGAAAGTTGGGGGCTGCACGCCAGTTGGGAGGAGGGCATGAGCTTTGCTCGTTCGGCGGGCAATTGGTCGTTGTTCGAGGATGCGCCGGGGGCGATGCTGTACCTGCGCAAGTTCTACCGCTTGCTGGTGCGTGGCGACCGTGATGCCGAGGACCGCGGGGTGTTGTGCGAGCGATTGGGGATTGCACCGGAAGATTTCATTTCCCTCGCCGAAGACCCGCAATGGCTCACGGACCGAGGCGCGCAGCTGCAACCGGTGCTGCATGTGACGCGATCGTCGGTCGGCACACACGGGGCGCTGGACCGCTGTTTGATCGGCCGCCACCGGGCGCGGCAGCCTTCGCCTTGTGCGGCGGAGTACTGCATCAACAGCATGGCGGATCTGGTGGCGCAGCATCAGCTGTCTTTACGGCGCTGATTTTGCTAGAAGATTGTCTTACAAACGGCAGTCAAGAGGTACGTGATGGAAGGGCAAGTCAAGCTGGACCGGATCGACATCAGTATTCTGGTTGAACTGCAAAAAGACGGGCGGATGACCAATGTCAGCCTCGCCGATGCCGTGGGCCTGTCCGCCAGCCCCTGCCTGCAACGGGTCAAGCGGCTGGAATCGGCCGGGTATATTTCCAGCTACAAGGCGCACTTGAACCTGGCCAAGATCACCGACTCGGTGACGGTGTTTACCGAGATCACCCTCAGCGACCATAAACGTGAAGACTTCGCCAAGTTCGAATCGAATATCCGCCTGGTGGACGAGGTACTCGAGTGCCACCTGATCAGCGGTGGCTACGACTATCTGGTGCGTTTCATGACCCGCAGCATCCAGCACTACCAGGAAGTGGTCGAGAGCCTGTTGGATAAGAACATTGGCATCTCCAAGTACTTCAGCTACATCGTGATCAAGTCGCCGGTGCTCAAGGATGGCGTGCCGTTGCGCAAGTTGCTGCGGCACTGAAATCCGCGCGCTTTCCTGTGGGAGGGGGCTTGAACCTGATGGCGGCCTGACAGCCGACCAGGATGTTGGCGTGGAATGAGTACATATCCGTTGCTGCGGTAACGGCCACTTAGGGTTTCGCTCTTACAGCGACTCACTTTTGGAGAGGCCCAAAAGTAAGCAAAAGGCCTTCGCCCCACCACTCGGCACCTCGCCCAGGCTCGGTGTGCCCGTAATCCGACAGTGATTTGGGGGGCCGCCGCCACGCGCCATCCATGGCGCGGGGCGGCTAAACCGGCATCCCTGCCGGTTTACCCCCCAAATCACTGTCGAATTCCGGCCAGCGTGGTTTAACGGGGCGCCTGAGATCAAGATCAAGATCAAGATCAAAAGCAAGATCAAGGGCGGCTCGCTTCGCATCGTGGTTACTGTTGGTGGCTACAACGTTGTAGATAGCTATGCCCCTGATTGCGGTCTTTCAGCTGACCCCGCTTTAGGGGGTGAACCGGTTCAAATGTGGGAGCTGGCTTGCCTGCGATGCAGGCACCTCGGTACATCAGGTACACAGCTTTGCGCAGGGCGTGGGAACGATCAAAGCTCACTGCTTTTGCACCTCAATTGGACACGCCCCCCCGTAGTCTCGGCTAAACGCCTCATCTCGACGCAACCCGCATAAAACACTTTTTCGGGCCCTTAAACAGTGGTCTGCGCCGATCCGTGGGTGCAATTCGGCGAAAAACGCAAAAGGGCCTGCGCTGTAATGCTCGCAGAGTGAGGGAGCGCAGGGTTGTGCGGTGTTTTCCAGCCGCGACAGCCTTGGGTTGAACACCACCAATCGGAGCGAAAAAATGCGAATGAGCAACGCAAAAGCACTGTTGGGTTATGGCGCGTTCATGTTGGCAACCGCCAGCGAGGCGCATCAGATTTGGTACGAACAACTTCCCGGCCAGCCCTTGGCCTTGTACTACGGGGAATATGACAAGAACGTGCTGGAGGTCACGCCGGGGGGAATGGACCGGTTCAGACAGCTCCAGGCCTGGTCGATGGCCGACCGATCGGCACCGCTGCAACTGAGCCTGCAGCGCCAGGCGTTCCTGCTGGCGGAGCAGCCCGGGCAAGAGGATTCGCTGCTGGCGCAAGACCTGCACTATCCGATGTTCGATGTGCAGGAAGGCGGCAAGACCTTGAAAGCCGCCTGGACCCCGGCCACGCGTTGGGTCGGTGACCTGCGGGCCCGTAGCCCGGAGCTGACCCTGGATATCGTCCCCACCGGCGTTGCCGATGCGGGCCGTGCGCAGTTCCGGGTGTTCTACGCGGGCAAGCCGCTGACGGGCCAGGAAGTGATGCTGGAAACCGCCTCCGGTGAAGTCTTCAAGCAGCGCAGCGATGCCGCCGGCAACGTCAGCTTCACGCTGCCCTGGCAGGGCACTTACGTGGTGGCCGTCGAGTACCAGGACAACAGCCCTGGGGAGCGTCTTGATCCGGCGGGTAAACCCGAGCGGTTTGACGTCAAACGCTTCAGTTCGACGTTGTCGTTCCACCGCCGGCAAGGCCAGGCGCCGTTACCTCGCGCGCCGTCGCAACTGCCGGCATCGGAAGTCGCCAGGCTGAAAAAGTCAGCCTGATTCATTGCCTCCTTCATGAGTGATTGATATGACCCTTTCTTCAGGATTGGCCGGTCAGGCGGGCACTGTTGCGCCGACGCTTGCCCGCACGAACGTCACGACGGCCACACGCATGCTGGCTATCGATGCGCTGCGTGGTTTTGTGATGCTGTTGATGCTCATCGACCATGTGCGCGAAACCTTCTTGCTGCACCGGCAGGTCACCGACCCGATCGACGCCTTGAGTGTCACCCCGGACCTGTATTTCACCCGTATGCTCAGCGAGATCTGCGCCCCGGCGTTTATCTTCCTGACGGGCTTGTCGGCCTGGCTCTACAGCCAGAAACACAGCGCCCGCGAAACCTCGGTGTTTTTGCTCAAGCGCGGGCTGTTCCTGGTGTTCCTGGAAATCACCTTCGTGTGCTTTGCCTGGAATGCCGAATTCCCACCCAAGACGTTGTGGCTGCAAGTGATCTGGTGTATCGGCCTGTGCATGATCGTGCTCGCCGGTTTGCTGCACTTCAAGCGCGCCTGGCTGATCGTGCTGGGGGTGGCGATTGTCGCAGGGCATAACCTGCTCGACGGCGTGACCGTCGGGCCGGAGTCGCCGTTCTTCGTGCCCTGGTCGATCCTGCATCAGCGGGTGTTTATCGACATTACCGAATTCACCCGCGCCCGCACGACGTACCCGATATTGCCCTGGATCGGTGTGATCCTGCTGGGCTGGGGCATCGGCCCGTGGTTTGGCAAGGCAATGCCGTCGGCCGAGCGTATCTCGCGCCTGGTCAAGCTGGGTGCAGGCCTGCTGGTCGCGTTCGTGTTTATCCGCTACCTCAATGTGTATGGCGAGAAACCCTGGGTGCAGACCGGTGATGCGCTGCGCACCTTCATGAGCTTCATGAGCGCGAAGAAATACCCGCCGTCGCTGATGTTCCTGATGCCCACCCTGGGCCTGTCGCTGCTGCTGTTGGCGCTGTTCGAGAAGTGGCAGGCCCGCTGGGCCACTGCGACCCTGGCGATCTACGGTGGGGCGCCGATGTTTTTCTACTTGCTGCACCTCTACGTGCTCAAGGCCATGTACCTGGTCGCGCTGGCGATCTGGGGCGCTAACCAGGGCACCTACTACGGGTTTGACGACCTGCCCATGGTGTGGTTGTGGAGCGTGATACTCGGGGTGTTGCTGTTCTTCCCGACACGCTGGTTCGCCGACCTCAAGCAGCGTCGTCGCGACATCGCGATGCTCAAATACCTCTGACGGAACCAACGGTGTTCTGCGCCCTGCGGAACACCTTTGCCTGACACGTTCTGGAGTCAAATCGTGAAGATGCTATCGACCCGCACCCTGCTATTGGCATTGGGAGGGCAGAGCCTGCTCGCCTTCGCCGCCGAACAAGACACCGCCAACGGCTTTATCGAGGACAGTCAGTGGAACCTGCTCAACCGCAGTGTCTACGATCGCCGCGACTACCGGCATGGCGCCCTCAGCAACGGCGCACGCAACGCCTACAAACCTCGATCCCAGCGCAGCGACCTGGCGGAAGAATGGGCCTATGGCCTGATGGCTGACTACGCCTCGGGTTTCACCACCGGCACCCTGGGTTTTGGCCTGGATGCGCACGTTTACTCCGCCTGGCAACTGGACAGTGGCGGTGGGCGCGCCGGGAAGGCACGGCTATTGGCGGTGGACAATGACGGCCACCCCAAGGAGCAGTTCAGCCGCGGTGGTGCGGTTGCCAAACTGCGTTTTTCCTCCACCGAATTGCGCTACGGCGAGCAGCGGGTGAAAACCCCGGTGTTTGCCTCGTCCGACAGCCGCTTGCTGCCCGAAACCGCGACGGGATGGTGGCTGACCAGCCGCGAATTGCCGGCCACCACCCTGTTCGCCGGGCACTTCAATGAGAGCACCGACCGCAACGCCAGCAGCCATGACCGAGGATTTGTCGTCAACTATTCCAACGGCAGGCAAGGCGATCGCTTTGACCTGGTGGGCGTGCGCAATACCGCAATCAAGGGGCTGAGCGCCAGCGTGTTCAGTGCTGTCTATGAAGACACCTGGCGCCAGCATTACCTGGGGGCGGTCTACACCCGGCCGCTGTTTCCCGGCCAGGCACTGACCGTTGACCTGAACCTGTATCGCACCCAGGACACCGGCAAGGCGTTGTCCGGGCGCATCGATAACACCACATGGAGCCTGCTCTCGACCTATCGGTTCGGTGCCCACAGTGTGGGCGTGGGCTATCAGAAAGTCAGTGGCGACACGCCGTTCGACTACGTGACGCGCGGGGCGATTTACCTGAGCAACGCCGTGGCGTTGTCCGACTTCAACGCCCCACGGGAGGCCTCGTGGCAGGCCCGTTATGACCTGGACCTGGCGGCCCATGGCATGCCCGGCCTGAGCCTGGCGGCGTTGTATGTACGCGGCAGTGGCATCGACGGCCGCCACATGGATCCTCGCGGCGGCTACCAATGGCTTGGCTATGGTGATGGGGGCAAGCATTGGGAACGCGACCTGCAGGCACGCTACGTGGTGCAGTCCGGTGTCGCGAAAAACCTCGCCTTTACCCTGCGCCACGCCGTGCACCGGGGCAATGCGGCCCAGGCGGAACTGGATGCCAACCAGATCCGCCTGGCGGTCGAGTACCCGTTGGGCGGGCGCTTGCACTAGGCCGGCGTTATTCCTGCAACTGCAACGCCTGCTGCTTGAGCTGGCGTTTCTGCGCGAACGGCAGCTTTTCATCGTCCCCATAGGGCGCGCTGTACCAGTTGCCGTAAGTCGGGTTGGGCAGCAAAAACCAGCGCTGCCCGAGCCAGTTCACATAGGGTTCGACGGCCTTGCGCTGGGCCGCGAGGGTGTTGCGTTCGGCCTGGACGAAATCCCCCAGGGAATCACCGGCCATCAACAGCACGCGAGCATGGCTGGCGACCCATTGGCGGCGGCAGTTCTTGCCGTAGCCGGCGCTTTCGCAGTGCCCGGTAGGCGTGCTGGCGGCGAGCACCTGTTGATTGCTCTCGACCGGAAAACCGCGCAGGCGCAGGTTGGCCACCGTGGCCGCGACCTGGCTGTGTTCGCGGTTGGTCAGGTAGTAAACCTGGATGCCTTTTTGCTTCGCCGCTTGCAGGAACGCCACGGCACCGGGAAGGGCCTGGGCCTTGGCCTGGTCGACCCAGGTGTTCCAGCGGTCGTAGCCATACACCTGGTTATGGATGACGTCGCGGGCATTGAGCGGCACGTTGTCCAGCAGGGTTTCGTCAATATCCACCACCACTGCCGGTGGCAGGCCGCTCAGGTTGCGGGGCGGGAAGGGCAACGCGTCCCAGCTGGGATCGGCCAGGGCCACGTCGAGCTGGCGGGTGGCGTTGGCGAACACCTGGCGATAGATCAACTCGTGTTCGATGGAGGTCTGGGTCCAGAGTACGGCGTCGAGCTGGTCGTTGGCCGGCGGCGTTTGTTGGCAGCCTGCCAGCAGGCACAGGCTGGCGAAGATCAGGGGTCGCATGCAGAGGTCTCGCAGGGAAAGGGCGCGTGGGCGGCACCTTAGCCTAATCCCGCGTGGATTCACCACATTGCGAAATGTTTCGCCGGATGCGAAACTGACGTAATTGTGAATACTTATCATCTAGCGCCAACCTTATCGCCGGCCCCGCGCATCCTGATCATCGAGGATGACGTGGAGCTGTGCACGCACCTGAGCAACCATTTGAGCCGTCGCGGCTTTGCCTTGAACAGCACCCATTGCGGCGACCAGGGTTTGGACCTGGCGCTGCATTCGCCGGTGGAGCTGATCCTGCTGGACATCATGCTGCCCAATGAAAGCGGCCTGAATATCCTTGCACGCCTGCGGCATGCGCGCGGCACCCCGGTGATCCTGATGTCGGCGCTGGGCGCCGAGCAGGATCGCATCACCGGCTTCAGCCAGGGCGCCGATGACTACTTGCCCAAGCCGTTCAGCCTGGCGGAACTCGATGTGCGCATCGACGCCTTGCTGCGTCGCGTGGCGATTGATTGCGGGGTCGCGAAACCGCTCGCCCGGCATTCCACATCGGGACTGGACAGCGACGCACGCGATTTCACCTGTAACGGCCGCGCCGCCGGGCTGACGGCTTCGGAATTCCGTCTGTTGTGCACGCTGCACGCGCACCGGGGCGAGACGCTGAGCAAGGCTTTCCTCTACCAACAGGTGCTGCATCGCCCCTACACCCGCCTGGACCGTGGCCTCGATGTGCATGTGTGCAACCTGCGCCGCAAGCTGGCGGCCATCGATGTGCAGGGTATTCGCATCGACGCGGTGCGCCATCAGGGCTACGTGCTGCTGTGCGACAGCGCCTGATGCCGCGCCGTCATCCGCTGCTGTGGAAAATGGCGGCGCTGCAAGTGTGCTTCTGCCTGCTGCTGGTGTGGCTGGTCTGGAGCTGGGGCTTGCAGGTGGAGCGCAACACCTACTTTCTGGAACAGCCGGATCGCATCGCGCTGGCTGCGTATGCCGCCGAGGCGGAACAGCTGGCGGCCCGCGGCGATGCCCAGGCGCTGGAGCGCTGGCGACTGGCGTTGCAGCAGCGCGAGCACACCTGGGTCGCGGTGCTGGATGACTACTTGCACAGTCTGGGCACCACGCCGCTGACGGCCGAACAGGTCGGCCACCTGACTTTCATGCGCAAGCTCAGTTGGCCGATGAGCAAGCGCCTGGACGATGAATTGCCCTACGTCAGCATCGCCTTCCCCCAGCACCCCGAGCGCGGGCGGCTGGTGATGCAATTGCCGGAGCGCCTGTTGCCACCGGGCCTGACGCCCTGGACCCATGTATTGAGCCACGGCGTGGTACCGGTGCTGTTGGCGCTGGGCCTGGGGTTGCTGCTGTATCGCCATTTGGTACAGCCGTTGAACGAACTGCGTGAGCGCGCCAACGCCTTGAGTGCCGGCGACCTCGAGCCCCTGGCCAGCAGCCGCGTGACCCAGCGCCCGGACGAATTGGGCGAGCTGGCACGCGCCTATGAACACATGGCGGGGCGCCTGCGCCAGAGCCTGCACCAGCAACGGCAATTGCTGCGCACCCTGTCCCATGAAATCCGCACACCGTTGGCACGCTTGAAGATCGCCAGTGAAAGCGGCCTGTCGCCGGCCCAGCTGGAGCAGCGCCTGGGACGGGAAGTGGAGGAGATGCGCCGGCTGGTGGACGACTCCCTCAACCTGGCCTGGCTCGACACCGAAAAACCGCGCCTGGAAGCTGAAACGGTGGTGGTGGCCTCGGTGTGGGAAGCGCTGGTGCAGGACGCGCATTTCGAAACCGGCTGGCCCCTGGATGCGCTGGTCTGCGAGCTGGACAGCGCCTGCCAGGTGCACGTGCACCTCAACAGCTTTGCCCAGGCCCTGGAAAATATCCTGCGCAATGCCATCCGCCACTCACCGCAACACGCCGTGGTGCGCTTGAGCGGCGAGCGTGACGGCGACAGCTGGTGGCTGGTGATCGAAGACCAGGGGCCGGGCGTGGCCGAAGGCGATCTTGAGCGCATCTTCGAAGCCTACCTGCGCCTGGATGGCACGGTGGGCAGCGGTTTCGGCCTGGGCCTGAGCATCGCCCGGCGCGCCATCGAACTGCAGCACGGCCGGCTGTGGGCCAGCCAGGGCACTCAAGGTCTGCGCATGAACCTGCGCCTGCCCGCGGCGAATGTTTAGAAAGTTAATGTTCTTTACTCGCAATTGCATCTGATTATCATCGGCGATCTTTGATGGCCCACCGCTATCGGTCGGGCTGACGTTTGGAGATCCGCGCATGTTCCGCTTGTCCCTGCTTGCCGTGAGTATTTGCAGCCTGTTGCCCGCCAGCAGTTTCGCGGTTGAAACCGAAGCCCCCGCGCAGATGGAGCTGCCGACCCAGACGGTACTGGGCACCGCACAGGAAGAGATCAAGCAGATGCCCGGCGTGTCGATCATCACCGCCGAAGACATCAAGAAACGCCCCCCGGCCAATGACCTCTCGGAGATCATCCGCACCATGCCTGGCGTCAACCTCACCGGTAACTCCAGCAGCGGCCAGCGCGGCAACAACCGCCAGATCGACATCCGCGGCATGGGCCCGGAAAACGCCCTGATCCTGGTGGACGGCAAGCCGGTCAGCAGCCGTAACTCGGTGCGTTACGGCTGGCGTGGCGAGCGCGACAGCCGTGGTGACAGCAACTGGGTGCCGGCTGACCAGATCGAGCGCATCGAAGTCATCCGTGGTCCGGCGGCGGCGCGTTACGGCAACGGCGCGGCAGGCGGCGTGGTGAATATCATCACCCGGCAACCGGGCAGCGAAACCCACGGCTCGGCGACGATCTACCACAACTTCGCCCAGCACACGGCCGAGGGTGAGACCGAGCGCATGAACTTCGGCCTCAACGGCCCGCTGACCGACACCCTCAGCTACCGCGTGTATGGCAACATCGCCAAGACCAATGCCGACGATGCCGATATCAACAGCGGCCATGAGTCCGTGCGCACCGGTAACCAGGTCGGCACCTTGCCGGCGGGGCGCGAAGGTGTACGCAACAAGGACGTCAACGGGCTGCTGAGCTGGCAGTTCACCCCCGAGCAGACGCTCGATCTGGAAGCAGGGTTCAGCCGCCAGGGCAATATCTATACCGGCGATACCCAGAACACCAACAGCAATGCGAATGTGAAGAGCATGCTGGGCCATGAGACCAACATCCTCTACCGTGAAACCTATTCGGCCACCCATCGTGGCGAGTGGGATTTCGGCAGCAGCCTGGCCTACCTGCAATACGAAAAGACCCGCAACAGCCGCATCAACGAAGGCCTGGCGGGCGGCACCGAAGGCATCTTCGCCAACACCGATTTCTACACCACTGTGCTGCGCGACCTGACCGCCCACGGCGAGGTCAACCTGCCGCTGCACGCCGGTTTCGAACAGGTGCTGACCCTGGGCACCGAGTGGGTCGAGTCGCGGCTCGACGACCCGAGCGCCAACACCCAGACCACCACTGCCGGCGGCAGTGTCGCAGGGCTGACCAGCACCAACCGCAGCAGTACCTCGTCGTCACGCATCTTCTCGGTGTTCGCCGAAGACAATATCGAGCTGCGCCCCGGTACGCGCCTGACGCCGGGCCTGCGCCTGGACCACCACGACATTGTCGGCGACAACTGGAGCCCCTCGCTGAACCTGTCCCAGGTGCTCACCGACACGCTGACCTTGAAGGCCGGCATTGCCCGTTCGTACAAGGCGCCGAACCTCTACCAGCTCAACCCCAACTACCTGCTGTACAGCAATGGCCAGGGTTGCTATGGCTCGACCAAGAGCTGCTACCTGCAAGGCAATGCCGATCTCGAGGCCGAAACCAGCGTCAACAAGGAGCTGGGGATCGAGTACCGCAATACTGCCGGGGTGGTCGCCGGCCTGACGTATTTTCGCAACGACTACAAGAACAAGATCGAGTCCGGCCTGACGCCGGTGGGCACCGCTTCGGGCGGTTCGGGCACCACGGCCAACGCCAATATCTTCCAATGGGAAAACGTGCCCAAGGCACTGGTTGAAGGGCTCGAAGGCAACCTTACGTTGCCGTTGGCCGAGTCGCTCACCTGGACCAACAACTTCACCTACATGCTGCAATCGAAAAACAAACAGACCGGCGATGTGCTCTCGGTCACGCCCAAGTACACCCTCAACTCCATGCTCGACTGGCAAGCCACCGAGGCCCTGTCCCTGCAGGCCAGCGTGGCCTGGTACGGCAAGCAGACCCCGAAAAAGTACGATTACCACGGCAACCGTGTCACCGGCACCGGCAACAATCAACTGTCGCCCTATGCCATTGCCGGTGTGAGCGGCACCTACGCCCTCAGCCAGCATCTGAGCGTTACCGCTGGCGTCGATAACGTTTTCGACAAACGCCTGTGGCGCGAGGGCAACGCCCAGGGGGTGAACAACATCGAAGGCGCGGGGGCGGCGACCTATAACCAGTCCGGCCGCACCCTGTACACCAGCCTGACGGCGTCGTTCTGATGGGGCGCGCGATCTTCCTTGCCTTGCTTGTCACCCAGGGCGCCCATGCCAGGCCGGCACCGGACCAGTTGATGGACGCGCCGGTATTGCGCGAAGCCAGCGCCTACCGTTTCAGCACCCTGGAACTGGACTCCGCCGATGGTGCGCGGCACTACCGCATCTGGCTGGGGCAACCGCCCAAGGTCAGTGCCGCCAACCCTGTGGCGTACCTGCTGGATGGCAACGCGGCGATGGCGGCACTGGATACCGAGCTGTTGAATCGCCTGTCCCACCACCCGACGCCACCGGTGCTGGTGGCGGTGGGGTACGCCACGCCACTGCGCATCGAACGCAATGCCCGCACCTTCGATTACACACCGCAGGTGGGCGAAGGCATGCAACGCGACCCACTGACGAATGTGCCCAGCGGTGGGGCCGATCAGTTCCTCGACCTGCTCACCCGGCAGATCCGGCCCTTGATCAACCAGCGCCTCGCCGTGCAGCCTGCGCGCCAAGTGCTGTGGGGGCATTCCTATGGTGGGCTGCTGGTGCTGCACACCCTGCTGACACGCCCGCAGGCCTTTGATGAGTATGCCGCCGCCAGCCCCTCGCTGTGGTGGAACAGTGGGGTGATCGAGGCCGAAGGGCTGGGCTTGCAACAACGGCTGCAGGGCCGGCGGCCGAGGCTGTTGCTGATGCGTGGCGACGCAGAACCCGCCGGCCCGACGAGGTCGGCCACGCCGCAGGATGATGCCGCGGCCAAGCGCTTGCTGGTCAGGCTGCAAAGTGTCGAGGGGCTGACTACCCGCTACCAGACCTTTCCCGGCCTTGGCCATGGCCCGATGTTACCCGCGTCGTTGCGCTATACCCTCGAACACCTGTAGGCGTCATCAATCGGGTTGGCACACCAACGGCTGTCGCTCGTAGTTCAACGCCTTGTTCTGTGGCGCCAGCACATAGCTCGCACGGCAACGCTGTTCGCCCCACTTGATGGTCAGGGTGCCCCGGTCCTGCTCAACCAGCGCCAGGGCATTGCCGTTCGGGTCGGCAATTGCCAGTTGCTTGCCGTTGGCATCTTCCAATGAGGTACCAAACGACAGCGGCTTTCGTTGCGCATCAAACAACTCGAACAACACTCGCCGTCCGGTGGTGCCACTGTAATGCGCGACGACCACGGCCCCCCGGCGCGGTACCAGTTGCTGGGTGGCGTTGGTGATCTCCACGTTGCCCCCCAGGTCGCGGGTGTCGAGGCTGATCCAGTTCACCCGATAAGGTTGCGCCGTCGGGATCACCGCATAGCCGTTGGATCCGGTTTCCACACCGCTGTAACTGCTGATCTTCGCCCCGGAGATGCCCGGCACTTGAGCCAGCGCGAAGGTCTCGCTGACCGTTTGCCCCAGGTTGATACCGCCGGCATGGGCCACCACCGAACCTGCGAGGTTGACGTTCTGCGAGGTGTAGCCCTGGCCCTGGCTGTAGCCGAGGCTGACGTCGGCCACGGCGGTACGGCTGTTGATATTCACCGAGCCGGAATCGCCGCTGGTATCGCTGTGGCCCGCCTGCACCGAATAGAACGTGTCGCTGGTGTCGGCGACATAGCCGTTGATCCCCGCCTGGGTGGTGGTGTCGCCGTGTTGCCGGCTGGTGGTGACAAAGGCGCGTGGCGCGCGCGCCTGGCTGCCCAGCGGGAATGAGACGGACAGGTTCAACTGCGTGTCGCTGCTGGGTTCGCCCCAGGTGACGATCTGCTTGGTGCGTGTCACGCCCAGGTTGTAGCTCAGGTCGCCCCAGTGGCTGGTGTAGCCGGCGGAAAAACTCTGCGAGCCGCCGCGATTCCAGTAGCGCTGGTCGCTGGCATTCACGTACAGGCTGCCGAACGCACTGTTGCGTCCCAGGCTCTGGTTGATGGTCAGGTCGGTGCGGTTTTTTGAATGCCCGGTGCGAACGCGCACGTCTTCGCTGAGGTCCTCCACGTGGTCGGTGAGGGTGCGGTAGCCCTCGGTGGAGTAGCGGTAGGCGGCCAGGGTGAAGTTGGTGTCGGTGCCGGCGAAGGTCTTGGCATATAGCGCACGCACGCTGCTGCCCTGGGTGGTTTGCCCGCGTGCCTTGCTGGACGAGTGGGTGGCGTCCAGGGAGAACGCGCCCAGCGAGGTGTTCTTGCCGGCGCCGACCGACACGGCGTTGTAGTCCTCGCTGGCCTGCAAACCGACGATGCCGCTGAGGTTGCTGGTCAAGCCGTACGCCAGCGTGCCACTGAGAAAACGCGGGGTCGCCAGGCCGTCGGCATTGCTCTTGAAGGTGCCCGCCGAAACGCTGTATTTGACCTGGCCTTCACGCACCATGATCGGCAGGCTGGAGAACGCCTGCATCGTCACGCGGCGGCTGCCGTCGGCTTCGGTCACGGTGATTTGCAGGTCGCCGTTGGAGCCGCTGGGGTAGATGTCGTTGATCTCGAACGGCCCTGGCGCGACGTTGGCGGTGTAGAGGATGTAGTCGTTCTGGCGAATTTCCACGGTCGCGTTGGTTTGCGCCACACCCCGGATCACGGGCGCATAGCCGCGTTCGCTGTCGGCGCGCATGCCTTCATCGGAGGCCAGTTTCAGGCCGCGATAGCGCACGCTGTCAAACAGGTCGGTGTCGGAGAAAATTTCACCGGCGCTGAACTGACCCTTGATCGCCGTCACATCATGCTGCAGGTAGGTGCGGTTGCTGGTGTAGGTGTTCGAGCGCCCGGTACCGCCACTCAGGTTCGATTCGTTGCGCAGACGCCAGGCGCCGAGGTTGATGCCGTTGCGCAGGCCGAGGTTATTGGCGATGCGGGTGTCGTAGTCGCCCGCAGTACGACTGCTGTTGAGCTGGTAGTTGATGAAGGCGGCGGTGACGCCTTCGTCCCACAGCTGCGGGTCGACATAGCCGCGCAAGCCACGTTGCATGGCCACTTGCGGAATGCTCGCCAGCAGGCGCAGGCGGCTGCTGTCATAGCGCACGTTGGCCTCTTCGATTATCTCGGCCAGGGCGTAGCAGTCCTGCGGGTGCTGCGGGTCGAGTTTGCCCTCGGCCTGCAAGCGGGCCAGGTCGATGCCCAATTGCTTGAGCAGGTCGAGGTTCAGGCAGGCTTCGACGCGACCGTTGTGGGGGTTGCGCTTGAAGTCGATATCGCGCCGGCCCACCAGCACCTCGTTGCTGTACAGGTCGACGCGGTAATTGCCCGGCAACACGCTGTTCGCGGAGAGCAACTGCTGCAGGTCTACGGTGGACTGTGCACCTTGCAGGAACGTGGTGTTGAAGCGCTCCGCAGGCTCATCGGCCATTGCCCAGGCCGGCAGGCTGGCGGCCATCGCGAGCGACAGTGTCTTCAACGTCAGTGCGCCGTGCGCGGGCCTGTTGCTGGAAAAAAAAGACATGCGAAGACCTGTGACATCCCGGGTTGGCGAACAGGCGGGCACGCAAACACGCACGCGAGGTGAGCCTGTGGATTAGAAAAGGGGCTTAGGGTTTGCGGCGTGATTCCGTGGCGTGCGCGGGGGCGGCAGCACCGACGGCCAGGGGCGCGGTGTACGCGTTCTGTGCACCGTAGTCATTGATGCTGGAAAACGACAACTGCACCGGCCCGCTGGCAGGCGTGGCGCCGAGCGGGAACTGTTTCTCCTCGCCGGGCGCGATCATGGTGGAGTCGCTGGCCAGTTGCGCCTGCACTTTGATGTCGGCCATGGACACGTGGTAGAGCGTCGGGTTTTTCACCCGCAGCAGGGTCTGTGCGCCATGTCTGACCAGGCGCCACTCGAGCTGCGCTGGGGCCTGCAACGCACTGCCTGCGAGGCCGGCAGGGCGGTAGAAAATCTTGATGCGTTGGCGGATCGCCAGTTGCAGGGTGTTCTCGGCCTCGCTGGCCTTGGGGATCTCCTGCACGTTGAGCCACACCACCGACTCGCGGTCCGTGGGCATGCCGGCGCCCTCATACAGGATGCGCAGCAGTTGCTGTTCCTTGGCGAACACCCGCGCCAATGGTGGGGTGACGGCAAACGGTGCGCGGCTGCCACTGGCATCGTTCATGTCGACCCAGGATTGCACCAACACATCCTGGTTACCGTTGCGCACGGTGATATTGGCTTCCCTGTGGTCGCCATCGAATACGATACGGGTGGCATTCAGTGAAATGCTGGCGGCGGCCTGGGTAGCCATAAGCATGCCCAGCAGCACCAGGCTCATGGCGATAGAACGAGGCGGCATGAGGGGTATCCGGTGTCATCAAAAAGGGAATGGCGAGGCCGCATGGCCTCGCGCGTTTGGTGCACGGGGCGCCGGGGTTATTCGTATTGCAGGATGAACGGCAGGGTTGCATCACCGCGACCGGCGGTGGACGCACCGGCGGCACCGGTGGTGACGTAGGCTGCCGCGAAGCTCAGGGTGGCGTCGCCGCCTTCAGTGCCTTGACCGTGCATGGTGCTTTCGATGCGTGCGGTGGCTGGCGAGCTCAGATCGATCAGCGTGCCTTTGCTGTCCAGGAGGGCGATACCGACGTTTTGCGCGGTGGCCGAACCCGGGTTCAGGGCCAGTACGTTCTTGCCGGTCACCAGGCCCGAACCGCCGTTGTTGGCGTCAAAGATCATCGCCACCTTGGTGCCCTGGTTGCAGTTGACGTTCAGGTTGAAGTCTTTGGCGGTAACGCGACCTGCGGTTGGGTTTTCCGCGGTGCCCATGTCCTTGATCGAGACGTTGCCCATGTCGACCGAGATGGTGCGGTCGGAGTTGGCGCCGTCCACCGAGCAGGCGTCGTTGTTGATCACGCCGGTGAAGGTGATTTTGCCGCTGCCGCCCAGGGTAGGAGTAGGCGCTACCGTATCGTCGGCGAACGCACTGCCGGATGCGGCGATAATGGCCGAGGCGATAACAGCCAGGGAAAACTTCTTCATGATGATGTCCGTTAGTGTTAGTTGGAGAATGTAACTACTGAACTGCCAGGAAAGAGTAAAAGGCGAGGTCGTTGACCAGAATAAGACGATTCTTATAAGTCGAAACTCAGGCGCACTGGCTACGCGTCAAGAACAGGCGGGGAGTCTGAAAATAAAGGGCGAAGCCATTGTCAGCGAATGGCTTGCGAGTGGTTCTTTAGTTGAAAATGTTACGCGCCAGGCAATAAGCGAGCAGGTCTTGGTCGCTGTTGACTTCAAGTTTGCGCATGGCCGATATCTTTTGTGCGCTGATGGTTTTTGAACTTCGGTTCTGGCTGCGTGCAATATCACTGACACTCATGCCGGAGATAAACAAGCGCAGGATCTCGAACTCTTTGGGCGACAAGCTGGTAAAGCGCTCGTCGAAGTCGGTGAGGGTTTCGATCACTGATGTCTTGGGCGGTTCCAGGCTGCGATAGGCGCTCTGCTGGGCAATGGCCTGGAGTGCCAGTTGAATCTCGGTGTGCAACTGGCTTTTCTGGATGATGCCGACCACACCCAGCTCTTGCAGGCGGGTGAGAATCAGGTGGTTGGAAATCATCGTGAGGATCAGGACCTGCACTTGTGGAAAATGCCGTTTCAGGTATTCCACCAACTTCAGGCCATCGCCGTAGGGCGAGTCGCCCGGCATGTTGTAGTCGGTGATCACGATGTCGGCGCCCTGGCGCTGCAGCAAATCGATCAGCCCGGCCGAACACACGGCCTCGCCGACCACTCGAAAGCGCGTGTCGCGTTCCACCAGCTCGCGAACGCCCAGCAACACGATCGGGTGATCGTCGGCGATTACCACGTTGAATTTTTTCATAAGGGGCCGTCCGTAGTGCCGGTTCAAGTGAGTGAAGAGTGCCCGGGCTGGAGAGTCTCCAGGACGGCCGACAGTCGCTGCATGACCGCTTTCACCTTGAGCGTAAGGTCAGTGTCGAGGCTGCCACGGTTAAGTGCGCTTTCCAGTTCGATGCAGGCGTGGGCCAGGTCGAGCGCCTGGACGGCACCCAGGGCGCCGGCCAGCGAATGCAGGCGTTGGCCAAGACCGTGGGCGTCGCGCTGTGCCAGGGCGGCGTCGATACCTTGCAAGTCCTGCTCCACGCTGCTGATGAACAGCGGGCGCATTTTCTCCGATAACTGCACGCTGTCGTTGAATGACGCGGTGGCTGGCGCAACCGGCGGCTTGACCTTGCACAGCTTGATCAACTGGCCACGCAAGGTTTGCAGGCTCAAGGGCTTGACGATCCAGGCGTTCATGCCCACCGCCAGGCAGCGCACGCCTTCCTCGCGCATCGCATTGGCGGTCACGCCGATGATCGGCAACTGCGGGTCGTGCTCGCGCAGGGCCCTGGCCAGGTCATAGCCATTCATCAACGGCATATTCACGTCGGTCAGCACCAGGTCAAAGGCGTGCGGTTGCCACAAGTGCAGGGCCTGCTCGCCATTGGCGGCCAAGGACACCGAGCAACCGAGTGCTTCCAGCTGTTCCTTGATAATCGCCTGGTTGACCGGGTTGTCCTCGGCCACCAGGATATGCAACCCCAACTGCCCGGCACTTTGCAGGCGCGTCGCAGGCGGTTGCTCATGCTTGCCGTGTTGTGCCAGCGAGACCGTGGCGGCGATGGCACGTACATCGTACATATCCACCCTCCAACCCTGGGCCGTGTGCAGCGGCGGGCTGTGCGCACCTGGCAGGCACAGCACGCGCTGGCCGACCCAGGGCCGCGCGGGGTCGCCGGCGAACAGGTCCACCAGCACCGCGTGGCGATTGTCCTGTTCCTGGGTGGGCGCCGCCAGCGCCGCCGCAATGCCCAGGCGGTTGAGCCAGTCACTCATTGACTGTGCCAGCTCGCGCACCGGTGCCTGCACATACACCGGCGTCGGGCTGGGCTCGATCAGCGGCAGGTTGGTCAAGGCACCGCCACACAGCGGCAGGCGCATTTTCAATGTGAAGCTGCTGCCCAGGCCCGGCTCGCTGACCACCCTGATCTCGCCGTCCATCATCTGCGCCAGCCACCGGCAGATCGGTAATCCCAGCCCGGCGCCGCCTTCGCTGGCGGTGTCCGGTGCCTGGTAAAACAGATCGAACAGCTTGGCCTGCTGCGCCTCGGGGATGCCCACGCCGGAGTCGGTGACTTGCCATTCCAGGTCAACGTGGTTGGCGTCCTGTGCCGTGACCCGGGCGCGGATCACCACGCGGCCGATGTCGGTGAACTTGATGGCGTTGCTCACCAGGTTATTGAGAATCTGGCGAATCCGCATCGGATCGCCCATGACGCAGTCCGGCAGTTGCGGGTCTATGCAGCTGTAGAGCTGCAAACCCTTGCGCTGGGCGAAGGCGGCGTAGGTGTGCAGGGTGTCTTCGAGCATGTCCAGCGGGCAGAAATCCACGGCTTCTATCGCCATTTGCCCGGATTCGATTTTCGACACATCGAGCACATCGCTGATCAGTTGGAACAGCGTGCCGGATGAGCGCTGGATGGTCTGCAGGTAGGTTTTCTGGTGCGGGTCCAGATCTGTCAGCCCGAGCAGTTCAAGGGTACCGAGCACGCCATACAGCGGTGTGCGGATTTCATGGCTCATGGTTGCCAGGAACAGGGTCTTGGCCTCGTTGGCCGCATCGGCGGCGCGGCGGGCGTCTTCCAGGGCCTGGGCGTCATCGATATGACGGGTGATGTCGTTGAACGCATACAGGCGCACGTCTTCGGCCTGGTAGCGGGTCGACACGAAGCCGATCTGCAGGTGCCGGCCTTCGATCTCCAGGTGCGTCTCGCCGCTCTCGGCGCCCTCAGGTGTACCGGCCATGGCCGCTACCAGGCGTGCGGTGCCCGGCCATTGCTGGGCGCGCTGGTTTTCGATAAGCACCTTGCCGTCGCTGCGGCGCACCACGCATAGGCCGGTGGGTGCGGTGTCGATGATCACGCGGCTGAACGCCACGCTTTCGGCAATGCGCTCGTGGGCCAGGCGCGCCGGGTTGATTACCTGGCGCCGATACCAGCGGCTGCCGCCCCAGCCGAGGGTGATCAGGCCGCCGAGAAACAACGCCAGGCTGCTCAGCGGCCACAGCGCAGAGTGGAAGAAGTGCGCGTAGTTCAGGCCGTAGACCGCGCTCCAGGGCCGGTCACCGGCCTGGGTCATCTTGAATTCGAAGCCATCGGCGTTGAAGTGCACGCCATCGCTGAGCGATGCGTCGACGTCGGGCCCGGCCAGCCGCTGGCCGTCGGGGCCCATCAACGTGAGGCGATCGAATGCCGAGTGATCCAGGGCGCGCTGTACATCGTCGACCCGCGACAGGTCGAGCAAGGTGCCGACTACCGCCTGTTCCTGACCGCCAAGTGGCAGGCCGATATACGCCAGCAAATGTTCGGCGGCGGGACCGGCTTGCCAATACACACGGTTTTGTTCCAGGGGCTGGGGCGTCTGCTCCAGGCGTTGTTGCACTGCGTTGACCAGCGCCACCAGGTTGCCCGTGTCCTCTGTGCTTTCGCGACGTTGGTAGCCCACGGACGGCACGGTAATGGTGTAGTTCGCCTGACGATTGAACAGGAAGGTTTGTGGTGCCTCGTAGGGCGACGAGGACCAGAAGGCGCTGTAGTAGCTGGTCAGGTGGGCGCCCAGCGCGAAAATCTGCGGCCGGGCAGCGACATTGACCTGTTGCTCATCGAACTTGGCGCTGAAGGGCACCGAAAACGAATACTTCTGGCCTTCGTACAGCGTGCGGTGGTTGTCGACCATGCGGCTTTTCAGGCTGACCTGCACATGGGTGGCACGCAACAGTTCGGCCTGGATGCCCGGGTGGGTCAGGCTCTTGAGATAGGACTCCTGCTCCTGCAGGTTTTCCATCAGCCGCGCGAAGTGAAAGCGCGTGGCGCCGTAGCGGGTTTCGATCCCGCGTTGCAGTGACCAGTAGTTGGTCAGGACCAGCAGCAACGCGATGCCAATCAGCACCATCAGGCCTTTGTTCAGGCGCAATGAGCTGCGGGTGAAAGCTTCGAGGATCGCGTTGTTGTGCTTCATCAAGGGTTTCCGCGGGCGCAGGATAAATCGGCACTGGATGGAGCTTACTCCTTAATACGGGGTAAATAATCCGGGGCCGGCTGCTAGTGAGATGTCGCAGGGCCATCATTGTTCAGTAGTTGTTGAAATTGATCCGGCGACACCGCGTGGGAGATCAGAAAACCTTGCACCTGGTTGCAGTCGATCTTGCGCAGGAGCGCCAGTTGCTGGGGCGTCTCCACCCCTTCGGCGACCACGGTCAGGCCGAGTTTGCGGCCCAGCGCGATGATGCTCGCCAACGCCTGGGCAATGCCTTCGTTGTCATGGCTGCCCTGGACCAGCGCCTGGTCGATCTTGAGTTCGGTAAACGGCGTGGACACCAGGTTCAGGTACGAGCTGTAGCCCTTGCCGAAATCATCCTGGGACAGCCCGAACCCCTTGATGCGCAGGCGGCAGGCACCGGCATAGAAGTTACTGATGTCCTGCGGCACCGAGCACTCCATCAACTCGAAGCAGATCATCCCCGGGATGCCATCGTGGTGCAGCACGAACTCCAGCAAACGGTCCGCCAGGTCGTGGCTGTTGAGCAGGTGGGTGGGCAGGTTGATCGACACCGGGATTTCATAGCCACGCTGGCGCCAGTGTTCCTGGGCGTGGATCGCCTGCTTGAGCACCAGCCACAGTAGTCGTTCCTCCAGTTCGAAGGCCTTGATCGCCGGCAGGAAGGCACCCGGCAGCATCACGCCTTGCTCGGGGTGCATCCAGCGCACCAACGCTTCGGCGGCGACGATACGGCCGTTGGCCAGGGATTTTTTCGGTTGGAACCAGGCCTGGAACTGGCCGGCGCTCATGGCCTGGATCAGGCTGTGACGGTCGATGTCCACGTGCTCGGGCATTGCGGGGGAGGGCTTGCACACCCTGTTCCTGAGTTGTTCCACCAGGCTGCGCAACGCATCGGCGGCAACCGGTTTCGAGATCAGCCCGATCACCTCCACATCGAGGTTTTTTGCCACCAGGCTGGCCGCCATCAACATGCGTCGCGACGCAGCGCTCATGATCGCCAGCGCCGGCTTGCAGCGCAGGCTGGCCAGGCACTGGATAAACTGCACGCCGTCCATGCCGGGCATCAGCAGGTCGGTCAGTACCAGGTCGAAATCCCGCTGGCGCAGCTGCTCCAGCGCTTCTTTGCCATCCGCGGCGGTTTCGAGCATGAACTCCCCCAACTCACTGAGCAGGTGCTGCAGGTAGATGTGCTGCAGGGGATGATCCTCAACAATCAAAATACTAAGGGGCTTCATGGGTGATCCGTGCATAAGGCGCCAGGGAGTTGAATAGAGCCCGCAACGCAAAGGGTTTGACCAGGCAGTGGTTCATGCCGGCGGCCAGGCACAGGTCGGCCTCGCCGCGCATGGCGTTGGCGGTGGCCCCGATAATCGGCAACGGGCAGCCCTGGCGGCGCAGTTCGCGCGCCAATTCATAGCCGTTGATATGGGGCATGTTCACGTCCGTCAACACCACGTCGAAGTTGCCGGCGGTGTACAGCTGCAACGCTTCCCGGCCATCGGCCGCCAGCTCCACGGTACAGCCGAGCTCTTCGAGTTGGTCACGCAGTATCAGCTGGTTGATGATGTTGTCCTCGGCCACCAGCAGGTGCAGGTTGAGTTTATTCAGGTCACGCTGGCGCGTGTGCTCATCGGCGCGGGCCACCCACAGCCCTTGCGCCTGGCTGACGGCCTGATGAATAGCGCCCAGGTGGTTGAGGTTGACGTGCCAGGCACCGGCGTCGGCCTCCAGGGCCGTGCAGGCGTTGCTGCTGACGTGAATCACCGGGCCCGGCCACTCGGGCACCAGCAACGGGTCGATGCTGCCGGGGTGCACTTGCAGCAGTAGATGATTGTCCGCCAGGGTCGGCAGGCCGGTCTGGGCCCTGGCGCCCCAGCGACGCAGCCAGCCACTGACCGAGTTGGCCAACTCCGGAATCGGCGAGGCCACGTAGATAGTCTCGGCCAATAGGGGGGGCATGGGCGGGGTGGGGGCCTCTTCCAGCGGCAGGATCAGACTGAAACTGCTGCCCAGGCCGAGTTCGCTGACCATGCGGATATTGCCGTTCATCAACTCCGTCAGGCGTTGGCAGATCGGCAGGCCCAAGCCGGTGCCGGCGACCACATTGGTGTTGCCTTCACTCTGGTAGAACGGTTCGAAAATCATCGCCTGGTCTTCCTGAGCGATGCCTTTGCCGGTGTCCGAGACTTGCCACAACAGGCTGGAACGCTCGCCGTCGCGGCCCAGTACTTTGACCCGCAGCACCACGCGCCCGTAGTCGGTGAACTTCACCGCGTTGTTGAGCAGGTTGTTGAGTATCTGACGGATGCGCGTCACGTCGCCGATCAAGCGTTCCGGCAGCGTGGGATCAAAGCAGGCGTACAGTTGCAGGCCCTTGCCCTGGGCGGCTGCGGCGTAGCCCTGGATGATTTCGTGGACCAGGTCCAGGGGCGAGAATTCGCTCAACTCCAGGGCCAGTTGGCCGGCCTCGATCTTCGACACATCCAGCACGTCGCAGATCAACTGCAGCAGCGTCGAGGAGGAGCCTTCGATGGCATGCAGGTAGTCCTTCTGCTGGGCGTCCAGTTGCGTGCGCGCCAGCAATTCCAGGGTGCCGAGCACGCCATACAACGGTGTGCGGATTTCATGGCTCATGGTTGCCAGGAACAGGGTTTTGGCGGCGTTGGCGGCATCCGCCGATTGGCGTGCTTCTTCCAGCGCCGCCTCGACTTGCTTGCGTGCACTGATATCGCTGAACGCGCAAAACAGCACGTCCTCGCCGCGATAGCGGGTGGGGGCGCTGCTCAGGTACAGGTGGCGGCCGTCGATGGTTTCGAAGTAGTCACTGTGTTCGCTCGGCTCGCAGGCAAAGGCCTGCTCGATCCAGCCGGCGCGCAACGCCTCACGCTCCGGGCCGTGGCCCAGCCACTGTTGGGCCAGGGTGTTTTCCAGCACCACCTGGCCGTCGGTGCGGCGCAGCACGCAGAGGGCAACGGGCGCGGTCTGGATCACGTCGCGGCCGAACGCCTCGCTTTCGATCAAGGCCTGGATGCGATGGATCGAAGGGATGATGAAGCGCTGGTCGACGCGGCGCATCACCAGCCAGATCAACGTCAGGCTGAACAGGCAGAACAGCAGCGAGCCGAGCAACTGTTTCCACAGGCCGGTGACCACCGCGCGCAGGTCGATGGAGTACATCAGTTGCCAGTCCGAGGACTTCAGATGCTTGCGGATCACCAGGTGGTCGGGCAGGAAACCACTGCCGACAAACCCGAAAAAATTGTCTTCCCTGGGCTTGAGGCGTTGCTGGCTCAGCTGTGAGTCGTGACTGTTGGTGAAGACCAGCATGCCCTGGGAGTTGAGCATCATGAATTCGCCGGCGCTCTGGTCGCTGAGGGTCTGGGACACTTCGCGGCTTTCCATTTCCAGGCCCAGCCAGCCGGAGCGAGGGTCGCGCTCATCCAGGCGAATGAAGATGTAGAGGTGCGAGTGTTGCTCGGTCTTGTCGCTGAGCCACAGCTCCTTGAGTGTGCCCGGGTCGCTGTTTTGCAGGGCCTTGAGGCGGTTGAGCATGCATTTGGAAATCGGCAGCACCTGCGCAGTGGAGTCGTACAGCCGCGTCACCTGTGGGGTCGGGCCGGTGTTCACGTAGAGCAGGTTGACCTGCTTGGCCTTGAGGTAATCGCGCATGCGCGTGGTCAGCCAGATGCTCCACTGGTTGCCTGGCGTGTCACCCAGTTGCAGGTGTTGTTCCTCCTCCGAGGGTGGATAGATCCTTGCCTGCTTGCGCACTGCGGACAGGCTGAGGCTTTCGAGCAGGGCCTCGCGGTTGGTGAAAAAAGTGTGGGCTTCGGCGATGGCGCTGCTCATGTAGCCGCGGCGCTGGGAGATGTCGTTGTTGAACGTCGACAGTAGAAAGGTATAGACCCCGCTCAGGATGCCGATCAGCAGTACGGTCGCAAAAATACGAAGCAGCCTTCTGGCTGCTTCGGGTCGGGAGAGGACGGGGTTGATCTGGAGCAGATAACTTTTCAATCGCATCGGCGCACTTTAAACAGCACGGTGCACCGGGGGTATAAGACGATCCTTAAAACGGGCCTACTTGTAGTACATATCCACCACCACGGCGGCGTCGAAGGCACCCGGGATCGGCAAGGTGCGCCATTTCAGGTCGGCGCGGAATTCATCGTGGCTCTGGCCCAGCCCCATCAACTCTTGCAGCGTGAACCAGTTATTGAACGGCAATTGCTGTTGGCTCTCGGCGCGGGACAGCGCGATGCCCACCGAGCTGTTGTTATCCGGCACCAGCAAGCCATTGATCACACTGCCGCCCCCCGCCGTGCTGGCGAAGCGTGCGCTGATGGTGTAGGGCGTGTCGCAGCCCTTGCGCAGGTTCAGGCTGAAGTTGGCGCTGCTGGCCACTTCACCGATGGCAGCCTTGCGCGACGGTGTTGGGAAGTTGACCACGCTGGGGGTGATGGTCAACTCGGGGGTACAGGGCACGAAGCGGATATCGTTCATGCCGGTGACCACGTAGTTGAAATTGCTGTTGGGCCGCGAGTTGAGCCCGCGCACGCCGTCGAGCTGGAATACCCGGTAGGAGGTCAACGTACTGGCTTGCCCGCTGGGTGGCGTGGGGTCGTATTTCTCGATGAACACGCTGAAGTTGAGGGTAAAGCGCGCCTTGTCCCAGCCGACGCAATTGGCCAAGTTGCAGCCTCGATCGGAATAGAAGCCGGTACCGACCTTGCCGGTGCTTTGGGTAATCGGCTGGTTGTTGTAGCGAATGCCCACGCGAATACCCGTGCCGATACTCACGCCGGCCGGATTGACGTAGAAATACACTTCTTCGCGGCCATGGCCGTAGTCGTCCTTGCAGATCACATCGGTCGAGCGCGGGCCCGACTCCCAGATGATGGTGCCGTTGGGCGCATCGGCGGCCACCGCCAGCGCAGTACCCAGTGCCTCCTGGGTGATGATCGAGTTGGTGCCGTCCTCACGGCAGGCCAGGGCGTGGCTGGTAGCCGGCAGGACCGCACAGGCCCACAGCAGCATCGGTAAGCAGTGTTTGGTGAGTGACATGGGGGCAGATACTCCGCGATCTATCACTTGAGCGCCGCACTATGGCGGGCCTGCAAGCCGATATCGGTGATTTCGGTGAAGTGAAGGGGGGTGCCTTTGGCCAGACGTCTCGGTGCGGTGAGGGTTTTGCTCTCATGGGGTTTGAGCAGCAGGTAATCGCTGAGCGCCAGGCTGTCGGTCTGCACATTGACCAGCGACAGGTGAAACGCGCTGGGGTTACTGACGGTGATAGTCGGCCCGTCGTCGCTGCGCCATGATAATTGCCGCACCGCCTCGGCCGAGCCACCCTTGAGCGCGGGCGGCCGATAGAACAGCTTGAGCCGTTGGCGTATTGCGAACTGCACGCTGTTGGCGTCTTGCGCCTTGAGCGGAATTTCCATGACGTTGAGCCAGAACAACGACTCGCGATCGGCGGGCAAGCCTTCCCCGGCATACAGGATGCGCAGCCGGTGATGTTCTCCGGCGCCCAGTCGCACCAGCGGTTCGGGGGTGGCAAACGGCACGGGGCCTGCGGCTGAATCGTCCTCGCCGGTGACCCAGGTTTGCACCACGACGTCACGCGGTGCCTGATTGACCACGCTGATACTGGCGGCCTTGTCCTGGCCGAAGTAGATCAGGCGCGTGCCTTCGATCTTCAACGCAGCACGGGCGGGTGGCGGTGCGAGAGCCAGCAGCGCACAGGCCAGCATCGCCATTCTGAGTAGAAACATGAGCACAATTGAAATCCATGGGAGCGTGTGGGGACGCAGCCCATGGTAGGGAGAGGTGCGCGCGGGGGCTTTCAGGCGATTCTTAAAAGTGTGCCGGTGTACCGGCTTAGCGTTTCAGAATCGCCTTAAAGTCAGGTTTGCCGCCCGACGGTTAACGTAGCGGCGTTGAATGATCGACGCTGATGCCCAACTGTCAGGTTTACCTATGTCCAATAAAGCGTTACGCCTTCTGATTGCCGATGCAGACCTTCTGCAACGGATCAAGATCGAGAAAATGCTCAACCAGATGGGCTATCACCGTATCGCCCCGATTGGTTCGTTCGACGAACTGCTGGCGTTGACGCGTTCCCCCGGCGTGGCATTCGACCTGTTGATCATCAACATGGCGCTGGTGCATACACGGGAGGTGAACCTGTTGAAGTACTGCCATGACAACCCGCTGATCCGCCACACACTGGCGTATGACGGCCAATGTGCGCAGAGTTCAAGGGTGTCGGTGTCGGTAAGCCAGACCTTGCATTTGTCGCTGTCGCAATCGCCGGACTTCAACTCGCTGCGCCGTTGCATGGAGATGGTCGATCCCTTGCACACGCCACAGTCACTGGAGCGCCCGACGCTGCGCGCAGTAGACACGGAGCGCATGGCGCCCCGGGTCAGTAAGGGTTCAATAGGCACGCGTGCGTTTTGCCCCGGCGACCCGGCGGTGGTCGCGTGTGCGATCGGGTTGTCGCCCAAGCGCTAGGGGGCTGGCGTTACAAAATGCTCAACGGGTAACTGATGATCACCCGATGCTCATCGCTGTCACGCTGGGTGGTAACTTCGGTGCGCAATGAGGCATGGCGCAAGGCGATGCTCAGGTTCTTCAGCGGGCCTTGCTGGAACACATAGCTCACGGTCAGGTTGCGTTCCCACTCGCTCTTGTCACCCGTTGGCGTGCGGATGTTCGAGCCACTTTCGTACATGCCCATAAAGCTCAGGCCTGGCACGCCGACCGTGGCGAAGTCATAGCCGTAACGCACCTGCCAGGTGGTTTCCCCGGCGCGCTGGAATTTGCCGATCATCGACTCGGTCATGAAGTAGGCCGTGGAACCGTCACCCTGGTTCAGCCACACCGCATCGCTGTCGCCGCTGACCTGTTGCAGGCCGGCGGCAATCGTGTGGCCGTTGACCAGGTAGGTGAACAGGGCGCTGCTCAGGCGGCTGTCGACCTTGCCCTTGGTCACGCCGTCGCCGTAGTAGCCGAAGGTGTAGAACGCCGGGTCGTTGCCGTTGGCGCCGTCGGAGCGGTTGTCGAAGTGGCGCAGGTCGGTGCGCAGGGTGCCCGGGCCGATCTGCCAGTCGTACTTGAGGCCCAGGAAGTTCTGCTTGTAGAAGTCCTGCAGGTTGCCATAGTAGTACTGCAACGTCAGGTCTTTGGTGGGTTTGTAGTCGACGCCGCCGTAGTAGAACTTGTTGACGAACTCACCGCTGACCGCGTTGTTGGCGCCCGGGATCGACATGCCCATCTGGTTGCTCGAACCACGGCCTTTCACGTGTTCCAGCTGGCCGAGGGTGAAGGTGAAATGGTCCAGGTCCTTGGACTGCACCTGTCCGCCGTTGAAGGTCTGTTGCAGCATGCGGTCGGTGGACATCACCACCGGCAGCATGGGCACCAGGGTCCCGTATTTCAGCTCGGTCCGGGCAAAGCGCGCCTTGGCGGTCAGGCCCAGGCTGCCGAACTGGTCCACCGCGCGGCCATCGTGATCGGTGGGGAATACGTTGCCGTTGAACGCGGTGCTTTGCGGGTTGTAGTGACGGCCCTTGCCGGAGTCCAGGCGCACACCGAACATGCCGATGGCGTCGATGCCGAAGCCCACCGTGCCCTGGGTGAAACCCGACTCGAAGTTGGCGATAAAGCCCTGGCCCCATTCCTGGGTGTAGTTGGGGTCGGCCGCGCCGCTGCGGTTGTCGGCGTTACTGAAGAAGTTGCGGGCCAGCACGTTGAGCTTGCTATCTTCCACCAGGCCGGCGGCGTAGCCCTGTTGGGCGATCAGCAGGCCACAAAGGCCGGCGAGTACTGTTGGTGCGCGATTGAAAAGCTCCATCGGTGTCATCCCCATGTGTGTTTGGTTTTTTTGAGGGCAGTCAAAAGCGGCAGTGAAGGTTTTCTATTTGTTTTCAGGAGCAGGTGTTTCAGGAGCAACGGTGGCCGGCACGACATGCAGTCGCACCGGCGGCAAGCGGTACAGGATGAACAGCGCCAGCACGCCGATCCCGGCGCACAGCAACAGGCCTACGCCAACGGACTGCGCCAGGGCATCCCGGGCCAGGTTCAGCCACGGCGAGGCGTCGAGGTTGGCATGCAACAGCGTTTGCGGATCGGCGTACGCGGCAATGCCCTCGGCGTGATTCGCGGCGAGAAACACCCGCTGCACATTGGCGCTGTACAGCAGGTTGACCAGCACCCCCATGCCCGCAGTGCCGAGCAGCCCGCCGACCAGGCGCAGGGACTGGGTCAGCGCCGTGGCAATCCCCAGGAACTGCCGTTCGGCCAGGGTCTGGGTGAAGACCGTGAGGTTGAGCAGGATAAATCCCAGCCCCAGGCCGGCCAGCAGGATCAAACCGAGCAGCAGGTTGAACGCGGC
>NZ_FWZV01000006.1:0-453726 GCF_900177315.1 Pseudomonas sp. LAMO17WK12:I1 | reverse complement strand
CTTTTAGTGAAGTTGCCAGAAAGCCAATCAGCTACCAGCTTGATTCTTTGATTCATGGGGGACTCTTGGTTCCAGGGCATGATCAGTTACCTCCTGATCATGCGTATTAGCCTGTAAACCATGTCCCCGGTTAGAAATGTAAACGATGTCCCCGGTTTGTACCGGGGCAAGCCCCCTCCCACATTTGATTTGCAGTGTGGTTTAGAACGGCACATCCCCAAGAATCGTCGCCCGATGCATCACTCGCCGTTGCGGCCGGTAGTCATCCACCGCGTAATGCTGGGTCACGCGGTTATCCCAGAACGCCACGTCGTTCTCCTGCCAGCGCCAGCGGAGGGTGAATTCCGGGCGTGTCGCGTGGGCGAACAGCAGCTTGAGGATCGCCTCGCTTTCCGCCGGTTCCAGTTCATTGATCCTGGTGGTAAACCCATCACTGACAAACAGCGACTTACGCCCGCTCACCGGATGCGTGCGCACGACCGGGTGCGACAGCGGTGGGTTTTTCCTGCGGGTTTCTTCCCAGCGCGCCAGGTCTTCGGCGCTGTTGCCAAAGCGTTCCAGCGGAAAGGATTTGGTGAAGTCGTGGGTAGCCGTCAGCCCATCGAGCAACCGCTTCAACGGCTCGGACAGCGCCTCGTACGCCGCGATGCCACTGGCCCACAGCGTATCGCCACCGTACGCCGGCAGCAGCTTGGCACTCAGCACCGCGCCGAGGGCCGGGGTGGGCAGAAAGGTCACATCGGTGTGCCATACGGCGTTGTCGCGCACGTCGGTGACGGCGGTGTCGAGGATCAGCACTTCGGGCTGTTCCGGCACGTTGGGGTAGATCGGATGGATGTGCAGGTCACCGAAGTTCGCCGCGAACCGCACCTGTTGCGGCGGGGTGATCGGCTGGCCACGGAAGAACAGCACCGAATGGCTGAGCAACGCCTGTTCGATGGCATCGCGGTGTTCGGTGCTCAGCGGCTGGGTAATATCGACGCCACTGATCTGGGCGCCCAGGGCGGTGCTCAAGGGGGTAACGGTCAGGCTGCTCATGCTGTTCTCACTCAATGTGCCTGGCCATGCCAAGGCACTAACTTACGCTGCAGGGCGCGCAGGCCCATTTCCATGGCGAAGGCGATCAGGGCGATCACCAGGATCCCCAGCACCACCACATCGGTCACCAGGAACTGCGCCGCCGACTGCACCATGAAACCCAGGCCGCTGGTGGCCGCGATCAGTTCGGCGGCGACCAGGGTCGACCAGCCCACACCCAGGCCGATGCGCACCCCGGTGAGGATGTCGGGCAGGGCGCTCGGCAAGATCACATGGCGAATCAGCTGCGCACGGGTGGCGCCCAACGACTGCGCCGCCCGCAGCTTGGCCGGGTCGACGGTGCGTACGCCGGTCGCGGTGGCGATGGCGATCGGCGCAAAGATCGCCAGGTAAATCAGCAGCACCTTGGACAGCTCGCCGATACCGCACCAGATCACGATCAACGGCAGGTAAGCCAGGGGCGGAATCGGCCGGTAAAACTCGATCAGCGGGTCGAGAATGCCGCGGGCGATGCGGTTGGCGCCGATGGCAATGCCTACCGGCACGGCGGTCAGCACCGCGAAGCCCAGGCCCAGGCCGATCCGGCTGAGGCTCGCGCCCAGGTGCTGCCACAAGGTGGAATCCATATAGCCCGTGGTCGCCAGCAGCCAGCCTTTTTGCAGCACGGCCGAGGGCGGTGGCAGGAACAACGGTTCGATCAGGCCGGTGGCGGTGACGGCCCACCAGAGGGCCAGCAAGGCCACCAGGGTCAACAGGCTGATCCAGCGTGTACTCAGGCTGCGACGCACAGGAATGACCGCGTGCGCCACCGGCTTGGCAGCGGTGGCGGGGAGTTCGTAGCTGCTCATGCGTACACCTGCCGTTGCGAGAACACTTTGCCCAGCACGTGTTCGCGGGTTTCGATAAAGCGCGGGTCGGACTTGATCGCCCGCGCCGACTCACCGGCCGCATAGCGCTGGCCGAAGTCCAGGTGCAGGCGTTCGACGATCTGGCCCGGGTTGGGCGCCAGCAGGATCAGGTCGGTGGCGAGGAACACCGCTTCTTCGATGTCATGGGTAATCAGGAACACCGGCTTGGCCGTGCGCCGCCAGACTTGCAGCAACAGTTCCTGCATCTGCTCACGGGTGAAGGCATCGAGGGCGCCGAAGGGTTCGTCCATCAGCAGCACGCGCGGGTCGGCGGCCAGCGCTCGCGCCAGGCCGACACGCTGTTTCTGGCCGCCAGAAAGCTGCCAGATACGGCGGCTGTCGAAGCCGGCAAGGTCAACCAGGGCGAGCATTTCCCGGGCGCGTACTTCACGCTGCGCCTTGGGCACGCCGGCCAGTTCCAGGCCGAAACCGACATTGGCCAACACGTCCTGCCAGGGCAGCAGGGCGTCGTCCTGGAACACCACGCCGCGTTCGGCACTGGGGCCTTTGACCGGCACGCCATCGAGGGTGATGCGCCCGGCGGACGGCTCGACAAAGCCGGCAATCAGGTTCAACAGCGAAGTCTTGCCACTGCCGGACGGGCCGAGGGCCACCAGCAATTGCTGGGGCCCCAGGTCGAGTGAAATGTCGGACAGTACCGGTTCTGTGGCGCCTGGGTACTGTGCGCTGATGCGCTCCAGTTGTAGCAAGGCCATCGCGATGAACTCCTTGAATCAGTTAGTGATGAACTTGGCGCTGACGTAAGGGGCATAGTCCGGCAGCACGGCGTCGACCTTGCCTTGTTCCTTGAGGAACGCAGCGGTATCGGTCACGGCCTTGGTGGTCGGTGCGCCCAGCAGGGTCACCTGGTCAGCGGCCAGCGGGTAGACGTTGCCTTGCAGCAGCAGCGGGATGTCGCTGGCCTTGGCGCCGGAGAGTTTCACCAGTTTGTCGACGTTGCCTGTGTCGGCGAGCCAGGCTTGTGGGTCTTTGCGGTAGGCGGCGTAGGCATCCAGGGTGACTTTGGCGAAGGCGGTGACGATTTCCGGGTGCTTCTGCGCGAAGTCCTTGCGCACGATCCAGGCATCGAAGGTCGGCGCGCCGAACTTGGCCAGCTCGCCGGAGGTGATCAGCACCTTGCCGTTTTCCTTGGCCACGCCCAGGGCCGGGTCCCATACGTAGGTAGCGTCGATGTCACCGCGCTTCCAGGCCGCGATGATCGCTGGCGGTGCGAGGTTGAGGATGGTGACTTTCGATGGGTCGATGTTCCAGTGCTTCAGCGCGGCCAGCAGGCTGTAGTGGCCGGTGGAAACGAAGGGTACGGCGACTTTCTTGCCGATCAGGTCCTGGGGACTGTTGATCCCGGAACCATTGCGCGCCACCAGGGCTTCGGCACCGCCGATCTGGGTGGCAACCAGGAAGGTTTCCACCGGCACCTTGCGGGTGATCGCAGCGGTCAGTGGGCTGGAACCGAGGTAGCCGATCTGCACGTCGCCGGAGGCGATGGCGGCGATGATGTCGGCACCATTGTCGAATTTGCGCCAGTCGATCTTGGCGTTGGTGGCTTTTTCATATGCGCCGTCGGCCTGGGCGACTTTGGCCGGGTCTACGGTGGTCTGGTAAGCGATGGTTACATCCGCCGCCTGGGCAAACAGGCTGGCACCGGCCAGGGACAACGCGGCCAGGAGGCGCAGAGGGGTTAACAGTTTCAAGGGGAAGCTCCTCAATCAGGCGGCCGAGGGTCGGCGTGTGAGGAGACTAAATGATCTAAGAATCCGAAAATAAATAACATTTTCGAATTAGCTTATGGGCGAAAGGTTGAAGCGAATCTTGAGCTTGATGAGGGCAAATGTGGGAGGGGGCAAGCCCCCTCTCACATTTTGAGCCGGGTTCGGCTTCAGTTAGTTGCTGATGGCCAGAATGCTCGCCTGGTACGAGCCGACAAACACATCAAAATCGCCCACTTCGTTCTGCTCCAGTTCCGCCTGCTGCGCCAGCGACGTGCGCGCCAGCTCTTCAAAGCGTGCCTGCTCTTCAGCCGGCAACGGCTCGCGGCGGAAGTACTCGGCGTGCACCTCGCTCTGATGCAGGGAGAACTGCGCGAAACTCTCTTTGCGCTCGGCCATCGCCGCCAGTACCTGCGCCGAAGGGGTCAGGGACGGGTCCTTGACCTTGGCCAGTTGGGCGTCCAGTGCCTGGCTGTGTTCGGTGATGCCGTGGCTTTCATCCAGCAGCGCAGCCAGCGGGGCAATCTTCTCCAGCAGCTCGGTGGCCCATTCCTTCATGTCCACGGCCTGGCCCTTGCGCTGCAATTGCAGGCCCGGGCGCCGGCCTTCCTTGACCACGCTGAGGAAGTTGGACGTGGCGTTGCCGCACTCGTTATCGGCGAACAGTGGGCTGTCGTTCAGCGCGCAGTACAGCAGGAAGGCGTCGAGGAAACGCGACTCCGGCAGGTCGATGCCCATCGGCAGGAACGGGTTGATGTCCAGGCAGCGCACTTCGATGTACTGGATGCCACGGGCCATCAGCGCCTGGATCGGCCGCTCGCCGGTGTAGGTCACGCGCTTGGGGCGGATGTTGGAGTAGTACTCGTTTTCGATCTGCAGGATGTTGGTGTTGAGCTGTACCCACTCACCGTCCTTGTGGGTGCCGACTTCGACATAGGGCGCATAGGGCGTTGCCACCGCTTCGCGCAGGCTGTCGGTGTAGCTGGCCAGGTCGTTGTAGCACGGCGTCAGGCCGGCCTGGGCGTTGCTCTGGTAACCCAGGTCGCTCATGCGCAGGCTGGTGGCGTACGGCAGGTACAGGGTGTCGGCGTCGAGCACTTCCAATTGGTGCGAGCGCCCCCTCAGGAAACCCGCGTCCAAGGCCGGCGATGCGCCGAACAGGTACATCAGCAGCCAGCTGTAGCGGCGGAAGTTGCGTATCAGCGCGATATAGGCCGTGGACTGATAGTCGCGGTCGGTGCCGACGAAGCCTTCAGTCTCCTTGAGCAGCGGCCACAGCTGTTCCGGCAGGGAAAAGTTGTAGTGGATGCCCGCGATGCACTGCATGGTCTTGCCGTAACGCAGGGCCAGGCCCTTGCGGTACACGTACTTGAGCTGTCCGATATTGGAGGTGCCGTAGTAGGCAATCGGAATGTCTTCCTCGGCCGGCAACGGGCACGGCATCGAGGGGCTCCACAGGTATTCGCTGCCGAGCTTGGTGTAGGCAAAGCGGTGGATCTTGTCCAGGCTGCTCAAGGTATCGGCCGGGTTGGGCAGGGCCGGAGTGATGAACTCCAGCAGCGATTCCGAGTAGTCGGTGGTGATCTGTTCATGGGTCAACGCGGCGCCCAGGGCTTCGGGGTGCGGCGTTTGCGCCAGGCGACCCTCACCGGTGACACGTAGGCATTCACGCTCGATGCCGTGCAAGCACTGCTCTAGCAGGGAGAGGTGTTCGCGCTTGCCGAGCAGGGCCAGGCGGCGGTTGAGAAGTTCGCTCAAGTTGGATTCCTTCACGCGTCAGTCGCCCCAATATGGGGGTGGGCAGGACGGTCTACAAGGGTGAAGTTAAAACTGGCGTGATCGCCTGGTTTTGAGTCGATTTGACCCGCGTTAAAAAAGCCTACTTCACTCCATGAATTGGGCTATAGCGCAGCAAGAAAATTCCGACGCTGTTATCGCAGCGCCGAAATTAACTCAAATCGGGGGCGGGGAGCTATAGGACAGCGAACGTGCCCTGTGCTTTTGCGACAAGTCTTTCGTCCTGATACACATCGGCCTCGACCACCAGCGTGCGCCGGCCGGCGTGAATCACGTGGCTGGTGCACAGCACATCGCCGTCTTCCACGGCGCGGATGTAGTTGATCTTGCATTCGATGGTCGCGCTCTGCTGGTCAAACCCATGGGCGCTGGAGCAGGCCAGCCCCATGGTGATGTCCACCAGACTGAAAATCGCCCCGCCATGGAGCTTGCCCGCGCGGTTGCGCAGGTGCGGCTCCAGGGTCAGGGCCACCTCGGCAACGCCTTCTTCGAGGCGTTGCAGGCGGCAGCCGATCAGTTCGCTGAACGCGCTCTGGGTCAAACCGGCGGGGATTTCCATCAGCGTTTCTTCAACTGCTTGGCGTTGGCGAACAGCGAGGCCATGGCGTTGTTGCTTGGCGCTGCGGTGGCGGTTTCCTTGCGCGGTTGACTGTTTTCAGAGCGGTTCTGCGACTGGCGCGGTGCCGAGCCAGGACGTGCACCACGGGCGCCGTCGATTTTTTCGCCGGGGGTGTCGCCCATGCGCATCGACAGGCCAACGCGTTTGCGCGGGATGTCGACTTCCATGACCTTGACCTTGACCACATCACCGGCTTTCACCGCTTCGCGCGGATCCTTGATGAACTTCTCCGAAAGCGCAGAGATGTGCACCAAACCGTCCTGATGCACGCCGATGTCCACAAACGCGCCGAAGTTGGTCACGTTGGTGACCACGCCTTCGAGGATCATGCCCAGTTGCAGGTCCTTGAGGTCTTCGACGCCGTCCTGGAACTCGGCGGTCTTGAACTCGGGACGCGGGTCGCGGCCAGGTTTTTCCAGCTCTTGCAGGATGTCGGTGATGGTCGGAACGCCGAAGGTTTCGTCGGTGTACTTCTTTGGATCCAGGCGCTTGAGGAATGCGGCGTCGCCGATCAGCGAGCGGATATCGCGGTCGGTCTCGGCGGCGATACGTTGCACCAACGGATAGGCTTCCGGGTGAACGGCTGACGAATCCAGCGGGTTGTCGCCGTTCATCACGCGCAGGAAGCCGGCGGCTTGCTCGAAGGTTTTTTCACCCAGGCGGGCGACTTTTTTCAGCGCGGCGCGGGTTTTGAACGCACCGTTTTCGTCGCGGTGAGTGACGATGTTCTGCGCCAGGGTGGCATTGAGGCCGGAGATACGCGCCAGCAGCGCCACGGAGGCGGTGTTCACGTCCACGCCCACGGCGTTTACGCAGTCTTCGACTACCGCATCCAGGCCGCGTGCCAGTTTCAGCTGCGACACGTCGTGCTGGTACTGGCCGACACCGATGGATTTAGGATCGATTTTCACCAGCTCTGCCAGCGGATCCTGCAGGCGACGGGCGATGGACACCGCGCCACGGATCGACACGTCGAGGTCCGGGAATTCCTTGGAGGCCAGTTCCGATGCCGAGTACACCGAAGCACCGGCTTCGGAGACCATCACCTTGGTCATCTTCATGGCTGGGTACTTCTTGATCAGTTCGGCGGCCAGCTTGTCGGTTTCACGGCTGGCAGTGCCGTTGCCGATGGCGATCAGGTCCACCGCATGCTTGGCGCACAGGGCGGCCAGGATGGCGAGGGTCTGGTCCCACTTGTTGTGCGGAACGTGTGGGTACACGGTGGCGTGGTCCAGCAGCTTGCCGGTGGCATCGACCACGGCGACCTTGCAGCCGGTGCGCAGGCCCGGGTCGAGGCCCAGGGTGGCACGTGGACCGGCCGGGGCGGCCAGCAGCAGGTCGTGCAGGTTGTGGGCGAAGACGTTGATCGCCTCGGTTTCGGCGCCGTCGCGCAACTCGCCGAGCAGGTCGGTTTCCAGGTGGGTGTAGAGCTTGACCTTCCAGGTCCAGCGCACGACTTCACCGAGCCACTTGTCCGCAGGACGATTCTGATTCTGGATGCCGAATTGTTGGCCGATCATGCCTTCACACGGGTGCATGGTGCCCGGCAGTTCGTCGCCGACTTTCAGCGCAGAGCTGAGAATGCCTTCGTTGCGGCCACGGAAAATCGCCAGCGCACGGTGGGACGGCATGCTTTTCAGCGGTTCGTCGTGTTCGAAGTAGTCGCGGAACTTGGCGCCTTCTTCCTCTTTGCCGGCGATGACGCGGGCGCTGAGGGTGGCTTCCTGTTTCAGGTAGTTGCGCAGTTTTTCCAGCAGGTTGGCGTCTTCGGCGAAGCGCTCCATCAGGATGTACTTGGCGCCTTCGAGGGCGGCCTTGACGTCGGCAACGCCTTTTTCGGTGTTGATGAAGCGCGCGGCTTCGGTCTCCGGGGTCAGCGACGGGTCGTTGAACAGGCCGTCGGCCAGTTCGCCCAGGCCGGCTTCCAGGGCAATCTGGCCCTTGGTGCGGCGCTTCTGTTTGTACGGCAGGTAAAGGTCTTCGAGGCGGGTCTTGGTGTCGGCGAGCTTGATGTCGCGTTCAAGCTGAGGCGTCAGCTTGCCCTGTTCCTCGATGCTGGCGAGGATGCTGATACGCCGTTCGTCGAGTTCTCGCAGGTAGCGCAGGCGTTCTTCAAGGTGCCGCAGCTGGATGTCGTCGAGGCTGCCGGTCACTTCTTTCCGGTAACGGGCGATGAAGGGCACCGTGGAGCCTTCATCCAGTAGAGCGACGGCCGCTTCGACCTGTTGTGGGCGTACGCCGAGTTCTTCGGCGATGCGGCTGTTGATGCTGTCCATAAAACCACCTGAAATTCTGAAAAGCAGCCCGCAGGCCCGGAAAACAAGGCCTTGCGCGGCTGGTTGAGCGGCCCGACCGGCGCCGCTACCTGGGTCAAGAGGCAGCCTATTGACCCTCGAAATCGAAAAAATCACGACAAGCGGGGAAAAAAAGCCCGGCAGTAAACGGCAACGATCTGACGTTGCCCTGCACGAAGGCGCCGCATTATAACCAGCGTTCTGCCCTTGGGGGGTACTGCGCCAGTGGTTGGAAGGCGAGGGTTCGCTGGCAGTAGAGGAAAAATCTGCTAACAATGCACACGGTGCGTATAACGGCAGCTACGCCATAATGCGCGCCGAGATAAGAGGAGCATCCAATGAGCAGCACTGCACAAACTGCTGAAGGCGAAAAAATTCTCATCGTTGATGATGATCCGGGGCTTAGCAGCCTGCTGGAGCGTTTCTTCAACTCCAAGGGCTACCGTGCCCGCGCGGTGCCGAACACCGAGCAGATGGACCGTCTCCTGGGGCGTGAGGTATTCAACCTGGTCGTACTCGACCTGATGCTGCCCGGCGAAGACGGCCTCACCGCCTGCAAGCGCCTGCGTGGCGCGAACAACCAGATTCCAATCATCATGCTGACCGCCAAGGGCGATGAGCTGAGCCGCATCAAGGGCCTCGAGCTGGGCGCTGATGACTACCTGGCCAAACCCTTCAACCCCGACGAGTTGATGGCGCGGGTCAAAGCCGTGTTGCGTCGTCAGGCACCGCCGGTACCGGGCGCGCCGGGCAGCGAAGACGAAAGCGTTACCTTTGGCGACTACGAACTGTCGCTGGCAACCCGCGAGCTCAAGCGTGGCGACGAAGTGCACATGCTCACCACCGGTGAATTCGCCGTGCTCAAGGCCCTGGTGATGAACGCGCGTCAGCCGCTGACCCGCGACAAACTGATGAACCTGGCACGCGGTCGCGAATGGGACGCCCTGGAGCGCTCCATCGACGTGCAGATTTCCCGTCTGCGCCGGATGATCGAGCCGGACCCGTCCAAACCTCGGTATATCCAGACGGTATGGGGTGTGGGCTATGTGTTTGTGCCGGATGGCACCGCAACCAAGTGACCGATGATTTGCAGGGCGGGCATCCTGGCGCTTGACTCCATGAGGGTCGACGGGATGCCCGGCGTCTGCAATTCTGCGAGCGCCGCTCGTTCCTGCAAGGTGTCCAGCTGTCTTCTATGAAAACCCCTCTGTGGTTCCCGCAAAGTTTCTTCTCCCGCACCCTTTGGCTGGTGCTGATCGTCGTGCTGTTTTCCAAGGCGCTGACACTGGTTTATCTGCTGATGAACGAAGACGTGCTGGTGGACCGGCAGTACAGCCACGGTGTCGCCCTGACGCTGCGTGGTTACTGGGCCGTAGACCCTGAGAACCGCGAAAAGGTCGCCAAGGCCTCGACGTTGACCCGCGTTGACGGGGCTGGTGTACCCGAGGGTGAGCAGCATTGGCCCTACAGCGAGATCTACCAGCGCCAGATGCAGGCCGAACTGGGCGAGGACACCGAGGTGCGCTTGCGCATGCATGTTTCACCTGCGCTGTGGGTAAGGGCGCCGAGCCTTGGCGATGCCTGGATCAAGGTTCCGCTGTATCCGCACCCTTTGCGGGGGCAGAAGATCTGGAACGTGTTGGGCTGGTTCCTGGCCATCGGCTTGCTTTCCACCGCGTCGGCGTGGATTTTCGTTCGCCAGCTCAACCAACCGCTTAAACGCCTGGTGTTTGCCGCCCGCCAATTGGGCCAGGGGCGCAGCGTGCGCCTGCCGGTCAGCGATACGCCCAGTGAAATGACCGAGGTGTATGGCGCCTTCAACCAGATGGCGGAGGATGTCGAACAGGCCGGGCGCGAGCGCGAGCTGATGCTGGCGGGGGTGTCCCATGACTTGCGCACGCCTTTGACGCGATTGCGCCTGTCCCTGGAGCTGATGGGCAACCATAGCGACCTCACCGACGACATGGTTCGCGACATCGAAGACATGGACGCGATTCTCGACCAGTTCCTGGCGTTTATTCGCGATGGTCGTGACGAGGTGGTGGAGGAAGTCGATCTCACGGACCTGGTGCGTGAGGTTGTCGCGCCCTACAACCAGAATGGCGAGCAAGTGCGCATGCGCCTTGAGCCGATCCAGCCGTTTGCGTTGCGTCGGGTGTCGATGAAGCGCCTGCTGAACAACCTGATCGGCAACGCTTTGCACCACGCCGGTTCGGATGTTGAAGTGGCTGCGTATGTGTCTGGCGACAGTGCTGCGCCGTACGTGGTGCTGAGTGTGATGGACCGGGGGGCGGGCATCGATCCGGACGAGCTGGAGGGTATCTTCAACCCCTTCACCCGTGGCGACCGTGCCCGGGGTGGCAAAGGGACCGGCTTGGGGCTGGCGATCGTGCGGCGGATTGCGTCGATGCACGGCGGCAATGTCGAGTTGCGTAACCGCGACGGCGGTGGCCTTGAGGCGCGGGTACGCTTGCCGCTTGGGCTTATGCTGCCAAGGGATGCGGTCTAGAAACAGCTGCAAGTTTCAAGCTTGAAGCCGCAAGAGAAAGGCGCACAGCTTTTGCCCTTTCTTGCAGCTTATAGCTTGAAGCTGACAGCTCCCGTCTCTAACCCTTGCCCTTGGTCCTGGTCATATTCGGTCCACCATTCTTCTCCAGATGTTGGATGATGATCCCCGCCACATCCTTCCCAGTGGTGGTCTCTATCCCTTCCAGGCCCGGCGACGAGTTCACCTCCATCACCAGTGGCCCATGGTTGGAGCGCAGGATATCCACACCCGCCACTGCCAACCCCATGACCTTGGCCGCCCGCAGCGCGGTCATGCGTTCTTCCGGGGTGATCTTGATCAGGCTGGCGCTGCCGCCACGGTGCAGGTTGGAGCGGAACTCTCCGGGCTTGGCCTGGCGCTTCATGGCTGCGATCACCTTGTCGCCCACCACGAAGCAGCGAATATCCGCACCGCCGGCTTCCTTGATGTACTCCTGGACCATGATGTTCTGCTTGAGGCCCATGAATGCCTCGATCACGGATTCCGCTGCAGTCGCGGTTTCACACAGCACCACACCGATGCCCTGGGTGCCTTCCAGCACCTTGATCACCAGCGGCGCGCCGTTGACCATTTCGATCAGGTCGGGAATGTCGTCGGGGGAGTGGGCAAAGCCGGTGACCGGCAGGCCGATGCCCCGCCGCGAGAGCAGTTGCAACGAGCGTAATTTGTCCCGCGAGCGTGCAATGGCCACGGATTCATTGAGGGGGAAGACCCCCATCATTTCGAACTGGCGCAACACGGCGCAGCCATAGAACGTCACCGAGGCGCCAATCCGCGGGATCACCGCATCAAACCCCTCCAGCGGTTTACCGCGGTAATGGATCTGCGGCTTGTGGCTGGCAATGTTCATATAGGCACGCAGCGTGTCGATCACCACCATTTCGTGGCCACGTTCGGTGCCGGCCTCGACCAGGCGGCGGGTGGAATACAGACGCGGGTTTCGCGACAGCACAGCAATCTTCATGCAGCACCTGGGGCAGAAATAGTAGAGACCGGGAACACCGGCTTGTCTTGAACGTACTTGACGCCGGGATTGACCACCAGGTGGCCGTCAATCAGCGCCTTGGAACCCAGCAACAGGCGGTAACGCATGGCTTTGCGGCAGGCCAGGGTGAACTCCACCCGCCATACCCGATCACCCAGTGCCAGGGTGGTGCTGATCACGTAGCGCACCTGCGCATGGCCATTGGAGCTCTTGATGGTTTTCATGGTCACCAGGGGCGCTTCGCAGCGGCGGTGACGCAGTTGCACAACGCTGCCCAGGTGCGCGGTAAAGCGCACCCACTTCTCACCGTCGCGCTCAAAAGGCTCGATGTCGGTGGCATGCAGGCTGGAGGTGCTGGCACCGGTGTCGATCTTGGCACGCAGGCCTGCCACTCCCAAGTCGGGAAGTGCCACCCACTCACGCAGACCTACAACGGTCAAATGGTCAAATGTCTTCAATATGGGTAACCGGTCAATTCGCCCACGCCTGAGGAGAAACCTCGGCCAGGGCTTTGAATGCAGGCCTGGCGAACCAGTAGCCTTGCATCAGAAATATTCCGCAGTCAGACAGAAAGTCGCGCTCGCCGGCACTTTCGATGCCTTCGGCGATGACAGTAACGTTCAACTGCTCACAGATTGTGACAATCCCCTGGACGATCACCTGGCGGACACGATCCTGGTCGACATCGCGGATCAGCGCCATGTCGAGTTTGATCAAGTCAGGTTGGAAATCGGCCAGCAGATTCAGCCCCGAATAGCCCGCGCCGAAGTCGTCGATGGCGGTCTTGAAGCCGAACTCGCGGTATTCACGCAGAATATTCGTCAAATGGCGATAGTTATCTACATGCTCGCTTTCCAGTGTTTCGAAAATCAGTTGGTTCAGCGGGAAGTTGTGCGCGCGAGCTGCCTCTAGGGTGCTGCGGATGCACAACTCCGGACGGTACACGGCGTTGGGCATGAAGTTGATGGAAAGGTGGGTTTGCATCCCAAGGGCCGCAGCACCGGCGATCGCCTGGGTGCGGCAGCGCTGGTCGAAGCGGTAGCGGTTGCTGTCATTGACCTTCTCCAGTACCGACATCGCCCCTTCGCCCTGTGTACCGCGCACCAAGGCTTCGTGGGCAAAAATCGAATGGTCCCGAAGGTCTACGATAGGCTGGTAGGCGAAAGCAAACTCGAAACCCAGGGGTTCGCTTTGCTGGCAGCCTGCGCAACGCTGTTCAGGCGAGGTGAGTGAAGTGGGAAAGTCGGTCACGGCGTATCCTCGCGAAAACAGGGTGCTACCTGGCGTATCTTAGGTGAGCCTTGAGGTTTATGCGTCGAAGGGTTTCAACGTTACAGTTGCGACATTTGTCAGAGCGAGGAATTCAAGTGGCTCAAAAGCAGGAAGAGGAAGAAAAGGTCCGTCTGGACAAGTGGCTTTGGGCAGCGCGTTTCTTCAAGACACGTGCCTTGGCCAAGGCCGCGATTGAGAGCGGCAAGGTGCATCACCGAGGCGAGCGCTGTAAACCGGGCAAAGAGCCACGTGTCGGTGATGAGCTGCAGATTCGGATAGGTTTTGACGAAAAGACCGTGGTGGTTCAGGCACTTTCCATTGTGCGCCGTGGCGCCCCCGAAGCGCAGGCGCTGTACACCGAAACCGAAGCCAGCATTGCCAGGCGCGAAAATGCGGCGGCCCTGCGCAAGGCGGGCGCCACGGGGATGACCACCGATGGCAAGCCGAGCAAGAAGCAGCGCCGCGACCTGTTCAAGTTTCGCGGCAGTGGCAATGATGACTGATTGCGCAGCGGCCCATTCAAATGTGGGAGGGGGCTTGCAGCGTTAAGGGGAGGTGCGCACGACGCTCAATCCACTGATCACTGGCAGCTTGCCAAGTAACCTGAAGATCGGCGTCGTCACGTGTAACAACGCGGCCGACACCTTCGCTGCAAACGGCGTGTAACAACCCCAGCCCAACGCCAACAGTGCCAGCAGCACCCCGCCGATGTAATCGTCCTGCCCCCAATGCGCGCCCGCTACCAGCCGCGGCATCATGAACAACAGCGCCAGGCCCCAGATCACCAGCACCTGGCCGATGCGCTTGGCGAACACGCTCATGAACATTGCCCAGATCAGCAACACCGAGGCGTGATCCCCCGGAAAGCTTTGGCTTGAGCGGTCCTTCAGCTCCCAGGTCTTCTCCAGCCCCGGGAAATAGTCGCTCATCTGGATCGCCCCGGCGATGACCATCGACGGGCTGCTGTGTTGCCAGCCCATCTGCGCCGCGAGTTTGGAAAACAGCATGCGGATAAACAGCAAGAGCAACAAAATACCGACAAAACCTAACAGGGCCTGGCGTACCTGCGCGGCTTTGAACACCCAGTCGCCGCGAATCAGCAGCATCAGCAGGATCACCCCGACCACCGCATCAAACGGCCGCAGACTGGCCACGGCCCACACGTGCAGCCATGTCGCGTTGCTCGCCAGCGGGTCGTTGAGAAGGTGAAACAGCCACTCGTCGAAAATCACACAGAGCATCTGCCCCGTGGGCCATAGCCAAAAACACAGCAGCCCGATAGCGAGTAGATTGCACAGAGCCCATCGCCGGAGGTTCCACTTGGCTTGGAACAAACCCGGATTGTTCATAAACTGTCCCTCTTCGCTCTAAATAAGCTCTCTGTTTCCAGGAGAAAGCCGCACCAAGATGGTGCTAAAGCGTTTAATTTTATAAACCTTGTAACCAATTTGTCATCAATTCAGATACCCAGACCTATGACTGATCTACCGGATACCGACTTCACCCAACGCTTCATCTTCGACGAGAGCGACGCCCGCGGCGAAATGGTTTCGTTGGAGCGCAGCTACGCCGAAGTCCTCGCCAAGCACCCCTATCCGGAGCCGGTCGCACAACTGCTCGGTGAGCTGATGGCCGCTGCTGCGTTGCTGGTGGGTACCATGAAGTTCGACGGTTTGCTGATCCTGCAAGCCCGTTCCGAAGGGCCGATTCCGCTGTTGATGATCGAGTGCTCCAGCGAGCGCGAAATCCGAGGCCTGGCCCGTTATGAAGCCGACCAGATTGCCCCGGACGCCAGCCTCGCCGAGCTGATGCCCAACGGCGTCCTGGCGCTCACCGTCGACCCGACCTCAGGCCAGCGTTACCAGGGCATCGTCGACCTCGACGGCAAGACGCTGTCGGAATGCTTCACCAACTATTTCGTGATGTCCCAGCAAGTGGGCACCAAGTTCTGGCTTAACGCCGACGGCAAGCGCGCCCGTGGCATGTTGCTGCAACAACTGCCGGCCGACCGTATCAAGGACGACGAAGATCGCGCTGAAAGCTGGCGGCACTGCATTGCCTTGGCCGATACCCTGAAAGCCGAAGAACTGCTGGGTCTGGACAACGAAACCATCCTGCACCGCCTGTACCACGAAGACCCCGTGCGCCTGTTCGACGCGCAGACGCTGCACTTCCACTGCAGCTGCTCCCGCGAGCGTTCGGGCAACGCCCTGGTCAGCCTGGGCCTGGAAGATGCGCAGAACCTGGTGGTGGAACACGGTGGCAATATCGAGATCGACTGCCAGTTCTGCAACGAGCGCTACCTGTTCGACGCTGCCGATGTAGCGCAATTGTTCGCGGGCGCAGGCATCGACACGCCTTCCGACACCCGCCACTAAAACGTTTAAGCACAGGTAAATCACCTGTCAAATGCCGGATTAGAGGCGTTCTGACGGGAGGGCCCTACTCTTTTTGGGCTTTTCTGGCATAATCCGGCCCACTTTTTTCGCGGTAGTAGTGCGCAACTTTCTACTACAAAACGTTTGGAGCACTCGGCCACAGGCCGACGGGGAACCTCATGACGCAAGCCAATAACGCCGTATACACCGATCTGAGTGTTGACGATCTGGTCAAAGAAGCCCTGCAGCGCGGTGAAGGCGTGCTTGCCGATACCGGCGCGCTGGTCGTGGAAACCGGTCACCGTACCGGCCGTTCGCCAGTCGACCGTTTCATCGTTGAAGAGCCTTCCACCCAGGATTCCATCGCCTGGGGCCCGATCAACCGCAAGTTCCCGGCCGACAAGTTCGATGCCCTGTGGGCCCGCGTCGAGGCGTTCAACAACGCGCAAGAGCATTTCGTTTCCCACGTTCACGTAGGGGCTGCCGAAGACCACTACCTGGCCGTGAAAATGACCACCCAGACTGCCTGGCAGAACCTGTTCGGTCGTTGCCTGTTCATCAACCCGGCCCAGTACAACCCGGCCGGTCGTGACGAGTGGCAAGTGCTCAACGTGGCCAACTTCGAGTGCGTGCCAGAGCGTGACGGCACCAACTCCGATGGTTGCGTGATCCTCAACTTCGCCCAGAAAAAAGTGCTGATCGCCGGCATGCGCTACGCCGGTGAAATGAAGAAAGCCATGTTCTCGGTGCAGAACTACCTGCTGCCGGCTTCCGACGTACTGCCGATGCACTGCGCCGCCAACATTGGCGAAGCAGGCGACGTGACCCTGTTCTTCGGTCTGTCGGGTACCGGCAAGACCACCCTGTCCGCCGACGAAAGCCGCTACCTGATCGGTGACGACGAACACGGCTGGGGCGAAGGCGTGGTGTTCAACATCGAAGGCGGTTGCTATGCCAAGTGCATCGACCTGTCCGAGAAGAACGAGCCGGTTATCTGGAAAGCCATCAAGCACGGCGCCGTGCTGGAAAACGTCGTGATCGACGAGGCCAAGCACGCCGACTATGCCGATGTCAGCCTGACCCAGAACAGCCGCGCCGCCTACCCGCTGGAGCACGTTGCCAAGCGTTCCGAGAAGAACCTGGGCGGCGAGCCAAACGCGGTGATCTTCCTGACCTGCGACCTGACCGGCGTACTGCCGCCCGTGTCCATCCTCAGCGAAGAACAAGCGGCCTACCACTTCCTGTCCGGCTACACCGCGCTGGTGGGCTCGACCGAAATGGGTTCGGGCAGCGGCATCAAGTCGACCTTCTCCACCTGCTTCGGCGCGCCGTTCTTCCCACGCCCGGCCGGCGAATACGCAGAGCTGCTGATCAAGCGCATCCGCGGCTTCGGCTCCAAGGTCTACCTGGTCAACACCGGCTGGACCGGCGGCGGCTACGGCGTTGGCAAGCGCTTCAACATCCCGACCACGCGCGGCGTGATCGCAGCGATCCAGAGCGGCGCTCTGATCGGTGCTGAAACCGAACACCTCGACACCATCAACCTCGACGTGCCATTGGCCGTACCGGGCGTTGAGACCGGCCTGTTGAACCCACGTAACACTTGGGCAGACAAGGCGGCTTACGATGAAGCAGCGAAGGCGCTGGCTGGTCTGTTCATCGAGAACTTCAAGAAGTTTGAAGTGAGTGATGCGATCAAGGCTGCGGGTCCGAAGTTGTAAGACTCGGTCGCTGTTAAAAAGCCGCCCCTAGTGGGCGGCTTTTTTGTGCGCGAAGGGTTAGTCGACGATAGGCAGAATCATTGCCCCTCCACCTTTGAGTTGCGGTGTGCCTGGAGCTGATCTTCGTTCAGCTCAGGTTTTCCAGTGTCTGGGTGTCCCAGCTGTGGGTCTTGATGGCCAGGTAGAGCATGCCGATGGTCAGCGGCACCTTGTCGCCATGCCCCTTGCCCCGACGCTTGAGGAACACGTCAAAGACCGGTGGGTTGAAGTAACGATAAGTGTCGTAGTCGCCGAGGTCGAGTGCGAACTCCTGCTCCAGCGCTTCCATGAGTTGCTTGGCTTCACTGCCGTCACAGCCCAGGTCGAAATTGAGTGAGGTTTGCAGGCGGATGGTCTTGTGTTTCGGCAGGCCGATTTCTTCGTGCAGCAGTTGCAGGAGTTGCTGCATCACAGGGTCTTCGGGGAAGTTGGGGGCGAGGTTCATGGTGGGGGCACGCAGGAGTGGATGAAGGGGCTGGTTGCGTTGGAGGCGGTATTTGTTTCGAGTGATGAAGAGCGCCAAGCCTATCAAGAATACAAAGACAGGTAGGAGGGGCATTCTGAGGATCACCGCTACATAGGGTAGTAGGAACGTCAAAATAAGGCCTGTTGTAAGAAATGTGACTGCGAAGTGCTTTCTGAGCATTGGGTCTGTGATTTGGTAGTGCAGCATCAAATAGATAAGGAGAAAGGAAGCGAATTGAAGGTAAAGGGCCATGTCACTAAGACCCGTCCGAGTAGACATGCATTGAGAGTGTTGACCGCGCCACCGTTTTTGCTTCAAGCAGGCATAGATTGGCCAAAGCATGCCGATTGTCAGGCACAACAGTGAAGCGATTCACTGTGAAGATGACGCCATAGTGGCCGATGTGTTGAGCCCTTTCGATGTTCACAGGTTTCTGCCGAGAAAGTTGAGACCGCGCTATTTTCATTCAGCTACGGGTAACTTCTGTAGAGGGTCAAGCGGGTGTTTGGAGCAGTTTGGGAAGGGGATGTCGCGGTGTTTGGAGGTTTCCTACAACGGTTTCCGGCATTTGTGGCTTGGCAGTGCTTGTAGGAGCGAGATTGCTCGCGAAAAACTCAAGGGCGCCGTGTTTTTTCTGGTCCATCGCCTCGCCGTTGATCAGATCATTTCCACGCAGAGCGTGAGGAACGATCACTGCCCTGCAGGCCTGCTGACACACCGCTCAAAAATCGCCACCAACCCCCGATAATCACACGCCACCGCATCGATATTCGCCGGTATCCATGCCGCGTGTTTCACCAGCCACCAGTTCACTGAAAACCCCGCGTTGACGATGATCTGTTCGAACAAAATCCGCTGCGCCCGGCCATTGCCCTCGCGGAAGGGGTGGATGACGTTGAGGTCGCCATAGGCTTCGGCAATCCTGCTTATCAACTCGGTTTGGCTGGCACCGACAAACCAGTTTGCTTCTTCCATCTGCCGGATGATCTTCGCGGCTTCCGGGGGGATGCGCTCCGGGGTGCAGAACAGGGTGTCGCCTTTCTGGATGTTCACGCTGCGCAACTCACCGGCCCAGTCGTAGATGTCACCGAACAGCGTGCGGTGGATATGTTGCAGACGGTCGAGGTCGTAGGGCGGGGGGAAGAGAGGGAGGTTGCCTACGGCGATTTCGGATAATTCCCGCTCGGCCTGGTGCAGGCGGGCTTCGTCGAGCAAATCGAGGCGGTTGCGCAGGACGCTGCTACCGGGATAGCAGTACGGATCCTGGCCCACCCCGTATTTGTCGAGCATCAGCGTGGGGTGTTGCGGTACTTGGCAAGGACGGCTTCGCGGGTCGGCAGGGGTTTGTCGACGTCGGCCGGCTGGGTGTCGAACCCTTCCAGGCGCAGGCTGGCCAGGTAATTGGAACGGCGGATCTTGTGGTAATGATCCTGTTTTTGCTCAAACGTCAGTTCGCTCATCGCAGCGTACTCCTGGGTAGCAAGGTTTGATTGTAGCGCAATGCTTCAATGGGCAGGCGGGATAAAAACCACGTCACATTTTGTATAAAAAGTCCGCCGACACCCGGAATTCAGCGTATGTTTCACCGCAAAATCTTGCAGGGCGATTTCCGCCCGCGACTTAAAGGGAGTTAGGCATGGGTTTGCTTCGTGTTGCTTCGGCGATGTCATTGTGTGCGGTGGCTTTTTCGGTCCAGGCCGGGCAGTTGCCGATCGAAGTGCTCAGTGCGGTGGTCAAGGACCAGAAAATCGCCGATGCCGAAGTGCTGCTGCAACGTAACGGCGCACAGAACGTGGTGGGCCGCACCAACGCCCAGGGCCAAGTGACGCTGACCAGTGAGGCCGCCGATGATGGGAGCAACCTGCTGATCATCAAGAAGCCTGGCTACTCCAACCTGGTGGTGAAGTGCCCCTGCGCGGGCATGACCTACGCCATCAGCCCGGTGATGGAAAACCTCGATGGCCTGCGTGTGGTGCTGACGTGGGGCAAGACGCCGAGTGACCTCGACTCCCACATGATTTTCCCCGGCAATAACATCTACTTCGAGAACCAGAAGGGTACCGATGCCGAGTTGGATGTGGATGACACCGACAGCTACGGCCCGGAAACCATCACCCTGCAGAAAAAACACTACGGCGAAAGCTACGTTTATGCCGTGCATGACTACAGCAATGGCGGCAACCCAGGTTCGCGCCAGTTATCCGACAGCGAAGCCAAGGTGTTCGTGTACATGGGCCAATCGCTGGTGCGTACCTACTACGTGCCCAAGAACCGCAGCGGCAACCTGTGGACGGTGTTCCGCATGACCGGCAGCGGCGACTTCCAGGACATCAACACTTTCAGTGGCGTGACCGTGAATGCGGCGAATGTGCTGAACGAAGTCAAACCGCTGCTGGATGACAGCGTGGCGGTCACCGCCGTCACCGTCAGTTCTTCCGTACAAACAGATGCGAAGCGTCTGAACCTGCAGGGTGAAGCGGCCTACCAGGCCGGCAAGCTGGACCAGGCCATCGACCTGTTCCGCCAGGCTATCGAGCTGGACAATGGCTTCGGCAAGGCCTACGGCAACCTCGGCCTGGCGTATCAGAAAGCCGGCAACACTGCCGAGTCGATCTGGGCCAATCGCAAGGCTATCGCCCTCGCCACCGGTGCCAATGCTGCAACCGTACGTGCAGGTGCCTACTACAACATTGCGCGGATCTACGAAGCGGCGGGGCAGTTCCCGGATGCATTGCGTCACTATCAACTGGCCAAGGAACAGAAGGCCAACCCGGTGTATGACACGGCGATTGAGCGGGTGCAGAACCGCTGATTCAGCTGTAGCGCAGGTCTGAAATGTGGGAGGGGGGCAATCCCCCTCCCACATTTGGTTTGTGGTGTTCCTACAGCCACAGTCGAACTTGTCAAATTTGGCCCAAGGCCATTGCTGCACCCTGTGTATCATCCTGTCTCTTTTTTCCATGCGACCTTTCTCGATTCGCTGAGCTTACTGGGCTACGTTTTTAAGCCACCTTCAGCGGTCAATGGAGTGACAGCCTATGCACGACACCCTCCAGCAGGTCTTTGGTTATCCACAGTTTCGTCCGGGCCAGGAAGAAACGGTCAGCGCCGTACTGGCAGGTCGTTCGGCTGCGGCCATTTTTCCTACGGGATCGGGCAAGTCCCTGTGTTACCAACTGTCGGCGGTGTTGCTGCCACACCTGACGCTGGTGGTGTCGCCGTTGTTGGCGTTGATGCAGGACCAGTTGGGCTTCCTGCAACGCCACGGTATTTCGGCGGGCAGTATCGATTCGGCGCAAAGCCGCGAGGACGCCAATGACGTGATGGCACGCGCGCGGTCGGGCGAGCTGAAAATCCTGATGATTTCCGTGGAGCGCTTGAAGAACGAGCGTTTTCGCCACTTCCTGCAAAGTGTGCAGATCTCGCTGCTGGTGGTGGATGAGGCGCACTGTATTTCCGAGTGGGGCCACAACTTCCGCCCGGATTATTTGAAGCTGCCGGACTACCAGCGCCAGTTCAAGATCCCGCAAGCGCTGCTGCTGACGGCTACGGCCACGCCCAAGGTGATTGCCGACATGCAGGCCAAGTTCGCCATTGCGCCGGACGACGTGGTCACCACGGGCTTCTACCGGCCCAACCTCAACCTGTTGGTGGAGCCGGTCGCCGGTGCGGACAAGCGTCGTCGCCTGGTGCAGTGGATGAGCGAGCGGGCCAGCCAGCCCAGCATCGTCTACGTCACCTTGCAGAAAACCGCCGAGCAGATTGCCGAGCATCTGAACCGCAACGGTATCCAGGCCGAGGCGTATCACGCCGGCTTGCCCCACGACAGGCGTGAGGGCATCCAGCAGCGCTTCATGGGCGGGCGCTCCAATTGCATCGTCGCTACCATCGCGTTTGGCATGGGCATCGACAAGAGCGATATCCGCAATGTGGTGCATTTTGACCTGCCCAAATCCATCGAGAACTACAGCCAGGAAATCGGCCGTGCGGGGCGTGATGGGCAGCCCTCGGACTGCCTGGTTCTGGCCAACCGCGACAGCCTCAATGTGCTGGAAAACTTCGTGTATGGCGATACGCCGGAGCAGGACGGTATTCGGCGGGTGCTGGAAGAGTTGCAGGCCGCGCGCAGTGAAGGGCAGTGGGAGTTCCTGCTGAGGTCGCTGTCGGACCACAGCAACATCCGCGAACTGCCACTGAAGACACTGTTGGTGCAATTGGAGCTCAAGGGCGTGATCGCGCCGCGCTATGCGTTTTATGCCGAATACCGCTTCAAGTACCTGGTCGAGCCCGAGGCTCTGCTTACGCGTTTTTCCGGCGAGCGCCAGCAGTTTGTCGCGGCGATCATCCAGGTGTGCAAGCGTGCGAAAACCTGGGCGACCGTGGATTTCGATGCGCTTTACCAGCAACACAATGCCGAACGCAGTCGGGTGGTGAAGGCCTTGGATTACTTCCAGGAACAAGGCCTGATCGAGTTGGAAAGCAAGCAGATGACGGAGGTCTACAGCCTGCTGGATACCGAGTTTGATCCACAGGTGTTGAGCGCCGAGTTATACACAGGCTTCAAGCAGCACGAGGTGACGGAAGTGGCGCGGATTCACGCCATGCTCGATCTGTTCGCCACCGAACATTGCCTGGGGCAGCGCCTGGCGCGTTACTTTGGTGATGAAAATGCACCGCAGCGCTGCGGGCACTGCTCCGTGTGCCACGGTCACGTCGCGCATTTGCCGGCGCCGCCGAGCCTGCCGCCACTTGTGGATAAAAACTTCATGGGGCTGTGCGGTGATTTTATCCACAGGCATCATGAGCACACCGGACAGTTGCCGGGCGCTGAGCGGCTGACACGGTTCCTGGGGGGTATCAGCGTGCCGTTGTTTACCAAGTTGAAGGCGCGGGGCATTCCCGGTTTCGCAGCGCTGGAAGACTACCCCTACGCCGACGTGCGTGAGTGGGCCCAGGCCCACTTGAGTGACCTGTAACCCTACTTTCATGAGACCTGCCCATGCCTGACTCGATGCCGCAACGCGCCGATTACCGTCACTTCCAGCCGATCATCACGCGTTGGCACGACAACGATGTGTACGGCCATGTGAACAATGTCACCTACTACAGCTTCTTCGACACGGCGGTGAATACCTACCTGATCGAACAGGGTGGGTTGGATATTCATGACGGTGAGGTGGTGGGGTTTGTGGTGAGTTCGGCGTGCGATTACTTCGCGTCGATTGCCTTTCCCGACCGCCTGGACATCGGCCTGCGGGTGGGCAAGCTGGGCAACAGCTCCGTGCAGTACGAGTTGGCGGTATTCAAGGCAGGCGAAGATGAGGCCTGTGCGGCGGGGCGCTTTGTGCATGTGTTCGTGGATCGGGGGACGAACCAGCCGGTGACGATTCCGGGGATGTTGCGCGAGGCGTTGCAGCGGTTGGTTGTCTGACTTCGGCGTTGCAGGCACCACGGAACCCAATGTGGGAGGGGCAAGCCCCCTCCCACATTGATTTTGCAGTGTTCTTTAGCGCTTAGCGGTGACGGTAGTGATGCTTGTTCTTGCGATGCCCGTAGGCATGGCCGCGGCCGCGATGGTCGTCGCGGTCATAACGGCGGCTATCACGACTACGACGATCATCGTCATCGCTCTTGTTGCCCATGTAGTTGCCCAGCGCACCGCCCGCGCCACCGCCGGCCGCTGAACCGATCAGTGCCCCGGTGCTGCCGCCGACACTGCGGCCCACCACGTTGCCGCCGGCTGCGCCCAGTGCGCCGCCAATGGCTGCTTCGCCGCGGCTGCGCTTGTCGGCGCCGACCGCACTACCGCCTGCGCCGCCCAGGGCCGCGCCGATGGTCGAACCGGTGTTGCCGCCCAACTGCTGGCCGACAACCGAGCCTAGAACCCCGCCCAATGCGCCGCCCACACCGGCTTCGGTGGTGCCACCGGCCATGGCTGCGCCACTGACCAGGCCAAGGGACAACAAGAGAATCGAGGAGAACTTCATAGAGAGACCTCAAGAGGATGACGGCGCGATCCTGAGGCTGTATTGACATGGTTACAATAGAAATCCGACCAGTAACACGAGTTGTACACAATTCTCTAAGTTACTGTTTTAGCTCGGGAACTTAAGTAGTTTTTGCGAGTCTTTAGCTACTTCGGAACGGCCGCTTTTATGCAAAAGCGGCCTTTTTTGTGCCCGAAATGATCAGTCAGGCCGAACGCGCCATGATCAGCCCATTGTCACTGGCAGCTTCCAAACGTATCGCCACGAACTTCGACGTCGGTGTATGGCTGCCATCCCCGGTGCTTTCCAGCGGCACCAACGGGTTCACTTCCGGGTAGTAAGCCGCAGCCTGCCCCGCCGGAATATCAAACGCCAGCAAGGTGAAGCCCTTCACACGACGCTCGCGGCCGTCTTCCCACAACGACACGATGTCGGCTTTCTGCCCCGGCTTGAAGCCCAGGCGGATGATGTCGGCTTCGTTGACGAACAGCACGTCACGCTGGCCTTTGACCCCGCGATAGCGGTCGTCCAGGCCATAAATGGTGGTGTTGTACTGATCGTGGGAGCGCATCGATTGCATGATCAGATCCGGCACGTGGCCCGTGGCGTGGGTGCGCTCGTGGATCAGGTCCTTGGGCAGAATGTTCGGGCGGAAGTTGGCACGGCCCGAAGGCGTGTTCCAGCGCCGGGCACCGGCAGAGTTGCCCAGGTAGAAACCACCGGGGTGTTTCAGGCGTTCGTTGAAGTCCTTGAAGCCTGGGATGGTATCGGCGATCAGGTCGCGGATGCGGCTGTAGTCGGCCACCAACCAGTTCCAGTCCACCGGTTTGCTGCCCAGGGTTGCGGCGGCGATGCCGGCGAGGATGGCCGGTTCTGATTTCATCAACTTCGACAGCGGCTGCAGTTGGCCATTGGAGTCATGGACCATGCTGAACGAGTCTTCCACCGTCACCGCTTGCGGACCTTCGGCCTGGATGTCGATGTCGGTGCGGCCCAGGCACGGCAGGATCAGCGCGTCTTTGCCGTGCATCAGGTGGCTGCGGTTGAGCTTGGTGCTGATCTGCACGGTCAGGTCGCAATTGCGCAGTGCTTCGAAGGTGCGCGGGCTGTCCGGGGTGGCTTGGGCGAAGTTGCCCCCCAGGCCGATAAACACCTTGGAGCGACCTTCAAGCATGGCGTGGATTGCTTCCACCACGTTGTGCCCGTTGGTGCGCGGCACCTGGAACTGGAAGCGCCGCTCCAGGGCGTCGAGGAACGCCACCGGTGGGCGTTCGTTGATGCCCATGGTGCGGTCGCCCTGCACGTTGCTGTGGCCACGCACCGGGCACAGGCCGGCGCCGGGGCGGCCGATGTTGCCGCGCAGCAGCATCAGGTTGGCGATTTCCTGGATGGTCGGCACCGAGTGGCGGTGCTGGGTGATACCCATCGCCCAGCACATGATCACGTTCTTGCCCTTGGCGTACATGCGCGCCGCTTGCTCGATCTCGACCAGGGTCAGGCCGGACTGTTCGACGATTTCATCCCAGGAGGTATCGTCGATCTGGCCCAGGTAATCCAGCACGTTGGCCGTGTGTTCATTGAGGAAGTCGTGGTCGAACACGGCTTCCTTGCCTTCGGCCTGAGCCTGGCGCTCCCACAGCAGCAGGAACTTGGCCATGCCGCGCAGGATGGCCATGTCGCCACCCAGGGCCGGGCGGAAGTACGCGGTGTTGGTCGGCTTGTCGCCGTTGGTGAGCATTTCCAGCGGATGCTGCGGATGCTGGAAGCGCTCCAGGCCGCGCTCCTTGAGGGGGTTGATGCACACCACCTGGGCACCGCGTTTGACCGCTTCACGCAGCGGTTCGAGCATGCGCGGGTGGTTGGTGCCGGGGTTCTGGCCCCAGACGAATATCGCATCGGCATGTTCGAAGTCATCAAAGGTCACGGTGCCTTTGCCGACCCCCACGCTCTGCGCCAGGGCCACGCCGCTGGCCTCGTGGCACATGTTCGAGCAGTCCGGGAAGTTGTTGGTGCCGTAGGCGCGCACAAACAACTGGTACAGGTACGCCGCTTCGTTACTGGCACGGCCCGAGGTGTAGAACTCGGCCATGTCCGGGCTGGGCAGGGCGTTGAGGTGCTTGCCGACCAGGTCGAAGGCCGCTTCCCAACTGATGGGGGTGTAGCGGTCGGTTTCGGCGTCGTAGCGCATCGGCTCGGTCAGGCGGCCCTGGTACTCGAGCCAATAGTCGCTTTGCTCCAGCAGCGCGGTGACGCTGTGCTTGGCGAAAAACGCTGCGTCAACGCGGCGCTTGGTGGCTTCCCAGTTGACCGCCTTGGCACCGTTCTCGCAGAACTTGACCATGCCGCTTTCCGGCGAGTCGCCCCAGGCGCAGCCCGGGCAGTCGAAGCCGCCGTTCTGGTTGGTCTTGAGCATCATGCGCAGGTTTTTCAGCGCGTTGTCGCTGGTCAACCACGCCTGTGCCACGCTGATCAGCGCACCCCAGCCGCCAGCCGGGCCCTTGTAGGGCTTGTAGCGCGGGGTTGGGGTTTGGTCGGCTTGATGATGATTGCTCACGGCTGGTTCTCCATCGCAGGGCTGTAGACCCGCGGCGCACTTTTCTGCGGCAGGTGGATGAGATTGAGGTGATGCCGGCGAGCCCATTGCAGGGCCAGGCCGGTGGGCGACGACAGGCTGACCAGGGTCTGAATGCCCGCGCGCAGGACTTTCTGGATCAATTCGAGGCTGCAACGGCTGGTGACAATCGCCAGCCCGCCGTCGGTGCGGACCCGTTGGCGGATCAGCGCACCGATCAACTTGTCGAGGGCGTTGTGCCGGCCGATGTCTTCACGGCCCATTAGCAATTCGCCCTGGTTATCCATGAACACGGCCGCATGCACAGCGCCGCTGTACTGGCCCAAAGGCTGGAACGCACTGATGCGCTGGCGCAGGCCGTCGAGCCATTCGGCAGGCGGCAAGGGCGCGCCGGGCAGCACTTGAAGGTCCGGCAGGGCCTGTTCCATCGCTTCCACTCCGCACAGGCCGCAGCCGCTGGTGCCTGCCAGCTGGCGGCGCTGCTGCTTGAGGTTCCAGAACGCACGGCTGGAGATCTGCACCTGAGCGTATTGGGCCGAACCCGAACCGCTGAGTTTCAGATCATAAATATCGCTGACGTCGGCGATAATGCCGCTGCCGATGCTGAACCCGACAATAAAGTCTTCCAGGTCCGTGGGCGTGACCAGCATGACGGCCTGGCTGATGTCGTTATAGGCAATCGCCAACGCTACTTCTTCGGCCAAGGCGGTGCTGGCGACTTCAGTGTGCTCAAGGTTGCAAAACTGGTAGCTCTGGCTGGCGACGGGCGCGGACGCTTCCGGAGCAGGCGCCGCGCAGACTGGGCGCTTGGCGTTCATGGGGCAGTACCACCGGCGGATTGATCAGTGTTTAGACTAGGCGCGACAAAGCGTCGCGTCTAATTGCCAGTACTGATCTACCGATAGATGACGTCGATCAAGACTCTGTTTGCGATTTCTGAAACAGCGCGAAACACGCCTCTGCCAATGCCGAACGCGGCGCGCTGCGCCGCATGATCAGGCCCAGGCGCGCCAGGGTGTGGGCGTCTTCGATGGGTTGCAGGCGCAAATGTTCGGTGAGGGCGTCCAGGCCGCCGTCCAACGGCATGACGGCGCAGCAGAGTCCGCCATGCACCGCTTGTAACAACTGATGGACGGCGTCGGTTTGTAACAGCGGCTGCGGGTGCAGGCCCCGGCTGTGGAAGTTGTGGTCGATGGACTGACGGAAGTGCATGCCACTGGTGAGCATGCCCAGGGGCAGTTCGATCAAGGCCTCCCAGCTCAGCGGCTTGTCGCCAAAACTGAAATAGCGCTGGTCGTAGAGCAGGCCCATGCGGGTTTCGCCGAGGGCCAGGGAGTCGAAGCGCTCGTTGTCCAGGCGATCGAGGTAGGACACGCCCAGGTCCAGGCGATTGCTCGCCAACTGTTCGAGGATCTGCTCGGAGCTGAGGGCCGACAGCTCAAAGCGCAGGCTCGGATGCTCCTTGTGCAGTTGTTGCATCAACGCCAGCGGATCAAAGCTCGACAACGGCACCACACCCAGGCGCAACGTACCCACCAGGTTGCCACGGCAGGCGGCGGCTTCGGCCTGCAAACCGTCATAGGCCGCCAGCACCGTGCGTGCCCAGGCCAGCACGCGCTCGCCGGGGGCGGTGAACCCTTCGAAGCGCTGGCCGCGATTGACCAGCGGCAAGTCCAGCTCTTCTTCAAGGTTGCGCAGGCGCATCGAAAGGGTTGGCTGGGTGATGTGGCAACGCGCCGCGGCCTGGCCGAAGTGACGGGTCTCGTCGAGGGCGATGAGGAATTTCAGCTGCTTGATGTCCATCTTCGCTCCAGGGCTTATTCCAATGGCGGGGGGATTCTAGCGCGTTTGCGTCTTTGGTCGGGCTGGAACACAAGTCTGCCGGACTGGTCTAGTCTTGGGCATCTGGAAATCAACTACCAAGGAGAGCGCACTATGAGCATTTTCAGCTTTATCAAAGAAGCCGGCGAAAAGATTGTCGACCTGTTGACGCCGGGTAATGCCAACGCGAGTGAGCAGTTGAAGGAACACGTAGCGAAGGTGGGTCTGGGGAATCCGAATGTGCAGACCACGGTGGATGGCGACAAAGTGACCGTGACCGGTGAAGTCGCCACCCAGGAAGAGAAAGAGAAGATTCTGCTGGCGCTGGGTAACATTCAAGGCGTGGCCAGTGTGGATGACCAGATCACCGTAACCGGCCCGGCAGTTGCCGCCGCCCGTTTCGTCGTGGTGAAAAAGGGTGACACCCTCAGCGCGATCTCCCTGACGGTGTACGGTAACGCCAACCTGTACAACAAGATCTTCGAGGCCAACAAGCCGCTGTTGTCCCATCCGGACAAGATTTACCCAGGGCAGACACTGCGTATTCCTGAGTAATACACGGGCGAAAAGGTGGGAGGGGGGCTTGCTCCCTCCCACAGGGTTCAGAGCCCGGCAATGAGATCGCGGTAGTCACCGACTGCTGCAAATTCAGCCGTGTCCTTTGGCCCCTTTTTGCTGTCCGGCTCTTTCACCGCCAGCAAATGCCCCACGCCAAACGCCTGGGCACTGCGCAGGATCGGCAGGGTGTCGTCGATAAACAGGCTGCGAGCCGGATCGAACTGGATGTCAGCCTGCAAGGCATCCCAGAACTGCGGGTTTTCCTTGGCGAAGCCGTAGTCGTGGGAGCTGATCAGTCGCTCGAAATACGGCGCCAGTTCAATGCGCTCCAATTTCAACGACAGCGAATCACGATGGGCGTTGGTGATCAGGATCACGCGCTTGCCGGCCTGTTTGATCGCCGCCAGGAAGATGTCGGCATCCGGGCGCAGGGCGATCAGGTGGGCGGTTTCCAGCTTGAGCTCGCGCACCGGGATGTTCAGTTCCGCACTCCAGAAATCCAGGCAATACCATTGCAACTGTCCGGCGTTACGCTCGAACAGAGGCTGCAACTCCATCTCGGCCATGGCCCGGCTCACCCCGTGCAGTTCGGCGTAACGCTGGGGCAGGTGTTCCATCCAGAAATGGTTGTCGTAATGCAGGTCGAGCAGGGTGCCGTCCATGTCCAGCAGGACGGTGTCGATGGCGTGCCAGGGCAAAGAGGGCATGGTGCGGTCTCATGTAAGTAAAGATATCCGACACAGACAATCGGAAAAGCCACGGTATAGTAACCCGATCACGCCAAGGAGCCGCTTATGCGCCAGAAACCCACCGTCCTCGCCCGCGAAATAGTCGCCAGCAGCCGTTTGTTCCGCGTGGAGGAAGTGCAATTGCGCTTTTCCAATGGCGTTGAACGGACCTACGAGCGCCTGGTGGGCCGCGGTGCCGGCTACGGCGCAGTGATGATCGTGGCGATGATCGACGAAGATCATGCGTTGCTGGTTGAAGAGTACTGCGGCGGTACCGATGAGTATGAGCTGTCCTTGCCCAAGGGCCTGATCGAACCCGGCGAAGACGTGCTGGCGGCGGCCGACCGGGAACTCAAGGAAGAGGCCGGCTACGGCGCACGGCAGTTGGAACACATTACCGAGCTGTCGTTGTCCCCTGGCTACATGAGCCAGAAAATCCAGGTGGTGCTCGCCACCGAACTCTATGAAGAACGCCTGGAAGGTGATGAGCCCGAGCCGATGCGTGTGGACCGGGTCAACCTGCGCGAGCTGTCGCAGCTTGCGCAAAACGAGCAATTCAGCGAAGGCCGCGCCCTGGCGGCGTTGTACCTGGTACGAGATTTGTTGATTCAGCGTGGAGCGTTTACCCCATGAGCGAACTGTTTTTAGGCCACCCGTTTATCGCCCCTGTGATCGAACTGGCCCGCCAGGCGGGTGAAGTGATCCTGCCGTACTGGCGCGCCGATGTGGCGGTGACCTCCAAGGCCGATGATTCGCCGGTCACGGCGGCCGACCTGGCCGCCCACCATCTGATTCTTGCGGGCCTTACCGCATTGGACCCGAGCATCCCGGTGCTGTCCGAAGAAGACGCTGACATCGACCAGAGCGTACGTGCCGGCTGGCAGCGCTGGTGGCTGGTGGACCCGCTGGATGGCACCAAGGAATTTATCGCCGGCAGCGAAGAATTCACCGTCAATATTGCCCTGGTCGAACAGGGGCGCGTGGTGTTCGGCGTGGTGTCCATGCCCACCAGTGGCCGTTGCTACTTCGGTGGTGCCGGCCTGGGGGCGTGGCGTTCCGACGTGAACGAAGCGCCCAGGCAGATCCAGGTGCGCGAGGCCCCGGCAGTGGGTGAGGCGTTCACCGTGGTCGCCAGCCGCCGGCATACCAGCCCCGAGCAAGAGCGTCTGCTGGACGGTTTGAGCGAAGGGTTGGGGGAGTTGAAGCTGGCGAATATCGGCAGCTCGTTGAAATTCTGCCTGTTGGCCGAGGGCAGTGCCGATTGCTACCCGCGGCTGGCGCCGACTTCGCAGTGGGATACGGCGGCGGCCCAGGGTGTATTGGAAGGGGCGGGCGGCGAGGTGCTGGAGTTGAGTGGCGAGCCGTTCAGCTATCCGGCGCGGGCGTCGTTGCTGAATCCGTTTTTCCTGGCGTTGCCGGCGAAGGCGGCGTGGCGTGAGCGGTTGCTGACCTTGGCCCGCTCTTAATACCTCAGCCGATCTGAATGTGGGAGGGAGCAAGCCCCCTCCCACATTTTTTTTGTGTATTGGCTTCTAGCGGTGCAAGACGTATTGGCCGGTAAACGTAACGGCCCGCTCTTCACTGCCCTCATTCACGATCCAGGTGTCCAACGCCAGCCGCGCCCGGCCATAGCGCCTGTAGGTCGCCAAAAAACGCTTCCACACCTTCTCCTCCGGTGCCGCGCAAATGGCGGTCGCGTCGTGCGTCACCGGCAGCGGATAACTGATCTGCCCTTCCTGAATCACGATATGCCCGTCTTCAATCCCTTCCTCGCGCAGTTGCAGGTGCATCCAGCCCCAACCCGCCAGCACCGCGCCGCAGTAGAGGCTGCCGCCGAACATGGTGCTCTTGTGGTTGATATTGGCGTGCAGGGGCAGATGCAGTCGCAGTTGCCCGTCTTGCCAGTCGAGCACCTTGAGGCCCATTTCGCGGGTCAGGGGGATGTCGTGGTGGAGGATGGATTCCAGGTAACGGCTGTCGCGGCTCATGGCGGCCTCTTGGTGGGTGGGCAGGGTCATTCGTCGTCAGTGCTTGGGTTGGCGAAGTTCAGGCCGTGCTTGCGCAATTTGTCGTGCAGGGTCTTGCGCGGTACGCCGAGGGCTTCTGCGAGGCTGCGCATGGAGCTGTGGGGGCGGGTCAGTTCGGCGGCGATCAGGCTTTTTTCGAACTGCTCGACCTGTTCGCTCAAGCCGCCCGGCGTGGAAGTCAGCACGCTGCTGGCGGGGTTGTCCGGGGTGCTGTCCAGCGCCAACTCCAGGCCCAAGGCGAAGCGCTCGGCGGCGTTCTGCAATTCGCGCACATTGCCCGGCCAGCTATGACGCAACAGCAGGGCACGCTGGCCCGGTTGCAGCTCATGCAACGGCAGGCCATGGCGGCTGCTGGCTTCGTCGGCGAAGTGCTGGAACAGCATCAACGCATCTTCACCGCGCTCGCGCAGTGGCGGAATACGCAACGGCGCGACGTTGAGGCGATAGTACAAGTCGGCGCGGAAGCGGCCCTGGTCGGCGGCCAGGCGCAGGTCTTCCTTGGTGGCGGCGATGATGCGGATATCCAGCGGGATCAGCTGATTGCCGCCGAGGCGCTCCACCACACGCTCCTGTAACAGACGCAGCAGCTTGACCTGCACGTCCAGGCTCATGCTTTCGATTTCATCCAGGAACAAGGTGCCGCCGTTGGCGAATTCGAATTTGCCGATGCGCCGCTTCTGCGCGCCGGTAAAGGCGCCGGGCTCATGGCCGAACAGTTCGCTTTCCACCACCGACTCGGCCAACGCCCCGGCATTGATCGCCACAAACGGCCCGCTGCGCCGGCTCGACAGGTCGTGCAGCGCGCGGGCCACCACTTCCTTGCCGGCGCCGGTTTCGCCGAGGATCAGCACATCTGCGCGGGTTGCGGCCAGGGCGCCGATCTGCTCGCGCAGGCGCAGCATCTGTGGCGAGTGCCCCACCAGGCGGGTGCTCAGTTGTTGGCGGTCGCTCAGGGCCAGGCGCAGGCTGCGGTTGTCGAGCACCAGCCGGCGCAGGGCCAGGGCGCGGCGCACGCTGTCGAGCAGGGCGTCGCTGGCGAAGGGTTTCTCGAGGAAGTCATAGGCTCCCGCGCGCATGGCCTGCACCGCCAGCGGCACGTCGCCGTGGCCGGTGATCAGCAGCACCGGCAGGTCCGGATCCTGGCCGTGCAGCTCGGCCAGCAGCTCCAGGCCGTCCATGCCGGGCATGCGGATGTCGCTGACCACCACGCCCGGCCAATCCCGCGACAGGCGCGCGGTGAGGCCGGTGGCTTCGCCCAGGGGCAGGACGTTCAGCCCGGCCAGGTCCAGGGTCTGGCACAGGGCCTGACGCAAGTGCGGATCATCGTCGATCAACACCACCTGAATCTGGTTATCGATACTCATACACTGCGGTCCTCGGACGGTTGCAGACTGACGCCCGGCGAGCCGGCACGCAATTTCAGGGTTAACAGCGCGCCACCTTCCTTGTGGTTGGCAAACAGCAGTTCGCCGCCAAAGGCACGCATCAGGGTGTCACAGATCGCCAGGCCCAGGCCCAAGCCCTGGGTGCGGGTCTTGGTGGTGTAGAACGGTTCGCTGGCGCGGCCCAGGGCTTCCATGCAAAAGCCCGGGCCGTTGTCGCGAATGTACAGGTTGACGCCCTGGGCGGTGGTTTCGGCACTCAGCCACAGTTTGCGCGGCGGGCCTTTTTCGGTAAGGGCGTCGAGGGCGTTGGCCAGCAGGTTGCCCAGTACCTGGCGCAGACGGGTTTCGCCGGCCTGTACCCACAGGGTCGCTTCCGGCAAATCGCGGATCAGTTCCACTTCCATCGAGCGCCGCCGCTTGGCCAGGAGTGCCAGGGCGTCGTCGAGGGCGGGTTGCAGGGCCACGCTCTCCGGCGCGTGCCGGTCGCGCCGGGCGAAGGCGCGCAGGTGGGCGATGATCGAGGCCATGCGTCCGGTCAGTTCGCTGATCAGCTTGAGATTGCCCCGGGCATCGCTGGTGCGCTCGTGGTCGAGCAGGATCTCGGCGTTTTCCGCATAGCTGCGAATCGCCGCCAGGGGTTGGTTGAGTTCGTGGCTGATACTCGCCGACATGGTGCCCAGCGCTGACAGCTTGCCCGCCTGCACCAGGTCATCCTGGGCGCGCACCAGTTCCTGCTGGGCGTGTTCGCGCTCCAGCACTTCCTGTTTGAGGCGCCGGTTCAGGCCTTCCAGATCGCTGGTACGTTCGACCACGCGCATCTCCAGCTCGCGGCGGGCCTTGGCTTCGAAGGCGATGCGGTCCAGGTAGTGGCGACGGCGCTGCATCAACAGGCCCAGCAGCAGCATCAACACCAGCAACGTGGCGCCGCCCACGGCGACCACCGTGCGCACCGGGCGGCTGATCAAGGATTGCGGTGCAAGGATCTCCACATTCCAGCCGGTCTCGGCAATGGCGGTGGATTGGCGCAGCCATGCGCTGCTGCTCAGGCTCAAGGGTTGCGGGTCGCGCGTGGGGTAGGGCTGGATGGCGATGATGGCCTGGCGTTCTTCGGCGGTCAGCGGCCGGGTGGCACGGAAGCGCCATTGCGGGCGCGACGTGAGGATCACCACGCCGTTGTGGTCGGTGACCAGCAGTTGTTCCGGGGTATTGCCCCACAGGCTTTCGGTGTGGTCCAGGTCGACCTTGACCACCAGTACGCCGATGATCGTGTCGCCATCGCGCACGGCGGCGGCGAAGAAATAGCCGCGCTTGGCCGAGGTGGTGCCCAGCCCGAAAAACCGTCCCAGGCGCCCGGCCATGGCTTCGCTGAAATAGGGCCGGAACGAGAAGTTGCGCCCGACGAAACTGTCCTGCTTGTCCCAATTGGACGCGGCGAGGGTCTTGCCGGTGGTGTCCATCAGATACATCACTTCCACCCCGGCCTGGGCGGCGACGTCCTTGAGCAGCATGTTGGCGTTGACCAGGTTGGTACTGACCTGCGGCGCGGCCAGCGCCGTGCGCAAGGCCGGCAAGTCGCCGAGGATCTGCGGCAGCACTTCATAGCGATGCAGGGTGCCCAGCAGGTTGGCGACGTACAGATCGAGGGTCTGGCGGTTTTGCCCGGCCAGTTCGCTGCGATAGTAACGCTCGGCCAAGTGCTCCAGCGGCCACAGCAACGGTGCCAGGCACAGGGCCAACAGGGCGAGGCTGCGCCAGCGGGGTCTTCGCGGAAGGGGTGGAGTCATGGGAGTCGTGCGCCTGTGGGTACAGGCGCATTATGCCTAGTGCTGCCCGGCAAGACACTCGCGCAATGCGTCTTGCCACAAGGGCTGGCTGACGCGCCATTGCAGGCGCAGGTGGCTGCAATCGAGGCGTGAGTTCAGCGGGCGCCGGGCGGGCGTCGGGTAGGCGCTGGACGGGATCGCCTCCAGTTCGGCACAGGCGCGGCCACTGGCGCGCAGGTGCTCGCCAATCGCCTGGGCAAAGCCGAACCACGAGGTTTCACCCTCGGCGGTCAGGTGGTAGATGCCCCATTCCCCGGCCTTGCCCGCCTGCCAGCGTTCGATCAGGGCGCGCGTACTGGCGGCAATGGTCACGGCCCACGTCGGCGCGCCGATCTGGTCGGCGACGATGCGCAGGTGGGGTTTTTCTTGCAGCAGGCGTTGCATGGTCAGCAGGAAGTTCTTGCCGTGGTTGGAGTAGACCCAGCTGGTGCGCAGGATCAGGTACTGGCCTCCCACTGCGGCAATCGCCTGTTCACCCGCCAGTTTGCTCTGGCCGTAGACGCCCAAGGGGTTGGGCGTGTCTGCTTCGGTGTAGGGCCCAGGCTTGCTGCCGTCGAACACGTAGTCGGTGGAGTAGTGGATCAACGGGCTGCCCAGGGCCTTGGCTTCCTCGGCGAGAATTCCGGGGGCGGTGGCGTTGATGGCGAAGGCGAGGTCCGGTTCGCTTTCGGCCTGATCCACAGCCGTGTGGGCGGCGGCGCTGATGATCAGGTCGGGGCGGTGGGCGCGCACCTGCTGGCGGATGCGCTTGGCGTCGGCCAGATCGAGGTGCTCGCGGCCGAGTACAATCAGTTCGCCCAGGCCCTGGAGCTGCTGTTGCAGTGCCTGGGAGACTTGGCCATGTTGGCCGGTAATCAGGATTTTCATGGGAACAGATCGGCGTCCATCAGCAGTTTTCCAGCCTGGTCCTTGGCGGACAGTTGCGGCGGTTCGCTCAGTTGCCAGTCGATGGCCAACGTCGGGTCGTTCCACAGGATGCTGCGTTCCGCACTGGGCTGGTAGTAGTCGGTGGTCTTGTACAAGAACTCGGCGGAGTCGCTCAACACCACAAAGCCATGGGCGAAGCCTTCCGGCACCCACAACTGGCGATGGTTCTGTGCCGACAGACGCACGCCCACCCATTGCCCGAAATTCGGCGAACTGCGGCGGATGTCCACAGCCACGTCCAACACTTCACCGGCGGTAACCCGCACCAGTTTGCCCTGGGTGTGTTCCAGTTGGTAATGCAGGCCGCGCAGCACGCCTTTTTGCGAGCGCGAGTGGTTGTCCTGGACAAACTCGCGCTTGAGCCCGGTGGCCGCTGCAAAGGCGCGAGCATTGAAGCTTTCGTAGAAAAAACCACGCTCGTCACCGAACACCTTGGGCTCGATGATCATTACGCCAGGGAGTGAGGTGTCAACGACGTTCACCGGTTGTCTCCCGCCAACGTGTACAGGTATTGGCCGTAGCCGGTCTTGCCGAAGTATTGGGCGCGTTCGAGCAGATGGTCGCGGTCGATCCAGCCGTTGCTGTAGGCGATTTCTTCGAGGCACGCCACTTTGAGGCCCTGACGGTGTTCGATGGTCTGCACGTACTGTGAGGCTTCCAGCAGGCTGTCGTGGGTGCCGGTGTCGAGCCAGGCGAACCCTCGACCGAAGCGCTCTACCTGCAAGTCACCGCGCTTCAAATAGGCGTTATTGACGTCGGTGATTTCCAGCTCGCCGCGAGCCGAGGGCTTGACGGCTTTGGCGATGCTGATCACGTCATTGTCGTAGAAATACAGGCCGGTGACGGCATAGCTTGATTTGGGCGTAGTCGGTTTTTCTTCGATGGACAGGGCGCGGCCTTCGCTGTCGAAGTCGATCACGCCGAAGCGCTGCGGATCCTTGACCCAATAGCCAAATACCGTGGCACCTTTGCTGCGCTTTACCGCTGCATGCAGCTGCTCGCTGAAACGCTGGCCGTGGAAAATGTTGTCGCCCAGGATCAGGCACACGGGGTCGCTGCCGATGAACTGTTCGCCAATCAGAAAGGCCTGTGCCAAGCCGTCCGGCTGCGGTTGTTCGGCGTAGCTGAAGCTGACGCCGAACTGGCTGCCATCGCCCAGCAGGTTGCGGTATTGCGGTAAGTCCGCCGGGGTGGAAATCACCAGGATTTCTTTGATGCCCGCCAGCATCAGCACCGAGATCGGGTAGTAGATCATCGGCTTGTCATACACCGGTAACAGCTGCTTGGACACACCCAGGGTGATGGGGTGCAGGCGGGTGCCGGAGCCGCCGGCCAATACGATTCCTTTCATCATGCGATCAGATCCCTCGTGTCGGTATTGCCCAAGCGTTCACCCTGATAACTACCGTCCTGGACCCTGCGGCACCATTCCAGGTTATCGAGGTACCACTGCACGGTTTTGCGCAGCCCGGTGTCAAAGGTTTCTTCGGGTACCCAGCCCAGTTCGCGTTCGATCTTGCCGGCATCGATTGCGTAGCGTTGGTCGTGGCCTGGACGGTCTTTAACGAACGTGATCAGGTCGGTGTATTGCTCCACGTCGTGGGGATGTTGCGGCGCCAATTCCTCCAGCAGGGTGCAGATGCTGCGTACTACGTCGATATTCTTCTGTTCGTTGTGGCCGCCGATGTTGTAGGTCTCGCCGACCACGCCGTGTGTCACGACGCTGAGCAGTGCCCGGGCATGGTCTTCGACAAACAACCAGTCGCGCACTTGCAAACCATCACCATAGACCGGCAATGGTTTGCCCGCGAGGGCGTTGAGGATAACCAGCGGGATCAACTTCTCGGGGAAGTGGAAAGGCCCGTAGTTGTTGGAGCAATTGGTCAGCAGCACGGGCAGGCCGTACGTGCGGTGCCAGGCGCGGACCAGGTGGTCGGACGCGGCTTTGCTGGCCGAGTAGGGCGAGCTGGGCGCGTAGGGTGTGGTTTCGCTGAACAAGTCGTCCACGCCGTGGAGGTCGCCGTAGACTTCGTCGGTGGAAATATGGTGGAAGCGAAACGCACGTTTTTCTGGCTCGGCGAGTGTTTGCCAATAGCCACGGGCGGCCTCCAGCAGGCTGTAGGTGCCGACGATATTGGTCTGGATAAAATCCGACGGGCCATCAATCGAACGGTCGACGTGGGACTCGGCGGCCAGGTGCATGATCGCGTGGGGTTCGAAGCGTGCGAGCACGGCGCTGACGGTGGCCTGATCGATAATATCGGCCTGGACGAATTCATAGCGGCTATTGGACGCGATGCTGGTCAGCGATTCCAGGTTGCCGGCGTAGGTGAGCTTGTCGAGGTTGAGCACCTCGTGCTCGGTGTGCCGAATCAAGTGACGTATCAAAGCAGAACCGATAAAACCGGCGCCACCGGTAATGAGAATGCGCATGTCGGGGGCCCTTTCCTTAGACGAACGTTTAGCGAGTGCAGCATAGCCTGTGTTGGCGTGACGGGCAGGACGGCATGTGTACGGGGGTTGCGTAACCCCCCTGAAAGGTGGCGATATACACCTCTAAAAATTCGAGGTCATCCCCCATGCTGCTCGCCACGTTGATCCATCGCGCCAATCTACCCTGCCCGCAAGTAGGCCCCGACCAGGCAGCGCAATTGCTCGAGCAGCACTACGGCCTCACGGGCACCCTGCAATCACTGGGCAGCCAGCAAGACCTCAATTACAAAATCGACAGTGCCCGCGGTCGGTTTGTTCTGAAAATCTGCCGGGGCGACTATGCGGCGATTGAGCTGCAGGCCCAGCACGCGGCCCTCGACACCCTGCAGGCCGTGCGGGTGCCCAAGGTCATCAAGGCCCTGGACGGTGAAGAACTGCTGAGCGTGACGGTCGATGGCCAGCCCCTGCACGTGCGGCTATTGGACTATATCGACGGCCAGCCGTTGACCCATCTGCCGCATTTGGGGCGCGACGTGATCGCAGGCTTCGGCGACCTGTGCGGGCGCATGAGCCGCGCGCTGGCGGATTTCTCCCACCCTGGATTGGACCGTACCCTGCAATGGGACCCACGCCATGCCCGGGAACTGATCACCTATCTGTTGGCCACCCTGGAAAACCTGCCCCACCGCGCCGCACTGGAACAGGTGGCCGAGCAGGTTGAACAGCGCATTCGCCCCCTGGCCGACCGCCTGCCCTGGCAAGCGGTGCACATGGACATCACCGATGACAACGTGGTGTGGCAGCGCGATGCGCAACGGCACTGGCAACTGCAAGGCGTCATCGATTTCGGCGACCTGGTGCACACCTGGCGGATTGCCGACCTGTCGGTGACCTGTGCGGCTCTGTTGCACCATGCCGAGGGCGACCCGTTTGCCATCCTGCCGGCGGTCCGGGCCTGCCATGCCGTGACCCCGTTGCAACGCGAGGAATTGCAGGCGTTGTGGCCACTGATCGTCGCCCGTGCGGCAGTGTTGGTACTAAGCAGCGAACAGCAGCAACGCCTGGATCCGGACAACACTTACCTGTTGAAAAACGCCGAACACGAGTGGGAAATTTTCCATGTGGCGACGTCGGTGCCGTTTGAACTGATGGAGGCTGCGATTCTCGGCAGTGTCGGTGAGACGCTGCCGTCGATTGCCAGCCAGGACTTCGCGCCGTTGCTACCGGGCCTGGTGGGGCGTGAGTTCGCGCTGATCGACCTGGGTGTGCTCAGCCCGCATTTCGAAGCCGGCAACTGGGAACTGCCCGGCATTGATCGGCAACTGCTGGATCAGGCGGCGGCGGTGCATGGGCTGGCGGCAAGTCGTTATGGCCAATATCGGCTGTCGCGTACCTGCCCGGACAGTGCCACCGAACCGCAGACTTTCCCCCTCCACGTAGAGCTGCATCTGCCCCATGGCACGGTGTTGGAGGCGCCTTTTGCCGGAACGCTGCATCAGGACGCCGATGGCCTTGTGAGCGTGCAAGGGGTGGAGCTGAGCGTGCGGTTGTGGGGCGTGGACACCCGGTTGAAGCACGGTTCATTGCTGGTGGAGGGGCAGGTTCTCGGTGAGGTCCATGGGCCGCTGACCGTGCAACTGTGCCGTGCCGACCTCGAACCGCCGCTGTTTTGTACACCGTCCCGGGCATTGGCCTGGCAAGCCTTGTGCCCCTCGCCTGCGGCATTACTGGGACTGGCCTGTGATGCCGAACCGGAACTCGACCCCCACGCCCTGCTGGCCCGGCGTGATGCCAGTTTCGCCCGCTCGCAGAAGCACTATTACGTCGACCCGCCACGCATCGAGCGCGGCTGGCGCAACCACCTGATCGATATGCAGGGCCGTTCCTACCTGGACATGCTCAATAACGTCGCCGTACTGGGTCACGGCCACCCGCGCATGGCGGCGGTGGCGGCGCGGCAATGGTCGCTGCTCAATACCAACTCGCGGTTTCACTATGCCGCCATTGCCGAGTTTTCCGAGCGCTTGCTGGCGCTGGCGCCGGCGGGCATGGATCGGGTGTTCCTGGTCAACAGCGGCACCGAGGCCAACGACCTGGCCATCCGCCTGGCCTGGGCCTACAGCGGTGGGCGCGACATGCTCAGTGTGCTGGAGGCCTATCACGGCTGGTCGGTGGCGGCGGATGCGGTGTCCACCTCGATTGCGGACAATCCCCAGGCCTTGAGCAGCCGCCCGGAGTGGGTCCATCCGGTTACCGCGCCGAACACCTATCGCGGTGAATTCCGCGGGCAGGACAGTGCGCCGGACTACGTACGAAGCGTGGAACATAACCTGGCGAAAATCGCTGCGAGCAAGCGCCAACTGGCCGGGTTTATCTGTGAACCGGTGTACGGCAACGCCGGCGGCATCTCCCTGCCGCCGGGTTACTTGCAGCAGGTGTACGGGTTGGTGCGTGCCCAAGGCGGCGTGTGCATCGCCGATGAAGTGCAGGTGGGCTACGGCCGCATGGGGCACTTTTTCTGGGGCTTCGAAGAGCAGGGCGTGGTGCCCGACATCATCACCATGGCCAAGGGCATGGGCAATGGTCAGCCACTTGGCGCGGTGATCACCCGTCGCGAGATCGCCGAGGCATTGGAGGCCGAGGGGTATTTCTTCTCATCGTCGGGGGGCAGCCCGGTAAGTTGCCGGATCGGCATGGCGGTGCTGGATGTGATGGAAGAAGAAAAATTGTGGGAAAACGCCCAGGTGGTCGGCGGGCATTTCAAGGCGCGGCTGGAAGCACTGATCGACCGTCATCCCCTGGTAGGCGCGGTTCACGGTTCCGGTTTCTATCTAGGCCTGGAGTTGGTGCGTGACCGGCAAACCCTGGAGCCCGCCACCGAAGAGACCACCCTGTTGTGTGATCGATTGCGAGAGTTGGGGATTTTCATGCAGCCGACTGGCGATTATTTGAACATCCTCAAGATCAAGCCGCCGATGGTGACCTCCAAACGTAGCGTGGACTTCTTTGTCGACATGCTGTCGAAGGTGCTGGATGAGCAACTGTAAATAATCGATTGTTATCGGTCATTGGCTGTCATATTTTTCATTCATGCTGTTTATTCTCTTCTAAGGCCGATTTTTATCCGTTATAAAGTCGGCCTTTACCCCATTCGGAGTCCTGATCGCCATGACCACCCTGCACAGCACCCCCCGCGCCGATGGCTTCCATATGCCCGCCGAATGGGCGCCACAGACCCAAACCTGGATGGTGTGGCCCGAGCGCCCGGACAACTGGCGCCTGGGCGGCAAGCCCGCGCAGGCGGCTCACGTGGCGGTGGCCAAGGCCATCGCACGGTTTGAGCCGGTGACCGTGGCGGTTTCTGCCGGCCAGTACGAAAACGCCCGCGCCCGCCTGGACCTGCCGAATATCCGTGTGGTGGAAATGTCCAGCGATGACGCCTGGGTGCGCGATACCGGCCCGACGTTCGTGATCAACGACCGTGGCGAAGTGCGCGGCGTGAACTGGGATTTCAACGCCTGGGGCGGTTTTGACGGTGGCCTGTACTCGCCGTGGAACCGCGACTCGCAGGTGGGCGGCAAGATCCTCGAAATCGAGCGCGCGCCGCGTTACCGCACAGAGGGCTTCGTGCTGGAAGGCGGTTCGATCCACGTCGACGGCGAAGGCACCCTGATTACCACCGAGGAATGCCTGCTCAATCGCAACCGTAATCCGCACCTCGACCGTGCCGAAATCGAAGCGGTGCTCAGCGCCAACCTGGCTGTGGATAAGATCATCTGGCTGCCGGACGGCCTGTTCAACGACGAAACCGACGGCCATGTGGATAACTTCTGCTGCTACGTGCGCCCGGGCGAAGTGTTGCTGGCCTGGACCGACGACCCGCAAGACCCGAACTACGCGCGTTGCCAAGCCGCCATGGCCGTCCTGCAAAGCAGCACCGACGCCCAGGGGCGCTCGTTCACGGTGCATAAAATGCCGATCCCGGGGCCGTTGTATGCCACTGAGGAAGAGTGCGCAGGGGTCGATCCGGTGGACGGCACACAGGAACGTAATCCGACCGTGCGGTTGGCGGGTTCCTACGTCAACTTCCTGATCGTCAACGGCGGCATCATCGCGCCAAGTTTCGACGACCCGTTGGACGCTGAAGCCAAGGCTATCCTGCAGGACCTGTTCCCGCAGCACGAAGTGGTGATGGTGCCGGGCCGTGAACTGTTACTGGGTGGCGGTAATATCCATTGCCTGACCCAACAACAGCCGGCCCCGCATAAAAACTGAGTGCAGTTGTAACAACGCCTTTCCGGCAACCGGGCGTCCCTCGGTTTCGGTCTCTACAGCAAGCCCACGGCCCAGCACGGTCGTGGGCTTTTTTGTGTCCGCCCACCTATAAACACGCGACATTGGCATAGCTCTTGTATCGGTGTTGCCCCAGTGTCCCAGGGTGATGACCGCACAGTTCTGTCATAAACCTTGAGTAAGTTAGCCGCTCACGCAGCAGGAGAGAGCGCCGAAATGAATGCCAATATCAACCCGATGTACACGCGCACCTTCCACCCTTCGCGGGTTGACGGTGACGCGATCCATGCGCTGGGGCTCTGGTTGAAGGAAAACGGCTCGCGACAAGCCAGGCAGCAGCCGGATTTGCGCAGTGTGATGAGTGAACGCTACCCGGTGGGGTTGTTCAGCGAGGCTGAAATGCACGCGTTGTGCGAGTTGATGAGTAACTAACGAAATAGCCTTGGCTTCATCGCAGCTGCCTCGCTTGCGCTCGGCAGCTGCGATAAGAAGGGGGTTTACGTTTAGAAGCTATAAGTGCCCGTCACCACCAGGTTACGCGGCTCGCCCGGCTGAATCTGCGCCACACTGGTCGCCGATTCGTAGTAGGTCTTGTCGGCGATATTGTTCAGCGCCGCGCGCACATCCCATTCTTTCTGCCGGAACCCGACCAACGCGTCCCAACTGCCATAACCCGGCAGCACCACGGTGTTGAGGCTGTCGGCATAACGGTCGCCGACCAGGGTCAAACCGGTTTCCGCGTACCAGCCCATCTCCGGTTTCCAGGTGATGAACAGGCTTGCATTGCGCTTGGCCACGTCGCTGACGCGCTTGCCTTCAAAGCCGTTGTTGTCCTTCTCGACCTTGGCATCCTGCAGGCCGACACCACCGCGTACAGACCAGTTGCCGACGATCTTGCCGGTGGCTGTCAGCTCCACGCCGCGCGAGCGCTGCAGGCCGCTGAGCAGGGTAATGGTGCGGTCCAGCGGGTCGCTGGTGCGGCGGTTGTAGAGTTCCAGTTCGTACACCGCCAGGGTGGTGCTCAGGCGATCGTCGAGCCAGTCGCTTTTTACGCCGATCTCTTTTTGCTTGGTCAGCTCGGGGCTCAGGTCGTTGACGCTGCCGGCGGCGTTCGGGGTGATACCGATCAGGCCGCCACCGGCCGGTGAGAAGGTCTTGCTCCACGAGGCATAGAACGAGTGGTGTTCCAGGGGCGTCCACACCAGGCCAAAGCGCGGGCTGGTGCTGTGGCTTTTGACGTCTTGTCGGGTATTGAGCAGTTTGTTTTTGGTGTCCACTTCGAAACGGTCGTAACGCAGGCCGGCCAGCACTTGCCACTGGTCGTTCAGACGCAGTTGGTCTTGCACATACAGGGCGCGGCTTTCGACTTCGGTGTGGTTGTTACTCGATACGCTCATGCGCCCGGTGTGGCTCAGGCGACGGTTGGGCTGGTTGAGGTCCAGGGCTGGCACGGCCTGGCCACCGCGGTTCACAGCAGTGGCGGTGTACAGCTTTGGATCGCGGCGCTGGCTGCCCAGCTCCACGCCGGTGAGCAGGCGGTGTTCCAGGCCGAAGGTGCTGAAGCCTCCTTCCAGCTCGACGTTGTTGAAGACGTTGAGGGTGGTCAGGTCTTGCTGCCAGCGTTGGCGCGTCACCCGATTGGTCGAGGCAACATAGGCGGTCTGGTAGGTGTTGTCGAAATCGCTGTCGAGCTTGAACACGCCGAGGGTCTGGCGCAGTTGCCAGTTGTCGTTGAGTTCGTAGGCCAGCTTGGAGCGCAGGGACTGGGTCTTGTCGTCGATGTAATCGCGGCTGTCGCCGTAGGTGGTGCTGCGACTGACGTCGGCGGGGCGTCCGTTGACGCCGGGGATGCCGCGATCCGGCGTGCGGTTGTAGCGGCTGTATTCGTATTGCACCAGCCAGTTCAGATCCGGTGTGAGCTGCCAGCTCATGGACGGTGCGAACAGTTGGCGATTGCCGCTGACGCCGTCGCGGAAGCTGTTGTTGTCCTGGTTGCCCATGTTCAGACGCAGGCTGATGTTGTCGGTGGGGTCGGTGCTCAGGTCGGCATACACACTGCGCAAATCGTTGCTGCCGCCCTGGGCCTCGATGCTCGACTTGCGCCCGGCCGTTGGCAGTTTGCTCACGCGGTTGACGATCCCGCCCTGGCCGCCTCGCCCGTAAAGCACGGCTGCCGGGCCTTTGAGCACTTCGATGCGCTCGATGTTGTGCAGGTCGCGCACGTACTGGCTGTCGTCGCGAATGCCATCGAGGTAGAAGTCGTTGCTCGCGTCGAAGCCACGGATGCGCAGACTGTCGAAGCGCGTGTCGGCGCCGCTGCTGACGTTGGGGATGCCGCTCAAGGCCTGGCCCAGGTCGTTGGTGCCGTAGGCGCGCAGGCTTTCGGTCTTCACCGAGTCGATGGCCTGGGGCACATACCGTACCGGTGTGGCGGTGCGGGTCGCGGTGCTGGTTTCCTTGACGCGCGGGTCGTCTTCGTCAGCTTCGGCGCTGATCGAGGTTTCGGGCAAGGTGGTGGCGGCACAGGCAAAACCGGCAGACAGCAGAACAGAAAGCCCAAGGGTCATGGGCGTCAGGCGAAGGGCAGGCATGGTGGAATGCATCCAAAGGGTTTGGCAGGAAAAAGCACGCTAATGGTAATGCTTTGCATTTGCGTGCGTTATCCATTACCAAACGTATCGGCTTTGAAATATGTTACGAGATATGTTTCGTGGGTCGTTAAAGACAGAATCTGGTCGTTTTCAGAAAGGCAGTAGGCCTTTGCTTAGAATTATTTCGCCTAAATACAGACGATTCACGAAATTGACACATAGTTCAACGCGCGACTAGGATTGCGCCCAACGCCTGTGGCTAACAGCCATGACTCATCCAATAAGAAAAGGCCCGCGGCATGTTCAGTCGTCCGCGGGCCTTCTTTTTTCGGAAAAGTCGACACCAGAAAAGCGACATGGAGCCTGGTGTCATCGCGCGTACTCAACCCGTAATAAGGAATACAAAAAATGTTGAAGCAACGGATGAGTCTGATCGCTCTGGGGATTTTGAGCGCATCGACAGCAATGGCAAACGACCAGGAGCAATCCAAGGGTTTCGTTGAAGACAGCCACCTGAACATCGCAGCCCGTAACGCCTACATCAGCCGCGACTACAAAAACGGCAAGCAAGACAAAGCCGAATGGGGCCAAGGCTTCATCGGCAAGTTCGAGTCCGGCTTCACCCAAGGCACCGTCGGTGTGGGTGTGGACGTGATTGGCCAATATGCTATCCGTCTGGACGGTGGCCAAGGTCGCGCCGGCGCGGGGGGGATCGACTTCTTCAAGCAGGGTAATGGCACCACCAACCCAGATGGCTCGGCAAACCCTGGCTCGGCACCACACGACCTGGCCAAAGGCGGCGCAGCGGTCAAGTTCCGCGTCTCCAACACGGTGCTCAAGTACGGTGATCAGTTCCCTAACGTTCCGGTCCTGGCCTACGACAACTCCCGTCTGCTGTCCGAAACGTTCACGGGTACGTCGATCGTCTCCAAAGAGATCGCCGGCCTGCAACTCGACGCCGGTCACTTCACCAAGGAAGCTCGCAAGAGCGCCGAAGGTACCGACAGCGGCCGTCTGAAAAGCATCGACTACGTCGGTGGCAGCTACAAATTCACCGAAAACCTGTCGGCCGCGCTGTACGCCTCCGACATGCAAGACGTGCTGAAGAAGCAATACGTCAACGTCAACTACGTGCTGGCCCTGCCAGAGAAACAGTCGCTGACCTTTGACTTCAATGGCTACAAGACCAAGCTGGACAAGAGCTTCGCCCTGGAAAACCAAGGCAGCGAAGACGCTCGCGACAACAAGATCTGGAGCCTGGGCGCCACATGGGCTGTCGGCCCGCACAGCTTCACCGTCGCTCACCAGCGCAGCACGGGCGACACCGGCTACCTGTACGGCGGCTACCGCAACGCTGGCGGCATCGGCGACGGCGGCAACACCATCCTGCTGGCCAACTCCTACTGGTCCGACTTCAACGGCAAGGACGAGCGCTCCTGGCAAGCCGGCTACGGCCTGGACTTCAGCACCTTCGGCGTGCCTGGCCTGACCTACAACGTGGCCTACGTGCGCGGCACCAACATTGACGACGGTTCCAACCGTGGCAATGGCACCGAGCGCGAGATCTTCAACCAGTTCAAATACGTCGTCCAAAGCGGCCCGGCCAAAGACCTGAGCCTGCGTGCTCGTGCGTCCTGGTTGCGCGTTTCCAGCAATGCCGACAAGTACAACGTAGGCGGTAACGAAATCCGTCTGTTCGCCGACTATCCGATCAACGTTTTCTAAGTGATCGCACCTCGCGCCTGATTCCAGGCGATAAAAAACCCCGACTGGTTCGGGGTTTTTTTATGGGTGTGCATCAGTCCTCGCGGCTCTGCAAAATCTTGCGCGCCAACGCCGCATTCTTGTAGTCGAGCATCAAGGACAACCCCTCATAAGGTTCGATCTTTTTATTGTCGATACACAGCTGTGCCATCAGCAGCAGCACCTGGCGTTTCTTCTTGTTGACCCGCACGCCGGGTACACCGAACGCGGTCTTGCGCATTGCCGGTAACGGCGCCTCGGGCGTCAGTTGAACGGTTACCCAGATGCCCTGGACAAACTGCAACGTGATCTCCTCGATATGTTCGATGGGCAGCGGTTGCACCAGGTTATTGAACACAAAATGCTCCGGTGTCAGGCGCAACGCGGTCTGCGGCGCGCGCTTGAATCGACGGATGCCCAGCCACAGCAGGCCCAGCCCGATAAGGCCCAGGCACGCGCCCGCGCCGACTGCCGACAGCGGCGTGCCTTTCAAACGCTCCGGGGCGAGCCAGACTCGACTCAGGATAAACAGGGCCGCCAGCACAAAGGGCAGGCCCGACACCGCCATCAGCACCCCGCGCCATTGGCCGCCTTCATGCAGGCTGCGCTCACCCTCGGCCGAAGCGGCCAAGGTTTCCAGCAGCTGGGTGTGCGCGCTGTTCTCCGACACCGCCACGTCCATCACGTCGCGAGACAGCTGCTCGCGCACTGCCTGGGGGGCACTGAAATAGGCATCCATCTGCGCATTCGCTACGTCGCTATCCACCTCGCGGGTGGCGCTGCGCAGGGTATCGTCCAGTGGCACGTGCAGCGCCTGCAGGCGTTCGCCATTGGAGGGGTGGGAGTCGGTGGGATGGGGTTGATGAATCTCCAGGGCTTCGGCTGATGGTTGCAATTCACACTCACGCAAGCTCGCGAATACGGCGTCGGGCAGATCGGTAGCCGCGCCTGCTTCACACAACGCCAACAAGGCATCCTCAACGTGCGGCTGCACCACCGACACCCGCAACAACGCCGAAGCCGCCGCCGCAGGGCCCGCCAACTGCGCGCCGGCAGCGTCCGCCAGCAATTCACGCTCACGGCTCCAGTGGTTCACCGCGTCATCAAAGCGCTGCATGAAAAACACACCGAACATGAACGACGGCCGCATCAGCCGTCCCTGGATAAAATCGCTGGTCAGCATCGTGTTCAATAGCGCTTCGAGGCTGCGATTGACCCCATCGTAGATCGGTAAAAAGCGCAGGCTGTATTCCGTGTCCTGCCCCACAAAGTGCGCCAGCTCATGGCCGATCACCGCGCTGATTTCTTCACGGCTCAGCAGGCCCAGATACAGCAACGGCACATGCAAGGTGCGCCCCTGCAGCAAAGTATTCGCCGGTTGCACAGTGGCCGCGCTGGAGGTCACGTAAAAGCCCTGGGCCAGGCTCACCACGATGTGGTCCGGTGGCAGCGCGCCGAGCCTCTCCGCCAATTCGTCCACATGGCGCCACAACCCTGGAGCCAGCACGGGCGTCACCACCTGGCCGAACATCTCCAGCGGCTCGGGCTTGAACATCCCCAGCATAGGGCGCAGCTGTCTGAGCAACTGCCAGATCGAATACACACAGAACGCCGCGATCACCCCCAGCACCGCCATCAGCTTGACTTCGCCACTGCCCAGCCGGCCGATATGCCACATCCCCAAGCCTTCGAAACTCAACGCCAACGCGACGGCCGCCGCCACCGCCACCACATGGCCCACCAGCACATAGGGCAACAGGCGGCTGCCCAGGGAGAACGCCTGCAATAACCTCTCCCGTGACTGCCGTGCCCGCCGCCCGGCCCAGTACGTACCCGCCAATGCAGCCGCACCAATCAACGCCGCCGACAGACCCAAGCCCATCACCCACGGCGCCAGGACCCGCATCGCACGGTTCACGCGGTGGGCAATGGGCAGCTCGGCTTCGATTTTTTCCAGACGCGAGAGGGCCGTTTGCACGCTGATTTTTTCATCGACCAGGGCGACCATCGCCGTCGGCTCCTTCGCCGCCAGCGCTTGGAGTTGCTGTTTAGCGGTAGTCACCGTGACGTGGTAATCGACCAGCGCCGTGGTGGTTTCGTCAGCACGCTGACGCTCCCAGCCACCGAGGGCGGCCAGCAGCAGCGGGAAAACGATGAGGAGGCAGATCAGTTTGAGGGCGTTCATGGGAGTCCGTTCACGACGCAGGGATGTTCAGGTTTATACCGAAAAAAACGCCCCTGGGTATCTACACCACCCTCAAATGCGGGCACGCAACTCTGTGGTGAGCGGGCTTGCCCCGCGCCGGGCTGCGCAGCAGCCCCAATAAAGGCACTGAGATTTTACTAAGCGCCTGGTTTTGGGGCCGCTTCACAGCCCTACTTACAGCCCGGTATTCCCAGGCGACTCCAACACCTTCACCACATCATCAATAGCGGACCTACAAAGTCCAAGCATGTGACTAAGGTGGAAAATTTATTGCTTGTCCCTACCGCCCCTCAATCAACGCACGCTCCTCCAACCAAATCTCCTGAACAAACTGATCCGTAATCGCATAAATCCCATGCCCTCGCCGCATGATGATGTTCTCCGCCACCAGCGCAATCACCACGGGTTGAATCTCTTCAACCCGCACTTCGCGACCTACCGTCTTTGAATATTCCGCAGCTGCATCGGTAGAGAAAATCCCCCGAGCATCGCCTTCCGTAGCCGCGATCTTGTTGAAAATCGCCTGAGCCAGGCTGCCCAGCTGTTCGACTTTTTCAAGCTCAATACTTGCCGCCGCTGAGCGTAAGGTGCTGGCAATCACGGGGAGGAAAAGATCAGGATCACCGCCCTGTTGCAGTAGCTGACGCAATGCCTTGAGCATTTCCTCAGGTCGATTGCCCAGGGTATTGAAGGCTTCGACAGCGACTTCAAGTGAGGGGAGCTTTTCCTTCTTCACCGTCATTGCCAGTCGGTTGAGCAGGAATTCAACGTAGTCACCCTTTAGCAGTGGATACGCGGCCGATGTCGCGCCGGAAAACGCTTGGTTGCGTTTGGCGGTCAGCTCGCTTACCTGGGCTCTGTGGGAGCCTGTGCCGATAAAGAGGAAGTAGCCCGGCGTATTCGGGCGCGGGTTGATTGCATCACGAGCAGCCTTGAGGGCCAGGAGCAGTTGGTTGCCATCGTCGGAGGAAATGGCATGTTGCACCTCGTCGATGATCAGCACGAGATCGGTCTTCGCTTGGTCGACGACCTCTGCGAGTGCTTGCGCCAATGTGGGGCCGTCGGCGTTGCCGATGCTGTCGAGTTTGAAACCGAACTTGAATCCTGCTGCGCCCAGATCGACATTGCTGACTCGCTTGAGCATTTCCAGGATTGAAGAGCCCGGCGTTTGCAGTTCTTTCAGGGTCTTGTGGATGGCGTTGTGCACGAGCGTTGCCGGGTTGGCCAGCGTATCGCTCCATAGGTCGACGTAAATCACCAGGGCGCCTGCTGCTTCCAGGGCTGGGATAAGGTCGTTGCGCAGGAAGGTCGTTTTACCTGTACGGCGCAGGCCAGACAGAAAAAGACCTGAGCGTAGACCTTCATCTAATACGCCTGGATTGAGAAGCTGGTTTGCCATCGATTCAGCCAGTTCAGGGCGCTGAAATATGCTGCTCATGCAATTATCCCTTTTTATGGATACGCCATAATTATTGCCAATACATAATTTAGCATAAAGGATGAAATCCGGAGCTTTGGCGCGAAAAGAGGTGATTCAACAGGAGGTGAGGCGTGGAGGGGATGATCGAGGATGAATATATGGTAAACCTCCTGAATTCGAACGTTGTCGATCATCCCTTCCGTAGAGAATAGGCAGGAATCCGCCAAAAGCTGCCGTGGCAGCAGGCTGCCGAAAGCAGTCCGCTGTCAACGCCCTCTATCGGCCGACGCTGTTGAAATATCGAGTACGAAAGCGGTTTTGTCTGGCAATTGCGCTACGTGCCGATCCGGTCGCCAAGGGGGTGCTTACCAGTTGTAACTCACCGATCCGGTCACATTTCGGCGATACCCGTATTTGCAGCTGTCGCCGGTGTAACCACACTGGGAGACATAGGTTTCGTCGGTCAGGTTGGACGCATTGAGCGCCAGCTTCGCCCCTGCATAGGATGAAGACAGCTTGCCCAGGTCGTAGCTCAGGCTGGCGTCAAACAGCGTGTAGTGGGGAATGCCTTCGCTGTTTTGCGAGTCGATATAGCTCTTGCCGACATAGCGTACTCCTCCCCCTATCGCCAAGCCCGATAGCGCGCCGCCCTGAATGGTGTATTGCGACCAGAGCGAGGCCAGTTGTTCAGGGGTATTGCCAGGTTGATTGCCTTTCTCATCGGCCGTATTGCTGCGGGTAATTTCAAGGTGTGAATAGCTGTAGTTGGCCATCAACTCCAGCGCATCGGACACCTGCGCCTTGCTTTCCAGTTCGATACCGCGCGACTGGATTTCTCCGGTCGCCACCGAGAAACGATTGTTGGCAGGATCGGCAGTCAGTACGTTTTGCCGCGTCAGGTCGAACAGCGAGACGGTCACGTAGCTGTCACTGCCCTTGGGTTGGAATTTGATCCCGACTTCATACTGGCGACCGGTTTCGGGTTCGAACGCACTGCCGTCACGCGCCACCGCCGTGATGTTAGGGAAAAACGACTCGGAATAGCTCGCGTAGGGCGCCAGGCCGTTGTCTGCCAGGTACATCACACCGGTCCGCCACGTGAAGGCGTGATCGCGCTGCTTGAGGTCTGCCGCCGTATCGGTGGCGTAATGGACCGTTTTCGAGCGTGCCCAGTCTTGGCGACCGCCCAGGTTGAAGACCCAATGCTCGTCGAACTTGAGCTGTTCCGAGAGATACACACCCGCCTGGTCTAGCTGACGACGCTGGTTGATGTCGTAAAAAGCGTCCAGGTCGCTGTAATCCTGGTGATAGACCGGCGCATACATATCCAGGGGATCAACCACGTTGCCACCCCCCAACTGGTTGGTACTGGCGTGTTGCAAATCGATACCGACCAGCGTTGTATGTTCGAAACGGCCGGCGTTCCACTGGGCCTGGAAGTGGTTATCGAGCAGGGCATTCTTCACCTTTTCGTGGCCCAGATAACCGAAGCGGCCCACGGTGCGCTGGTCGTCATCCAGGCCGTACTGGTAAATCGTGCGCTGTTCCTGATAGGAGCGGCTGTAACGGGCGTTCTGGCGGAATGTCCAGATATCATTGAGGTGATGTTCAAACTGATACCCCAGTGACCACTGTTCTACATCGTACTTGTCGAAGTCAGGGTCGCCGACAAAACGATCCGTAGCGATCCGTCCGTAACGCGAGCTGTCGAGGGTGCCTATCCGCGGCAACGCGTAGTAGCCCAGCACATTGCGGTCTTTTTGAAAGGACGCCAGCACCGTCAGCGAGGTGTCGTCCGAGGGGCGCCAACTGATTGCCGGGGCGATGAATTGACGGTCATCACGGGCGTAGTCGATTTGCGTACCGCTGTCTCGCCACAGCCCGGTGAGGCGATAAGTCAAGACGCCGTCCTCGCTAAGCGGCCCGCCGAAGTCCGCAGCCAATTGCTTGCGATCAAAACTGCCTGCCTGCGCCACCAGTTCATGCAGCGGCTCATCGGTGGGACGCTTGCTGATCACGTTGACCATGCCGCCCGGCGAGCTTTGCCCGTAGAGCACCGACGATGGCCCGCGCAGCACTTCCACGCGCTCCAGCCCATAGACTTCACCCACGGCACGGCTCTGGTTGGCAAAGCTGTACTGGCGCAGGCCATCGCGATAGATACCACCGCCAGTCGTCGCGTCAAAGCCACGAATACTAATCGTGTCGCGCCGGGTATCGACACCGTTGGCTTCACCATTGACCCCGGCGGTGTAGCGCAGCACCTGCCCGATGCTTTGTGGCTGCTGGGCATCGATCTGCTTACGGGTGACCACGCTGATCGATTGCGGCGTTTCCATGATCGACGTATCGGTCTTGTTGGCACTCATGGTCCGGCTGGCGACCAGGCCATCGTTGCGGCCCAACGAGGTGTCGTATGCGGTGCCACTGATCGCAGTCGGCGCTAACTCCAACACGTCGCCGTTGCTCGGTACCAGCAGCAGGCTACCGTCGTCCTGGCGCTCATAGGTCAGCCCCGAGCCGAGCAAGAGCTGCGTCAGGCCGGCCTCAGTACTGAAATCGCCTTGCAGCCCCTGGGTTTTCTTGCCAGCCGTCAGCGTTGAGCTGCCCGCCATGGTAATCCCTGCCTGTGCGCCGAAACGTGACAGCGCAGAATCCAGGGGGCCAGCGTCGATGCTGTAATGCTGCGAACTACCCGCGGCAAAGACTGGAAGGCTGCAAAGCGGTTGCACGCTGAGCAACAACAGTCCAAGCGTACGGGCACGCAGGGCGCGGGAAGGTGAAGTCATACGGGGCTCCTAAGGGGTCAAGACCCACCTCTGGCGGGTGGGTGATCCCTATAGGCCAAGCGAGTACGAAAAAACTATCGTGCAGCGGAAAAAATATTTCAGGCGGGCACGATCGAGACCCAATAACGCGTCATGCGCTCGATACGCACCGGCAGCGTGCGCGCTACCAGGGTCAAGGCTGCGTCGGTGTCATCCAGCGAAAAACTGCCTGTGAGGCGTAACCCTGAGACTTGCTCATGACAACGTAAAACACCGGGACGATAACGCGAGAGTTCCGCCACCAAGGCATCCAGGCGCAGGCGATCCGCCGGCAGAATCCCGCGCAGCCAGGCCTGGGCGACCAGCAGGTCGGGGCGGCTCGGTACGCCGATACCCAGGCGATCCACCCGTGCCTGCCATCCGGCCTCAAGTGAAGAGGACGTTGGCTGGCCGCGTGAGTGCACCTGCACCTGGCCGCCCATGACGGTGACCTGCGTGCCCTGCCGGTCATGGCGCACTTGCAACTGCGCATCGCGGCTCTGCAGGATCGCGTCCGGCGTGATCAACTGCAGCGGGCGCGATTCTGCTCGCACATTCAAGGCCAGCTCGCCCTCTATCATCTGGATGCGCCGCACCTGATCATTAAAATCCAGGTTCACCGCACTGGCCGTGTTCAGCCATAGCGAGCTGCCATCAACCAGGGTCCACTGGTGACGCTCGCCTGTTCCTGTGCGGTGGTTCGCCAGCGCGGCGCGCACTGGCGTGGACCCCGCGCCTTGCCAGGCAACGGTGCCAACCGCACCAAGGACCAACAGGCGCTTGAGTAACTGCCGACGTTTCTGCATTTCCGGCCCAGCCGACGCCAGTGCCCTGCGCGCGGTGGCATCGCGCAAGAGATTCGCTCCGGGCTGCTGCAACAGCGGCAAGCTGGCGACACGTTGCCAGGCCTGCTCATGCTCATCGCTCGCCTCGCGCCAACACCGCAATGCCTCCAGATCAGGCGCACTCATAAGCCCGGACTGCGTCCTGACAAGCCAATCAATGGCGATATCGCGCACCTGCGGATTAATCTCGGCCCTCATTCGAAACGGCTCGCATAGCAAACACTGAATGCCTTACCCATGGCCCGTTGCACTTGAGCCACAGTCAAACCCAACTGCGCAGCGATCTGCGGGTACGTCAGGCCGTCGAGCTGGGACATGAAGAAAATCTGCCGTATGCGCTCAGAGAGCCCAATCAGCAGCGAGTCGAGTTGCAACAAGGTTTCGATCACCAGATACCGGTCCTCGGGTGACGATTCCCCCCCTTCGGGCCGAGCAGCCAACGCTTCAAGATAAGCCCGCTCGATCTCCTGGCGGCGCCAGCGATTGACCAGCAGTCCATTGGCAATCGCCGCGAGAAACGCCATGGGCTGGCGCAACTCGCACACCTGCTGAGGGGTGCGCAGCACACGGATGAACGTGTCGTGGGCCAGATCCTCGGCGTCGGCACTGTGCCCCAACCGCCGGTTCAGCCAGCCCTGCAGCCAGCCGTGATGATTCTCGTACAACTGTTCGACGGACGATGTTGGGCTGGCATCCTGCATGTGAGGCTCGCACTGCGTGAATGATAATGCTTCTCATCGTATTGATCGGGCGCATGGTTGTACAGTGTTTACACCTGTTTGATGGGGTGGAATTCTCCGTCCATATTCCTGACGGCCTTTGAATTACCCTGGCCGGGTTTGTTTTCTTGCAGTTGCCGATATTCATTCAAACGCCAAATAGCACCAAGCCCCGAGTTACGGGGCTTGGTGCTGTGGTGCGCTTCGCGGTCACCTTGCAAACTAGAGGTCGCTCGATACGGATACGCAGTGATAACCAGCTCCCGGCAATCGAGTACTGGAGACGCTTTCCCTGCATGAGGGAACGCTCCAGCATTCCCAGGCTGTTGAGAATGTGGAAGACGGCTGCCTCCCCCAATTCCCAATCAGTGGCGTTGCCGGCATCAGTATCTGCAATGTCTTTCTGCACGGCTTTAAATGCCAGCACTCAGCGGTCACGTAGCGGCTCCAAGCCCGCTGCAGGGGGGTATTGACGATCTCGGTCGGTCGCCCGCGCCAGTTGATCCAACTCGCTGACAAGTTCGGGCTTTACTCGGAAAGACAGAACGGGAGAGGCTGCCATAACGTTGTTCCACACGTGTTCTGTATGCGCTGTGTACATGGTATGCGGACGTTATGCTTCGGCTGGTAGTCGGCCACCAATAGCGGTTTGTCGGTTTGGGGAAGGATTTACAGGCGAGCGACTGGGTTGTATTAACCCAGAAACAACAAAGCCCTCACATTTCTGTGAGGGCTTTGTTTTGTATGGGCACCAGACGAACGGTATGTTCCGGGGAGGCTAGGTTTTCTGCGGGTCTGGAAGTCAGTGGAAAATTTGGCGTGCCCCAACTAGTAACTATAAATAAATCAGCTAGTTATGGCGTTCGGTGGAATCGAATCGGGATTTTTGAAATGTCAGTACGTTGTCGGTCTGCAAGTAGTTCAGAGCCGCATACGGAATGGTAAACCTCCTGAGATCGAACGTTGTCGATCATCCCCTCCGTAGAAAATAGGCAGGAGTCTTCCAGAACCTACCCGTGGCGACAGGCAGCAGACGGCCGATTGTGTTGAAAAAGTCGGCTTCGGTTTCCACGGCAGAAAAGTATTCCTCGCCCAATGTCGCCTGGAATTTATGGCTCTGCATTATCTGTCGGGAAGCTCGCTGAAGAACTCAAGGAGGTGCTTAAGGCATAAATCCAGCGGAAGAAGCCATACGCTGCTAGCCTTCGAGGATGCCTGATATCGGAAAAAGGCTGCATCAATCGATTGCACATTGACATCATAGAGAAACGCGCCGAAACTCAAAAATAACCCCATCAGCGATAGGGATATCTCATAATGAAAAAGCGTCCTTTTCTGCTTCCTCTGGCTACTCTGGCCGCAGCCATTGTCACAGAACAAGCTTCAGCGATAGCTACCCATGAGGTTGTCGAGCCCAGTACCGACGCCACGAACACGCTCCAGGCCGATGCCCAAGGCGAAAACCTTTTGGTACGCAGTGGCAATGATCAATTCGCCTTTGTTCTCAAACGCGGGGACCAAGGTCAGATGATGGCCTACCACAGTTCTCACAGCTCTCACGCCTCTCACGTTTCTCATGCCTCCCATACCTCGGGCTCCTGATGGCACTCTCGGATATGCTTGTCTTTGACGAGCGGCTTTATGACGCGCAGGTTCTGCAAAAAGCCGCTTATCGCTCAATCAATTCGCTGACGGTTGATATCACATCAACAGGGGGGCAATTTTTCTGTGCCTTATCCTCGAACATTGGTGTTGACGAGACTTCCTTTCTGACTGCCGTTCAAGAGTTCAAGAAGGACGTACTCGACTACCAACTGCGCCACCAGCTGAATGCTGAGACGCAGCCGATCAAGAACCTGATCCTTGGGCTGGCTTTTTCAAAAACCGGGCTGACTAGTGAGTAAATTCCAGAAGCTGGAGTTCTACGCGCAGCAACACACCTATGAGTTGCTGCCCTTCAAGTTTGACCGCCTGAATGACGATGAGTACGTCATCACCAACATGGTAGGCGAGTTTCACGTCATACCGGCACCGATGCTTGAGCCGATCATAAGCAAGTCGCTTGCACTTTCATCAGAACTGATCGCTACGCTGCGGTCCAAACAGTTCATTCGCTTCACCAACGAGCAGGCGCCACTTCAGCTTCTGGCACTCAAGATTCGCACGCGCTTGTCCAGACTGGCCCAGTTCACCAGTCTACATATCTTTGTTGTGACCCTTCGCTGCGACCATAGCTGCCCATATTGCCAGGTATCGAGACAGTCGGAGAACAAAGGCGAATTCGACATGACCACGGAGATGGCAGACAAGTCGTTAGATTTCGTTTTCAGATCTCCGAATTCGGCCATCAAAATTGAATTTCAGGGGGGCGAGCCGCTGCTGAACTTCGAGATGGTGAAGTACGTCGTTCTTGAGGCAAAAAAACGTAACCTCAAGGAAGGACGTGACCTGCGGTTCGTCATTGCGACTACTTTATCGTTACTGACGGATGACATGCTCGATTTCTGTAAGCAGCACAACATCGTGCTTTCATCTTCTCTCGATGGGCCAATGGATCTGCATAATGCAAATCGCCCACGCCCAGGTCGAGATAGTCACCAGCGTTTCGAGGAAGGCTTGAAGAAAGCCCGTGCGGCCCTCGGCTATGACCAAGTGTCAGCCCTGATGACAACCACAGATAAGAGCCTGCCACGAGCACGTGAGATCATTGATGAATACTTGCGCCTGGGCTTTGATGGCATCTTCCTGCGCACGCTTTCCCCTTACGGCTTTGCTATCAAGACCAAGAAATTCATGTCGTATGACACGGAGCGCTGGCTGGAATTTTACAAGGAAGGTCTTGAGTACATCATTGAGCTAAACAAGTCGGGCATACGATTTGTTGAGCAGTATTCCGCGATCGTGCTGACAAAAATGCTGACATCAGGGGACCCCGGGTTTGTTGATTTAATGAACCCTGCCGGTGCTGGTATCGCAGCCATCGTGTTCAACTATGACGGATCGGTCTACGCCTCAGATGAAAGCCGTATGCTTGCCGAAATGGGTGATCATACGTTCCGGTTGGGGAGCATTCTTGAGCATTCATATGAGGAGATCATCCTCTCGGATCAGCTTCTGGATGCACTGGAAAACTCCTTCACTTTAAGTGCCCCCATGTGTTCTGACTGTGCATTCGAACCTTACTGTGGCGCTGAGCCTGTCTACCATCACGCAATACACAAGGATGTGGTGGCAAGAAAGCCTGAGTCTGCTTTCTGCAAACGGAATATGTCGATCTTCAAACACCTCATAGAACTGATGGGAAGCGATGAGCAAACGAAACGGATTTTTATGGGGTGGGCCAACCGATGCTGAAGCTCGGCGGAAAGATTATCCGAATACATGCGGTTGATGTTGATAAGACCATCGCCTTGGCCAAAGTATCAACCAGTCGGAATTTGCCTGAAGTTTTGCGACGAGAAATGGCCTACCTGGTTTCCGATAACCAGATCCCCCAAGGATTCGCGCACTATCTGCTGGTTGAGAAACATCGGTATCTGGTTGATGCGCTCCCTTTGAACTCTGATTTTTCAATTCTGCCGAATGACTACAGCTATATCGGTGATGGCGACGTTATCCGGCTTTCAGCGGATCGTCAGAGCATCCGAGTGTTGTTTCGTGCATCGTCGCCCCACAACAGTATCCTGGTCACAGAGCAGTGTAATCATTACTGCCTCATGTGTTCCCAACCGCCGAAAGCCGCTGATGACTCATGGATACTCGACGAAATCGAGAGCCTGATTCCGCTGATTCCAAAAGATACCCGCGAGCTGGTGTTTACCGGAGGCGAGCCGACGACCAGCCGGGAGCGTTTCCTTAATATTATCAACCTGACAAAAAGTTATCTTCCAAGAACCGCGATTCATATACTCTCGAACGGGCGCAGTTTCAAGGACCCAGCGTTCGCTGAACGGTATGCGCAGATTGAATTGCCCGACGCTATGATCGGAATCCCTGTCTATTCAGACGATCCAACTCTGCATGACTACATTGTCCAGGCTCAAGGCGCGTTCGATGAAACCATTCAGGGCATTCTCAATTTGAAGCGCTTGGGCCAGAAGGTTGAGATCCGAGTCGTCATTCACAAGCTATCGATACAACGCCTTCCTGAACTATGTGAGTTCATCGCACGCAATCTTTTGTTTGTTGACCATGTCGCGCTGATGGGCCTTGAGATGATGGGTTTTACCAGAGCCAATCTTGATGAGCTGTGGATCGACCCATTCGAGTACAAAGACACGCTCAGCAAATCGGTTGGCATTCTGGCCAAGTATGGCATGCATATCTCGGTCTACAATCATCAACTCTGTCTAGTAAACTCAGACATTTATCCCTATTACCGCAAATCAATCAGTGACTGGAAGAATGAATACGCCACCGAGTGCGAGGTATGCACTCGCAAGTCGGACTGCGGAGGATTTTTTTCGTCAGGGATCAAGCATGGCTACAGTAAGAGCCTAATACCTTTTTGTTGATCTACGTTAAAGGTCAGCATCAAGATTATTCTGTAATTTATTGCGCTGCGGAGTAAATATAATTATAGAAAAATACAGTCGACATAAAAAGCCAATATCCAATGAGCCATCAAGTTTTTTGGCGAGAGAGATATCAGGGCTGGATTTACCTGAAGGGTCTCTTGCTCTTGATTTGGGGTGCGGCTATGGTCGTAATTCCATCTTATTATCAAGGCATTTTGCGAATGTAATAGCCGCTGATTTTTCTTATAAAGGTTTCAGCGACTTATGGTATTTAAGTTGCAAAAACATACACCCGGTGATTCTAGATTGTAGGCAATTGCTGCCGTTTTTAAATAATGCATTCTCAGCTGTCATAGTTGTTCATTTATATCATGAAAATTTAATTGCTAATTTGATTGATGTAATCCAGCCGGACGGTTTTTTTATTTATGAAAGCATTGCTGGCAATGGCGAAAACTGGCGAGAGCTGAGTCTTTCCGGAGAAGTGAAAAGGCTTTTAGAAAAACAGTTTATTATCAAGCATTACTTAGAGCGATCTGTAGGTCCTGATAAAAAAAATGCCACCGTGAAAGTGGTTGCCCAGAAAAAACATGAATCGCTCGTAGCTTTATAGGCGCGTCTGATCGTTGGCTTCGGATTCAGACTGTGTGAAAACGCCGAGGATTGACTGAGCAGGAAAGGGGACGAAAGGGGACGGATCTATTTTCCTGATTAAAAATGGGGTGTCTGCGCGCAGTGGTGCTAGCTTTGAACACAACATCTACTTGCTTGCTAATGCTTCGGTATCGAGCTAGTACCCACCTCAAGGAAAACCCGTAATGGATCTACACCACGAGTTTGAGAGTAGCAAATTCTTCAACCGCGCCCGAATCGATCGACGCGCCGCCGATGCCTTGGTCGGGTTGGCCGCTGGGATTACGGCCGACGGTGTTGTGAACATCACGGAAGCGGTTTTTCTAAAGCAATGGTTGGAAAACAATCTCGCGTATCTGAACGATCCGGTGATCAATCTGCTGTATTCGCGTTTGGCGTGCATGCTTCAGGACAATGCTCTAGACATGGATGAGTCCCTGGAGCTGCTTAACATTCTGCGTGGTTTTTCTGGAGTGGGCATTGAGAGACCAAAGGTTGGCGGTGCTGTTGCTGTTACTCCTACGGACCTTCCTTTCAATTCACCGATCCCTGATTTGGTGTGGGACGGCCGGATGTTTGTATTTACTGGTGTCATGGCCTTTGGGCCGCGTAAGGATTGTCAGGCGCTGGTCGAAGAACGAGGTGGTTTGATTGGGGGCAGTGTGAGCAAGAAGGTGCATTACCTGGTGGTTGGTAGCGTGGGTAATGAGCAGTGGCGCCACAGTACTTATGGAACGAAGATCATGAAGGCAGTGGAGTTGCGTGAGGCGGGAGCTTCGATTGCCATTGTGGGTGAGGATCATTGGCAAAAGATGCTGTTTGGTTGAGGTTGCTTCGTTGTTGGTGTTTTGGGAAAGGCACCCTTTTGTCTTGGCCCGCAGATCGTCGGTGGGTTTGACGGCCTCATCGCGAGCAGGCTCGCTCCCACAGATTCCGGTGTGTGGACAAAAAAGTGGACGCTCCAGAAACAACAAAGCCCTCGTATTTCTACGAGGGCTTTGTTTTGTATGGTGCGGCACCAGACGAACGGTAACTTGCGGCGGGGCTAGGTTTTATGCGGGTCTGGAACTCGGTGGGAAATTTGGCGTACCCAAACGAGTAACTATATATAAATCAGCTAATTATGGCGTTCGGTGGAATCGAACCCGGATTTTTGAGATGTCAGCAAGTTGTCGGCCAGCAAGTAAACCATTCAGAGCCGTATACGAAATGGTGACCCCCCTGAGTTCGAATATCCCCCCGTAGAGAATAGGCAGAAATCGGCCAAACGCGGTCGGCGGACACCCTACTGGCGAAACTGTAGCCTACCGCTAGGAATTCTCAACAACGAATCTTGTGTCGCCTATGTCGCGTTTCTGTTTGAGCCATGTCGAGTCTGTCACGAGCACCTTGATGATTAAGATGGGCTTACGGAGTGGCAAGGAACTTTATGCGGTAGCCTGTCGCATTTGAACGTGACATAGTATTTCGCCTAATTGTAGTTATACAAAAACTGAAAGCGCTAATGGCATTCGACAAAAAAACTTATATAAAGCCATCGATGCTTTAATTACGCTACCAAAAAGATAACCATAGTTTCAAAAGAGAGCTTTCGTAGTATCTATGGCTCGGAGACAGTCGAAAAAAACAAGAACATAGAATTCTTGAGTAGTTCTTTCGTAAGGCAAGCCAGCAGACAGAAGCTAATTAATAAGGGGCTAGTTAGCCCCTTGCGTAGTTTATAGCTTGGTTCAAATGGAAGGTCCGGAGACTCTACCAAGATAATAAGATATGGCGGAGCTGCTTTTGCCTGAGGCCTCAAGTTGTGCTTTGTCAACAAAAGTATCGAGCTCTTGAATCGCTTCAGTTTCTTCCTGGCTCTCCTTTCTTAATCTCCAGCGTAGTGAGCTATACCTAAATAGCTGGAGTAAGTTTATGAGATCTTTGTTCATGGCGAAGTGTTTCCATAACACACTACGGCATTGAACAAGAAGCTTGTCCATTTTTTCATCACTCAAGTGATGATATATGCTAATAAGCGAACTCTTTGTTTTTTCTTGCAACGGCTTGTCGAGCTGAAGCATCGTTGTTCCCAATTCGATCAGCGCACGTGCTTTGTTGTAAAAATCTAGATTGTTATGGGAGTAATCAACGATGCCTTGCAGTAGTTCTGATTTTTTTTCAGGGTCTGTTATCCGCCTCGACCTTGATAGGGCGATATTTGATACAACTTTATGCGCGCCGCTTTTTCTGGCTTTGGTCTCAAGTTCAAAAAGTTCATTCGATTGATTTTTATGTTTTGAACAAGTTAATATTATGTGCTTTGCACTAAGAAGAACTTTCCCTCTGCTGATTTTTGCTGCCTTTTCTGCATGTTCTTTAGCTAAATCAAAATTTCTAAGGGATTTGTAGGCTAGAGCCATGTTGATATGGAGGTTGGCAATAGTTTTATTATCCTGGATATGCGGCAGGGCATCCTTCAGTTTTTCTATGGCGCGCGAATAGTATTCATCGCCATCAAACATCCTCAAAGCTCGGCCATACTGATATATGAGATACCAATAAGAGTTATCTGGATTTTCAGGAGATAACATTGGGGTGATGGCGGTACATAGGTCATGCACGACTTTGTAATGTGACTTTTCCATAGCTTTTGCGCAAAAGTGCGACGCTAAAGCCATCGATATTTTTTGCTTGCGAGAATTATTTTCTGCATCTGAGAAAATCTTCTTTAAAAAAAACTTAGCATTGCTGAGTTCTGCAGACTTCTCGACCAAATCCCCTCTTATGAAAGATGAGTGAAGTTTGAATGTTCCAGATTCCCATTGGTCTCCGAAATAGAGCTTGAATGCCGCTGAATAAATTCGCGAAACCTCTGCTTGTTTTGTGTTGCTATATATCCAGTCCTTAACAGCTCTTGTCGCAATTAATCGCTTTCTTTGATTTTGGTTATCTGACTTTGCTAGCTCATCCTGCTCTTCTACATAGATGAAACCTTGCTGCTGCAGAGTGGTAACATGTGAAATAGCAAATTTCTTGGTTCTGTCGACTCTCTTGAGATTCTCTAAATATTCGCCATTGGGAAATATAGAAATGAATTTTAAAAGTGTGAAAGCATATTTCAATTCTTGTTGATTTGACGATGATAGATTTAGCATGGCGGAGTGGAATCTTCCAGCAAGCATGCTAATTGAGTGCCCCTCTTCGGCGACAACCTCACTTAAGGAAGCGACAGCTAGTTTGTTTAAGTCGTCAGTTATTAGCTTTGGCACTCCGTTGGTGTGTTCAAAAAGAAGAAGAATCTCATCATGACTAAGGTTGTTTTTATAGTTTGGGTGGCCCTCAATATAGGAGCGACTATCAGCCTTGTCTAAAGCCGCTAGTTCAACCCAAGATATTTTAGTAGGTGGTGACTGCCTACTTATCAATATTACTTTTAAGTTTTCACAGTATGACGCCAGGATGTTTGTGAGGTCTTGTAGATCATTTTGAAGGGCCAATGATTTATCGTGATCAGCGTCAAACGGTATATCATCTAGTATGAGATAGGAATTATCAAAACTCCCTAGCGCAGTACAAAATGACTCGAAGGAATGTCCGATTAGTGATTCAATTTTTTCATAAAATGACTCCCTGCTTGTGTAGCTGCTCGCATTGATTAAAAACATTTCAGCGGAGATATTTTGCCCGCGCTGTATTATCGACCATAAAAACTCTTTTTCATTCATTCCCCAGTCGGCAGTTAGCCAGAGGTATTTATTTCCATCAAGAAATTTGCTGGCCGTGAATACCTGCGCATGTCTAATGCCCAGAGCTTGCGGGGAATTTGGTAGGTAGCATTTGATTGAGTTAAAATCAACGGGTTTCAGCCCCTGCTCCATATTTCCAACAAGCAATTCCTGTGGAAGTGACGCTTTTTTTTCTATATATAAGTGGGCGAATAGATCCCTGAGATAATCTGGTAGATCCGAATGGCTATCTCCAAAACCGATGGGGTCAACGAAATTTTGCCAGCTTGGATCCTTTAGTCGCTTTTTAATATCCGTATTTAGGACTAATGCAAAGTGGTTTGAAATAGCAGAATTAAATTTACTCTTGAGCCATGTGGACAGATTTGAAATATTTGCATCTTCAAATGTGCTGCCACACCCAACAAACAAAAGTGTATTTAATGAGGCGAGACTTCTTTGAAAAAAATCTCTTACTTCATTATTTAAGGTCTTTTCGTAGTCGCGAACACCCAAAACGCAGCTTTCCGGCTTATCCCATATCCCATGCAAATGCAAAATTGCCGATTTCTCACCTCTTATCCACGCTATAACATCCTTTGATTCCGAGACGCAAATTGAAGGTAATGAGGTGACGTCTTCCAAAAGCGTGTCGTAGTTCAGGGTGCATATCTTTATGCCGGAATCAGATATTCTCTTTATTATGCGCTGAGTGTCTTCGTCAATTGGCTTTAGATTGTTAAAGGATTTCCTGAGCCATTCCGTGTAATTGGCTCCTTCGGGAGCCCCTAGCTTCTTGCCCAGCAGTTCGGCAGTTAAAACTATTTCGTCTACATCATTTGTCGCTGAAAGTCTATTTATCCAGTTGTCATGCGTGTCAGGATCAATCAGGCCCCTGTCTAGCGCAAATTTATAACCGCTTTTTATAAGCCCCACCCATGAAAGCTGTGGATACTGATTTTTTGTTAAGCTGATGCTTAAGCCTGTACCTATAACTAAAATAGTGTCTTTGTTTGGGATGTATTTCTGATCGCAGTTGCTTGTACTCATGATGATTCCATTCTTTTTGGTTGGCGGTATTTAGCTCAAGAGCGAATTGAATATCGTCCTTCTCGGTCCTTGAAAGCGCGATCTCCTCCTTCAAGCAGGATACAAACTGCCTGGCGAATGCCAATAAAATCCTCGTCCAATTGGCTATGCTCGAGAGAGCCTGAAATATAAATTATTCGCGGATGCGGCTGGCCAGAGAGTCTTTCGGATACAGCAACGATTATCTGTTCCGCATCCGTAGCTACTACCAAGTTTGGGTTGTGAGTAACCAGAATTATTTGACGATTTTCTTTTGCCCGTCTAATGTACGGTACTAATTGAAGATAGATAGATGAGTTATCAAGGTTGCCCTCTGGCTGGTCTATTATCAACGGGCGCTTGTCATCTTCGTCCATCAATAAATACAGCACTAACAACGCTATACCTCTTGTTCCGGGAGACAGGTGTTCAAGAGAGGTGCCGCCATACTTTATTTTGTAGGTCGTATCTATATGGTCGGTGGAATACATCCAATCCAGTAAATCGACTAATTTTAGGCTGGGAGAAGCGTACTTCGCCATAAATTCTACCGGACTGACCATGGCGGTAAACTGTTGCATTGCCTCCTTTATGCTTTGGATTTCACCACTATTCCAAGCAGACGATAGTATATCTGCCACAAATTTCTCAATTTCATCCTTCTTAGCGGAAGCTTGTACTTTTCTCCCATCAAAGAACCTAGCAGACTTTTCGATCCAGTCCTGGGTTTCAATTCGATAGCCAGCGGACAGCTCAAACTTCATATCTGAACCAAGTTTGTCGAGTTGATCCTTCATCGGGGCATATAGTTCTCGAAGTCCTTTTTCGTCTTCTGCAAGAGCTTCAAAATACTTTAAATGTAATTCATTTCGTTCTTGCTCTCGTTGAATAAGCTGTTTAGATGTTTTGCCATCAAGCTCTTCAATCTCTTTGTCTAAGCGTTGAGCTGTTGCCTCTTGAGCGGTTATTTGTTTTTGCAGATCTAGTAAGCGCTTCTTATTTGTTTCATCTTCGCTTAGAGACTCTTGTAGCGCTTGAATACGCTTGGATATTTCGTATAAAGTGCCGCCAACAATTTGAATGGAATGTTCATTGCCTCGCATAAAATCTATCTCAGAATTTAGACGCTCTGAAACTGAATTTATTATTGACTCGGCTGTCTCATCCCACTTAGGAGTTAGTAGTCTTACCGTGTCGCTTGAAATGAAATCATCGAATTGCGCCGCCTCAATAAGCTCTCGAACTTGCCGCATTGTCCGATCTTTCAGCTCAGAATAGGACTTTAAAAACTCTTCGATGTTACGCTTCCCCCTACTCTTCTTGGATATTGACGCTTCCAACGACCTAAGATTGTTGCGCTCAATCTGCAGAAGTTTTAATGTCTCCACATCAGCCGCTTGAGTAACTGCCGGGAGTTGTTTCTTTATTTCTTCAATTTGTTGAAGAATCTGATCGCGACTGGCGACCTTGACTGGTCGTTGTTCTATGCTTGTGTGCAAGCGCTCAATTTCACGATGTAGCGAAACAATTTGCCCTCGAAAATCATCTTGCCGTGACTGAGATGCGGACTCACGTGCAGCTCGTAGCTCTTCAAATGAAGAATATCCTTCACGGTGAACTTCATCGAGATGCGAAAATACAACTTCTTCGATTGCTTCTTGTAGTTCGTTGCCTTGGTGGTCCACCGAGCACAGACGCTCTACAAAGTCTTGGGACAAATATCGAACAAGAGGTTTCGAGGATACGAAAGGCTTATCAGTCAGCGAGGCATCGGTCAAGGAGCCTGATACCCAATTTAGTTGAAGACCTACCCCACCCAAGTGGAGGCGCCCTTTAGCAATAAAGGAAGATTGTGACTTTGTATCGACGGGGACACCCGAAGCAAATGCTATCAGGTCCGCAATAGCAGTCTTTCCAGCTCCCTTTTCTCCAATTATCGCAACTAGACCAGCGTTCAGGTGAATCTCGTTTTGAGTAAACCAACCATTGGCGCCGCTGATACTTAGCTTATTAATTACACGGCTATTATCTGAGATTTGAGGTTTAACCTGGCCTATGGCGACTCGACATTCAGGCTCCCATAGGACTTGCCTGAGACCCTCGAAAGTTGGGTCAGATTTAATCCAGCAGTAGCGTTCAGCGTCCGGTTTAAATAGCGTTCGAACCTCATGAGCATCTGACCCATGCAGGCAGGGTTTAAGACTGCCATACATCCTGCAAATTTCTTCTGGTGTAACTCCAACCTTCTTCCCTAAATAATAGATTCGGTCGTTTGGGTTAGCCGAAAATACAAAATGACAATTTTTCAGTAACTGATCGCGAATCGCAGAGAATCCATCAGCAGGCAAACCACTGACTCCATCTTTTCCATTTGCAATTCCAATGATGCTATTACTATTTAGCCAACCTTCGTCGCGTATCCATGCAAGAATTTGGTCGTAAGATGGCTTGAATTGTTCTATTCCGTATTTGTATGCTTGAGCATCATCGTGTAAAGCAGAGTTCTGAGCCCTTGCAAATTCAATCAAATCTTCGCGTGTACATCCATAAGTGTGCCTGCCCTCGTTTGAGGTATATTCAACTTTAAGATTTCTCAGCGCGCGCTTGATTTTCTGTATATGGTCGGGATCGGACGGGTCAATAAGGATATGAATATTAAGAGCCTTTCCGTCCTTAGTAGCAGGCATAGCCCGAAGTTCAATGTTGGGGAGTATAAGGGATACCGATTGTAATCTAGGTTTCTCCTCATCATACCGCGCGGCATAAAGACGCTCATATCCATCAATCGACATATAGTCGGTTACACCAATGACCGCTATTTCGGCCTGTTCGGCTAAGCGTTCCAATTCATCTGTGTATTCATCCCACGTCACACCTACAAATGAAGTGCCGAGCTTGCTGTCTGGTGTATGGACATGAAGATCCCATCGCCGCCACTCTGACCCGTTTGGAAATTTTGAGACCTTGATGCTGTCTTTATTCACATTCCCCCCCTGAGGGCCATCCCTGAAAGAACTCGCGAATTGGAGGCAATTTGCGTTTAGAACAACTTATTTATCCATTGCCGGCAAATTCTTTGCCATTCGATGTCGAGCTTCGCTCGGTGTCCATATGGACTAAATAGCCATCGAAGCTAGCAAATTGCCATGGTTAGGTCCACCGCCCGTTTGTGGCCGTTTTCTGACCTTCGCTTAGCGGTTGAACTGCCAGGGTTTTCCTAGGCGATGAGTGAGTAATTGCATGGTCAGTAAATAGTAATAGCGTGTCGATTCAGTGCGCTGGTTTAGGTGGTGATTCAAAAACCACGCAAGGTGTTTTCTCTGCCAAGTCCATGGATTGTCGCGTTGCCAGCGCTCAGCGATTGCTGCTTGGATAGTTTTCGCCTGACGAAGGTGGCGTTGGCGGGTGGTATGCGACCCGCTCAGGACGCCTGACAGGAACAACTCCATATCGAACGCCGTGCTCATGCTCGACCACCAATGTAAGCCGACACCACGTCGATACGGCCGTGCCCCAGCTCATAGCTGATTCGTACTCGGGCATCCTGATCTAGGCGTCGGTCAAGGTGATAGCAATGGCCACCGTTGATGGATGCGGGATGATGGGTGATTTGCTCATAGCGTTCGCAAGCATAGGCTGCCCGCAATTCATGGAAGCCGTTGAGGTTGTGCTGATGGAGGATGTCCCGTGCAGGACGGACGATTCTCCTTTGGAAATAGAGGTAGCTTTCGTTCGGTGCAAGTAGGTTGCGGCTACCGTCGGGCGAGACCTGATCGGCGAACCTCAGCGCGTCACGAATATGCTCATCTACCATAATCCAGCGAGGTGCTGACGCTCCGGAACGGCCACCTTTGGTGCCGTCCTGGATGTTGATTCTGCCAAATTGTTCTGCTTCACGTTGAAGTCGGGGCAGATCGGCCAAAATGGTCTCGCGCATGCGCATGCCGGTGGTTCGCGCCAACTGCACGATGGCTGCGGCGCGCGGCTGCTGATGTTCGCATAGCACGTCGACAATCCGTTTCACCTGTTCGCGGTCTTGGCCTTGCGGCACCGAGCAGCGAACACTGGTGCGCCGCATTCCCAGCGCCTTGCTCGGATTTGGCACTTTCACATACTCATCACCGCGAAGCGCGGCGAGGGTTCGGTTGACGCTGGACAACTGGTTTTGCGCGGTCGCGATGGCTAGCGCACCTTGTTCGACTTGGTTTCGGAGATGGCTGACGTAATCCAACAACGTCTGTCGATCTATCTGCCGCGCATCATTAATCCCTGGTCCATCCTCTGACCGACACCAGCGCACAAACGCCAGCCAGCGATCACTGTGCGCCTTGACCGTGCCGTAATGCCCACCACCAAACAGGTCTTTCAATGCCTGCAGTCCTGCGTAGCTCAATTGCCGGCCATAGCCAAAATTGCGCCCATCTCGCCTACCCACTAATCCCATGATCGAACTCCTCTCGAGGCGAACCCTTAAAAACCTTTCCCCACGTCATCCCGCCAAGAATGTTTAGTGTTATCAGGGATCAAGGCCCCTGCGACCTGTGAGGGTTGTTCGCTAACGCGGGACTGGCGGCTCTTTACGACCGGGAGCATGGGCATCTCATGATCTGGCCTCCTGAACACCGATAGCGGTGGGCGGGTGGAGGCTGCGCTGGCTGACGAGACCAATGCCGCGAGATCCTGAGTCGGGTGAAGGCAGTGAAGCGATGACCGGGGCATGCCTGACTGTCAGTCAGGTGCAGTCCATTCCGTGGGCTGCGGCACCATCATCTGCATCGCTGTTGCTGGCGACTTCGGTGTTTGTCACGCCGATTGTCACGAGGGGGAATGCCGCAAAGCCTTGTACGAGTTGGGCTGCAGCAGCGGTAGGAGCGCCCGTCTCTTTCCGGAAGAAAGAGACGGGCGCAGGTTGGCGCAGTGAAATGGCCAAGCGGATAGGTTGCTGCAGAGCAGCTATGAAAGGGGATGAGTTGCCGCAGTGGGCACACTGTTAAAAGTAGGCATCCATCACATCGCTGTGAGCGTGCGAGCCGCCGGACGCTAATCGCACTTTGGGAGAACCACCACGGTGTGGCGTAACCTTAAAGGTTCTGGCTACCTGGGTTGCTGTCAAAGACAGCGCTTTGCCCGATCTTTTCTACGCCTGTGGATAATTTGGGTCAAGGCTCGAATTTTCGGGAATTCTGCGGCTGTGGATGAAATTATCCACCGGTGGGAATCTATGGTTTTCCACAGACAATTTGCGTGGGCTTTAGATTTTTTAAATGAGGTCCATCCAAGCAGGGCGGCTTTGCAGCCCCGCTTGGATGGACCCGCGTGGAAGGGCGGACAACGGTGATCTCACAGGCTTACCCACGTTTGGATGCGCCACGGCTATTTTGTAGGGCCGTGATGTTGTCGCCGACTGGGTGAGCGAATTCGTGGGGTGTCACATGCCCATGGCGGTTGGCGTCGATGTAGTTACTCCACCACGCCATGATCAGCCTGCGCTGCTCCAGAAATTCAGCTTTGTGGATATATGCGGCGCGCACGCGGTTGCGTTCCTTGTGGCTCATTTGTCTTTCGATGGCTGCGTCGGTCCATAACCCGGACTCCAGCAGGGCGCTACAGGCCATGGTCCTGAAGCCGTGGCCGCACACGTCCTTGCTGGTGTCATAGCCGACGTTGCGGAGCATGGTGTTCACCGTGTTCTCGGACATGGGCTTCCAGTACTTGTGGTCGCCCGGTAGCACCAACTCTGAAAAGCGACTGAGGCTGCGCAGGCGCTCCAGTATTTCGATGACCTGCGGCGAGAGCGGGACCATTTGAATGTCGCCGTTCATCTTGGTCCCACGTGTGGAGTTGCGTACCCCTTCAATCGGTGCGCGTGTATCGGGGATTTCCCACATGGCGCGTTGGAGGTCGAACTCACTCCATCGCGCGAAGCGCAGTTCGCTGGAGCGGACGAATACATGCAGCGTGAGCAGGACGGCAAGGCGCGTCAGTTCGCGGCCGTTGTAGTTGTCGATACGGTGCAGCAGTTCGGGTAGGCGGTTGAGTGAGAGGGCCGGGCGATGGACTGTGCGCGGCGCGTGAAGCGAGCCTGCCAGATCCAGTGCAGGATTCATGGTGATCTGCCGAGCCCTTTTGGCCCCGCGCATGATGGTGGATAAGTAGTTCTGTACCCTTAACGCCACATCCATGGTGCCGCGTTCCTTGATGCGCTGGGTGATCTCTAGCAGGTCATGGGTATCGAGTTCAGCGATGGGTCGTTGGCCGATCAGCGGGAAGACGTGGGTGCGCAGTCGGCTCATTACGGTTTTTGCATGGCCTTCGGTCCAGCGGCGGGACATATCAGCGTGCCACTCCAGGGCGACGGTTTCGAAAAGCAGTGCCGCCCGCTGGGCTACGATCTTGGCCTTCTTCTTTTCTTCCATTGGGTCGAGGTTGTCGAGCAGCAACGCCTTGGCTTCGTCTCGCTTACGTCGTGCGACGGAAAGGGTAACTATGGGGTAATTGCCGATGATGAGCGTACCTTCCTTGCCGCTGGGCTTGGTGTACTTCAAGCGCCAGGTCTTCACGCCATTGGGTTTGACGAAAAGGTACATGCCGCCACCGTCGAACAGTTTGTAGGCGCGCTCGCGGGTTTTGGCCGTGCGGCATTGCAGGTCGCTGAGAGGGATCGCTAGACGTGGCATAGGGGTACGCGCTCCTGACCGGGAAATCGCAGTACCCCTAACATACCCTCGGGGAAGGGGGATTTTGTTGGATCCCGACAGAGGGTCCTGGAACGAAAAAACCCGCCAAAGGGCGGGTTTTCGGGGCTTCCAGAGCATTCGGTGGAATGCAATGGAGCCTAATGTGGTGCCGGCACCAGGAGTCGAACCCGGGACCTACTGATTACAAGTCAGTTGCTCTACCAACTGAGCTATACCGGCGTGTTAGGGCGACGATTATAGCGATTGGCAACGTTCTGTAAACCCCTGAATTCTGACTATTTTTGCAGAACCCGAGCTTTTTTCACGAACGCCCCTTTTTCCGGCAAGCACGGGTAGGATTCTTCCCTCGTCGCCGGGCGGTCTGGCCAGTGCGATCTTGAGTTCATCCCTGCCTAAGGAAGCCCCACGTGAAACGGATTCTCTCCCTGTGCCTCATCCTCCTCGCCGCCGCTCTCAGCGCGTGCTCCACTACCAAGCCCGGCAACGACCCCGCGCTGGTCGGTACCTGGAAAGGCCTGCGTTCGGAAACCGGCAACTGTCAGTTCCTGTCGTGGACCAACCACCTCAAGGCCGATGGCCGTTTCACCATTACCTTCTTTCGCGATGCGCAGCAGACGCAGGTGATTCAGACCGAGCAGGGTTCGTGGTCGGCGGCCGACGGTAAGAACGAGTTGCGCACCGATGGGGTGCGTTCGCCGGATGTGTACGCCTATAAGCTGGTGGATCCGGACACCGTGCATTACGTGAGCGTGGCAGCGGCCCCTACCAGTGATTGCCAGGGTGATTATGAATTCACCGAGAGGCGGGTTCATCAATAAGCCTGAGCCAATGCCCGCAGGCTGACGATGGTCAACGCGTTTGCGCTCGTGCTGGGTATCCTCTTGGTTCAATGGGTGGGTTCATTGAGGGTCGAGGAAGTGTCCAGCGGCGTGGGTTTTGCTTAGTTGTGCATAGACGTCGCGGGCGACCGCCGGGTGGGTTTTGCCTTGAATCCAGCTGCGGTTTGCGTATTCTGTCGCGCGATATGAATAGTAGGTTTAATCGCAAAATCGTGTAGGCAAATTTTCGAGACAGATTTGAGGCAATGGATTATTTGTTTGTGGGTATGTCAGATTTGTGCCGTTTTTGACCAGCAGGCCAACAAAAATCACGATAAATCAGTGCAAGTTCATGTTCTTACAAGGAATGCATTTTTTTCGGCGAAATAGTCATAAAAATGGCGCCAGGCCGTTCGTCGGATAAGATCGGGCTAAAAGCATCAAAATACTGACACCATCAATGTGATATCACAGAATGCCTCGGCCAACACATAACTATAAAAATACAAGGTCAGCTCTTCGCTGACCTTTTTATCGCCTTTAAAGCGCAAACCAGGTGGGGAGGGGCAGTGAGTGAGTCGAGCAGATGACATTTCAAAACTATTCAACAAGCTGGGTGCCAACCCGAATGGCTACCGCGAAATCGACTTTATCCATGAGTTTATCGAGGACGAAGTAGAGGTCCTGGAAAGCCCGGAGGTTGTTGCTCCCCCGCCTGCAGTGGCAGCTCTCTTGGACGAAGCCCCATCGGCCCCGTTGTTGCGTTTGCTCGAAGAGCTGAACCATGGCGCCGCCGACCACCTGCCACGGTCCGAAGTGGTACCGGGCACGCAAGGCGAGGTGTATTCGGAGCAGTCCACGCCGAAAGTGGTGGTGGTGGTTTCGGTTAAAGGGGGCGTGGGCCGTAGCACCTTGTCTGCTGCGATTGCCAGTGGCTTGCAGCGCCAGGGGCACCCGGCGCTTGCCCTCGACCTGGACCCGCAAAACGCCCTGCGTCACCACCTGTGCCTGGGCCTCGACTTCCCTGGCGTCGGTGCCACCAGCTTGCTTAACGAAAGCTGGGAAGCCCTGCCTGAGCACGGCTTTGGCGGTTGCCGCCTGGTGGCGTTCGGTGGCACTGACCACGAGCAGCAGCAGAGCTTGAATCGCTGGCTGGGCCAGGATCCGGAGTGGCTTGGCAAGCGTTTGGCCAGCCTTAAGCTGAACGGCCAGGACACGGTCATCATCGACGTACCGGCCGGCAACACCGTGTACCTCCGTCAAGCCATGTCGGTCGCCGACGCGGTGCTGGTGGTGGTGCAGTCGGATGTGGCGTCGTTCAGCACCCTGGAGCAGATGGACAGCGTGCTGGCGCCATACCTGCAACGCGCAAAACCGCCACAACGCTTTTATGTGATCAACCAGTTGGACGCCGCCCACCGCTTCAGCCTGGACATGGCCGAGGTGTTCAAGACGCGCCTCGGCAGTGCCCTGCTGGGCACGGTACACCGCGACCTGGCGTTCAGCGAAGCCCAGGCCTACGGGCGTGATCCCCTCGACCCTACCGTCAACAGTATCGGCTGCCAGGACGTCCACGCCCTGTGCCGCGCCTTGCTCGAACGCATCGACTCGGACCTTCCATGACCGACAATACGTCCTCCACGCCCTTCGTCGAAGGGCGCGCTGAACAGCGCCTGAATGGCGCCATCGCGCGCTTCAATCGCTGGCCTGCGGCGCTACGTACGGTGCTGGTATTTGCCAGTTGCGTGCTCGGTGCCCTGCTGTTTTTTGGCGTTATCAGTGCGCCGCTGGACCTCTACAGCCAATGCCTGTTTGCCGCTGTGTGCTTCATGGCGGTGCTGGTGCTGCGCAGGATCCCGGGGCGCCTGGCAATCCTTGCGCTGGTGGTGTTGTCGCTGGTGGCCTCGCTGCGCTACATGTTCTGGCGACTCACCTCCACCCTGGGCTTTGAAACCTGGCTCGACATGTTCTTCGGCTACGGCCTGGTCGCCGCCGAGTTCTACGCCCTGATCGTGCTGATCTTCGGCTACGTACAAACCGCCTGGCCGCTGCGTCGCACTCCGGTGTGGCTCAAGACCGAGCCGGAAGAATGGCCGACGGTGGATGTGTTCATCCCCACCTATAACGAAGCGTTGAGCATCGTAAAGCTGACCATCTTCGCCGCCCAGGCGATGGACTGGCCCAAGGACAAGCTGCGCGTGCACGTGCTCGATGACGGCCGCCGTGATGACTTTCGCGAGTTCTGCCGCAAGGTCGGGGTCAACTACATCCGTCGCGACAACAACTTCCACGCCAAGGCCGGCAATCTCAACGAAGCGTTGAAGGTCACCGACGGCGAATACATCGCGCTGTTCGACGCCGACCACGTGCCGACGCGCTCCTTCCTGCAAGTCAGCCTGGGCTGGTTCCTCAAGGATCCGAAGCTGGCGATGCTGCAAACGCCGCACTTCTTCTTCTCGCCGGACCCGTTCGAAAAGAACCTCGACACCTTCCGCGCCGTGCCCAACGAGGGCGAGTTGTTCTACGGCCTGGTGCAGGACGGCAACGACCTGTGGAACGCCACCTTCTTCTGCGGCTCGTGTGCGGTGATTCGCCGTGAGCCGCTGCTGGCAATCGGCGGGGTGGCCGTCGAGACCGTGACCGAAGACGCCCACACCGCGCTCAAGCTCAACCGCCTGGGCTACAACACGGCGTACCTGGCGATCCCGCAAGCCGCGGGCCTGGCCACGGAAAGCCTGTCGCGCCACATCAACCAGCGGATTCGCTGGGCGCGGGGCATGGCGCAGATCTTCCGCACCGACAACCCGCTGCTGGGCAAGGGCCTCAAGTGGGGCCAGCGCATCTGCTACGCCAACGCGATGTTGCACTTCTTTTATGGTTTGCCGCGTTTGGTTTTCCTCACCGCGCCGCTGGCCTATTTGGTCTTTGGCGCGGAGATTTTCCATGCCTCGGCGCTGATGATCGTCGCTTATGTACTGCCGCACCTGGTGCATTCAAGCCTGACCAACTCACGCATCCAGGGCCGTTTCCGGCACTCGTTCTGGAACGAGGTGTACGAGACCGTACTGGCCTGGTACATCCTGCCGCCGGTGCTGGTGGCGCTGGTCAACCCCAAGGCCGGTGGCTTCAATGTCACCGACAAGGGCGGCATCATCGACAAGCAGTTCTTCGACTGGAAGCTGGCGCGCCCTTACCTGGTGCTGTTGGCCGTGAACCTGGTCGGCCTGGGCTTTGGTATCCATCAGTTGATATGGGGCGATGCGTCCACGGCCGTGACGGTGGCGATCAACCTGACCTGGACCCTCTACAACCTGATCATCACCAGCGCCGCCGTAGCCGTGGCCTCGGAGGCGCGCCAGGTGCGTTCAGAGCCGCGCGTCAGCGCCAAGCTACCGGTGAGCATTATCTGTGCCGACGGCCGTGTGCTGGATGGCACTACCCAGGATTTCTCGCAGAACGGCTTCGGCCTGATGCTCACCGATGGTCACTCGATCACCCAGGGCGAGCGCGTGCAACTGGTGCTTTCGCGCAACGGCCAGGACAGCCTGTTCGATGCGCGCGTGGTGTTCAGCAAAGGGGCGCAGATCGGCGCCCAGTTCGAACCCCTCAGCCTGCGCCAGCAAAGCGAATTGGTACGCCTGACCTTCTCCCGCGCCGACACCTGGGCCGCGAGCTGGGGCGCCGGCCAACCGGATACGCCGCTGGCGGCCCTGCGCGAAGTCAGTTCCATCGGCATCGGCGGCCTGTTCACCCTCGGCCGCGCCACCCTACACGAACTGCGTCTGGCCTTGAGCCGCACCCCCAAAAAACCGCTTGATACGCTGATGGACAAGCCATGACCTCGAAGATTTTCGCTCGCCCTCATCCGCGCCGTGCACTCGCGCTGATGATCGCCTCGCTGATGGGTTTCAACACCCTGGCGCAAGCTGCCGAGCAAGCGGTGACCACCGTGCCCGTGCAAAGCACCGACAACGGCTACAGCCTGACCCTCAAGCAATTGGGGCGTCGCGACACCATGAACCTGCAAGGGGTGGAGTCTTCCGACAGCGTCAACTTCGACATTCGTGCCGACGAAGTGGTCAAGGGCGCGCAACTGTTGCTCAAGTACAGCTACTCGCCGGCGTTGCTGGCGGACCTGTCGCAGATCAACGTGCTGGTCAACGGCGAAGTAGCCGCCAGCCTGGCGTTGCCCAAAGAGGGTGCCGGTACTCAGCAGGAACAACTGGTGCAGATCCCGCCGAAGTTGATCACCGAATTCAACCGCTTGAGCCTGCAGTTCATCGGTCACTACACCATGTCCTGCGAAGACCCGTTGCACAGCAGCCTGTGGGCCAAGATCAGCAACAGCAGTGAGCTGAAAGTGCAGGTCGAGCCGATCGTCCTCAAGGACGACCTGGCCGTGCTGCCGCTGCCATTCTTCGATAAGCGTGACGCGCGCCGGGTGAGCCTGCCGTTCGTGTTCGCCACCGCGCCGGACAGTGCCGCCCTGGAAGCGGCCGGTGCGTTGTCGTCTTGGATCGGCGGCCTCGCCAGCTACCGTGGCGCGACCTTCCCGACCACCCTCGGCGAGCTGCCGGCCAAGGGCAATGCCATCGTGCTGGTGCAAACCGCCGAAGCCATGGATGTGCACGGTGTCGCCATCGCCAAGCCGACCGGCCCGACGTTGACCCTGATCGCCAACCCCACCGACGCCAATGGCAAGCTGCTGATCGTCACCGGCCGTGACGCGCAAGAGCTCAAGCGCGCCGCCACCGCCGTGGTGCTGGGTAGCCCGGTATTGGCCGGCAACAGCGTGGTCATCACCAAGCTCGAAGCCCTCGCGCCGCGCCGTCCCTATGACGCCCCGAACTGGCTGCCGAGCAACCGCCCGGTGCGCCTCGGTGAGTTGGTCGAGCAGCAGAAACTCAGTGTGTCGGGCTACAATCCCGGCGCCATCAGCGTCGACATGCGCCTGCCGCCTGACCTGTTCAACTGGCGCGAAGAAGGCGTGCCGCTGCACCTCAAATACCGTTACACCCCCCAGCAGGTGTCGACCAATTCCGCGCTGCTGATCGGTCTGAATGACCAGTTCATGAAGTCCGTGGCGCTGCCGTCGGTGACCAACCTGGGCGGCGGTCAAACCCTGCTCGACCAGTTGAAGAAAGACGAAAGCCTGCCCCGTGAAGTGACGACCCTGTTGCCGATCAGCTCGGCATCGCCCAAGTCCAAGCTGCAGCTGCGCTTTATGTACGACTACATCAAGGAAGGCGAATGCCGCGACATTATCGTCGACAACATGCGCGGTTCCGTCGATCCGGACTCGACCCTCGATGTCACCGGTTACCAGCACTACATCGCCATGCCTAACCTGGGTGTGTTCAACGACTCCGGTTTCCCGTTCACGCGCCTGGCCGACCTGTCGGAATCCGCCGTGGTCATGCCGGACAACTTCGGCACCGATGAAATCACCGCTTACCTGACCGTGCTCGGCCGCTTCGGCGAAGCCACCGGTTACCCGGCGACTGCGGTGAAAGTGGTACAGGCCAAAGATGTGCAAAGCGTCGCCGACAAGGACCTGCTGGTGCTCGCCACCGCCGCCAACCAACCGCTGCTCAAGCAGTGGCAGCAGTACCTGCCGGCGACCAGCGATGGCGCGCAGCATCAGTTCCTGTTGTCGGACCTGCCGCGTTATGTGCGCAGCTGGGTCAGCCCCGATCCGGCGGCCAATATCCACAAGGCCAATACCGGGATCACCTTCAACAGCTTGAGCAGCAGCACCTGGCTGGCCGGTTTCCAATCGCCGCTTAAGTCCGGGCGCAGCGTGGTACTGATCGCCAGCAACCAGCCGCAAGGCCTGCTGGAAGCTACCTCCGCCCTGATCGGCGGCGACGACTACAAAGATTCGATCCAGGGCAGCCTGGCGGTGGTGCAAGGCACGCAGATCAGCTCGCTGGTGGCGGACGAGCAGTACTACGTCGGCAAGCTCAACTACTTCAAGTTCATGCAGTGGCAACTGTCCCAGCACCTGGGGTGGATGCTGTTGATCACCTTCCTCAGCCTGGCGGTGGTCACGTCGCTGATCTACCTGTCGCTGCGTGCCCGTGCAAAACGGCGGTTGGCATGAGCCCGCTGCGTAGCATGGCCCTGATAGCGCTGGGCTCGCTGATGTGTGCTGGTGTGGCGCAGGCACAGAGCTGCGACTGGCCGTTGTGGCAGAACTATGCCAAGCGCTTCGTGCAGGACGACGGCCGCGTGCTCAACTCCTCCATGAAACCTACCGAGAGCAGCTCGGAAGGGCAGTCCTACGCGATGTTCTTCGCCCTGGTCGGCAACGACCGTGGCAGCTTCGACAAGCTGTGGACCTGGACCAAGGCCAACATGTCGGGGGCCGATATCGGCCAGAACCTGCCAGGTTGGTTGTGGGGCAAAAAGCCTGACAACACCTGGGGCGTGATCGACCCCAACTCTGCCAGCGACGCGGATTTGTGGATGGCCTACGCCCTGCTTGAAGCGGCCCGCGTGTGGAATGCACCGCAATACCGCGCCGATGCGCAATTGGTGCTGGCCAATGTGGAACGCAACCTGATCGTGCGTGTGCCGGGCCTGGGCAAGATGCTGTTGCCGGGGCCGGTGGGGTACGCCCATGCCGGTGGTCTGTGGCGGTTCAACCCGAGCTACCAGGTGCTGGCGCAGCTACGTCGCTTCCATAAAGAGCGGCCGAATGCCGGCTGGAACGAAGTGGCCGAAAGCAACGCGCGGATGCTCGCCGACACCGCCAGCAACCCCCATGGCCTGGCGGCCAACTGGGTCGGTTACCGTGCGACCAGTGCCAACACCGGGCTGTTTGTGGTCGACCCGTTCTCCGATGACCTGGGCAGCTACGACGCGATCCGCACCTACATGTGGGCCGGCATGACCGCCAAGGCCGATCCACTCGCGGCGGGCATGCTCAAGTCCCTGGGGGGCATGTCCCGGGCGACGGCTGCGGCGGCCACCGGCTTCCCGCCGGAGAAAATCCACGTCACCACCGGCGAAGTCGAGAAGAACAACGGCTATTCGCCGATCGGCTTCTCGGCGTCGACCATTGCCTTCTTCCAGGCCCGTGGCGAAACCGCCCTGGCACAACTGCAAAAGGCCAAGGTCGACGACGCGCTCAACAAAGCCTTGGCGCCCTCGGCGCCGGACAGCGCGCAGCCGATCTACTACGACTACATGCTCAGCCTGTTCAGCCAAGGCTTTTCCGATCAGAAGTACCGTTTTGAACAAGACGGTACGGTCAAACTTTCCTGGGAGGCAGCATGCGCCGTCACACGCTAGCCATTGCGATTCTCGCCGCCCTGGCCTCGACCGCCAGCTTCGCTGAAACCAGCGACCCGCAGTCCCTGCTGATCGAGCAGGGCTACTACTGGCAGGCGAAGAAAAACCCCGAGCGGGCCCTGGAGACCTGGCAGAAACTGCTTAACCTGAGCCCCGAGCAGCCGGACGCGCTTTATGGCATCGGCTTGATCCAGATGCAGCAGAACCACCCGGCCGAGGCGCAAAAGTACCTGGCCCGACTGCAAGCGCTGAGCCCGGTGCCGCGCCAGGCGTTGCAGCTGGAGCAGGACATCACCGTCAACATGCCGGAAAATGCCAAGCTGCTGGAGCAGGCGCGTGAATTGGGTGAGCCCGAAGACGAGCGCGAAAAGGCCGTGGCCTTGTACCGTCAGATTTTCCAGGGCCGCCAGCCCCAGGGCCTGATCGCCCGTGAGTACTACAACACCCTGGGTTTTACCGCCAAGGGCACCAATGAGGCCATTGCCGGCCTGCAGCGCCTGACCCGTGAGCGGCCCAACGATCCGATCGTTGCGCTGTTCCTGGCCAAGCACCTGGCACGCAACCCGGCAACCCGGCCGGACGGTATCCGTGCGTTGGCCAAGCTGGCCTCGAACAACGATGTGGGCGGCAACGCCGATGAAACCTGGCGCTTTGCGCTGGTCTGGCTCGGCCCACCGAAGCCGGACCAGGTGTCGCTGTTCCAGCAATTTCTCACCGTGCACCCGGATGACACCGAGATCCGCGCGCTCATGGACAAGGGCATCGCCCAAGGCAAGGGCGGCGGTGCCTGGCAGCGTGATCCGCAGATGACCAAGGCGTTCAAGGCCCTGGACGACGGCGACTTGAAAACCGCCGAGCCACTGCTCACGGCGCGCCTTGCGCAAAAATCCAATGACGTCGATGCCCTTGGTGGCATGGGCGTGTTGCGTCAACAGCAAGAGCGTTTCAGCGATGCGGAAAACTACCTGGTGCAGGCCACGCGCTTGCCCGGTGGCGCCGCGTGGCAGTCGGCCCTGAACGACGTGCGTTACTGGAACCTGATCAGCCAGAGCCGTGACGCCCAGCGCGCCGGCCGCGGTGCCCAGGCCCGCGACCTGGTGGCCCAGGCCGAGCGCCTGAACCCGGGCCAACCGGGTGCGGCAATCGCCTTGGCCGGTTTCCAGGCCCAGGACAACCAGTTCGACGTTGCCGAAGCCGGCTACCGCAAGGTGTTGGCCCGTCACCCTGGCGACCCGGATGCGCTCAGCGGTTTGATCAACGTATTGTCCCAATCCGGCCAGCCGGATGAAGCCCTGAAGCTGATCGACTCGGTGTCGCCGGCCCAGCGCGCCAAGTTTGCGCCGAGCGTGAAAATCAACGCACTGCGCGCTACCCAGGTCGGCAAACTGGCCGAGCAGCGCGGTGACCTGAAGGCCGCGCAAGCCGCCTACCGCCAGGCCCTCGACGCCGACCCGGAAAACCCCTGGACCCGCTTTGCCCTGGCGCGCATGTACCTGCGCGACGGTCAGATCCGCAATGCGCGTGCCCTGATCGACGGCCTGCTCAAGACCCAGCCCAACCAACCGGATGCGCTGTACACCAGCACCCTGTTGTCGGCTGAACTGAGCGAGTGGAAACAAGCCGAGGCCACCCTCGGGCGCATCCCAACCGCCCAGCGCACGGCGGACATGAACGAGCTGGCGATCGATATCGCCCTGCATCAGCAGACGGACATCGCCATCGAAACGGCGCGTCGTGGCCAGCGTCCGGAAGCCCTGGCGCTGCTTGGTCGTTCCGAGTCGCTGACCCGGCAAAAACCTGAGCGCGTGGCGGTGCTGGCTGCTGCTTATGTTGAAGTGGGCGCCCCGCAGTTCGGCCTGGACATGATGCAGAAGGTGGTGGAGAACAACCCCAACCCGACTGTCGACCAGAAACTGCTGTACGCCAACGTACTGCTCAAGGCCAACAAGTACAGCGAGGCGGGCGAGATCCTGCGCGAAGTGCAAGGCCAGCCGTTGACCGAGATCGGTCGCCAGCGCTATGACGATTTGATCTACCTGTACCGGGTCAAGCAGGCCGACGCCCTGCGCGAGAAGAACGACCTGGTGGCGGCCTACGACATGCTTTCCCCGGCCCTGGCCCAGCGCCCGAACGACGCATTGGGTGTCGGTGCCCTGGCGCGCATGTACGCGGCCAGCGGCAATGGCAAGAAGGCCATGGAGCTGTACACGCCGTTGATCCAGCAGAACCCGAACAATGCGCGCCTGCAATTGGGTCTGGCGGACATCGCCCTGAAAGGCAACGACCGCAGCCTGGCGCAATCGGCCAGCGACAAGGCCCTGGCGCTCGAACCGGGCAACCCGGAGATCCTCACTTCGGCGGCACGCATCTATCAGGGCCTGGGCAAGAACAGCGAAGCCGCTGAACTGCTGCGCAAGGCCCTGGCGATTGAAACCGCGATGAAGGCCAGGACCCAGGTGGCCCAGGCCGAACCTCAGGGCAAATCGTCTAACCCCTTCGTGGGCTTGCCGGGCCAGCGCCGCCAGGTCACCGACCTGACTGTCGCCGGCGCCGTGCCGCCGCCGATCGATGCACCGACCAAGACCGTCACGTCCAGCGCTTTTGCCAGCGCGACGTCCAACGACCTGAGCGACCCGTTTGTGCCGCCGTCGACCATCGCCTCCATCGACAGCCCCGAGCTGAGCCCGGCACGGCGTGCGCTGGATACCATCCTGCGTGACCGTACCGGGTATGTGGTGCAGGGCTTGAGCGTGCGCAGCAATAACGGCGAGAAAGGCTTGAGCAAGATCACCGATGTGGAAGCGCCGTTCGAAGCGCGCATGCCGGTGGGCGATAACACCATAGCGTTGCGCGTCACGCCGGTGCACTTGAGTGCGGGCAGCGTGGGCAGCGATGCGTTGTCGCGTTTCGGCAAAGGCACCACCACCCCGGCGGGCTCCCAGAGCGACACCGGTGTTGGCTTGGCCGTCGCGTTCGAGAATCCGGATGAAGGTCTCAAGGCCGACGTCGGGGTCAGCCCTCTGGGCTTCCTCTACAACACCCTGGTGGGTGGCGTGAGTGTCTCGCGTCCGTTCGAGGCCAATTCGAACTTCCGCTATGGCGCCAATATTTCCCGGCGTCCGGTCACCGACAGTGTCACTTCCTTCGCGGGTTCCGAAGACGGCGATGGCAACAAATGGGGCGGCGTCACCGCCAACGGCGGCCGTGGTGAGCTGAGCTATGACAACCAGAAGCTGGGCGTCTACGGCTACGCGTCGCTGCATGAATTGCTGGGCAATAACGTCGAAGACAACACCCGCCTGGAACTGGGCAGCGGCATCTACTGGTACCTGCGCAACAACCAGCGGGACACGTTGACCCTGGGCATCAGCGGCTCGGCGATGACCTTCAAGGAAAACCAGGACTTCTACACCTACGGCAACGGTGGTTACTTCAGCCCGCAGCGCTTCTTCTCCCTGGGCGTGCCGATTCGTTGGGCACAAAGCTTTGATCGCTTCAGTTACCAGGTAAAAAGTTCGGTAGGCCTGCAGCATATCGCGCAAGATGGGGCGGATTTCTTCCCTGGCGAAAGTACGCTGCAAGCGTCCAGGAATAATCCCAAGTACGAGAGCACCAGCAAAACCGGCGTCGGCTACAGCTTCAACGCGGCGGCCGAATACCGTCTCAGCTCGCGGTTCTACCTGGGGGGTGAAATCGGACTCGATAACGCCCAGGATTACCGCCAGTACGCGGGTAATGCTTATCTGCGCTACTTGTTCGAAGACCTGAGCGGACCTATGCCTTTGCCGGTCAGCCCGTACCGTTCCCCTTATTCCAACTGATTAAATCGGAGTCATTCATGCCTGTTTCTGCGATTGCCGGCCTAACCATGCTGGTACTGGGCGAAAGTCATATGAGCTTTCCCGATTCGTTGCTCAACCCGCTGCAAGACAACCTGACCAAGCAAGGCGCGGTGGTTCATTCCATCGGTGCCTGCGGTGCTGGTGCGGCGGATTGGGTCGTACCGAAAAAAGTCGAGTGTGGCGGCGAGCGCCTGCCCACCGGCAAAGCGGTGATCTACGGCAAGAACGCCATGAGCACCACGCCGATCCAGGAACTGATCGCCAAGGACAAACCCGACGTTGTCGTGCTGATCATCGGCGACACCATGGGCTCGTACACCAACCCGGTGTTCCCCAAGGCCTGGGCCTGGAAAAGCGTGACCTCGCTGACCAAGGCGATCACCGACACCGGCACCAAGTGCGTGTGGGTCGGTCCGCCGTGGGGCAAGGTCGGTTCCCAGTACAAGAAGGACGACACCCGCACCAAGCTGATGTCGGCCTTCCTGGCCAGTAACGTGGCGCCGTGCACCTACATCGATTCGCTGACCTTCTCCAAGCCGGGCGAGTGGATCACCACTGACGGCCAGCACTTCACCATCGACGGCTACCAGAAATGGGCCAAGGCCATTGGTACGGCCCTGGGCGACCTGCCGCCATCAGCCTACGGTAAAGGAAGCAAATAATGAAACGCATGACCCTGGGCCTGGCGACCTTGCTCGCCAGTGTCAGCGCCTACAGCGCCGACATCCCGTTGTACCCCACCGGCCCGGAGCAAGACGCAGCGTTCCTGCGTTTTGCCAACGGCACTCCCGGTGAGTTGAGGCTGGTGGCGGACGGTTCCAAGGCCAGCCTGGTGTTGAGCGGGGATAAAGCCGTGTCGGCCTTCCTGCCGGTGGTGGGGGGTGACAAGCCGATCAAGGGCGTGTTGAGCCGCGACGGCAAAAACGTCGACCTGTCGGTGACCGTGGCCCCCGGCGAATTCGCCACCGTGGTCGCGTTGGTCGACGCCCAGGGCGCCACGCGCCAGTTGGTGGTGCGTGAGCAACCGGACGACTTCAACGCGCTCAAGGCTTCCCTGGCCTTTATCAACGCCGATGCCGCCTGCGCCGACGCCAGCCTGGAAGCCGTGGCCCAAAAGGCCGAGCTGTTCAAGAAGGTGGCCGAAGGTTCGTTGCAACGCCGCATGATCAACCCGCTGGAATTGTCGGTGCAGCTCAAGTGCGCCGGTGCTCCGGTGGGCCAGCCGCTGACGTTCACCCTCAAGGCGGGTGAGCGCTATAGCGTGCTGGCCGTCCCTTCGGCTGCAGGTTCGAAGTTGCTGTTCGCTTCCGACGCACTCGCTAACTGATCGGGCCCGACACCACCATGGTCTTTGCCTCACTCGAATTCCTCACGCTGTTCCTGCCGGCCTTCCTGTTGATCTATGCCCTGGCTCGTCCGAGCTGGCGCAACGTCATCCTGTTGATCGGCAGCTGGTTGTTCTACGGCTGGCTGAGCCCGTTGTTCCTGTTCCTGCACATGGTGTTGACCGTGGTGGCATGGGTCGGCGGCCTGCTGGTGGACCGTTCCCGTGAGGACGGCAAAGGCCGGGTGCGCCTGTTGATCGCGTTGATTGTGTTCAACACGGCGGTGCTGTGTTGGTACAAGTACGCCAACATCGTCGCCGGTACCGTGAGCGAGGTGATCACCTGGTACGGCGCCATGCCGCTGGATTGGCAGCGCGTGGCCTTGCCGGCCGGCTTGTCATTTATCGTGCTGCAGGCGATTTCCTACCTGGTGGACGTGCACCGTCATACGGTGCCGGTGGAACGCAGCTTCATCAATTACGCCACGTACATTTCGATGTTCGGCCACTCGATTGCAGGCCCGATCATCCGTTATGACTGGGTTCGCCGGGAGCTGAACCAGCGTTATTTCAACTGGCCGAATTTCTCCCTCGGTGCGCGGCGCTTCATGATCGGCATGGGCATGAAAGTGCTGGTGGCGGACACCTTGTCGCCGTTGGTGGACATTGCCTTCCACCTGGAAAACCCGAGCCTGGTGGATGCGTGGATCGGTTGCCTGGCCTATTCGCTGCAACTGTTCTTCGACTTCGCCGGCTACAGCGCCATGGCCATCGGCCTGGGCCTGATGCTGGGCTTTCACTTCCCGGAAAACTTCAACCGCCCGTACCTGGCCAGCAGCATCCAGGACTTCTGGCGTCGTTGGCACTTGTCGTTGTCCAGCTGGTTGCGCGACTACCTGTATATCGCCCTGGGCGGTAACCGTGACGGCGTGTGGCGCACTTATCGCAACCTGTTCCTGACCATGGCGATCGCCGGGTTGTGGCACGGCGGCGACAGTTGGAACTACCTGTTGTGGGGGGCGGCGCACGGTATCGCGCTGTGTGTGGATCGCGCCTGGTCGCGGTCGAGCCTGCCGCGTATTCCGCCGGTGCTGTCGCACATCCTGACGTTGCTGTTTGTGTGCCTGGCCTGGACCTTGTTCCGCGCGCCGGACTTCCATTCGGCGCTGACCATGTACGCCGGCCAGTTCGGTATGCATGGCGTGGCCTTGGGTGACGCCATGGCCGTGGCCATGCGCCCGGCCCACGGCATGGCGGCGTTGCTGGGCCTGGTGTGCATCATTGCGCCGATCTGGCAGGTGCGTTGCGAGCAGCGTTTCGGTACCCAGCCCTGGTTTGTGGTGGCCGCTTCGTTGTGGCCGGTGGCCGGGTTTGTGTTGTCGTTCGCGCTGATCGCCAGCCGCGACGCCGTACCGTTTCTGTACTTTCAGTTCTAAGGACGCCCGACCATGCCCGCTCCTACCGCGCCGACTCCTCCGAGCGACTTGGCTGTTCGCACCAGCCCCCTGGCGGCCTGGGTGCTGGTACCCTTCCTGGCGGCGGGGCTGCTGTCCTGTGCCTGGCTGATGGTGAAGGGGCCGATCAGCTTCTTGCCCGCCAAGGTCGACAGCGACATGCTGCTGCACGGTGAGTTGACCCACCGTTTCGCCAAGGAACTGGCCAAGGCGCCGATGGCGATCCAGGCGGCCAACCTGGAACGTGGCGCAAGCTGGCTGGCGTTCGGCGACACCGGCCCACGCGTGCGGCCGGGTTGCCCGGGCTGGCTGTTTATCAGCGATGAACTGCGCATCAACCGCCACGCCCAAGCCAACGCACAGACCAAGGCCCAGGCCGTGATCGACCTGCAGCGGCAACTGGGTGAAAAAGGTATCGAGCTGCAAGTGGTGGTGGTACCGGACAAGAGCCGCATTGCGGTTGCCCAGCTGTGTGGCGTGTACCGACCGGCAGTGCTCAACAGCCGGATTCAGGACTGGACGGCCACTTTGCAGGCCGCTGGCGTGTCCGCGCTGGACCTCACCGATACCTTAAAACCCCTCGGGCCCGAGGCATACCTGCGCACCGACACCCACTGGAGCGAAATCGGCTCCAACGCCGGCGCCCAGGCGCTGGCAAAACGCATCCAGCAACGTGAGATCAAGGCTACGCCCGAGCAAACCTTTGAGATCACCCAGGCACCGCTTGCCGTGCGCCCCGGTGATCTGGTGCGCCTGGCCGGTCTCGACTGGTTACCGCCGAAGTTGCAGCCCCCGGGGGAATCGGTCGCGGCCAGCTCCGCCCACGAAGCGGGTGGCGCCACCAGCAACACTGACGACCTGTTCGGCGACGCCGGGTTGCCCAATGTGGCACTGATCGGGACTTCGTTCTCGCGCAATTCCAACTTTGTCGGCTTCCTGCAGAAAGCCCTGAACGCTCCCGTGGGCAATTTCAGCAAGGACGGCGGCGAGTTCTCCGGCGCAGCCAAGGCGTACTTCGACAGCCCGGCGTTCAAGCAAACCCCGCCGAAGTTGTTGATTTGGGAAATTCCAGAGCGGGATCTGCAGACTCCCTACGACACGATCAGTATTGGTCGGTAATTTGACGCCTTGCCGTTTATCTAAAAAATAGACGGCTTATCCATCAAAATAATGACACTTTTGTGCGCTTGAAGCAGACTGCCTGTACAAGGGCGACCATAAGAAGACCTGCGGTAAGCAGTCGTATCAGCTGACCTTTTCACGTCTTTAAGCTTCGCCGTGAGGAGGGTGCGCTATGAGCTTTACCGACGGTCTTCTTGCTCTGCTTGGCAAAGATGTCAGCCGTGACCCCCGTGGCCTGAATTCGCGACTGCACTTTTTTGGCAGCATTCCCGTGGAGGATGGCACCCCCTTTCCCCCTCAGGATTCCACTGTACAGTCCGCGCTGATGGAGAAGGCCGAGCGGCGCCCTTGCGTGGTGGCGCTGGTGTCGGTCAACGGAGGCGTGGGGCGCAGCACCCTGGCCACCCTGTTGAGCAGTGGTTTGCAGCGCCTGGGCGAATCGGTGGTGGCGGTGGACCTGGACCCGCAAAACGCCTTGCGCCGTCACTTCGGTGTCGCTCCGACCTCACCGGGCATCGGCCTCGCCAGCCTGCAGAATGCGCATTGGAAACACATCCAGCAGCCTGGTTTTGTCGGCAGCCGCGTCATTACCTTTGGCGACACCGATATCCAGCAGCAGGACACCCTGCAGCGCTGGCTGAAACATGAACCGTACTGGCTGGCGCAGCGGCTGCACGCCTTGGGCCTGGACGCCCGCCACACGGTGATCCTCGATACCCCCGCCGGTAACAGCGTCTATTTCCACCAAGCCGTGAGCGTGGCGGATGTGGTGCTGGTGATCGCCCAGGCCGACGCGGCGTCCCTGGGAACCCTGGACCAACTCGATGGGCTGCTGGCGCCGCACCTTGGGCGCGACCGGGCGCCGCACGTTCACTACGTGCTTAACCAGTTGGATGAGGACAGCGCCTTCAGCCTGGATATGGTTGAGGCATTCCGGCAGCGCCTGGGGACGAAAGAGCCGTTTGAGGTGCATCACGACGTAGGGATCAGCGAAGCCCTGGCGTTCGGTGCCGACCCGCTGGACAGCCAGGCGTTGAGCCTGGCCGGTGACGATATCAATGAGCTTTGCCGCCTGCTGATTGCCCGCAAAAAGCAACTGTAAATGCCGGTTTATGTCCTTGACGCCAGATGCTTATGCACAATTGGTTGTTTGGGCTGTCGCGAAATGATCAGGTTGTGGAGCCATTCTCATCACCCCGCAACTGCCTGTTTTACGTGCGTTTTATTCTGTGAACAAAAAATGAACAACGTGGCTTTTTGCCTGTAGCGCAGATGACCACAGGCCTTGTAACGATTCCATCAACAGAGTTATCCACAGGCTGGGGTGCGACAATCCTGCCCCTTAATCGCGCTCGGCAAGCACCATCAAGTTGCGTGGTGTCAGTGCGGTTTCGCAAAAGGTGCCCACCTCGACCCTGTAGCCACGTTCGGCCAGAAACAGTGCCCGATCCAGGACCAGCCACAGCTCAAGTGAGCGCCGAAACAGCCCACGCAGCAACTCCAGGTTCCTGACCTCGGCCAACCGTTGCCAGCCGTGCGCCTCCAGCGCCGTCCAATCCTGTTCACCTGTGGATAACCCTTTGAGGCTGGCCAACGCCTGGCAGTAGTCGGCGAAGGGTTTGTCCAGCCAACCGGCGGGCAGGGACGGTGTGGGCAGGTACTCATCGCAGTGGCGTAACTGGCGTTGTAACTGATCGAAACCCAGGCGGCGGGCCATTGAGGTGTCCCGCTGCAGCCGCACGCGTTTGCCGGCCGTGACGGTTTCGCTGAGGGGCAGGCCAAGGTCGTCGACCGACAGCTGCAAGGTGGAAGCACGGCCCGCTTCGGACAGCGGTTGGTAGGCGCTCGCGTGGATGCGGTTGTAGCAGCACGGCGCTACGGCCAGTTGCTTGCAGCCGGCGGCACTGGCCAGTTGCAGCAGGCGCACATGCAGGTCGCCGCAGGCATGCAGGGCGACGGGGGTGTGCTCGGGGTCAAGGGCCACGTCTGCCATGACATCTTGCAGGCGATGGGTGACGGGCAGGCCGTGGTGGTCGCTCAAGGCCTGGCCTGCCGCGATCAGCGCCGGGTCGTATTCCAGGCAGGTCAGTTGCTGGCCGGTGTGCAGCAGGCGGCGGCCGAGGTGGCCCTTGCCGGCGCACCAGTCCAGCCAATGCCGGGGTGTTTGCGCAAACTGCAGCGCGGCGCCGAAGGCTTCGATTTGCTGCCACTTGCGCCCGGGTACGTCGACATTCAGGCGGCGCGCCGCGGGTTGCAGGGGCTGCGTCGGTAACTTATCCACAGCACTGAGGCGCAATGCTTCGCGGGCCAGTGAGGGAAAAGGCGCCGGCGCGGGTAGGGTGTGGGGATGGTTATGACTGGTTTCCGCGTCGGACAACGAGCGTTGGCGCAGCCATCGGGCCAGTTGCGGATGCTCGGTTTCCCAAGGCAGCTGCCGATGAACAAAGGGCCGTGGTCGCCACAGCCCTTGGTGCTCGATCAGAAACGCATCCAGCGCCTCGAAGCGGGCTTCAACGTCCCTGGCAGGCATCGACGCGCAGCCAGCGTTCCAGCAGCTTGAAGCCGCGTACCAGCAGGAAGGAGATCAATAGGTAGAACACGCCGGCGGTGAAGAACATCTCCACCGTCAGGTAGTTGCGCGCGATGATCGTCCTGGCCATGCCGGTCAGCTCCAGCAGGGTCACGGTGCTCGCCAGCGAGCTGGCCTTGAGCATCAGGATCACTTCGTTGCTGTAGGCCGGCAATCCGATGCGTGCGGCCCGGGGCAGGATGATGTAGAACAGCGTCTTTGGCCTGGACATGCCCAACGCACGGGCGGCTTCGATTTCCCCAGGCGGAATGGCCTGGATGGCGCCCCGCAGGATCTCGGCGATGTACGCGGCGGTGTGCAGCGTCATGGTGGCGGTGGCACACCAGAACGGATCGCGCAGGTACTTCCACATGAAGCTTGAGCGGATGCTGTCGAATTGGGCCAGGCCGTAATAGACCAGGAACAACTGCACCAGCAGCGGCGTGCCGCGAAAGAAAAAGATATAGGCGTAAGGCAGGGCGCGCACAGACAGGTGCCTGGACGAGCGCGCGATACCCAGGGGGATGGCCAGGATCAGGCCGAGGATCACAGCGATGCTCACCAGCTCCAGGGTCAGGATGGCGCCCTGGATAAACTTCGGCAGCCACTTGATGATGACTTCCCATTCCATTACGTCGTCCTCACGAAGCCGCGGGCGGCGCGTTGTTCCAGGAAGTGCATGGCCACCATCGACAGCGACGTCAGGCCCAGGTAGATGAACGCGGCGACCATATAGAAGGTGAAAGGCTGTTTGGTGACGGTCACGGCGATCTGCGCATGGCGCATGATTTCTTCGAGGCCGATGACCGTGACCAGCGCGGTATCTTTCATCAGGATCAGGAACAGATTGCCCAGGCCCGGCAGGGCGATGCGCCACATCTGCGGCATGATCAACCGGGTAAAGATACGAAACTTCGACAGGCCCAGCGCCACACCCGCTTCGCGGTGGCCCTTGGGAATGGAGATGATCGCTCCACGCAGCACTTCCGTGGCGTAGGCGCCGAAACACAGGCCCAGGGCGATCACGCCTGCGGCAAAGGCGCTGAGGGACAGGTCGGGAATATCGAGCAGCTCACCCAGTGAGCGCATGGCGTTGATCGTGCCGAAGTAAATCAGCAGCACCCACAGCAGCTCCGGCACACCGCGGACGATTGTCGAGTAAGTACCGCCCAGCCATTGCAACGGCTTGTACGGGGAAGTCTTGGCCAGGGCACCGGCGAGGCCGAGTACCAGCCCCAGGCATAACGCCGTGAGGGCCAGTTTGACGGTCATCAGCGCGCCGGCAGCGAGCGCCGGGCCGAATCCGTAGAGATCGAAATTCATGGTGTCTTCATATCGCGGCAGGCATTGCTGAAAGCCGGCGCGCTCAAGTGAGCGCGCCGGGCAGGCCGTTCAGGTCATTCGATGCTGAACGGGAAGTACTTGTCGTTGATCTTCTTGTAGGTGCCGTCTGCCTTGATCTCTGCCAGGGCTTTGTTCAGGCGCTCGCGCAGCGGGTCGCCCTTGCGTACGGCGATACCGATCTTGTCGCTCTCGACAACCGGGTCGCCCTTGAACTCGTAGGCCGAACCGTCTTTGCTCTTGAGCCATTCGTACTGCACGTACTTGTCGGCGAGGATCCCGTCGAGGCGGCCGGACGTCAGGTCAAGGTAGGCGTTTTCCTGGGTGTCGTAGAGCTTGGCTTCGGTGTCAGGCAGCTCGTCTTCCAGGTAGGTACCGGCCAGCGTCGCGCGTTGGGCGCCGATGACCTTGCCCTTCAGGTAGGCGGCGTCGGTCTTGAAGTCTGCGGTGGCTTTGGGCGCGATGAACTGCAGCTTGTTGGAGTAGTACGGGTCGGTGAAGTCGACGGCTTGCTTGCGCTCGTCGGTGATCGACAGCGAGGACACCAGGAAGTCGAATTTCTTGGCATTCAGGGCCGGGATGATGCCGTCCCAGTCGGACACGTACACGTCGCACTTCTCGACTTTCATCTTGGCGCACAGGGCGTCGCCGATGTCTTTGTCGAAGCCGACCACTTGGCCGCTGGCGTCTTTATTGTTGAACGGCGGGTAGGCCGCTTCGATCCCCATGGTCAAGGTTTCTGCCATGGCCGTGGCGCTGAACGCCATCGAGACGGCCGCGGCCAGAAGGAATTTTTTATAGTTCTGCATGCATGTTGCTCCGTTAGCGGTTGCTGGACATGAATTGTTTGCAGCGCGCCGAAAGCGGGTTTTCAAACACCTGCTGTGGCGATCCTTGCTCTTCGATCAGGCCCTGGTGGAGGAACACCACTTCACTGGACACCTGACGGGCGAAGCCCATTTCGTGAGTGACCAGCAGCATGGTGCGGCCTTCTTCGGCCAGCGCGCGGATCACATTAAGTACTTCCTGGACCATTTCCGGGTCAAGGGCTGAAGTGGGTTCGTCGAACAGGATGACCTTGGGCTGCATCGCCAGGGTGCGCGCGATGGCGGCCCGTTGTTGCTGGCCGCCGGACAATTGCGCGGGGTAGGCATGGCGCTTGTCGGCGATACCGACCTTGTCCAGCAGGGCTTCGGCCACTTCTATGGCCTCGGCCTTGCTCTGGCCGAGCACACGGCGAGGGGCCTCGATGATGTTGTCGAGGATGCTCATGTGCGGCCACAGGTTAAAGTTTTGAAACACAAAACCGATTTCGCTGCGCAGGCGGTTGATCTGCTTGCCGTCGGCGGCCTGCAGCTCGCCGTTTTTCGCGGCCTTGAGCTTGAGTTCTTCGCCGGCCACGAGGATCTGGCCCTGGTGCGGGTTTTCCAGCAGGTTGATGCAGCGCAGGAACGTGGACTTGCCGGAACCGGAGGAACCCAGGATCGAGATCACATCGCCGTCGCGAGCGGTCAGCGAGATACCTTTGAGTACCTCCAGCTCACCATAGCGTTTATGCAAGTTGCGGATTTCAAGCGCGGGCGTGGCCTCGGCCATGTGGGGTCCTCATTGTGTTCATTGCGATCTTCGCTGTTGGGCCGCCTTCCTGGCGAGGCGCCAAGCTAGCATAGCGTCCTGATGGCGGCCAACAGCGCGGCGGGCGGTAAACGGGCGGTGTGCGGCAGGGTGTCGCATCGGCACAGCAGGGTGTCGCGCCATCAACAACCGAACAACCGTTTTAAGCCGTGAATCCGCAGGCTTCGCGTGAAAAAGGGCGCGATGGTGCCAGCTTTGGCCGGGTGTTGGAAGGGTTAAACGGGCAAACGGTAGCTATCGGCCCTTTTATGGCGCGCTGCTTACTTTTCGTGTGTGGTTTTGGTGCACTTGTTCGTCTTGAAAGTGAGTCGCACGGTAACGCTATAGCGGAATGCCATTGTTCTCAATGACTTGCGATGACTGGTGAATCGTCCTGCAGGCCGCGTCAATCGCGGTTTTGTAACATTTTGGCGCAAATCTTGCGTAAAAAATAAAGAACGCCCTGTTGGTTTCTTTTCACGAGGAAGAGCCCAGGCCGGGCGGACCGTTTTCGCAATTCCTCGCAAAGGTGTGTCAATGAGTAGTACGCAAAGCTCCAATGACCTCGAACAGGGGCTCAAACCGCGTCACGTCACCATGCTGTCGATTGCCGGCGTCATTGGTGCCGGTTTGTTTGTCGGCTCCGGCCACGCGATTGCTGCCGCCGGCCCTGCGGTCCTGCTGGCGTATGCCGCAGCGGGTACGCTGGTGGTCTTGGTGATGCGCATGCTGGCCGAAATGGCCGTGGCGTCGCCGGACACCGGTTCGTTCTCCACCTACGCCGACCGTGCGATCGGTCACTGGGCCGGCTTTACCATCGGCTGGCTGTACTGGTGGTTCTGGGTGCTGGTGATTCCATTGGAAGCCAACGCCGCCGCGACCATTCTCCACGCCTGGTTCCCGGATGTGGCCATCTGGGCCTTCACGCTGGTCATCACGTTGCTGCTGACGGCGACCAACCTGTTCAGCGTGAAGAACTACGGTGAGTTTGAGTTCTGGTTCGCGTTGATCAAGGTCGTGGCGATCGTGGGCTTTGTGATCCTCGGCCTGGCGGCAATTTTCGGCTTCCTGCCGACCAGCCAGGTCAGCGGCGTTTCCCACCTCTTTGACACCCAAGGCTTTATGCCCAACGGCATGGGCGCGGTATTGGCCGCGATCCTGACCACCATGTTCTCCTTCATGGGCACCGAGATCGTCACCATCGCCGCCGCTGAATCGAAGAACCCAGGCCAGCAAATCACCAAGGCCACCAACTCGGTGATCTGGCGGATTGGTTTGTTCTACCTGTTGTCGATCTTCATCGTCGTGTCCCTGGTGCCTTGGAATGATCCGACCCTGGCGGCGGTAGGTTCCTACCAGACCGTGCTGGAACGCATGGGTATCCCGAACGCCAAGCTGATCGTCGACCTGGTGGTCCTGGTTGCCGTGACCAGCTGCCTGAACTCGGCGCTGTACACCGCTTCGCGCATGCTGTTCTCCCTGGGCCGTCGCGGCGATGCACCGGCCGTGGCCAAGCGCACCAACAAGAGCGGCACGCCTTACTGGGCGGTATTGCTGTCCACCGGCGCGGCGTTCCTGGCGGTATTTGCCAACTACGTGGCGCCGGCAGCGGTGTTCGAATTCCTGCTGGCCAGCTCCGGCGCCATCGCGCTGCTGGTGTACCTGGTGATTGCGGTGTCGCAATTGCGCATGCGCCAGAAGCGCATGGCGGCGGGCGAGAAAATTGTCTTCAAGATGTGGCTGTTCCCAGGCCTGACTTACGCGGTGATGGTATTCATCGTCGGCACATTGACCATCATGCTGTTCCAGGAAGCGCATCGGGTCGAGATCATCGCGACTGGGGTCTTGAGCTTGCTGGTAGTGGCGGCGGGGTTGATTGTGTCCAGCCGTCGCAAGGCGCAGAGAGTGGGCGCTGCGGTGCTGAATTGATGTGATGGAATGCGGTGCTTGATTGCGCCGCAGTTCAAATGTGGGAGGGGGCAAGCCCCCTCCCACATTTGGTTTTAGTTGGTGAGGGCCTCGGATGCGGCGACGTAATCCGCCTGGAACTGCGGCGATTCGATCCACGCCAGTGCGGCGGCTTCATCGTCGCTGTCGGTGGCCCACTGCCGATACTCGATCAGTGCCGCCAGGATAAAGTCGGTGGCTTCTTCTTCGCCTTCCTGCTCCAGCACCAGGGCGAGCAGCGGGTGGGCCAGGAATACCGCGCAGAGGGCCTGCTGGCTGGTCTCGCCGGCGGTGCGCATCTCCACGAACAGCTCGGTCAAATCCACTGACTCAAGGTCAATGCGGTCGTCATCGCCGGCAAACGCATCCGGTTTGCTCGCGACGGCGCGCTGGGTGCGGTTCTGCTTGGCCTTGGCCTTGGCCCGGTGGGCACGTTTTTGCTGCTTGTTCGGCGAGGCCATGGGCTCACGTCCTTGGGTCAGGATCTGGGTGGGGTATTGAAGCGCAGGTTGAGGGAAATCCCAAGGGTATCCGCCGTTAATTGACCGTGTTGCAGCCAGGCCAATGCAATCGGCCACAACCGATCCTGATACTCGCTGCGAAAGAACGCGAAATGTCCGACCTGTTTTTCGCCGATGTCTTCCGGGGCGATGCGCAGATGGGTGCGCTCGCTGCCGTCGAAGTAACCCAGCAACCGCTCAATCGCCGCCACAGTGCCGAAGGGGTCATCGGTGATGCTGATCGCCAGCACCTGCGCCTTTACGCGACTGAATGGCAAGTCCGCCAGGGCCCGCCCGCTGGGCCGCGTCTCATACCTGGGCGTTGGCGTGCTCCAGTCGCGCACCACGCCTGCCGGCGTATCCTCCAGCCAACCCAGGCGCTTGCCGGGGAAATACCCGCAGAATGCCGTGACCACCGGCATGACCACATGCCATTTGGCAAACATCTGCCAGCGCCCGGCGGCGGCGTAATCGCGCCAGTAGGCGAACTGCGCGCCCACGGTCACGATTCGCCGGATCACCGCGCCGGATGCGCCCAGCCCTGCCGCACAGCCACCAAAACTGTGGCCGACCACATCAATCGGCTGGCCTGGAAACTCCCGCTGTGCCCGCAGCAGGATCGCTTCGAAATCCAGCGTACCCCAATCCGACCACGACGCCTTGAACCCACGCAACGAACCGCTGCGGGACTCGCCGATGCCGCGATAGTCGTAGGTGATCACGTCAAAGCCGTTGGCGAACAGGTAGTCGGCGAAACGTGAGTAGTGGCGGCAACGCACGGAGGTGGCGGCGTTGATGATGACGACCGGGCGTTCGCGGTCGGTGCGCGGGTGGCGCCAGGTGAAGCCGCCGAGGGGATGGCCGTCTGCGGCGGATTCCTTGAAGGATTCGCTTTGGCTATTTCTGGGTGTAGTTGCAATTTTTACTACTGAAGAGGCGTCATTCAAATTCATCGTTTCGAAGCCCCTGCCTGGATTATTATTTTTTAGTAACAGTTAGCCAGTTTGCCAGCACTTGTCTGCCCTTTGATTGGGTCATTAACCTTCGGCGCTCGCAAAGCGTGCAGAGCCCCGGCGAAAGCCATACATCCGAGAGAAACGACAGCAAACCATGGACAGATTAGACTGGCAGGCACCTATTCCGGAGGTCTCCATGAGCATCCCACGTTCTCCCATCGTTTCAGAGTTTGAAACTGAAGAGCAGGCTGCCAGCTACGACCGTTGGTTTCGTGCCAAGGTACAGGCTTCCATTGATGATCCTCGCCCAAGCATTCCACATGATGAGGCAATGGCCGAAGTCGAGAGGATGCTGGAAGAGAGGCGCAAGGCTCGTCGTGCTGCTCGTTAAATGGCGACCTGAGGCTATCGTCGCCTTGACCGAAATTATTGATTACATCGAGCAGTACAATGCCGCTTCCGCCGCTTCGTTGCACCGTACGATTGTGGAGGCCGCTGAGGGTTTGTCGTCAATGCCATACGGATTCAGGCAAGGGCGCTTGTCCGGCACTCGTGAAATGGTTGTTCATCCAAACTATCTGGTCGTCTATCGCGTTATGGAACAGGTCGAGATCCTGACCGTATTGCATACACGCCAAGAATATCCTTCAGAGGCGACCGGTCCGCTGCACTCGACCTCGCGCCAGTAGACGCATAGGCTTGCACCTCTGCGATCCACCAGAGCGTTTTCATGACCCGCGACACCCTCGAACACCACCAGATCCCCCTCTACTTCGCCGCTGTCCTCCTGGCTGGTGCTTTCGGCCTGCTCGCGCCTTCGTTGGCCCATGGCCTCGGCGTGCTGGTCACGCCCGCCATTGCGGTGTTGATGTATGCGATGTTCCTGCAAATCCCTTTTCTGGATCTGCGCCAGAGCTTGAGTCACAAGCGCTTTCTGTCGGCGCTGCTGCTGGCCAATTTCATCCTCGTGCCGTTGCTGGTGTGGGTGTTGACCCGTGGCCTGGTGGAGCGCCCGGCATTGCTGGTGGGCGCATTGCTGGTGTTGCTGACGCCGTGTATCGACTATGTGGTGGTGTTTACCCATATCGGTAAAGGCGACTCGCGTTTGATGCTGGCGGCGACGCCGGTGCTGTTGTTGCTGCAGTTGCTGCTGTTGCCGATGTACCTGAGGTTGATGCTGGGGGCGCAGTCCGGGGTGGTGGTGCAGGCGGGGCCGTTTATCGAGGCGTTCCTATTGTTGATCGTGCTGCCCATGGCGCTGGCGGTGATCACCGCATTCCTGGCACGACGCTCATCGGGCGTCAGCGCCTGGAATGACGCCTGGGCGTGGTTGCCGGTGCCGGCGATGGTGCTGGTATTGGTGGTGGTGATCGGTTCGCAAATCACTTCGGTGGTGCGCGACATTAACCTGTTGCTGCCGGTGATTCCGGTCTACGTGGCGTTCCTGTTGCTGGCGCCGGTGATCGGGGCGTTGGCTGCGAGGCTGTTCGCGCTGCCGGCGGCGACGGCACGGGCGGTGACGTTCAGCGCATCGACGCGTAACTCATTGGTGGTGTTGCCGCTGGCCCTGGCGTTGCCAGAAGGCGTGCGCGGCGTGGCGGCGACGGCGGTGATCCTGCAAACCCTGGTCGAGTTGGTGGGCGAGTTGATCTACGTGCGCCTGATCCCGAGGCTGGTGTGGCCTGCAGGTCGGTGAAACGTGAATGTTCAGGTTTGTTCAGGTGCTATTAGGGATACGTTCGGCACCCTAGGTCGGCGTTCCCTATCCGACAGGCCAACCCATGGATCACTGCAACCGTTTCCGCCTGGAGTCCCTGGGCATTTTCCTGTTCGCGCTGTTGCTGTTCACGCTGGGTATCTGGGACCAGCAACCCCAGGGCTTTGACGGGCGCTGGGCGCTGTTCCTGCAGGAAATGTTTCGCCATGGCGCGAGTCTTTTCCCCACCACCTATGGGCAGCCTTATGCGGACTACCCTGGTACCGCGACCTTCTTCAGTTACGTATTTGCCCGGCTGTTCGGTGCGCCCAACCACTTGGCCAATGTGCTGCCCACTGCCCTTGCATCCGCCGGGGTCGTAGCCTTGATCTATCGCTTGCTGGTCCCGGCGAGTCGCCCGTGGGCGTTGCTCACGGTGCTGCTGACGTTGCTCACCACCCAATTGCTCGAGAAGTCCCGCTCGGTATGCCTGGACCAGATGGTGGCGTTGCTGTGTGTCGGCAGTTTCTACCTGCTGCACAGTGGTGAGCGCCTGGGCTCACGGCTCAGGCAACTTGCGGTGTTCCCGCTGTTCATCCTGGGTTTCGCGATACGCGGCCCGCTGGGCTTGATCGAAGTCTGCGGCGTGGTGTGCGTGTATTGGGCGCTGGGCAGTCCTGGACGACGGGTCAGGCAGGTGTTGATCCACGGCATCGTCGGCCTGGTGTTGCTGGCGGCCTGTTGGTGGCTGTTGGTGAAGCTGGCGCGCATCAGCGGCGGCGATGGGTTTGCCGATGAAGTGTTCAAGATGCAAGTGGGCGGGCGCCTTGATGAAAGCGGCGAGCCGTTCTATTTCTACTTCCAGCTGAGCCTGTACCGTTACTTCCCCGTGGTGCCGCTGGCGTTGGTCACATTGGTTGCGCTGCGTCATCGTTGGGCGCAGCGGTTTGATGATCCGGTGCAATTGGTGGTGCGGCTCGGTGCCTGTGGGTTGATGATCCTGCTTGGCTTGTCGGTGCCGCATTTCAAGCGTGCCTATTACATCCTGCCCATGGTGCCGATGTTTGCGGCTGTCGCGGCCTATGGGCTGCTTCAGGCGCAAGGCTGGCTCTCGGGCGTGCGCAGGGGCTATGAGTGGCTTGTCGCGGCGCTGCCGGCGCTGTGCGTGGTTGCCGTGTTTGTCTGTCGGCATGGGTGGCAGAAGCACGGTTACTGGCCTAACGTTTCGTTGCCGCTACTGATTGCTGTCCTGTTGGTGCTGCAAGTGGCGGCGCTGGGTGTCTGGCGACGGCCGCAGCGACTGGTGTGGCTCAGCCTCGTTGCATTGGCGGCGCAATGGCTGGTGTTGGTGGCTGTCGTGGAGCCGGCCAAGGATTTGCAGTTCGATACCCGGAGATTCGTGGGGCAGGTGGAGGCGCTTCGCGTGAAGCAGCCGGGTACCTTGGTGTTTCTCAATCTGGGGCGTGATACCTGGGCCGTGCGCTACATGATGAACCTGGACCACGACGAGCAGCCCGTGTTTATCGCGGGTAACGAGGTTGGACGGCTGGATGCTTTGCCCCGTCCTGCCTGGGTGATCGTGGCACGCAAGGAAACGGCGCTGTTGCCGGGAACGCCCCTGGATCGCCTGCAGCCGAGCCTAGAGGGGCGATTGAACGACAACCCGCTGGTGGTGTTTTTGCTGAAGTGACCTGGCACCTTGCTGTATGTTTGCCGATCGAGTGACCGGTCGGTCAAATTGGCTGTGCCGTTTTTTGAACTTGCCGTATTGGAAGCACAGGGATATGACGAAAAAGGACTTTAAGCGGCCCGTCAGTGGCTACGTAATTGAGCGCTCGCGAATCGGAAGGCTGAGCATTGGCTTTGATGGCGGTTGCAGCTATCCGGCGATGATCAATGTGTTGAGGGCGGTCTTCGAGCGTTACGGGCGCCTGGTACGCTTTGGCGAGCAGCTGTCAGCCCAGGGCTGGCTGGATCGGGTGGAAGAGCGCGGCTTTGAGATATCCGATCAGGAGCGGGTGGCAGTGTTCACATTGATGTCGGATCGCAGCTAGCTGAAATCCCCTGGGGCGATGCTCGATCGCCCCAGGCGGCATCTATAAATCCCGGACAACAAAAAGCCCGCACTGGGCGGGCTTCTTGTGGGCTTTCGGGTGGTTTTTGCACCACCTGAAACTAATTAGTGGTGCCCAGAGACGGAATCGAACCGCCGACACGGGGATTTTCAATCCCCTGCTCTACCGACTGAGCTATCTGGGCAACGGGGCGCATTAAACGGGTTTTTCAGGGGGTCGTCAAGCAAGTTTTCAAAAAAAATTTAATTATTACCGTCGCTTACGTGCCGACCCCGATTTTTGATCAATTATTGAGCAGGCGGCACGTAGCCGTCAGCCTTGGCGTAATCCTCGCCGGAAAAGAACTTGTCCATTTCGCCTGACAGGTATTTACGATCTTCGGCGTTCATCATGTTCAGGCGTTTTTCATTGATCAGCAGCGTCTGGTGTTTCAGCCAGTCGCCCCATGCCTGGGCGGAGATATGATCGAAAATGTCCTGGCCCTTCGCACCTGGGTACGGAGGGCGTTCCAGGCCTGGCAATTCTTCGTTGTACTTGCGGCACATTACGGTGCGGGTCATGACGACTCTCCTGCGTTCAATACATCGGCCGCGCGTTTCAGCAGTTTCTTTACCGGGGCGGCAAGGCCCAGGCGCGGCGGGGTGGCGAGGTTATACCAGAGCCAGTCGGCCTCGGCCACGTGATGGGCGGATTCCTCGACCTGGACCAGCCAGGGTTCGATGGCCAGTTGGAAGTGGCTGAAGGTGTGGATCAGCCCCGGCAGTGCCTGATGCTTGCCCAGTTCGAGTGCGTGCTGGTTGGCCAGGTGTTCGAGGTCTTGCAGGTCGTCCAGTTCGGGCAGGCTCCACAAGCCGCCCCACAGGCCGGTGGAAGGGCGACGGTAAAGCAGGATAGCGCCTTCGGCATTGGCCAGCATCGGCATCAGCGTGCGCTTCTGCGGGATGCTCTTGCGCGGCTTGGGGATCGGGTAGCGTGTCTCCAGGCCGAGCAGGTGGGCTTCGCAGCCTTTTTCCAGCGGGCACAGCAGGCAACTGGGCTTGCTGCGGGTGCAGAGGGTGGCGCCCATGTCCATCATCGCCTGGGTGTAGGCGTTGACACGGTCATGGGGTGTGAAGCGCTCCGCGGTGGCCCACAGCTGCTTGGCCACCTTGGGCTCGCCGGGGTAGCCCTCTTGTGCGGTGAAGCGCGCCAGCACGCGTTTGACGTTGCCGTCGAGGATCGGCGCGCGCAGGCCCATGCTCAGGCTGGCAATCGCGCCGGCGGTGGACAGGCCGATACCGGGCAACTCGGTGAGTTTTTCCACATCCCTGGGAAACTCGCCGCCGTACTCGGCCACGATGATTTTCGCGGTCTTTTGCAGGTTGCGCGCCCGAGTGTAATAACCCAGGCCGGTCCACAGGTGCAGCACTTCGTCTTCCGGCGCGGCGGCCAGGGCTTCGACCGTTGGCAGGGAGGCCATGAAGCGGTCGAAGTAATTGAGCACCGTGCTGACCTGGGTCTGCTGCAGCATGATCTCCGAAACCCACACCCGGTAAGGCGTGATGCCCTGCTGCCAGGGCAGGTCATGGCGGCCGTGGCGGTCGTACCAGTCCAGCACCGCCGTTGAAAACTGCTCGTTTTTCATCGTTTGAACAGGCCTTTCAAAGCATCTTTGAGCTGCGGATTGACCTTGTCGAGCTTCTCTTCCAGCTTCTCGCTGAGCTTGTTGCCGGCCGCCTTGATCGCGACCTGGCTCAGGCCGTCCTTGTCCAGGCGGCAGGCCTTGGCGCCGAGCTCCAGCGGGCCACGGCAGCGCAGCGGCACTTCGATGCCCTGGAAGTTGGCGCCGACTTCGCAGGCCGGGTCCGGTACTTCGCGCTGGTCGCCTTCGACGATGATGCCGACGCGGTAATCCATGCCCAGTACGCGCAGGTCGACGTCACCGTTGCCATTGACCGCCAGCCCGGGGATGCGCACTTTCAGGTCGGGGTTGTTGGCGACGCCGTTACGGAAGGTCAGGTTGCCCTTCAACTCCTGGAACGGTGTGTCCTTGCCGCGTTGTTCGCCGCTCAAGGTCTTGCGGTTGAGCAGGGCGATACCGGTGCACAGTTGCTGCTCGAGGTTGGCGTTGAGCAGCACGCCGTTGTTGATCACAAAGCTGGCGGTACCGTTGAGGCTGTCGATCAGGGCTTTCTGGCTGTTGCCGCGGCCGCTGAGGTTGCTGTCGAGGGTGACCTGGCCTTTCACCGGCGGCGTTTGCCCCTGGGCCTGCAGGATGCGTTCGACCGGCACCTGCCTGATCCGGCTTTGCAGGGCCAGCAGCGGAATGTCCTGGCGCACGTCCAGGCTGCCATTGGCCTGGAAGGTGCCGTTGTAGAGCCCGCCGCTCAGGGTGTCGAGCTTGAGTTGGCCGTCGACGCCGGACGCTTTCAGCACGGCATTCTGGATCGGCAATTTACTCAGGGTCAGTTGGCCGAAGGCGAGGTCGGCATTCACATCCAGCTTGCGCAGGTGGGCCAATGGCAGCAGTTTGTCCGTGCTCCAGGCGCCTTTGGTCGGTGCTTCCGGCAGTGGCGTGGTGCCCCCGGCCGCCATGGCGCCGGCTTCGCTGTTCTGCACTTCGGCCTGGCGGGCGGCGGTCGCGCCCTTGGCGGATTCGGACTTGGCCGGCAGGTAGTTGTCGGCGTTGAAGGTATCGCCCTTGAGCTGCACGCGCAGCGCCTGCTTGGCAAAGTCGTCCACGGCGACGCGACCGGTAAAGGTGCTGCCATCGAGTTTCAGGTTCAGGTCTTCCAGCGCCAGGCTGGTCGGCGTGCCCTTGAGGCGGCTGACCAGCTCGACCTTGCTCAGGCTGCCCTCGGCCATGGGCGGCAGCGGGTTGCCGACGCTGTCGAGGAACTTGGCCAGGTCAAACTGGGCGATGGACAGCGCGCCGCTGAGCTGCGGGGTCTTGTCCAGGTCGTTGACCTTCAGCTCGCCCAGGGCGCGCAACTGGTTGGCCGCGAGCTTCAGGTTGGTCCATTCGGCGATATTGGCCGCCTGGTCCACCAGTAGCTGGCCCTGGGTGGAGAAGGTCACGGTCTTGCCTTGCAGCGGCTCGCCAGTGGCTTCGCCGGTGACTTTCATGTCTTCGAACTGGTAGCGCTTGAGCGCGCGCTCGATACGCAGGTTGCCGTTGAGCTCGGTCTTGACGCGCATCACCGGCTGGTTGCTGCCGAAGAAGGCGGTGAGTTTCACCGGGATACTCGCACCTTCGTGCACGGCGCCGGTGCTCAGCTGGATACTTTCGGCGCTGAATTGCTTGCCGGTCTGTTCATCGTTGTATTCGACGCGGGCGTTGTTGACCGTCAGGCTGTCGATATCCAGGCGGATCGGCTTGGACGGTTTTTCTGCTTCGGGCTCGGCAGGCGCTTGCGCTGGCGCGGGGGTTCCGGCAGTTGCCACCGGCGCGTTCTTGCCGATGTCTTCCCAGTTGCCATGGCCCTGCTTGTCGCGGTTGAGGCGCAGGTTCAGGCCTTCGACCCGCACATCGCTCATCTGCACCTCGCGACGCAGCAGCGGCAGGACGCGCACCGACAGGCCAAGCATTTGCAGGTCGGCGAAGGGTTGGGTCGGCGTGGTCAGGGTCGCCACGCTGGCTTCGTGCAGTTCAAGGCCGAGCCAGGGGAACAGGCTCCAGCCGATATCGCCATTGAGCGTCAGCTCGATGTGGGCCTTGTCGCGGGCAATCTGGCGAATCTCGTCTTTATAGTCGTTGGGATCGAAGAGATGGGTCAGGGCAAAGCCCAGAGCCACAATGATCAGCAACAGCCCGAGAAGTACCAGACCCAGGATTTTGCCGAACGCTTTCATGGGCGAGTCCTTGTATGTCGATTTCAAAATTTAGCCGCAGAGTATAACGCCCGACGGCCTGCGTCAGGTCACCGATCGTTACATTGTATCCATAGGGGTGAAAACGGGTTTTTGACGCCAATAAAACCGAAAAATCGCAAAAAGATGATGTCATTTTGGTTTTTCTGTCACTCGCTAATGCTAATCTTCAGCCGTTCGTTCGCCTTCTGCGACTTATCGTCGCGCCAAAATGGAGCTTCACTCTACAAAAAACGGCCACGCTTTGCGTGCAAGGCCGAGGGAGAGAGCGCCTGACGAACGCATACTAATAACTGGGGGATACATCAATGAGCAGCAGCACTGTGGCGGGCACTACCGCCCCACAGCCTGCGTTCCTGTCCAAGGAGCGCATTATCGCCAAGCCCGGCTTCAACCGCTGGCTGGTTCCACCGGCCGCCCTGGCCATCCACCTGTGCATCGGCATGGCCTACGGCTTCTCGGTGTTCTGGTTGCCGTTGTCCAAGGCGCTGGGTATCACCAAGCCTGTCGCCTGTGCACCGGACATGAGCTTCATCGCCCAGGTCTTCTCATCCCAATGCGACTGGCCCATCTCCATGCTGGGCTGGATCTACACCCTGTTCTTCATCTTCCTGGGCTGCTCGGCAGCGATCTGGGGTGGCTGGCTGGAACATGCCGGGCCGCGCAAGGCCGGTGTTGTGTCGGCGTTGTGCTGGTGCGGCGGCCTGCTGATCTCGGCGCTGGGTATCTATACCCACCAGATCTGGCTGATGTGGATCGGCTCCGGGGTCATTGGCGGTATCGGCCTGGGCCTGGGCTATATCTCGCCCGTATCGACCCTGATCAAGTGGTTCCCGGACAAGCGCGGCATGGCCACCGGCATGGCGATCATGGGCTTCGGCGGCGGCGCAATGGTGGGCGCCCCGCTGGCTGCTGCGCTGATGGGCCACTTTGCTTCGCCGACCAGCGTAGGCGTATGGCAGAGTTTCCTGGTCATGGCTGCGATCTACTTCGTGTTCATGATCGGCGGCGCGCTGTCCTACCGCGTTCCACCCACTGGCTGGAAGCCTGAGGGCTGGACCGCACCGGCGAAAAAAGCCAGTAACGCGATGATCACCCACCGTCACGTGCACGTGAATGTGGCGTGGAAAACCCCGCAGTTCCGCCTGGTATGGCTGGTGCTGTGCCTGAACGTGTCGGCCGGTATCGGCATCCTCGGCATGGCTTCGCCGCTGCTGCAGGAAGTGTTCGGTGGCAAGCTGCTGGGTGTCGATGTGCCGTTTGGCCAACTGGACGCCGGGCAATTGGCGTCGATTGCCGCCATCGCTGCGGGCTTCACCGGCCTGCTGAGCCTGTTCAACATCGGTGGTCGGTTCTTCTGGGCGTCGTTCTCCGACTACCTGGGGCGTAAAAACACCTACTTCGTGTTCTTCGCCCTGGGCTTTGCCCTGTATGCGCTGATCCCGAACCTGGGGCACCTGGGCAACGTGGCGCTGTTCGTGGCGGCGTTCTGCATCATCCTGTCGATGTACGGCGGTGGCTTTGCGACGGTCCCGGCCTACCTGGCCGACCTGTTCGGTACCCAGATGGTCGGCGCGATCCACGGTCGCCTGCTGACTGCCTGGGCAGCGGCGGGCGTGCTGGGCCCGGTGCTGGTGAACTACCTGCGTGAGTATCAACTGAGCATCGGCGTTGAACGCGCTGCGGCCTATGACATCACCTTGTACATCCTCGCCGGCCTGCTGGTGCTGGGCTTTATCTGCAACATGCTGGTCCGCCCGGTGGCCGACAAGTACTTCATGACCGATGCAGAACTTGCCGCCGAACAGGCGCTGGGCCATGACAAAGGGGCTGATGCCAGCACTTCCCTGGAGTGGAAAGCGGCGCCCGGCACCGTGCCATTGGCGATCGCGGCCTGGCTGGTGGTGGGTATTCCGTTGGCGTGGGGTGTGTGGGTGACCCTGCAGAAGACGGCGGTACTGTTCCACTAAGTTGAATACAAGCGGGCGCACCATCCTGGAGCACCCGCTTGTGTATACATGTCTATCCCGGCATTCCCCGCCTCAACTCGTCAGTCTTATCCCCTTCGATGTTTCTGTTTAGCGCCCGCGCCCCTATAATGGCTGCCTTTTTCGCCCAATGATTTTGCGGAGCTGGTGATGGCCGAACGTAAGGCGTCCGTCGAGCGCGACACTCTGGAAACCCAGATCAAAGCCTCGATCAACCTGGATGGCACCGGAAAGGCCCGATTTGATATCGGTGTACCTTTTCTTGAGCACATGCTGGACCAGATCGCCCGTCACGGGCTGATCGACCTGGATATCGTCAGCAAGGGCGACCTGCATATCGACGACCACCACACGGTGGAAGACGTAGGCATCACCCTCGGCCAGGCGTTTGCCAAGGCCATCGGCGACAAAAAAGGCATCCGTCGCTACGGTCACGCCTATGTCCCGCTGGACGAAGCGCTGTCGCGTGTGGTCATCGACTTCTCCGGCCGCCCAGGCCTGCAGATGCACGTGCCGTACACCCGCGCCACCGTGGGCGGCTTTGACGTCGACCTGTTCCAGGAATTTTTCCAGGGCTTCGTCAACCACGCACTGGTCAGCCTGCACATCGACAACCTGCGCGGCACCAACACCCACCACCAGATCGAAACCGTGTTCAAGGCTTTCGGCCGCGCGCTGCGCATGGCCGTGGAGCTGGATGAGCGTATGGCCGGGCAGATGCCCTCGACCAAGGGCGTCCTGTAATGCAGACGGTCGCGGTTATCGATTACGGCATGGGCAACCTGCATTCGGTGGCCAAGGCCCTCGAACACGTAGGGGCCGGCAAGGTGCTGATCACCAGCGATGCCAGCGTGATTCGCGAAGCCGACCGCGTGGTGTTCCCCGGTGTGGGGGCGATCCGCGATTGCATGGCGGAGATCCGTCGCCTGGGCTTTGACAGCCTGGTGCGCGAAGTCAGCCAGGATCGTCCGTTCCTCGGCATCTGCGTGGGCATGCAAGCCTTGCTCGATCGCAGTGAAGAGAACGACGGCGTCGACTGCATCGGCCTGTTCCCCGGCCAGGTGAAGTTCTTCGGCAAGGACCTGCACGAAGACGGCGCCCACCTGAAAGTCCCGCACATGGGCTGGAACGAAGTCAGCCAGGCGGTGGATCACCCGCTGTGGCACGACATCCCGGACATGGCGCGCTTCTACTTCGTGCACAGCTACTACATCGCCGCCGGTAAACCGCGCCAGGTGGTGGGTGGTGGGCACTACGGCGTCGAATTCGCCGCAGCGTTGGCCGAAGGTTCGCGTTTTGCCGTGCAGTTCCACCCGGAGAAGAGCCATACCCATGGCCTGCAATTGCTGCAGAACTTCGCCGCCTGGGATGGGCGCTGGTAAATGGCCAGGAAGCCGAAGCTGCCGATCTTGACCCTCACGCCGGAGCAGGAAAGTGAGGCTACCCTCAAGATCAAGCGCTTCATGGAAGACCGCTTCGAGCTCAAGCTGGGCTCGTTCGAGGTCGCCGAGATTCTTGAGCTGTTCACCACCGAAGTGGCTCCGCACTATTACAACAGGGCGATTTTCGATACGCAGACGCTCCTTAAAGAAAGGTTCGAAAGCATCGAAAGCGACCTGTGGTCGCTTGAGAAACCCTGATTTCCCAAGCATTGCTGAATATCGAATAAGGTTTGCCAGATGCTGATTATCCCCGCTATCGATCTCAAGGACGGCGCCTGCGTCCGTCTGCGCCAAGGCCGTATGGAAGATTCCACCGTGTTCTCCGATGATCCGGTGAGCATGGCTGCCAAATGGGTGGAAGGGGGCTGCCGGCGTCTGCATCTGGTGGACTTGAACGGCGCCTTCGAAGGCCAGCCGGTCAACGGCGAGGTGGTCACCGCGATCGCCAGGCGCTACCCGAACCTGCCGATCCAGATCGGCGGCGGTATCCGCTCCCTGGAAACCATCGAGCATTACGTCAAGGCTGGCGTGAGCTACGTGATCATCGGCACCAAGGCCGTGAAAGACCCGGCCTTCGTCGCCGAAGCCTGCCGCGCGTTCCCGGGCAAAGTGATCGTGGGCCTGGACGCTAAAGATGGTTTCGTCGCCACCGACGGCTGGGCTGAAATCAGCACCGTGCAAGTCATCGACCTGGCCAGGCAGTTCGAAGCCGACGGCGTGTCCGCCATCGTTTATACCGACATCGCCAAAGACGGCATGATGCAGGGCTGCAACGTGCCGTTCACCGCGGCGCTGGCGGCGGCGACGAAGATTCCGGTGATCGCTTCCGGCGGCATTCACAACCTGGGTGACATCAAGTCGCTGCTGGACGCCAAGGCGCCAGGGATCATCGGCGCCATCACCGGCCGCGCGATCTACGAAGGTACCCTGGACGTCGCCGAAGCCCAGGCTTACTGCGATGCCTACAACGGCTGAGGACTGACCATGGCGCTGGCCAAACGCATCATCCCTTGCCTGGACGTCGACAACGGTCGCGTGGTCAAGGGCGTCAAGTTCGAGAACATCCGTGACGCCGGCGACCCGGTGGAAATCGCCCGTCGCTACGATGAGCAGGGTGCCGACGAGATCACCTTTCTCGACATCACCGCCAGCGTCGACGGCCGCGACACCACGCTGCATACCGTCGAGCGCATGGCCAGCCAGGTGTTTATCCCGCTGACCGTGGGCGGTGGCGTGCGCACCGTGCAGGACATCCGCAACCTGCTCAATGCCGGTGCGGACAAGGTCTCGATCAACACGGCTGCGGTGTTCAACCCGGAGTTCGTCGGCGAAGCCGCGCAGCACTTCGGCTCGCAATGCATCGTGGTCGCCATCGACGCCAAGAAAGTCTCCGGCCCGGGCGAAACCCCGCGCTGGGAGATCTTCACCCATGGCGGTCGCAAGCCGACCGGCCTGGACGCGGTGGAGTGGGCGATGAAGATGGAAGGCCTGGGCGCCGGGGAAATCCTGCTGACCAGCATGGACCAGGACGGCATGAAGAACGGCTTCGACCTGGGCGTGACCCGCGCCATCAGCGATGCGCTGGGTATTCCGGTGATCGCCTCCGGCGGTGTCGGTAACCTGCAACACCTGGCCGACGGCGTGATCGAAGGCCATGCCAGCGCGGTGCTGGCGGCGAGTATTTTTCACTTTGGCGAATACACCGTTCCCGAGGCCAAGGCCTACATGGCGGCGCGCGGTATCGTGGTTCGCTAAACGTTGCTGGACACCATGGCAGGCGCGCGGCACTCTCTGCGCTTGCCATGGATTCCGGTAGCCTTCATGTTCAAGACCCTGCTGCTTGCCCTCGCCAGCGCCTCCATCTTCATGGTGAGTGCGGCCCACGCCGAAGAGCCGTCCGACGCCTCCCTGGTGTTGCTGACGGAAAATTTCCCGCCCTACAACATGGCCAAGAACGGCAAGAACTTCGCCCGGGACGAGAACATCGAAGGCATCGCCGTGGACATCGTGCGGGAAACCTTCAAGCGTGCCGGCATTTCCTACAATCTCACCCTGCGTTTTCCCTGGGAGCGAATCTACAAGCTCGCCCTGGAGAAACCCGGCTATGGCGTGTTTGTGATGGCGCGCCTGCCGGATCGTGAAGCGCTGTTCAAGTGGGTCGGCCCCATTGGCCCGGACGACTGGGTGCTGCTGGCCAAGGCCGACAGCAAGATCCAGCTCGACGACCTGGAGCACGCGCGCCGCTACAGGATCGGCGCCTATAAAGGCGATGCCATCGCCGAGACCCTGGAGAAGCAGGGCCTTAACCCGGTGGTGGTGTTGCGTGACCAGGACAACGCGCAAAAGCTCGTGGATGGCCAGATCGACCTGTGGGCCACCGGCGACCCGGCCGGACGTTACCTGGCGCGCCAGGTCGGTGTGACCGGGCTCAAGACTGTGCTGCGGTTCAACAGTGCCCAGTTGTACCTGGCGCTGAACAAGGATGTGCCGGATGAGACGGTGGCCAGGCTGCAGGCAGCGTTGGATCAGTTGCGCTCTGAAGGGCGGGTGGAACAGATCATGGCGGACTATTTGTAGCGGTAGACGCCGTTCTTGCCGTGCCCCGCCATGGCTTGATTGCTGCGCACACTGATCATCAGCTTGATATCAATCCACTCGATACCCTGGGCCTGGAGCTTGGGCAATTCGCGCTCGAGCACCGCCAGCGTCTGCGGATAGGGGTGGCCGATCATCACCGCCGAACCCTGTTTATGCGCCAGCTTGATCGCGGTTTGCAGCTGCGTGGCAATCGCCGCTTCGGTGCGCTCATCATCGAGGAATACATCCCGCGAGACATGGGCCAGGCCGATCTTCTGCGCCTCGGCGGCGGCCACGGTCTGTGCGCTGGTGCGGCTGTCGACGAAGAATTTGTTGCGCCGCTGCAGTTCCGCCATCAGCCAGGCCATGGCGGCCGGCTGGGCGGTCATGCGACTGCCCATATGGTTATTGATGCCGGCGGTGTAGGGCACGGCCTTGAAGGCGGCGTCCAGGCGTTGGCCAAGTTCTTCGAGGGAGAGTTCAGGGTGCCAGGCGAACGGGCCGGTGGCGGGGTCCATGGGCATGTGCAGGATCACGATCTTGCCGGCCTTGTGCGCTTCGCGGGCGAATTCGGCGGCGTGGGGCGTGTCGGGCATGATCGCCGTGGTCACTGGCCCAGGCAGGGCCAGCACGCGACGATCCCGGGGCAGGTTTTGCCCCAAGTCGTCGATGATAAGGGTCAGGTAGGCTTTGTGGGATTCGCCGGCAGGAGTCGCTTGCGCGACCCCTGCCAGGCTGCACAGCACAGCGATGATCAGGGCAACACGCATATCAACGGCTGCGCGTAATGCTCAGGCCCTTGAGCAGGCTCAGCGCCTGGGCCAACTGGTAGTCATCGTCCTGCGGCATCGGCTTGGCTTTCTTGCTGCTGCCGGTTGGCTGGTCGGCACCGCCGTTGCCATTGCCCAGGTGACCTTGCAGGTCGGCTTCCTTGTAGTACTCGCTGTCGATTTCGTTGGTGATCTTGGCCTTGCGCACTTCGATGTCCGGCACGATGCCCTGGGCCTGGATCGAGCGGCCGTTCGGCGTGTAGTACAGCGCGGTGGTGATCTTCAGGGCGCGATCGTTGTTCAGCGGCAGCACGGTTTGTACCGAGCCTTTGCCGAAGCTGGTGGTGCCCATCAGCACGCCGCGCTTCTGGTCTTGCAGGGCGCCGGCGACGATTTCCGAGGCCGAGGCGCTGCCGCCGTTGATCAGCACGGCCAATGGCACGTTCTCGCTGAGGTCGTTGCCGGTGGCCGAGAAGCGCAGCTCGGAGTTGGCGATACGGCCCTTGGTGTAGACGATCAGGCCCTTGGTGATGAAGTGGTCGACCACTTCCACCGCCGACTGCAGCACGCCGCCCGGGTTGTTGCGCAGGTCGAGCACGATGCCGCTGAGTTTCTTGCCGTTGTCCTTGCGCAGCTTGGCCAGGGCCTTGGCCACTTCGTCGCCGGTCTTGACCTGGAACTGGGTGATGCGGATGTAACCGTAGCCCGACTCCAGCAGCTGGCTCTTCACGCTCTTGACCACGATGGTCGCGCGGGTGAGCGTCACGTCAAACGGGTTGCCGCCGTCGCGCACCAGGGTCAGGGTGATTTTCTGGCCGATCTTGCCGCGCATCTTGTCGACGGCTTCGGTCATGGTCTGGCCGCGGGTCGGCTGGCCGTTGATCTTGACGATAAAGTCACCGGCCTGGATGCCGGCCTTGGACGCCGGGGTGTCATCGATGGGCGAGACCACCTTGATATTGCCGTCTTCGGCGCCGACTTCAATGCCCAGGCCGCCGAATTCACCGCTGGTGCTTTCCTGCAGCTCGGCAAAATCTTCCGGACCCAGGTAGGCGGAGTGCGGATCAAGGTTGCTGAGCATGCCCTTGATGGCATTCTCCAGCAGGGTCTTGTCGTCTACAGGTTCGACATAGGCGGCCTTGATCCGGTCCATGACCTCGGCAAAGGTGCGCAGCTCGTCCAGCGGCAATGGCGCCTTGGTGGTCGCGGCCGTGGCGGCGGGTGCAGCCGGGGCGGCCTGGTCGGCAAAAGCCAGAGGCGCGCCGATGACCAGGGCGATCGTCAGGGCCAGCGAAGTGAGGCGGGACAAATGCAGCATGTCGAACGAACTCCTAATGTAGATGCGACCCTATCCTTGGGACCGGCACCATTGTGCGGGATCGCTCGGGCGACCCTGCTGACGAATAGCGAAGTACAGCGCCGGGGTGTCCTGGCCACCACTGTTACCGACAGTGGAGATGGATTCACCGGCTTTTACAACATCACCTGCCGACTTGAGTAACGTCTGATTGTGGCCATAAAGGCTTAAATAGCCATTACCGTGGTCGAGAATCACCAGCAAGCCGGCGCCCCGCAGCCAATCGGCAAACACCACGCGCCCGCCATGTACGGCGTGGACCTGGCTGCCGGCAGAGGCGCTGATCATCACTCCGTCCCACTTGGCGCGGGTATCATCGCCCCGGGTTTCCCCAAAGCGTGCCAGCAGTCGACCATCAACCGGCCATGGAAGTTTGCCGCGGGCTGAAGCAAAAGGCCCGCCGAACGACTCGCCGGCACTGGAAACCAGCGGGCCAGGGGCGGCATGTGCCGGTTTGCGCGGCGCCGGGGCATCGCTGGTGGCTGCCAGTTCGGCCTCACGCTGGCGCTTTTTTTCCGCTTCCTGCTGGGCGATCAGCGCTTTCTGTCGCGCTTCTTCGGCCTCGCGTGCCTGGCGTGCCAGGGTTTCTTCGATGGTCTTGAGCACTTTGGCCAGGTCGGCCTGGTCCTGCTCGCGGGCCTGCAGCTTGGCGTCGCGGGCCTTCACGTCGTCATTGAGCTTGGCCAGGGCCAGCTGGCGCTCCTTGCGGACCTTGTCCAGCTCGTCGCGCTGGGCGTTGAGGCTGGCTTTCTGGTCCTCCAGCTGCGACTGCTGGTTGGCGATTTCCTGTTCGACGTTGGCCAACTGGCGCAGGGTCTCGTTGAAGCTTTTCAATTGCTCCAGGCGGGCCTTGCTCAGGTAGTCGTAGTAGGTCAGGGTGCGCGCGAATTTCTCCGGGTTCTGCTGGTTGAGCAGCAGCTTGAGGTATTCCTGGCGGCCGCTCTGGTAGGCGGCGCGGGCCTGGATCGCGATCAAGCGTTGCTGTTCAACGCGTGCGCTCTGGAGTTTTTTTTTCTCAGCGTCGAGTCGCTCCAGTTCCGACTCGCTCTTCTTTAGTTCTTTTTGCAGCTCCTGGACCTGCTTCTCCAGCTTGCCCATTTCGGTTTCCGTGCCGCGCAGGTCTTTCTGCACCCCGGATTTTTCTTCCTGGAGCTTGCCGAGCAGTTTTTTCAGCTCGGTAATGTCCTGACGCGTAGCGTCCAACTGTTGTTGAGTTTGTGCGCGCTCGTCGGCAAACGCCGGTTGGAGCAGGCAGACAAGAGCGAGGGTAATCAAGGCGCGAAGCATAGAGGCGGGCGACACCAGGGAAAGGGACGGCCTAGTATGCCCGCCAAGCGCTGCAAAAAAAACGCCCAATTCGGCCTGGAAGGCAAGATAGGTGCCGAGTGGCGGTGGTATGGCAAAAAGACATCTACCAAACGCCGGAGATCCAATGTGGGAGGGGGCTTGCCCTCGATTGCGGTGTGTCAGCTGAATAGGTGTTGGCTGACCCACTGCTATCGGGGGCAAGCCCCCCTCCCACACTGTTGTTTAGATCAGACCAGGATTGAGGTGCCAGTCATCTCTTTCGGCTTCTCCAACCCCATCAGCATCAGCATGGTCGGCGCCACATCCGCCAGTACGCCGCCTTCACGCACTTTGAAGTCGCGCTTGCCTACATAGATGAACGGCACCGGCTCGGTCGTGTGAGCCGTGTGAGCCTGGCCGGTGGTTTCGTCGGACATCTGCTCGCAGTTACCGTGGTCGGCGGTGATCAGCGCTTCGCCGCCGACTTTTTCCAGGGCCTCGACAATGCGGCCGACGCACAGGTCCAGGCATTCCACGGCCTTGGTCGCAGCTTCCAGGTTGCCGCTGTGGCCGACCATGTCACCGTTGGCGTAGTTGACCACGATCACGTCGTAACGCTGGTGGTCGATGGCGTCGACGATCTTGTCGGTGACTTCCGGCGCGCTCATTTCCGGCTGCAGGTCGTAGGTGGCGACTTTCGGCGAAGGGATCAGGATGCGTTCTTCGCCTGGGAACGGTTCTTCACGGCCGCCGGAGAAGAAGAAGGTGACGTGGGCGTATTTCTCGGTTTCGGCAATACGCAGCTGGGTCTTGCCGTTCTTCGCCAGGTAGTCGCCCAGCACGTTGTCCAGGCTGCCGGCAGCAAACGCTGCGGGGGCCGGGATGCTGGCGGCGTATTGGGTCAGGCCGACGTATTGGACTTTTGGCTGGCGCGCCCGCTCGAATTCCTTGAAACCGTCTTCGACAAACACACGGCTCAGCTCGCGGGCACGGTCGGCGCGGAAGTTCATGAACACCACGGCGTCGCCGTCTTCGACCTTGACCGGCTCGCCGAGGGTGGTGGCCTTGACGAATTCATCGCTCTCGCCGCGGGCGTAGGCGGCTTCCAGGCCTTCCTGGGCGGTGGCGGCGTGGAATTCGGCCTGGCCGTCGACGATCAGGTTGTAGGCCTGGGACACGCGGTCCCAACGGTTGTCGCGGTCCATGGCGAAGTAGCGCCCCACCAGGCTGGCGATGCGTCCCTTGCCCAGGGCGGCGAAGGTGGCGTCCAGCAGCTCGATGGAGGATTGCGCGCTTTTTGGCGGGGTGTCGCGACCATCGAGGAAGGCGTGCAGGTAGATCTTGTCGGCGCCGCGCTTGAAGGCCAGTTCGGCCATCGCCACCAGATGGTCCTGGTGACTGTGTACGCCGCCGTCGGACAGCAGGCCCATGAAGTGCACGGCTTTGCCGGCGGCCACGGCTTTATCTACCGCTGCGCAGAGGGTCGGGTTCTCGAAGAACTCGCCATCGCGGATCGATTTGGTCACGCGGGTGAAGTCCTGATAGACCACTCGTCCGGCGCCGAGGTTCATGTGGCCGACTTCCGAGTTGCCCATCTGGCCGTCCGGCAGGCCCACGTCCATGCCCGAGCCGGAGATCAGGCCGTTGGGCACCGTCGCGGTCAGGCGGTCGAGTACGGGCTTCTTGGCCGCGTACACCGCGTTGTCGTGGTGGCTTTCACTGTGTCCGAAGCCATCGAGAATTATCAGGACCAAAGGTTTAGGCGTAGTAGTCATAGATCCTCTCGCGGCGGTAATAAAGGAAGGCAATTGAAAAGGGAGTGGCAGTTTAAAGCGAAGTTCCGACCACGTCACCGCCTTACGGGGGTTGGCCCCCCCTGACGGCTGTGTATACTTACCGCCATTTTAACGCCCTGGAACCTCCTTGATGGTTGATCACCTGATTGCATTTGCCACTGCCCACTATCTGCTCGTGGGTGCCTTCGTCATCCTGCTGGCGCTGCTGATCGCTCACGAATTGAGCCGTGGTGGCCGCAGCCTGAGCACGTCGGAGCTGACCGCGCTGGTCAACAAGGATGAGGCCATTGTGGTGGATATCCGCCCAGTCAAGGATTTCGCCGCCGGCCACATCGTCGGTGCCCTGAACATTCCTCAGGACAAGCTGATCGCGCGCCTGGCCGAGCTGGAAAAGCACAAGGCCAAGACCATCATCCTGGTCGACGCCCAGGGCCAGCACGCCGGTACCCACGCCCGCGAGATGCTCAAGAGCGGTTTCACCGCCGCCAAGCTGTCCGGTGGCATCAGCAGCTGGCGCGCCGATAACCTGCCGCTGGTGAAGTGATATGAGCCAGGTTGTCGTATATTCCAGCGATTGGTGCCCTTACTGCATGCGGGCCAAGGCCCTGCTGGAGAAAAAGGGCGTTGCCTTCGAAGAGATCAAGGTCGATGGCAAGCCCCAGGTGCGTGCCGAAATGGCCCAGAAGGCGGGGCGCACGTCAGTGCCGCAGATCTGGATCGGCGCCAAACACATCGGTGGTTGCGACGACCTGTTTGCCCTGGAGCGCGCCGGTAAACTCGATGCGCTGCTGCTCGTCTGACTCCTAACCCCTAAAAGACCCCAAGATCAAGAAGGATCTGCGATGACTGACCAACAGAACACCGAAGCAGCAGAAGCCCAAGGCCCACAATTTTCGCTGCAGCGTATCTACGTGCGTGACTTGTCGTTCGAAGCGCCGAAAAGCCCGGCTATCTTCCGCCAGGAATGGACCCCAAGCGTTGCCCTGGACCTGAACACCCGTCAAAAGGCACTGGAAGGCGATTTCCACGAAGTCGTGCTGACCTTGTCGGTCACCGTCAAGAATGGCGAAGAAGTGGCCTTCATCGCTGAAGTGCAACAGGCCGGTATCTTCCTGATCCAGGGCCTGGACGAAGCGTCCATGAGCCACACCCTGGGTGCGTTCTGCCCGAACATCCTGTTCCCGTATGCCCGCGAGACCCTGGACAGCCTGGTCACCCGTGGTTCGTTCCCGGCGTTGATGCTGGCTCCGGTGAACTTCGATGCCCTGTACGCTCAAGAGCTGCAGCGCATGCAACAGGAAGGCGCACCGACGGTTCAGTAATCTCGAGCCCGACGCAGAACCCAATGTGGGAGGGAGCTTGCTCCCGATGGCGATGGATCAGTCACGTAGATGTCGACTGACACTCCGCCATCGGGGGCAAGCCCCCTCCCACATTTGTTATGTGTGCTATTTGAAGCCGAGTTGGCGCCAGCCTTCGTAGACGGCCACGGCCACGGTGTTCGACAGGTTCAGGCTGCGGCAGCCTTCGCGCATCGGCAGGCGCAGGCGATGGCCATCGGGCAGGGCGTCGAGTACCTCGGCCGGCAGGCCACGGCTTTCCGGGCCGAACAGGAAGGCGTCGCCTTCGGCGAAGCTGGCATCATGGAACGGTCGCGAACCCTTGGTGGTGAACGCGAACAGCCGTGGGTGGCCCAGGCTTTCCAGGCAGCTGGCCAGGTCGGCATGGCGCTGCAGGGTGGCATACTCGTGGTAGTCCAGGCCGGCACGGCGCAGGCGCTTGTCGTCCATGTCGAAGCCCAGGGGCTCGATCAAATGCAGGTGGCAGCCACTGTTGGCGCACAGCCTGATAACGTTGCCGGTATTCGGCGGAATTTCTGGTTGAAAAAGGATGACGTGAAACATGCACGGCTCCGAAGGCAAAGATGCGCTGCATTCTACCCCTGAAGAAGACCCAAGGCCGAAGCTAATGCCGAGGGTCATGGGCTCATTGGCGATTGTCGGCCTGATGGTGGGCCTGATGATCGGTCGCCTGACCACCCCTGACCCGGTCGAGTTGCAGCAGATAGAGACGGCGGCGGACGGTGTGGTTGCGTGGTTCAACCGCGAACCCAAGCTGCATGGTGAGCATATCGACGGCACCGTGGCGCTGTTGTTCGATGCACAAGGCAAAGCCGCCAGCGGGCAGCTCAAGGTCAACGACAAGGATGTGAACTGGCGCGTGCGCAAGACCGATGCGGGCTTGCTGCTGAACCTGGTGGCGGCTCGGCCGCTGCGCGGGGAGTGGAAGGGCGAGGAGGTGGATGACCGCTGGCGGCTGGAGATCCATCTCCAAGAGCAATAAAAGAGGGAGTTCCCGGCCTGCCTGTACCAGGGCTCCCAAAACGGGGTGAAGCCAGAGGCTTCGGTGTTAAAGAGGGAATCCCCGGCCTGCCTGTACCGAGGTTCCCGAAAGCGGTGTGGAGCGCGACGCGGTTCGCATCAAGCACCCCGGGTGTAAAGAGGGGATTCTCGGCCTGCCTGTACCAAGGTCCCCGAAACTGGGTTGTACTGGGGTTATTGCAGGGCGCGTGCCAGAGTGGCTAAGTTGTGCCAAAAAATTTCTCCAGAAAGCGCAAAGCCCCGGAATACGGGGCTTTAGTGTTTTCGGGGTTCAGCATTTTCTTAACAAAACGCATGTTTCGGGCTTGGAACGTGTGCGCGATGCTAGAACAGGGTGCATTGAAGCGGTGCACGGTTCTGAGTCCGTGTGGAGGCCCAAATGTGAGAGGGGGCTTGCTCCCGATGGCGGAGTGTCAGTCGATATCTATCTGACTGATCCACCGCCATCGGGAGCAAGCCCCCTCCCACATTAGACCTCGGTAGATGGGAGATCAGGCGTCGTCGCCCTCATCGTCATCCCCACCATCGACCTTCATGCCCAACTCCTTGATCTTGCGCGTCAGGGTATTGCGACCCCAACCCAGCAACACGGCGGCATCGCGACGGCGGCCGGCGGTGTGCTTGAGGGCGGTTTCGATCATGATCCGCTCGAAGGCCGGCACGGCGCTGTCCAGCAGGTTCGACTGGCCGCGTGCCAGGGCCTGGTCGGCCCATTGGCGCAGCGCCTGTTCCCAGTTGGTCACCGGGGCCGAATCCTGCGGCAGGCTCAGCAGTTCCGGCGGCAGGTCGCCGATATGCACTTCGCGGCCGGACGCCATCACGGTGATCCAGCGGCAGGTGTTCTCCAGCTGGCGCACGTTGCCGGGCCACGGCAGGTTCTTCAGGTATTCCTCGGTCTCGCTTTTCAGCAGCTTCGGCTCGACGGCCAGCTCCTGGGCGGCGCGGCTGAGGAAGTGGCGGGCGAGGGTCGGGATATCTTCGCGGCGGTCCGACATCCGTGGGATGTGGATGCGGATCACGTTGAGACGGTGGAACAAGTCTTCACGGAACTTGCCGGCGTGCACCAGGGTTTCCAGGTTCTGGTGAGTCGCGGCGATGATGCGCACATCGACCTTGACCGGTGTATGCCCGCCCACGCGGTAGAACTCGCCGTCCGCCAGTACGCGCAGCAGGCGGGTCTGGGTGTCGGCCGGCATGTCGCCGATTTCATCGAGGAACAGCGTGCCGCCGTCCGCCTGTTCGAAGCGGCCGCGACGCAGGTTGGCTGCGCCGGTGAATGCGCCTTTCTCATGGCCGAACAGCTCGGACTCCATCAGATCCTTGGGGATCGCCGCCATGTTCAGCGCGATAAACGGCGAGGCCGCCCGCGGGCTGTGGCGGTGCAGGGCGTGGGCCACCAACTCTTTACCGGTACCCGACTCGCCGTTGATCAGCACGGTGATGTTGGAATGGCTCAAGCGCCCGATGGCGCGAAACACTTCCTGCATCGCCGGCGCTTCACCGATGATTTCCGGGGTGCGGGTCAGGGTCGGCGGAGCTTCCTGGTTCTGCTGTTCCTGGGCGTGCTGGTTGGCGCGCTTGACCAGCGCCACGGCCTCGTCCACGTCAAACGGCTTGGGCAGGTACTCGAAGGCGCCGCCCTGATAGGACGCGACAGCGCTGTCCAGGTCCGAGTGCGCCGTCATGATGATCACCGGCAGGCGCGGGTGCTGCTCGCGAATCCGCGCCAGCAGGTCCAGGCCACTGGCGCCGGGCATGCGGATGTCGGAGATGATCACGTCGGGCTGCTGGCGCGCCAGGCGGCTCATCACCCCGTCGGCGCTGTCGAAGCTCTGGGTGGTCATGCCTTCCTGTTGCAAGGCTTTCTCGAGGACCCAGCGGATAGAACGGTCGTCATCGACGATCCACACAGTTTCACTACGGCTCATGTCGATGGGGCTCCTTGTTCCAGAGGCAGAAAGATCGAGAATGTGGTGTGGCCGGGATGACTCTCACATTCGATCAGACCCTGGTGCTGGCTGATGATGTTCTGGGTAATGGCCAGGCCCAGCCCGGTACCGTCCGGGCGGCCGCTGACCATGGGAAAGAAGATGGTTTCCTGAAGTTCCGCAGGAATGCCCGGGCCGTTGTCGATGATCTCGACCTTGGTCACCAGGCGATGGCGCACGTGGCCGATGGTGAACTGGCGCAGGGCGCGGGTGCGCAGGCTGATGCGGCCAAGGCGCAGCTCGTTCTGGCTGCTGATGGCCTGCATGGCGTTGCGCACGATGTTGAGCACCGCCTGGATCATCTGCTCGCGGTCGATCAACACGTCGGGAATGCTTGGGTCGTAGTCGCGCACCAGGGTGATGCAGCCCTGGCTTTCGGCTTCTACCAACTGACAGACGCGCTCCAGAACTTCGTGCACGTTGGTCATCGCCAGCGACGGCAGCTTGTTGGAGCCGAGCATGCGGTCCACCAGGTTACGCAGGCGGTCGGCCTCTTCGATGATGACGTTGGTGTAGTCCTTGAGGTGCTCGTCCGGCAGTTCACGGGCCAGCAGCTGCGCCGCGCCGCGAATGCCGCCCAGCGGGTTCTTGATCTCATGGGCCAGGCCGCGCACCAGCATCTTGCTGGTCTCCTGCTTGGACAGCTGGGCTTCTTCCTTGGTGATGCGCAACAGGCGGTCGCGGGGGTGCACTTCGAGCAGCAGCAGCGTGGCGCCGTTGCTCAGGATCGGGGTCACGGCGTAGTCGACGGTCAGCGTCTGGCCGGTGAGTGCCGTGAGCATCGCTTCACGCTTGGTGAACGGGTGTGCCTGCTCCACTGCCTGGCGCAACGAACTCAAGGCTTCGGCCGACTCGGTGAACAATTCGCTGATGAACTGCCCATGGCTGCGCTGACCGCTGATGGCCAGGAGCATCTCTGCCGCCGGGTTCATGTACTCAAGGCGCAGGTCGTCATTGAGCAGGATGGTCGCGGTGGTCAGGTTGTCGAGTAGCAAACGGTGCAGTGCATCGCTGATGGTCATCGGGACCTCTTTTGGAGCAAGGCGCGGGCTTGAGGCACACGCTGATACAAGGAAAATGCAAAAACCAAACCAAGGCTCCGAAAAGAAGCGTGAATCCCCTGAAATAAGGGATTAAGGCGCGAAACTGTGGCGTTCTGCCAGCCCGCTCGGGAAGTTTCGAACCAAAATGGTGTGAGTCAGTGGGAAGGGTGCGGGATGTCGCACCAATATAGTGCGGTTTTGTGAAGGTTGTTCAGGAAGTGCCGAATTCACACAAATCCAATGTGGGAGGAACTCCCACATGTTCGGCTCGGGTTACAGCTTCAGTCTTTGTGGATACATAGCTCGGCCGTGGCGCGAATCATCGCCAGTTGCCGCAACGGGTCGTTCAGTGGTTCATGCACCGCTTCAGCCAGCCATTGAGGGCACTGCGGGTCGCTGCGTTGTGGCGTGAAGTCCGCGAGCTGTTGCAGCAGGCGTTTTTGCAATTGATCCAGCTGCGGGCGGATCTGCTTCACCAGGTCCGGGCGCGGGTCGTCGGGTGCCTTGCCCTGGAACTGCCAGTCGGACAGGTGGGTGTACTGCACCAGCTTGTTTGCCTCGATCTGCGCCGAGAAAAATTGCTCGGCGGCGGCGGGCTCCAGTTGGTAACTCGGTGCCTGGGCAATGACGCTGGCGAGCACGTCCTGCTCGCGCTTTTTGTCTTCTACCGGTTTTTTACTGTCCCATTTGCTCAGGGCCACCTGGTCGGCAATGGCCAGGCGTTCGGCGATGCTGTTGAGCAATGGCGCCAGTGTCGGCGGTGCAGCGAATGCACTGGCGCTGGCGAACAATAAAGTGAATGCGAGTAGACGCTTCAAGAGGTGACCTCCTAGGGTGCGGGCAAAAAAAAGACCTCCCGAAGGAGGCCTTTTTCATCACGCTGCGTCAAGCAGCGCTACCGGATCAGCAGCTGTAGTACAGCTCGTATTCCAGTGGGTGTACGAAGGTGCGTACTTTGATTTCTTCTTCGCTTTTCAGCTCGATGTAGGCATCGATGAAGTCGTCGCTGAATACGCCGCCTTTGGTCAGGAACGCACGGCCCTTGTCCAGCTCTTCCAGGGCTTCTTTCAGGCTGCCGCACACTTGTGGGATCTCTTTGGCCTCTTCAGGCGGCAGGTCGTACAAGTTTTTGTCGGCGGCGTCGCCAGGGTGGATCTTGTTCTGGATACCGTCCAGGCCGGCCATGACCAGGGCAGCGAAGGCCAGGTATGGGTTGGCTGCTGGATCCGGGAAGCGAGCTTCGATACGGCGAGCGCGCGGGCTGGATACGTAAGGAATGCGGATCGAGGCGGAACGGTTACGAGCCGAGTAGGCCAGCATGACCGGTGCTTCGAAACCTGGGACCAGACGCTTGTAGGAGTTGGTCGACGGGTTGGTGAAGCCGTTCAGGGCCTTACCGTGCTTGATGATGCCGCCGATGAAGTACAGAGCGGTGTCGGACAGGCCGGCATAACCTTCGCCAGCGAAGGTGTTCTTGCCTTCTTTGGCGATGGACAGGTGAACGTGCATGCCCGAACCGTTATCGCCGTACAGCGGCTTAGGCATGAAGGTAGCGGTACGGCCGTAGGCATCAGCCACGTTGTGTACGCAGTACTTCAGGGTCTGGACTTCGTCAGCCTTGGCCACCAGGGTGTTGAACTTAACGCCGATTTCGTTCTGGCCGGCAGTCGCCACTTCATGGTGGTGAACTTCGATGACCAGGCCCATTTCTTCCATGGCGTTGCACATGGAGGTACGGATTTCGTGGTCGTGGTCGAACGGCGGAACCGGGAAGTAGCCACCTTTGATGCCTGGACGGTGGCCTTTGTTGCCGCCTTCCACGTCCTGGTCGGACATCCACGAACCTTGTTCGGAGAAGATCTTGAACATGGAGCCGGAGATGTCGGACTTGAACTTGACCGAATCAAAGATGAAGAATTCCGGCTCCGGGCCTACGAATACGGTGTCGCCGATACCGGTCGACTTCAGGTATTCCTCGGCACGCTTGGCGATCGCACGTGGGTCGCGGTCGTAGCCTTGCATGGTCGAAGGCTCGATCACGTCGCAGACGATGATCAGGGTTGGGTCTTCGGTGAACGGGTCGAGAACGGCAGTGCTGTCGTCCGGCATCAGGATCATGTCGGAGGCTTCGATGCCTTTCCAGCCAGCGATGGAGGAGCCGTCGAACATTTTGCCTTCTTCGAAGAAAGCATCATCCAGCGCGTCGCGAGCCGGCATGGTCACGTGGTGCTGAGTGCCTTTGGTGTCCGTGAAGCGCAGATCAATCCATTTAACGTCATGATCTTTGATGAGTTGAACCGACTTCGACATAGTGTCCTCCGGGTGGCTTCGGGCTGGGGTAGTGGAGTTAGCCCTTAGAATGTGGGTGATGCCGGCGCGGATAGTCCGCCATGGCAACCTGCCTCACAAGAGAGCAAATTGCATGCCAGTGCGCCAACATGGGTTTTTTGCTCCAAAAACGCCCCTATAAAGGTGCATTGCGACAAATGCCGGAAATTAGCGCACCGCAATGTGGCGCGCGCGAGTGCAAATGCACCTCTTTAGTGCGAGTCGAGTGTTGTGCATATTAACTGGTTAAACCTTGAGCGATTTCCGCTATAATCCGCGCCCCCCTTTTTCGGCAGGCCCTGCGCGCGCTGTTTCCATGAAATTAATCGTTAAAGTCTTCCCCGAGATCACCATCAAGAGCCGACCGGTACGGATGCGTTTCATCCGTCAGTTGGCCAAGAACATCCGTGCCGTGCTCCGCGATCTGGACCCGGCTGTGGTGGTGAACGGTGTGTGGGACAACCTCGAGCTGGAAACCCGCCTGACCGACGCCAAAGCCTTGAAGGACATGACCGAGCGCCTGAGCTGCATGCCGGGTATCGCGCATTTCCTGCAGGTGGATGAGTACCCGCTGGGGGACTTCGACGACATCACCGAGAAATGCAAACGGCACTTCGGCGACAGCCTTGAAGGCAAGATTTTTTCGGTGCGCTGCAAGCGTGCCGGCAAGCACCCGTTCAGTTCCATGGACGTCGAGAAATACGTCGGCAGCAAGCTGCGTCGCGAGTGCGGCGCCGCCGGAATTTCCCTCAAGGCGCCGCAAATTGAAGTGCGCATGGAAATTCGCGACCAACGGTTGTTTGTGATTCACAGCCAGCACGACAGCATCGGCGGCTACCCGCTGGGCGCCCTGGAACAGACCCTGGTCCTCATGTCCGGCGGTTTCGATTCCACGGTGGCGGCCTACCAGATCATGCGCCGCGGCCTGATGAGCCATTTCTGCTTCTTTAACCTGGGCGGGCGTGCACACGAATTGGGCGTGATGGAAGTTGCGCACTTTATCTGGAAGAAGTACGGCAGCTCCCAGCGCGTGCTATTTGTGAGCGTACCGTTCGAGGAAGTGCTGGGCGAAATTCTCGGTAAAGTCGATAACAGTCATATGGGCGTAGTTTTGAAGCGTATGATGTTGCGCGCTGCGTCCCGAATCGCCGATCAGTTGCAGATCGACGCGCTGGTGACCGGTGAAGCGATTTCCCAGGTTTCCAGCCAGACGCTGCCGAACCTGTCGCTGATCGACTGCGTGACCGAGAAGCTGGTACTGCGCCCGCTGATCGCCAGCCACAAGCAGGACATCATCGACTTGGCAGAAGCAATCGGCACCGCCGACTTTGCCAAGCATATGCCTGAATACTGCGGGGTCATTTCGGTGAACCCCAAGACCCACGCCAAGCGCAACCGCGTGGAGTACGAAGAACAACAGTTTGATATGGCGGTTCTGGAGCGTGCGCTCGAGAACGCCAAGCTGGTCCCGATCGATCGTGTTATCGACGAACTGGGCCAGGATGTGCAGATCGAAGAAGTCAGCGAAGCCCTGGCCGGCCAGATCGTCATCGACATCCGTCACCCGGATGCCGCTGAAGATGAGCCGCTGGAAATCGCCGGCATCGACGTACAAACGCTGCCGTTCTATGCATTGAACGCGCGTTTCAAGGAACTGGATAACAGCCGTCAGTACCTGCTGTATTGCGACAAAGGCGTGATGAGTCGCCTGCATGCCCACCATTTGCTCAGTGAGGGGCATGCCAATGTGCGCGTTTATCGACCGAGCTAAGAGCCCGGGGCTGTTTGCCTGTGGCCTGCGTCACCGGCCCCCCGACTCTGCCGTCAAGCTGTAACGGCAAGGCCTGACTCTACTGTTAATCGCTGCCACGACCTGTCAGCACACCGAATCCTCTGATCGAGATACACAAGTGATCGAAAATCTACGTAACATCGCCATCATTGCCCACGTTGACCATGGTAAAACCACCCTGGTAGACAAACTCCTGCGTCAATCCGGCACCCTGGAGCGCAACGAGCTCAACGACGAGCGCGTGATGGACTCCAACGACCAGGAAAAAGAGCGCGGTATTACCATCCTGGCAAAAAACACCGCCATCAACTGGAACGGCTACCACATCAACATCGTGGATACCCCGGGCCACGCCGACTTCGGCGGCGAAGTAGAACGCGTAATGTCGATGGTTGACTCCGTTCTGCTGCTGGTTGACGCTCAAGACGGCCCTATGCCGCAAACCCGTTTCGTGACCAAGAAGGCGTTCGAAGCCGGCCTGCGTCCGATCGTGTGCATCAACAAGGTTGACCGTCCGGGCGCGCGTCCGGACTGGGTTCTGGACCAGATCTTCGATCTGTTCGACAACCTGGGTGCTACCGAAGAACAGCTGGACTTCAAAGTCGTCTACGCCTCGGCCCTGAACGGCATTGCCGGTCTGGACCACACCGACATGGCCGAAGACATGACCCCGCTGTACCAGTCGATCGTCGACAACGTACCTGCGCCGAAAGTTGACCGTGACGGCCCGTTCCAGATGCAAATCTCGGCACTGGACTACAACAGCTTCCTGGGTGTGATCGGCGTTGGCCGTATCGCCCGTGGCAGCGTCAAGCCGAACACCCCGGTTGTGGCAATCGGCGCCGACGGCAAGAAGCGCAACGGTCGTATCCTGAAGCTGATGGGTCACCACGGCCTGCACCGTATCGACGTTGAAGAAGCCTTCGCCGGCGACATCGTGTGCGTCAGCGGCATGGACTCGCTGTTCATCTCCGACACCCTGTGCCAGCCGGACACTGTCGAGGCAATGAAGCCTCTGACCGTCGACGAGCCAACCGTTTCCATGACCTTCCAGGTAAACGACTCGCCTTTCTGCGGTAAAGAAGGCAAGTTCGTGACTTCCCGTAACATCAAGGAACGTCTGGACAAAGAGCTGCTGTACAACGTTGCACTGCGCGTTGAAGAAGGCGACTCGGCTGACAAGTTCAAGGTTTCCGGCCGTGGTGAGCTGCACCTCTCGGTACTGATCGAAACCATGCGTCGCGAAGGCTTCGAAATGGGCGTTGGTCGTCCTGAAGTTATCATCCGTCAGGTTGACGGCGTGAAGCAGGAACCGTTCGAAAACGTCACCATCGACACTCCTGAAGAATCCCAGGGCAAGGTCATGGAAGAGATGGGCCTGCGTAAGGGCGACCTGACCAACATGGTGCCGGATGGCAAAGGCCGTGTGCGTCTGGAATACAACATCCCTGCTCGTGGCCTGATTGGTTTCCGTAACCAGTTCCTGACCCTGACCAACGGTGCTGGCATCCTGACCTCGATCTTCGATCGCTACGACACCATGAAGTCCGGCGACATGTCCGGCCGTCAGAACGGTGTTCTGGTATCGGTAGAAACCGGCAAGGCGCTGACCTACTCCCTGGAAACCCTCCAGGCGCGTGGCAAGCTGTTCGTTGAACACGGTCAAGAGATCTACAACGGTCAGATCGTTGGCCTGAACAGCCGTGACAACGACATGGGCGTCAACCCAACCAAAGGCAAGAAGCTCGACAACATGCGTGCTTCGGGTAAAGACGAAACCATCGCCCTGGTTCCACCTGTTCGCTTCACCCTGGAACAGGCCCTGGAGTTCATCCAGGACGACGAACTGTGCGAAGTGACGCCGAAGTCGATCCGCCTGCGTAAGAAGATCCTGGACGAAGGCGAGCGCACCCGCGCTGCCAAGAAAGCCAAGAACTGAGTTAACTCAGGCTGAATGAAAAACGCCCCCGGTCGAAAGGCCGGGGGCGTTTTTTTATGCCTGCAGTTTCTGTGGTGGCTGTACTGGCCTCATCGGGGGCAAGCCCCCTCCCACCTTTGAATGTGTTCACAGATCAAAATGTGGGAGGGGGCTTGCCCCCGATAGGGCCCTTGAGAGCCCCACAAAACCCGAATCAGAACTTGTCGAGGGTCTTGAATTTGGTCTCGCGCACCACTTCCTTCGGCTTGTACGCGCAATACCCCGGGCGCGGCCCGATCTTCGGGTGGTTGCGGCAAGTATCCGGGCGCTTGTCATAAATAGTGCAGAAGCGCGTCTTACGATCCAGGTACAGGCAGTCGTTGTTGCTCATGCGCTGCAGGGTAAAAATCTCGGATTTGTTGTTGTAGCGCTCGACGATGCCTTCCTTCTGCAACCGCTTGGCGATGTTCTTCGGCGGGTCGCCGCGCTCGAACTCATCGACGATGCCAATGCGGATCAGGTCCTTGATCTTCACCTCAACCGGCAGCGTGCAGCAGCTGGACACGCAGCCGCCGCACATATGGGCGGAGTATTTCTGCCAAGTCTCGAGACGGTCGAGTTCCGCGGCGGCGATCAGTTGAGGCTTCATCAGGGTTCCAAAAGGTGGGGCGGTATCCGGGCGCGCGATCATACCGGGATTGGTGGTTTTTTGAACAATATTTTACGGATTTCAGCTCAAAGGCGCGGATGAGGGCTGATCGGGCACGACCCCTGCATCAAAAGCGTATTAAAGGTGAATGAGTTAAAAAACTGCCGAACCAGAGCGTCTACCGTCTGTCAGACCGACTAGGCTCTAGCAACTCCTTCAATCTCGCCCGAGGTCACACCGATGTCTCAGGAACCGCTTGCACGAGAAGCAGAGGTAGCCGCATTCCGCGATGCTGTCTTGACCAAACTCACCTACGCGGTGGGCAAAGACCCGGACCATGCCTTCGACCATGACTGGTTCGAAGCCATTGCCCTGGCCGCCCGCGACCAGATGGTCGACCACTGGATGGATCACACGCGGCGTATCTACCGCAAAGGCCAGAAGCGGGTGTATTACCTCTCCCTGGAATTCCTTATCGGCCGCCTGCTCTACGACAGCCTGAGCAACCTCGGCGTGCTGGAGATCGCTCGCGAAGCCTTGTCCGAGCTGGGTGTGGACCTCGAACGCATTCGCCTGCTGGAGCCCGACGCGGCGCTTGGCAACGGCGGCCTCGGCCGTCTGGCCGCATGCTTTATGGAAAGCATGTCGACCTTGGGCATCGCCGGTCACGGTTATGGCATTCGTTATGAGCACGGCTTGTTCCGCCAGGCGATTGTCGATGGCTGGCAGCAGGAACAGACCGAACGCTGGCTGGATTTCGGCAACCCGTGGGAATTCGAGCGGGCCGAGGTGATTTACCCGATTGGCTTTGGCGGCAGCGTCGAGACCCTGCCGGATGCCTCCGGCAAGCTGATCCAGGTGTGGACGCCCAACGAAACCGTGCGCGCCGTTGCCTACGACACCCCGGTGGTCGGTTGGCGCGGCGCCAGCGTGAATACCTTGCGCCTGTGGCGTGCCCGGGCGGTGGAAGACCTGCACCTGGAGCGCTTCAACGCCGGTGACCACTTGGGCGCCGTCGCCGAAGTGGCCCGCGCCGAGAGCATCTCCCGAGTGCTTTACCCGGCGGACAGCACCGAAGCGGGGCAGGAACTGCGCCTGCGCCAGGAATACTTCTTCGTCGCCGCCTCCTTGCAGGACCTGCTGCGTCGCCACAAGAACATGCACGGCTCGGTCCTGAGCCTGGGCGAACACGCGGCGATCCAGCTCAACGACACCCACCCCTCGATCGCCGTGGCCGAGTTGATGCGCCAGTTAGTCGACCTGCACGACATTCCGTGGGAAGCCGCGTGGGATGTCACCGTCGAAACCCTGTCGTACACCAACCACACCCTGTTGCCCGAGGCTCTGGAAACCTGGCCGGTCGGCCTGATGGAGCGCATGCTGCCCCGGCACATGCAGATCATCTACCTGATCAACGCCCAGCACATCGATGCGTTGCGCGCCAAGGGCATCCATGACTTCGACGTGCTGCGCGCCGTGTCCCTGATCGAAGAAGACAACGGCCGCCGTGTGCGCATGGGCAACCTGGCGTTCCTCGGCTCCCACAGCGTCAACGGCGTGTCCGGCCTGCACACCCAACTGATGCGCAGCACCGTGTTCTCCGAACTGCACAAGCTCTACCCGGAGCGCATCAACAACAAGACCAACGGCATTACCTTCCGCCGCTGGCTGTACCAGGCCAACCCCAAGCTCACCGATATGCTGGTGGAAGCCTTGGGCCCGGACATTCTCGACACCATCGAAACCCGCCTGGGCGAGCTGGAAACCTTCGCCGAGAAACAGACGTTCCGCAAAGCCTTTGCCGACCAGCGCCTGCACAGCAAGCGTGCGCTGGCCGAGATCATCCATGAGCGCCTGGGCATTTCGGTGAACCCGGCGGCGATGTTCGACGTGCAGGTCAAGCGTATCCACGAATACAAGCGCCAGTTGCTCAACCTGCTGCACACCGTGGCGCTGTACCAGGCGATCCGTGCCGAGCCGGGCACCGACTGGGTACCACGGGTGAAGATCTTCGCGGGCAAGGCGGCGGCCAGCTATCACCAGGCCAAGTTGATCATCAAGCTGACCAACGACATCGCACGCACCGTCAACAACGACCCGACCGTACGCGGGCTGCTCAAGGTGGTGTTCCTGCCCAACTACAACGTCAGCCTGGCGGAAAGCATCATTCCGGCGGCGGACTTGTCGGAGCAGATCTCCACCGCCGGCTTTGAAGCCTCGGGCACCAGCAACATGAAGTTCGGCCTCAACGGCGCGCTGACCATCGGCACCATGGACGGCGCCAACGTGGAGATGCACGAGCGCGTGGGCGCCGATCACATGTTTATCTTCGGCCTCAGTGCGCAACAGGTGGAGGCACGTAAACATGCCGGTGAATTCAACGCCGGGCCCGATATTGCGGCGTCCCATCGTCTGAGCGATGTGCTGCAAGCGATTCGCGGCGGGGTGTTCTCGCCGGACGATCCGGGCCGCTATGTGGGCTTGATCGACGGGTTGATCGACTACGACCGCTTCCTGGTCTGCGCCGACTTCGATTCCTACTGGGACGCCCAGGCGCGGGTCGAAGCGCATTGGCATGATTCCAAGGCGTGGTGGCGTTCGGCGGTGCTCAATACCGCACGGATGGGCTGGTTCTCGTCGGACCGGACGATCCGCGAGTACGCCACTGAAATCTGGAAAGCCCTCGACTGAACACCGCAATACAAAATGTGGGAGGGGGCTTGCCCCCGATGACGGAGTGTCAGTCGACAAATATGTCGACTGGTACACCGCTATCGGGAGCAAGCCCCCTCCCACATTAGTTGCGCGTCGATATACTGAGCGCCGGTTTGCTTAGGGAATATCGACCATGCAATGGATTTTCATGCTGATTGGCCTGGTGCTCGGCTGGACGCTCGATGAGTCGTTCTATGATGCGGGCATCGGTGCGCTGTTGGGGTTGGGCATCGGCCAGGCGATTCGCCTGTCGAAGCTGGCGACCCAGGCGCAGCAGCAGGCTGTTCAGTTGGAAACCACGCAGAAGGCGTTGATCGCCCTGGGTGAGCGCCTGCGGCAACTGGAAGTACCCACGCCGACACGCACTGTCATCGTCGAGCCGCCTGTGCCTGAGGCGGCACCTGTCGCCAAGGCGCCTGAACTGGTGTGGGAGCTGCCGGCTGAATTGGCGCCTGTCGCCATGGTCGCCGAACCGAGCCAGCCATTGCCGGATGACGTCTGGACGCCTGCCCCGACGCCACGTCCGCCTCAAGAACCTGCCGCTCCCCGTGACCCAAACCTGATCGAACGCGCCATCAGCGGCGCACGCAATTGGCTGTTTGGTGGCAACACCGTGCTGCGTGTCGGTGTGGTGCTGCTGTTTCTCGGCCTGGCCTTCCTGTTGCGCTACGCCACCGAAGGCATGGTGGTGCCGATCGAACTGCGTTACGCCGGCGTTGCCGCGGCGGCCCTTGGCCTGTTGGGCCTGGGCTGGTGGCTGCGGTTGCGTAACAGCAACTACGGCTTGATGCTGCAAGGCACCGGGATCGCGGTGCTGTACCTGACGGTGTTTGCCGCGATGCGCCTGCACCCGTTGATCGACCCGAGCGCGGCGCTGGGCCTGCTGGTGGCGGTCACGGTGTTCTCGGCGATCCTGGCGATTACCCAGGATGCGTTGGGACTGGCCTGTGCGGCCGCGCTCGGCGGCTTCGCGGCGCCGATCCTCACGTCCACCGGCGCCGGTAATCATGTCGCGCTGTTCAGTTATTTTGCCCTGCTCAACGCCGGTATCCTCGCCATCGCCTGGTTCAAGGCCTGGCGCTTGCTCAACCTGATCGGCTTTGTCGGCACCTTCGGCATCGGCTTTGCCTGGGGCATGCGCTCCTACACGCCGGAACTGCTGTGGAGTACCGAGCCGTTCCTGATCCTGTTTTTCCTGATGTACCTGGCTATCGGCCTGTTGTTCGCCCGGCGCAAATTGCGAGAGATGGGCGACGCGCCCGAAGGCCGTGATGCGTTGTTGCGCTGGTCGGCATCCAAAGGCGACTACGTCGACGGCAGCATGCTGTTCGGCCCGCCGCTGGCGGGGTTTGGCCTGCAGTTCGCGCTGGTGCAGCACCTTGAGTTCGCCGCAGCATTCAGCGCGCTGGGCCTGGGCATCCTCTACATGGGCCTGGCCCGCGTGCTCAGTGGCGGGCGCGCCTTGCTGCTGGCGGAAACCTGCCTGGCCCTGGGGGTGATCTTTGCCAGCCTGGCGATTCCCCTGGGGCTCGATGCGCGTTGGACCGCAGCCGCCTGGGCCGTGGAAGGTGCCGGGATCTTCTGGCTCGGCTTGCGCCAGCAGCGGCCGTTGGCGCGGGCATTTGGCCTGTTGCTGCAATTGGGCTCGGCGCTGGCGTTTCTCAGTGAGCTGCGCATCGGCGAGCACACGCTGCTGGAGGGGGCGCCCTTGGGGGCGTTGCTGCTGGGCGCGGCCTTGCTGTTCAGCTTCGACCAACTGCGCAGGGCCGCGACGCAGCAGGCGGCGGAGTGGGAGCGCAAGGGCCTGCCGGTTCTGGCCAGCCTCGGCCTGACTTTCGTGTACCTGCTCGCGCCGCTGCTGTTGCTGACTCAAGGCACTGCCATCAGTTGGGCGCTCGCCGGCCTGGCGACCCTGTTCATCGGCTTGCGGATTGGCTCGCGCACGTTCCTGTTCACGGCGTTCGCCGTGCAACTGCTGGGCGGGGCGTTGTTCCTGCTGCGCTTGCAAGGCGGCGACTCGGCAGCGGTATTCAACGCCGGCTGGAGCGGCCTGCTCAGCGCGTCGTTGATCGGCCTGGCGTTGATCGGCGGCATGCTGCTGGCGGCGCGCGACGACATGGTGCGTAGCGATGTACGGCTGTTGCGCGGGCTGTCCGTGGTGCTGCTGGCCGGGTTGGTGCTGATCAACCTCGCCGTGCTGTTTGTACTGCCATGGGAAAGCGCCAGCGGTGTGTGGGCGGCCAGTGGGTTGTTGATCATCTGGTTGAGCCTGTACCTGCAACAGCGCGTCAGTTTTGTATTTGGGTTGCTGCTGCAAGTGATCGGCGGCGCGTCGTTCCTGCTGGCGGTGCCGGAGCTGCTCGGGCCTTTGGCCAGCGAGGGCGTGCGTCCCCTGGGGCATAGCGGTTTCTGGACACCGATGGTGCTGGGCCTGGCCGCCTTGATCGGTGCCTGGCGCCTGCAGCGTGAACCCCATGCGCCGGTGTTTGCCGTGCTCAAGCTGCAACGCCTGTCTGACCTGCTGCTGGTGTGGGGCGCGGCCTGGTGGGCGTTGGCGCTGATCGCTGAAGTGCTGCGGTTTATCCCCGATGAGCTGCGGGGGGCGTGCCTGCTGGGTAGTGCGGCGGTCAGCGTGGCGATCTGGGCGTTGCTCGCGACGCGCCTGCGTTGGGCGTCCCTGGGTATGCTCTGCACCCTGTTGATGCCGACGGCGGGGATGGTTTTGCTGGTGTCTGCGCATAATTATTACCACCCGGCAGCGCACTACGGCTGGCTGGCCTGGCTGGCGGTGTTCGGGGTGCATTTCATCGCGCTGCGGCGTTTGGCGACGCTGGTGCCGGCCACCGTCCTGAGCATTGCTCATGTGTTGGGTGGCTGGATGTTGATCGGCGTATTGGCGCTGGAACTGCGCTACGGCCTGTTGTTGCTGTCGAGCGAATACAACGCCTGGCGCTGGCTGGGCTGGGCGATCCTTCCAAGCCTGTACCTGGTGCTGGCTGCCGCACCGCGCAACTGGCCGTGGCCGCTGTCGGCGTATCCACGGGAGTATCGCGTGTTGGCGGCGCTGCCCTTGGCGGTGCTGATGCTGGGCTGGTTCTGGCTGGCGAATACCTTCAGCGACGGCACGGCCGAGCCATTGCCCTATGTGCCGCTGCTCAACCCGCTGGACCTGGGCTTGCTGTTTGCGCTGCTGGGCGTGTACCTGTGGTCGCGCAGCGTGGCGCCGCAACGCGGGCCGCGTGCTGAATTGATCGCCCAGGGCATTGCCGGTATTTCGCTGTTCGCGTTCTTTACGGCCCTGGTGATGCGCACCGCACATCACTGGGGCGGCGTACCTTTCCATCTGGATGGGTTGCTGGAATCGATGTTGGTGCAAGCCGGCCTGTCGATTGTCTGGACCCTGATCGCCCTCGGCCTGATGATCGGCGGCCACCTGCGCCATCGCCGCGAAGTGTGGCTGATCGGCGCGGCGCTGATCGCGGTGGTGGTGGCCAAGCTGTTCTTTGTCGAGCTGAGCAACCGTGGCGGCTTGGCGCGGATCGTGTCGTTTATCGGCGTGGGCGGGTTGTTGCTGGTGGTGGGCTACTTTGCGCCGCTGCCGCCCAAGCGTGCCGAACCTGGGTTGGACACTGAAGGAGCATCCTCTTGATCGGTAAGTTGAGCGTGGTCGTGCTGGGCATCTGTACGACATTGTCGGCGTGGGCGCTGGAAACGCCGGCCGACTTCAGCAGCCAGGTGCCGCTGAGCGTCAGCGGCAACGGCCCCTGGTATCGCCTTGAGTTGCCCTTGGCCGTGCAACTGAATGCGCGCCAGGCTGATCTCAGCGATGTGCGCGTGTTCAACGCCGCCGGTGAACCCCAGGCCTACGCGCTGGCGCGTCAAGCGTCGCAACGCACCGAAAGTCGTGAAGTCACCGACGTGAAGTGGTTCCCGCTGTACGCCGCCGACACCCAGGCAACCTTACCCGGTGTGGTGATGAAAACCACGGCCGAAGGCACCCTGGTGGAAATCAAGCCGTCCACCGCACCCAAGCCCGGCAAGCAGGTGCTGCGTGGCTGGGTGCTCGATGCCAGTAAAATCAAGGCGCCGTTGCAGCAGTTGAGCCTGGACTGGAGCCGCGAGCAGGAGGGCTTCCAGCGCTTCAGCATTGAAGCCAGTGATGACTTGCAGCACTGGCAATCCTGGGGCGATGGACAAGTGGCGCGTTTGTCGTTTGCCGACGAGCGGGTCGAGCAGCATGACGTCAGTTTGCCGGGCCAGTCCGCGCGTTACCTGCGCCTGGTGTGGAAGGGGCAGGCGGCGCCGTTGCTGACCTCGGCCAGGTTGGCCAGTGCCACCAGCAGCAGCCTGCCGCTGCCGCTGGTATGGTCGCAGCCGCTCTCGGGCACGCGGCTCAAGGCGGGTGAGTACACTTGGAAGTTGCCCACTGGGCTGGGTGTCGAGCGCTTGCGTGTCGAGCTGAAGCAGGCCAATACGCTGGCGCCGGTGACCTTGGCGGGGCGACGCGATGGCAATCAAGCCTGGCAGCCGCTGAGCAATGGTCTGCTCTACCGCCTGACCCAGAATGGCCAGGACGTGGTGCAGGACGAGTTGCAACTGCCCGGCCAGACGGTCACCGAACTCAAGTTGCAGGTCGACGAGCGCGGCGGCGGCCTGGGCGTCGAAGCGCCGTCCCTGCGCTTCGCGGTGCGCGCCACGCAGTTGGTGTTCCTGGCGCGGGGCGAGCCGCCGTTCACACTGGCGCTGGGGAATGCCTCGGTGAAGGCGGCGAACCTGCCGTTGTCGACGCTGATCCCGGATTACACCGCCGAGCGCCTCAACACCTTGGGACAAGCCAAGGTGGCCGGGGCCGTCGCGGTCACTTCGCCACCGGTCCCGGCGGCTGTCGACAGCGGGCCGAACTGGAAAAAACTCGGACTCTGGGCCGTATTGCTGCTCGGCGTGGCGGCGCTGGGAGGCATGGCCTACAGTTTGCTGCGCAAGCCACCGGTGGCACGTTAAATAAAGTCCATGAACTCTATTGGGTTTAAATCCTCTGATAGGAGGAAATACGCCCCGACTCGCGTTAAACTGCGCGGGTTTTTAGCCCCCCCTTCATCGGAGCCTTCCATGTCCCGCGTTACCTTGAGTCGCTATTTGATTGAGCAGACCCGCAGCAACAACACGCCTGCCGATCTGCGCTTCCTTATCGAAGTGGTGGCGCGTGCTTGCAAGGAAATCAGCCACGCCGTGTCCAAAGGCGCATTGGGTGGTGTCCTGGGCAGCATGGGCACTGAAAACGTGCAGGGCGAAGTGCAGAAGAAGCTCGACGTGATTTCCAACGAGATCCTGCTCGAAGCCAACGAATGGGGCGGTCACCTGGCCGGCATGGCGTCCGAAGAAATGGACAATGCCTACCAGATCCCGGGCAAATACCCGAAAGGCGCCTACCTGCTGGTGTTCGACCCATTGGACGGTTCGTCCAACATCGACATCAACGCCCCGGTCGGCACCATCTTCTCGGTACTGCGTTGCCCGAACGAATACCTGAGCCAGAACGAAGCCCTGAACGAAAAGGCCTTCCTGCAGCCAGGCACCGAGCAGGTCGCTGCCGGCTACGCGATCTACGGCCCACAGACCATGCTGGTGCTGACCCTGGGCGATGGCGTCAAAGGCTTCACCCTGGACCGTGAAATGGGCAGCTTCGTCCTCACCCATGAAGACATCACCATTCCGGCTTCCACCCAGGAATTCGCGATCAACATGTCCAACCAGCGCCACTGGGAAGAACCGGTCAAGCGCTATGTGAACGAGTTGATGGAAGGCGAAGAAGGTCCGTTGAAGAAGAACTTCAACATGCGTTGGGTCGCGGCGATGGTGGCCGATGTGCACCGTATCCTGACCCGTGGCGGCCTGTTCATGTACCCACGCGACAGCCGCGAGCCGTCCAAGCCGGGCAAACTGCGCCTGATGTACGAAGCCAATCCGATGTCCTTCCTGGTCGAGCAGGCGGGCGGTGCGTCCACCGACGGCCACCAGCGCATCCTCGACATCCAGCCCGACGGCTTGCACCAGCGTGTGGCGGTGTTCCTGGGTTCCAAGGAAGAAGTTGAGCGTGTGACCGCTTACCACAAGAAGTAACCTGCGGCGATAAGTGAACGGCGTTGTTGTGAGCCGGTTCACCCTTAAAGAAGCCCCGAAACGTTTCAGCGTTTTCGGGGCTTTTTTGTTTTCGTTCATCGGGAACCAGACACCCCTTTTCCCTTCTAAGCTTCTGGCAGATACCCAAGCTGCTTCGTCCCTCCAGGAGTTATTCCATGTCGTTACGCCGTCTCGCTTTGCTGGCTTTTTGCGTGCTGTTGGCCGCTTGCAGCAAGGTCAATCAAGAAAACTACGCAAAGTTGTCGGCCGGCATGCCTAAGGCCGAGGTGGAGTCGCTGCTGGGCAAACCGACCGATTGTTCCGGCGCACTGGGCATGTCCAGCTGCACATGGGGCGATAAAAACAGCTTTATCAGCGTTCAATATGCCGGTGACAAAGTTCTGATGTTTTCCGGGCAAGGCCTGAAGTAAACCGGGGCGAAAGCCTGCGGGAGAAGAAGAATGATGCGTTTTGTTTTGTTCCTTTGCGCCAGCCTGTTTTTGGCGGGCTGCGCCAGCCATTCTGGCGATGATCTGCAACCCAAGACAGCGAGCAACGTCAACCTCAAGCGTTACCAGGGCACCTGGTATGAGTTGGCTCGATTGCCGATGTACTTCCAGCGCAACTGCGCGCAGTCCGAAGCCCGCTACACATTGCTGCCTGATGGCGATATGTCGGTATTCAACCGCTGCCTCACCACCGAGTGGAAGTGGGAAGAAGCCAAGGGCACGGCCACGCCGCAGGTGCCTGGCAAGACCGACAAGCTCTGGGTGGAATTCAATAACTGGTTTACGTCACTGCTGCCAGGCGTCGCCAAGGGCGATTACTGGGTGCTGTACGTCAGCGATGACTACAAGACCGCCATCGTCGGCAGCCCGAGCCGGCGCTATATGTGGATCCTGTCGCGCACGCCGACGGTCAGTGCGGACACCCGTGAAGACCTGTTGAGCAGGGCGCGGCAGCAAGGGTATGACACCACGCGGTTGATCTGGCGCACGTCGGATAAGCAGATGGCGAAGACTTCGCAGTAATTCTGGATCGCCACAGATCCAATGGTGGGAGGGGGCAAGCCCCCTTCCGCATGTTTAACCGAGTAGGTCTTTCAATACTTGTGTAAACGCCCGGCTACTCTCTTCCTCGCCGGCATGTCGCCCATCCCGCACGACCCACTTGCCGTTGACCAGCACATCGCGCACCTGCCGATCACCGCCGGCAAACAGCCAGCGATTGAGGATGCCGTCCTGTGTCGCTGTCGCCAGGTAAGGGTCGTCACCGTCCAGCACGATCCAATCCGCACGCTTGCCCACTTCCAGTCGACCTATCGGCTGCCCCAGCGCTTGTGCGCCGCCGTCCAGCGCCGCATCGAACAACGTACGGCCGACCATCGGCTGGTCGCTGCGATACAAGCGATTGCGCCGTTGATCGCGCAGGCGTTGGCCGTATTCCAGCCAGCGCAGTTCTTCCACCACGCTCAGGGACACATGGCTATCGGAACCGATGCCCAGGCGTCCGCCCTGGGCGAGAAAATCCACCGCCGGGAAAATCCCGTCGCCCAAGTTGGCTTCGGTGGTCAGGCACAAGCCGGCAATCGCGCGACTCTTGGCCATGCGCGTCACTTCTTCCGGGTTGGCGTGGGTCGCGTGCACCAGGCACCAACGTTCATCGACCTCGACGTTGTCGTACAGCCATTGCAACGGGCGTTTGCCGCTCCAGGCCAGGCAGTCGTCGACTTCCTTTTGCTGTTCGGCGATATGGATATGCACCGGGCACGTCTTGTCGCTGGCGGCCAATACTTCATTGATCTGCCGTGGTGTAACCGCGCGCAGGGAGTGGAAGCACAGCCCCAGTTGCTGCGCCGGCTGCGCCGCCAGAATCGGTTTGAGGCGCGCCTGCAGGTCCAGGTAGTTTTCGGTGCTGTTGATAAACCGTCGCTGCCCCTCATTCGGCGCCTGGCCGCCAAACCCTGAGTGGGTATAGAGCACCGGCACCAGCGTCAGGCCGATGCCGCTACTCGCTGCGGCCTGGCTGATCTGCCGCGACAGTTCCGTACGGTCGGCGTACGGCTGGCCGCTGACGTCATGATGCACATAGTGGAATTCGGCCACCGAGGTGTAGCCGGCCTTGAGCATCTCGATATACAACTGCCGCGCGATCACCTGCAGTTGCTCCGGGCTGATCTTGCCGACCATGCGGTACATCAGGTCGCGCCAGGTCCAGAAACTGTCATTCGGGTTGCCGGCCACTTCGGCCAACCCGGCCATGGCGCGCTGGAAGGCGTGGGAGTGCAGGTTCGGCATGCCCGCCAATACCGGGCCCCTGAGCCGTTCGGCACCGGCTGCGCTGGCGTTGGCCTCAACCTGTGTCAGCAGGCCATCGGCGCTGACTTCAAGACGTACATCGTTGGCCCATCCACTAGGCAGCAGCGCGCGTTCGGCAAAGAAAGCGGACATGATTAGAGCACCCCGGTCGTGTGTTTATTTGTATATACATATACAGACGTTTGCCTGCTCGGTAAACTCCGGCAATCTATGCATCTTTTCCCCTTGCAAGGATTCCCTGTGCCGACTCCGCCCGCCAAGTCTTCACTGGCTGCCCACATGGACGAAAGTCCGGCGCCCTTGTATGCCCGCGTCAAACAGATGATCAGCCAGCAGATCCTCAACGGCAACTGGCCGCCCCATTATCGCGTACCGTCGGAGAGCGAACTGGTCAGCCAGTTGGGCTTCAGCCGCATGACCATCAACCGTGCCCTGCGCGAGCTCACCGCCGAAGGTTTGCTGGTGCGCATGCAAGGCGTCGGCACGTTCGTCGCCGAGCCCAAGAGCCAGTCGGCGCTGTTCGAAGTGCACAACATTGCCGATGAGATCGCCTCCCGCGGTCATCGGCATACCTGCCAGGTCATCACCCTGGGTGAAGAGGCTGCCGGTTCCGAACGCGCCGTCGCCCTGGAAATGCGTGAAGGCGGGCGGGTGTTCCACTCGCTGATCGTGCATTACGAAAACGATATTCCCGTGCAAATCGAGGACCGTTTCGTCAACGCCCTGGTCGCGCCGGAATACCTGCAACAGGACTTCACCCTGCAAACCCCCTATGCCTATCTCAACCAAGTGGCGCCGTTGACCGAAGGCGAGCACGTGGTCGAAGCGATTCTCGCCGACGTTGCCGAGTGCAAGTTGCTGCAGATCGAGCCGAGCGAGCCGTGCCTGTTGATTCGCCGGCGTACCTGGTCCGGCCGTCAGCCGGTGACTGCCGCGCGTTTGATCCACCCCGGTTCCCGTCACAGCCTGGAAGGACGGTTCAGTAAATGAGTGCAGTAAAAGTCTGGCGCGCCGCCGATTACGTGCGCATGCCGTGGAAAAACGGCGGCGGCAGTACCGAAGAAATCACCCGCGATGCCGGCGAGGGCCTGGAAGGCTTCGGCTGGCGCCTGTCGATTGCCGATATCGGCGAGTCTGGCGGGTTTTCCACCTTTGCCGGCTACCAGCGCGTGATCACCGTGATCAAAGGCGCAGGCATGGTGCTGACCGTGGATGGCGAGGAGCAGCGCGGGTTGTTACCGCTGCAACCGTTCGCCTTCAAAGGCGACAGCCAGGTTTCATGCCGCTTGATTACCGGGCCGATCCGCGACTTCAACCTGATCTACTCGCCCCAGCGTTACCATGCGCGGTTGCAGTGGGTGGATGGTGTGCAGCGGTTCTTCACTACGGCGCAGACGGTGCTGGTGTTCAGCGTGGCGGATGAAGTGAAGGTGCTGGACGAGGTACTGGGCCATCACGATTGCCTGCAAGTGGACGGTAACGCTGGCTTGCTGGACATCTCTATCACTGGCCGTAGCTGCATCATCGAACTGACTCAGCGCGATTAAAAAATGTGGGAGGGGGCTTGCCCCCGATAGCGGTGGATCAGTCGGTATATCCTGGGCTGACACACCGCAATCGGGGGCAAGCCCCCTCCCACATTTGTTTTTGTGTCGCTTATAGAATCTGTTTCCAGTCCCTGCACCAATTTGTTACCGAACGCCCCAGCTCGGCGCAAAACCGCGCTGTCGTGACACACCTCCTTCGCTATAAACCCCCTTCGCAAGAAATTTCATCACGGCTCGAAGCCTTAATTTCCAAGGCTCGCACACGCTTTTCGGAAAATTCCTAACACCTCCCTCGGAAAGTTGGCCGCTTGATTGCATATGCTTGTATGTACAAGTAAAGATGTGTGCGTAAGACTCTCCTTCGCACCATCCATGTTCGCGCATCGATCGCCGAGGAGTTCTTGTTGTGACCAAGCCTACAAAATACCGTGACGTCGAAATCCGCGCCGCCCGCGGTAACAAGCTCACCGCCAAAAGCTGGCTGACTGAAGCGCCGCTGCGCATGCTGATGAACAACCTCGACCCGCAAGTGGCCGAGAACCCCAAGGAGCTGGTGGTGTACGGCGGTATTGGCCGTGCAGCGCGCAACTGGGAGTGCTACGACCAGATCGTCGAGAGCCTCACCCACCTGAATGACGATGAAACCCTGCTGGTGCAGTCCGGCAAGCCGGTCGGCGTGTTCAAGACCCACAGCAATGCCCCGCGTGTGCTGATCGCCAACTCCAACCTGGTACCGCACTGGGCCAGTTGGGAGCACTTCAACGAGCTGGACGCCAAGGGCCTGGCCATGTACGGCCAGATGACCGCCGGCAGCTGGATCTACATCGGCAGCCAGGGCATCGTCCAGGGCACCTACGAAACCTTCGTCGAAGCCGGTCGCCAGCACTACGATTCAAACCTCAAGGGCCGCTGGGTCCTCACCGCCGGCCTCGGTGGCATGGGCGGTGCCCAGCCTCTGGCCGCGACATTGGCCGGCGCGTGCTCGCTGAACATTGAATGCCAGCAGGTCAGCATCGATTTCCGCCTCAACAGCCGCTACGTCGACGAGCAGGCCACCGACCTCGACGACGCCCTGGCCCGCATCGCCAAGTACACAAAGGAAGGCAAGGCCATCTCCATCGCGCTGCTGGGTAACGCCGCGGAAATCCTGCCGGAACTGGTCAAGCGCGGCGTGCGCCCGGACATGGTCACCGACCAGACCAGCGCCCATGACCCGCTCAACGGTTACCTGCCGGCCGGCTGGACCTGGGACGAATACCGCGCCCGCGCCAAGACCGAACCGGCTGCCGTGATCAAGGCCGCCAAGCAGTCGATGGCGGTGCACGTCAAAGCCATGCTGGACTTCCAGAAGCAAGGCATCCCGACCTTCGACTACGGCAACAACATCCGCCAGATGGCCCAGGAAGAGGGCGTGGAAAACGCTTTCGACTTCCCAGGCTTCGTACCGGCGTACATCCGCCCGCTGTTCTGCCGTGGCATCGGCCCGTTCCGCTGGGCTGCGCTGTCGGGCGACCCGCAGGACATCTACAAGACCGACGCCAAGGTCAAAGAGCTGATCCCCGACGACGCCCACCTGCACAACTGGCTGGACATGGCGCGCGAGCGCATCAGCTTCCAGGGCCTGCCGGCGCGTATCTGCTGGGTTGGCCTGGGGCAGCGCGCCAAGCTCGGCCTGGCGTTCAACGAGATGGTGCGCAGCGGCGAGCTGTCGGCTCCGGTGGTGATCGGTCGTGACCACCTGGACTCCGGCTCGGTCGCCAGCCCGAACCGCGAAACCGAATCCATGCAGGACGGTTCCGACGCCGTGTCCGACTGGCCGTTGCTCAACGCCTTGCTCAACACCGCCAGCGGCGCGACCTGGGTTTCGTTGCACCACGGCGGCGGTGTGGGCATGGGCTTCTCCCAGCACTCCGGCATGGTCATCGTCTGTGACGGCACCGACGAAGCGGCCGAGCGCATTGCCCGCGTGCTGCACAACGACCCGGCCACCGGTGTGATGCGTCACGCAGACGCCGGTTACCAGATCGCCATCGACTGCGCCAAAGAGCAGGGCCTCAATCTTCCAATGATCAAGTAACCCGATGTGGGAGGGGGCTTGCCCCCGATGGCGGCGAACCCAGGACAATCCATCAGAGGTTGAATACACATGGCTGCAAACGACACCACCCCGTTGATCGAAAGGCGTTCGATCGACTACATCCCGGAAGCGGAAAGACACGGTCGTCTATTGAGCCAGTTCACCCTGTGGCTGGGTGCCAACCTGCAGATCACCGCGATCGTCACCGGGGCCCTGGCCGTGGTGCTGGGCGGTGATGTGTTCTGGTCGTTGCTCGGTCTGTTGATCGGTCAACTGCTGGGCGGTGGCGTGATGGCGTTGCATGCGGCGCAAGGGCCCAGGCTGGGCCTGCCGCAGATGATCTCCAGCCGGGTGCAGTTCGGTGTGTACGGCGCGGCGATTCCGATCGTGCTGGTCTGCCTGATGTACCTCGGTTTCACCGCAACCGGCACCGTGCTTTCCGGCCAGGCCCTGGGCCAGTTGTTTGGTGTCAGCGACAGCGTCGGGATCCTGATCTTCGCCAGTGTCATCGTGCTGGTCACGGTGCTCGGTTACCGGGTGATCCACTTCATCGGCCGCGTTGCCAGCGTCATTGGCGTGATTGCCTTTGTCTACCTGTTCAGCCGTCTGATGAGCCAGGCCGACGTAGGCGCGCTCCTGCAAATCCGCCACTTCAGCTGGAGCAGCTTCCTGTTGGCGGTGTCGCTCGCGGCATCCTGGCAAATCGCCTTCGGCCCTTACGTGGCGGACTATTCACGCTACCTGCCGAGCAACACGTCCTCGCTGAAAACCTTTCTTGCCGCAGGCGCAGGTTCGGTGGTTGGCGCGCAGGTGGCGATGATCCTCGGCGTGTTTGCCGCGGCCATGTCCAACGGGCAATTTGCCGGTCACGAAGTGGCCTACATCGTCGGCCTGGGCGGTACCGGAGCCACTGCGGCGCTGCTGTATTTCAGCATCGCGTTCGGCAAGGTCACCATCTCCACGCTGAACTCCTACGGCAGCTTCATGTGCATTGCCACGATCATCAGCGGCTTTCGCGGTCGCCTCGAGGTCACGCGCTTGCAGCGCCTGTTTTTCGTACTGGCCATCGTCGGTACGGCGACCCTGATCGCCTTGCTCGGGCAGCACTCGTTCCTGGGGGCGTTCAAGTCCTTCATCCTGTTCCTGCTGGCGTTTTTTACCCCATGGAGCGCGATCAACCTGGTCGACTACTACTGCATCACCCGCGATCGCTACGACGTGCCGGCGCTGGCCGATCCGAACGGGCGCTATGGCCGTTGGAACCTGCTCGGTATCAGCGTGTATGTCTTCGGTGTGCTGGTGCAATTGCCGTTCATCTCCACCAAGTTCTACACCGGTCCCCTGGTGGCGGCCCTGGGGGATGTGGATATTTCCTGGATCATCGGCCTGGTCCTTCCCGCCGCGCTCTATTACTGGGCGGCGAAAAAGTGGCCTCGCGCAACGCCTGAACACCTGACCCTGCCGACAGAGCAGGGCGCTGCACCGACGACGACAAACGGGCTGGTTGCACAGGCCTGATGGGACGTGGACAGGGCAGGATGCCTACTGACTGCCGTAATCCATTTCAAGATTTGGGAGCGTCACAACAATGAAAATGCATAAGACCCTGTTGGCCACCGTGTTTTCCGCGGGCTTGCTGGCCACTGCTGGCGCCCAGGCGGCCGGTTGGTGTGAATCCGGCAAACCGGTGAAATTCGCCGGCCTGAACTGGGAAAGCGGCATGTTGCTCACCGACATCCTGCAAACCGTGCTGGAAAAAGGCTACGACTGCAAAACCGACAGTTTGCCGGGCAACTCCATCACCATGGAAAACGCCCTGAGCAGCAACGACATCCAAGTGTTTGCCGAAGAGTGGGTCGGCCGCAGCGAAGTCTGGAACAAGGCCGAGAAGGCCGGCAAAGTCGTCGGTGTCGGTGCCCCGGTGGTGGGCGCCGTCGAAGGCTGGTACGTACCGCGCTACGTGATCGAAGGCGACGCCAAGCGCAAGCTGGAAGCCAAGGCGCCGGACCTGAAAAACATCGCCGACCTGGCCAAGTACGCCGCGGTGTTCAAGGACCAGGAAGAACCGTCCAAGGGCCGTTTCTACAACTGCCCGGCCGGCTGGACCTGCGAGCTGGACAACAGCGAAATGCTCAAGAGCTACGGCCTGGAAAGCACCTACACCAACTTCCGCCCAGGCACCGGCCCGGCGCTGGATGCGGCGGTGCTGTCGAGCTACAAGCGTGGCGAGCCGATCCTGTTCTACTACTGGTCGCCAACCCCGCTGATGGGCCAGGTCGACCTGGTCAAGCTGGAAGAAAAACCCGGTGTGGATAAGACCGTGAGCATCAAGGTCGGCCTGTCCAAGACCTTCCACGAGCAAGCCCCGGAACTGGTGGCCGTGCTGGAAAAAGTCAACCTGCCCATCGACCTGCTGAACCAGAACCTGGGGCGCATGGCCAAGGAGCGCATTGAGTCGCCGAAACTGGCGAAAATTTTCCTCAAGGAACATCCTGAAGTCTGGCACGCCTGGGTGAGTGACGAGGCAGCCAAGAAAATCGACGCGGCCTTGTAGGTCAAGTGTGCCCGGCTACCCTCAGGGGTGGCTGGGCGCCTGGCCACAACCCACTGGATCGAGAGCACGCTATGTTTCCTGAGAGTTTTACGTTTTCCATCGCCGACTGGGTCAATGGTTGGGTGGATTCACTGGTTACCAATTACGGCGATGTGTTCCGGCACATCTCCGACACCCTGCTGTGGGCCATCGTCAACCTGGAAGGGCTGCTGCGCGCCGCCCCATGGTGGCTGATGCTGGCCATCGTCGGCGCCGTTGCCTGGCATGCCACCCGCAAGGTGCTGACCACGGCGGTGATCGTCGGTCTGCTGTTCCTGGTGGGCGCGGTCGGCCTGTGGGACAAGCTGATGCAGACCCTGGCGCTGATGATGGTTGCCACGGTGATCTCGGTGTTGATCGGCATCCCGCTGGGCATCCTGTCGGCGCGCAGCAATCGCCTGCGTTCGGTGCTGATGCCGCTGCTCGACATCATGCAGACCATGCCCAGCTTCGTGTACCTGATCCCGGTGCTGATGCTGTTCGGCCTGGGCAAGGTGCCGGCGATTTTCGCCACGGTGATCTACGCCGCGCCGCCACTGATTCGCCTCACCGACCTGGGGATTCGCCAGGTCGACGGCGAAGTCATGGAAGCCATCAACGCCTTTGGTGCCAACCGCTGGCAACAGCTGTTCGGCGTGCAATTGCCGCTGGCGCTGCCGAGCATCATGGCCGGTATCAACCAGACCACCATGATGGCGTTGTCGATGGTGGTGATCGCCTCGATGATCGGCGCCCGTGGCTTGGGTGAAGATGTCCTGGTCGGCATCCAGACCCTCAACGTCGGCCGTGGCCTCGAAGCCGGGCTGGCGATCGTGATTCTCGCCGTGGTCATCGACCGTATTACCCAGGCCTATGGTCGTCCACGGCATGAGGCGAGCAAATGACTACTGTCAGCAAAATCGAAGTTAAAAACGTCTTCAAGATCTTTGGCGCCCGCTCCAAGGAGGCGCTGGCGATGGTTGGCCAGGGCAAGACCAAGGACCAGGTGCTGGCCGAGACCGGCTGCGTGGTCGGCGTGAACGATTTGTCCCTGAGCATCGGCACCGGTGAGATCTTCGTGATCATGGGCCTGTCGGGCTCGGGCAAGTCCACGCTGGTGCGCCACTTCAACCGCCTGATCGACCCCACCAGCGGCGCGATCCTGGTGGACGGCGAAGACATCCTGCAACTGGACATGGACGCCCTGCGCCAATTCCGTCGGCACAAGATCAGCATGGTGTTCCAGAGCTTCGGCCTGCTGCCCCACAAGAGCGTGCTCGACAACGTCGCCTACGGCCTCAAGGTGCGTGGCGAAACCAAGCAGGTCTGCGCCGAACGCGCGCTGCACTGGATCGAAACCGTGGGCCTCAAGGGCTACGAAAACAAATACCCGCACCAGCTCTCCGGCGGCATGCGCCAGCGTGTCGGCCTGGCCCGCGCCCTGGCCGCTGACACCGACATCATCCTGATGGACGAAGCCTTCAGCGCCCTCGACCCGCTGATCCGCGCCGAGATGCAGGACCAGTTGCTCGAGCTGCAAAAGACCCTGCACAAGACCATCGTGTTCATCACCCACGACCTCGACGAGGCCGTGCGTATCGGCAACCGCATTGCGATTCTCAAGGACGGCAGGCTGATCCAGGTCGGCACGCCGAGGGAGATCCTGCATTCGCCGGCGGATGAGTACGTGGATCGGTTTGTCCAGCGGCGTGCGGCGGTGGTCTGACCCAGGTTCTGTGGTGAGGCTCAAGCGCCCTCCCACATTTGCAATGCATTCCCCTGTGGGAGGGGGCTTGCCCCCGATGAGGCCGGCAAAGCTGTAGAGAATATGAAGAGGTCAACAATGTCCCAGGCAGTAAAAATCATCATCGCCGACACTCCGCTGCGCTGGCAGGACGTGGTCGCCGTGGCCCGTCACGGTGCGGTGCTCGAACTCTCGGGCCAGGCCTGGGCGCGGATCGACAATGCCCAGGCCATCGTGCAGCGCATCGTTACCAGCGGCGAACGCGCCTACGGCGTGAACACCGGGTTGGGCGCATTGTGCAACGTGTCGCTTAAAGGCGAGCAACTGAGCCAGCTGTCGCGCAATACCCTGTTGAGTCACGCCTGTGGCGTCGGCCCGGTCCTCAGCGACGAGCAGACCCGCGCGATCATCTGCGCGGCGGTCATCAACTACAGCCACGGCAAATCCGGCCTGCATCCGCAGGTGGTGCATTCGCTGCTGGCGCTGCTCAACCACGGCATCACGCCACAAGTACCGTCCCAGGGCTCGGTGGGTTACCTGACCCATATGGCCCATGTCGGCGTGGCGCTGCTGGGTGTCGGACATGTGAGCTATGGCGGCCGGATCGTGCCGGCGCAACAAGCCCTGGACGAAGAAGGTTTGCAGCCGGTGGTCCTCGGCGCCAAGGACGGCCTGTGCCTGGTCAACGGCACGCCGTGCATGACCGGTCTGAGCTGCCTGGCCCTGGCCGACGCCCATCACTTGCTGCAATGGGCCGACGTGATCGGTGCCATGAGCTTCGAGGCCCAGCGCGGCCAGATCGAAGCCTTCGACGAAGAAATCATCGCCCTCAAGCCGCACCCGGGCATGCAGCATGTCGGCCGCAACCTGCGTGCGTTGCTCGATGGCAGTGAAGTGATTGCGAGCAGCAAAGGCATCCGCACCCAGGACGCCCTGAGCCTGCGCTCGATCCCGCAGATCCACGGCGCGGCGCGCGACCAGGTGGAACACGCCACTCGCCAGATCGAGACCGAACTCAACAGCGCCACCGACAACCCGCTGGTGCTCGGCACACCGGACCACTACCGCGTGGTGTCCCAGGCCAACCCCCACGGCCAGTCCGTCGCCCTGGCCGCCGACCTGCTGGCGATTGCCCTGGCCGAAATCGGCTCGGTCGCCGAACGCCGCCTCGACCGCCTGATCAACCCCCACGTCAGTGGCCTGCCGGCGTTCCTGGTGAGCAACCCCGGGGTCAACTCCGGGATGATGATCGTGCAGTACGTCGCCGCCTCGCTGTGCGGACAGAACCGCCAGTTGGCGCAACCGGCGGTGCTCGACAACTTCGTCACCTCGGGGCTGCAGGAAGACCACCTGAGCATGGGCACCAACGCCGCGCTCAAGCTGCACCAGGTAGTGTCCAACGTCACCCAGATCCTCGCCATCGAGTACCTGCTGGCGGCCCAGGCCTTCGAATTCCTGAAAGACCAGCGCTTCGGCGCGGGTACCGCTCGCGCCTGGCGCCTGTTGCGTGAAGTGGTGCCGGCCTATGAGCAGGACCGTTGGCTGGCGCCGGATATTGCGGCCGCCGCCAAGGTGCTCAAGGACACCGTATTACCGAATCTGCACTGAACACTTATTTCAAAAGAATAATTCACAAGGAGTATGAATGTGACTGCGCTAAACCTGATTCCAGGCCAACTGAGCCTTGCCCAACTGCGGGCCATCTACCAGCAGCCGGTAACCCTCAGTCTGGATGACAGTGCCTCGGCCCAGATCGAAGCGAGTGTGGCCTGCGTGGAACAGATTCTCGCCGAGAACCGCACCGCCTATGGCATCAACACCGGTTTCGGCCTGCTGGCCTCGACCCGCATCGCCAGCGAAGACCTGGAAAACCTCCAGCGTTCACTGGTGTTGTCCCACGCCGCCGGCGTCGGTGAGCCGATCAGCGATGCGCTGGTGCGGCTGGTCATGGTGCTCAAGGTCAACAGCCTCAGCCGTGGGTTCTCCGGGATTCGCCGGCAGGTGATCGACGCACTGATCGCGCTGATCAATGCCGAGGTGTACCCGCATATTCCCCTGAAAGGCTCCGTTGGTGCTTCCGGTGACCTGGCGCCATTGGCGCATATGTCCCTGGTGCTGCTGGGCGAAGGCAAGGCGCGCTACAAGGGCGAATGGCTGGAAGCCACCGACGCGCTGAAAGTCGCCGGCCTGACGCCGCTGACCCTCGCCGCGAAGGAAGGCCTGGCACTGCTCAACGGCACCCAGGTGTCCACCGCCTATGCCCTGCGTGGCCTGTTCGAAGGCGAAGACCTGTTCGCCGGCGCCCTGGCGTGCGGCGGTCTTACCGTGGAAGCGGTGCTGGGCTCGCGCTCGCCGTTCGACGCGCGTATTCATGCGGCTCGCGGTCAACGTGGGCAGATCGATTCGGCGGCGGCCTATCGTGACCTGCTCGGTGAGAGCAGTCAGGTGTCGCAGTCGCACCAGAACTGCGACAAGGTGCAGGACCCGTACTCCCTGCGCTGCCAGCCACAAGTCATGGGCGCCTGCCTGACCCAGTTTCGCCAGGCGGCCGAGGTACTGGTGGTCGAAGCCAACGCCGTGTCCGATAACCCGTTGGTATTTGCCGCTGAGGGTGACGTGATCTCCGGTGGCAACTTCCACGCCGAACCGGTGGCCATGGCCGCTGACAACATGGCCCTGGCCATCGCCGAAATCGGCTCCCTGAGCGAGCGTCGCATCTCGCTGATGATGGACAAGCACATGTCGCAACTGCCGCCGTTCCTGGTGGGCAATGGCGGGGTGAACTCCGGTTTCATGATCGCCCAGGTGACCGCCGCCGCCCTCGCCAGTGAGAACAAGGCATTGGCTCATCCCCATAGCGTCGACAGCATCCCGACGTCCGCCAACCAGGAAGACCACGTGTCGATGGCCCCGGCGGCCGGCAAGCGCCTGTGGGAAATGGCCGAGAACACCCGCGGCATCCTCGCGGTGGAATGGCTGGCCGCGTGCCAGGGCCTGGACCTGCGCGAAGGCCTGAAAACCTCGCCGAAACTGGAAAAAGCCCGTGGCTTGTTGCGCGACAAAGTGGCGTTCTACGACAAGGACCGCTTCTTCGCCCCGGACATCATCGCCGCCAGCGAACTGCTCGCCAGCCGCTGCCTGAATGAGCTGGTGCCGGCCACGTTGCTGCCGAGCCTGTAAGCGGCTCGGAGGACGGCATGGCTCTCTGTGGCGAGCGAGCTTGCTCGCGCCGGGCTGCGCAGCAGCCCCAAAAAGGCCGCGAGCGCTTCGCACTCGAGCGCGAGCAAGCTCGCTCACCACAAACAACTTTCTCAGGATAAAAATAATTAGGGACGAGAAATGCACCAGCAAGAAAAGGGTTTGAAACGCGGGCTGAGCGCCCGACATATTCGCTTCATGGCCCTCGGTTCCGCGATCGGCACCGGGCTGTTCTACGGTTCCGCCTCGGCCATCCAGATGGCTGGCCCCGCCGTGCTGCTGGCCTACCTGATCGGCGGCGCCGCGGTGTTCATGGTGATGCGCGCCCTCGGTGAAATGGCCGTGCACAACCCGGTCTCCGGCTCCTTCGGCCAATACGCCAGCACCTACCTGGGCCCGTTGGCCGGTTTTATCCTGGGCTGGACCTACGCCTTTGAAATGATCATCGTCTGTCTCGCCGACGTCACCGCCTTCGGCATCTACATGGGCTTCTGGTTTCCCGAGGTCGCACGCTGGGTCTGGGTGCTCGGCATCGTGTTTTTGATCGGCGGCCTGAACCTGTGCAACGTCAAGGTCTTTGGCGAGATGGAGTTCTGGCTGTCGCTGCTCAAGGTCGGCGCCATCGTGGCGATGATCCTCGGCGGTTTCGGCATCATGCTGTTCGGCATCCACTCGGCCGGCGAAACCCAGGCCAGCGGCCTGAGCAACCTGTGGGCCCACGGCGGCTTCATGCCCAACGGCATTGGTGGGCTGATCGCCTCGTTTGCCGTGGTGATGTTCGCGTTTGGCGGCATCGAGATCATCGGCATCACCGCCGGTGAAGCCAAGGACCCGCAGCGCGTGATCCCCAAGGCGATCAACGCCGTGCCGCTGCGCATCCTGTTGTTCTACGTGCTGACGTTGTTTGTCTTGATGGCCATCTACCCATGGCCGCAGATCGGCAGCCAGGGCAGCCCGTTCGTGCAGATTTTCAGCAACCTCGGGATAGGCTCGGCGGCGACCCTCCTCAATATCGTGGTGATTTCGGCGGCCGTGTCGGCCATCAACAGCGACATCTTCGGTGCCGGCCGCATGATGTACGGCCTGGCGCAGCAAGGGCAGGCGCCCAAGGGCTTTGCCCGGTTGTCCAGGCAAGGCGTACCGTGGATGACGGTGGTGGTGATGGGCGCCGCCTTGCTCGGCGGTGTGCTGCTCAACTACCTGATCCCGGAAAACGTGTTCCTGCTGATCGCGTCGATTGCCACCTTCGCCACCGTATGGGTGTGGCTGATGATCCTGTTCACCCAGGTCGCCATGCGCCGCTCGATGACGAAAGAGCAGGTGGCCGAATTGAAATTCCCGGTGCCGTTCTGGCCCTGCGCGCCGGCTGCGGCCATCGTGTTCATGCTGTTTGTGTTTGGCGTGCTCGGTTACTTCCCGGACACCCAGGCGGCCTTGCTGGTCGGTGCGGTGTGGATCGTGTTGCTGGTCGTTGCCTACCTGCTGTGGGTCAAGCCCGCCGCCGGGCAAGCGGCCAAGGTCCATTACGACCCGGCCTTGTCTCATCGATAACTTAGGGAGGCGTTGATGAAAACCCTTTGGCAACACTGCCACGTCGCAACCATGGCCCAGGGCAAATACTCGATCATCGAGGATGCCGCCCTGGTCACCGCCGGTTCGCTCATCGAGTGGATCGGTCCGCGCAGCGAAGTACCGACGGCGGATTACGCCCAGGTGCATGACCTGCAAGGCGCGTGGGTCACCCCCGGGCTGATCGACTGCCACACCCACGCGGTGTTTGGCGGCAATCGCAGCGGCGAATTCGAGCAGCGCCTCGAGGGCGTGAGCTATGCCGACATCGCGGCCAAGGGCGGCGGTATTGCCAGCACCGTGCGTGCCACCCGCGCCGCCACGGAGGATGAACTCTTCGCCAGCGCCTATAAGCGCCTGCGCAGCCTGCTGCGTGACGGCGTGACCACCGTGGAGATCAAGTCCGGCTACGGCCTGGACCTGGCCAACGAGCGCAAGATGTTGCGGGTGGCTCGGCGCCTGGGCGAAGCGCTGCCGGTCAGCGTGCGTGCCACGTGCCTGGCGGCCCATGCATTGCCGCCGGAGTACAAGGACCGCGCCGACGATTACATCGAGCACATCTGCAATGAAATGCTGCCGGCTTTGGCGGCGCAGGGGTTGGTGGACGCGGTGGATGCGTTCTGCGAATACCTGGCGTTTTCCACCGAGCAGGTGGAGCGGGTGTTCAAGGTCGCCCGGCAACTCGGCCTGCCGGTGAAGCTGCACGCCGAGCAGTTGTCGTCGCTGCACGGCTCCAGCCTGGCGGCGCGTTACCACGCGCTGTCGGCGGATCACCTGGAATTCATGACCGAAGAAGACGCCATCGCCATGGCCGCTGCCGGCACCGTCGCCGTGTTGCTGCCGGGGGCGTTCTACTTCCTGCGCGAAACCCAGCTGCCGCCGATGGACGCCCTGCGCAGGCACGGCGTGAAGATCGCCATCGCCAGTGACCTCAACCCCGGCACCTCGCCGGCGTTGTCGGTGCGCCTGATGCTGAACATGGCCTGCACCCTGTTCCGCATGACCCCGGAAGAAGCCCTGGCCGGTGTCACGCAACATGCGGCCACCGCCCTGGGCATGGGCGACACCCATGGATCCCTGGAAGTGGGCAAGGTGGCCGACTTTGTCGCCTGGCAGATTGATCGCCCCGCCGACCTCGCCTATTGGCTGGGCGGTGAGCTGGATAAACGCGTCGTGCGCCACGGCGTCGACGTCACTGTATAAGGAGCACTGCTGTGGATAAGGTTCTGAACTTCAAACAAGGCCGTGTGCCGCTGCTGATCAGCATGCCCCACGCCGGCCTGCGCCTGACGCCTGCGGTGGAAGCCGGGTTGATCCCCGAAGCGCAAAGCCTGCCGGACACCGATTGGCACATCCCCACGCTGTATGACTTCGCGGATGAACTGGGCGCCAGCACCCTGTCGGCGGAGTACTCGCGGTTTGTCATTGACCTGAACCGGCCTTCGGACGACAAGCCGCTGTACGCCGGTGCCACCACCGGCCTGTACCCGGCGACCCTGTTCGATGGCGTGCCGTTGTTCCGCGAAGGTCTGGAGCCGAGCGAGACAGAGCGCGCCAGTTACCTGCAAAAGATCTGGGGCCCCTATCACCGCACGCTGCAAGAGGAACTGGCGCGGCTCAAGGCTGAGTTCGGTTATGCGCTGCTGTTCGATGCGCACTCGATCCGCTCGGTGATCCCGCACCTGTTCGACGGCAAACTGCCGGACTTCAACCTCGGCACCTTCAACGGCGCCGCCTGCGATCCGGAACTGGCGAGCCAGCTCGAGGCCATTTGTGCCACCCATCCTCAGTACACCCATGTGCTGAACGGGCGCTTCAAGGGCGGGCATATCACTCGCCATTACGGCAATCCGGCGCAGGATATCCATGCGGTGCAGCTGGAATTGTGCCAGAGCACGTATATGGAAGAGTTCGAGCCGTTCCGCTATCGCCCGGATCTGGCCGAGCCGACGCAAGTGGTGTTGAAGCAGCTGCTGGAAGGCTTGCTGGCGTGGGGGCGCAAGCGCTACGAGTGACGAACGGTCGCCCCTGTGCAACTCACAGTCGCCACAGGTCGTGTTGGGAGAGGCCTCGCTCGGTAAGGTTGTGGTTATGGCGCACCAGACGCCACTTCCCATAATAAAAGCTGCCGAGTGAGACCTCTTTCATGAAAAGACTGTTCAACCGTTACCTGTTGACCCTCACCGGCGCCGCACTCCTCAGTGCCCAAGCCATGGCCGCCGAACCGGTCTCCTGCAAATCCATTCGCATGGGCGTGGTCAGTTGGACCGATGTAGTCGCCACCTCGGGCATGGCCGACGTGCTGCTCAGCGGCCTGGGCTATGACAGCAAGCAGACCAGCGCCGTGCAGCAGATCATCTTTGCCGGTATCCGCGATAAACGCCTGGACGTGTTCCTCGGTTATTGGAAGCCGGCGATGGACAACAACATCGCGCCGTTTCTGGCCGCCAGGCAGGTCAAGGTCTTTGATAAACCCAGCCTCGCCGATGCCCAGGCCACCCTGGCCGTGCCGCAATACGTGGCTGACGCCGGGCTGAAGACCTTTGCCGACATCGCCCGCTTCAAGGACAAGCTGGGCGGCAAGATCTACGGCATCGAGCCCGGCAGCGGCGCCAATACCGATATCCAGAAAATGATCGACACCAACCACTTCGGCCTGGGCGGCTTCAAGCTGGTGGCTTCCGGTGAGGCTGGCATGTTGGCGGCGGTGCAGCGCGCAGTGAACCGCAAGGAGTTCGTGGTATTTGTCGGGTGGACCCCGCACCCCATGAACATCAATATGAAAATGGCCTATCTCACTGGCAGCGAAGACGTGTTCGGTCCTGACGAAGGGCGCGCCACGGTCTCCACCGTGACCGCGCCGGACTTTGCCGAACGCTGCCCCAACGCTAACCGATTGCTCGAGAACCTGACCTTCACCGCCGCCCAGGAAAGCCAGTTGATGGTGCCGATCATGGAGCGCCAGTCACCGCAGGACGTGGCCAGGCAATGGCTGCGCGACCACCCCGAGGATTTGCAGCGCTGGTTGGCCGGGGTTACAGCATTTGATGGCAGCGACGGCTTGGCGTCGCTCCAGGCCTACCTCAAACCCTAAGCCAAGTGCAGCCCCCGATAGCTATGGGTATCTTGAGGGTTGACGCATAACGCTGTGGTGAGCGGGCTTGCCCCGCGCTGGGCTGCGAAGCAGCCCCAATAAAGGCGCCGGGATTTTCTGTTAGTACTCAGCGTGTGGGGTTTTAGGGCTGCTTCGCAGCCCAGCGCGGGGCAAGCCCGCTCACCACAAGGACTTCATTACCTTAGATTATTCTTTCACCGAAGATGTGTAGATACGACTGCCCCGATAGCGCCATGCCGGGCAACCTATCAAGTGACTGATCCATCGCAATCGGAAACCCCCGACCTTGAACCCGCCGCGCCAGAGATCATCGCGTATGTACCCGATATCCCCGCAACTCGCCGCCTTCGTCGCAAAAACCGAGTCCTTCACCTGCGCCGACTCTTCCCTGACGAGCCAGCGCCAAAGTTACCAGCGCATGTGCCAGGCATTCACCCCGCCGAAACCGGAAGGCTTGCAGCTCACGGACTTCACCCTGGCCGGCGTGGACGTGCGCAGTTATCTGCCCCCTGCACCGCCACCCGCCGATGGCTGGCCATGTCTCCTCTATATACACGGCGGTGGCTGGGTGGTCGGCGGCCTGGATTCCCATGACTTCATCTGCTTCGAGCTGGCCAATGCCCTCCGGGTGCTGGTGATCGCCATCGACTACCGCCTGGCGCCCGAGCACCCATTCCCGGCCGCCTACGACGATTGCCGCGCAGTGTGGCAGGCGATCCAGAAAGGACAGGCGCCACACGCCATCGATCGGCAACGCCTGGCAGTGGTCGGTGACAGTGCGGGCGGCAACCTGGCGGCGGCGTTGTGCCTGGGGTTGCGCGATGATGGCCAGCCTATGCCGCGGGCCCAGGTCCTTATTTACCCCGGGCTGGGCGGCCCGGCCGATTTGCCCTCGCGCCGTGACTGCATGGACGCTCCGCTGCTCAGCACTGCCGACACCGACTACTACCTGGCGCTCTACCTGCGCGGTTTGGATAAACCATCGGCCTATGCCATGCCGCTGTTGGCCGAGGATCTCAGTGGTTTGCCCAGGGCCTTGATCGCAGTCGCCCAATTCGACCCGCTGCGCGACGACGGCATGCTGTACGCCGAGCGCCTGCAACAGGCCGGTGTGCCTGCACTGTTGTATCCGGGCAAAGGCCTGGTCCACGGCTGTCTACGCGCAAAGGGCCAGGCCCCGGAGGTGGATCGGCTGTACGGCTACCTGTTGGATTACCTGAGGAGCGAACTGCTGACGCAGCTCTAAGCGCTCAAGGACATGCTCATTGCACAATTCGGGTTTATAGTGCCAGACGGCAAAATAAAAGACGTCCCCCCAGGGATGAACCCGACCCCCTACGGAGCGCGCAATGCAGACTTGGTACCCGCAGATCAAACCCTACGCCCGGCACGATCTGGCCGTCGATGACACCCACACGCTGTATGTCGATGAAAGTGGCTCCCCCGAAGGCTTGCCTGTCGTATTCATCCACGGTGGCCCTGGCGCCGGTTGCGATGCCCAGAGCCGCTGCTATTTCGATCCCAACCTGTACCGCATCGTCACCTTCGACCAGCGTGGCTGCGGCCGTTCCACCCCGCGCGCCAGCCTGGAAAACAACACCACCTGGGACCTGGTCGCCGACCTCGAACGCATCCGCGAACATCTTGGCATCGACAAATGGGTGCTGTTCGGCGGCTCCTGGGGCTCGACCCTGGCCCTGGCCTACGCGCAAACCCACCCCGAGCGTGTGCATGGCCTGATCGTGCGCGGTATTTTCCTCGCCCGCCCCCAGGACATCGAATGGTTCTACCAGGCCGGTGCCAGCCGCCTGTTCCCGGACTACTGGCAGGACTACATCGCGCCGATTCCCGCCGATGAGCGTCACGACATGATCGCGGCCTACCACAAGCGCCTGACCGGCAACGACCAGATCGCCCAGATGCACGCCGCCAAGGCCTGGTCCGGCTGGGAAGGGCGCATGCTCGGCCTGTGCCCGAGCCCGCAGCACGTGGAGCGCTTTTCCGAGCCTCAGCGCGCGCTGTCCATCGCCCGTATCGAATGCCACTACTTCACCAATAACTCCTTCCTGGAGCCCAACCAGCTGATTCGCGATATGCACAAGATCGCCCATCTGCCTGGCGTCATCATCCATGGCCGCTACGATATGATCTGCCCGCTGGATAACGCCTGGGAGCTGCATCAGGCCTGGCCGAACAGCGAACTGCAGGTCATCCGTGAAGCGGGCCATGCGGCGTCCGAGCCCGGGATTACCGATGCACTGGTGCGCGCGACCGGCGAAATGGCACGGCGCCTGCTTGATCTGCCGCCAGAAGAAGCATGAAGGCCTTGCTGCAACGGGTGCGTGGCGCCCGGGTCGAAGTGGCGGGCGAAATCGTCGGGGCTATCGACCAGGGTTTACTGGTGCTGGTGGCCGTCGAACCTGCAGATACGCCCGAGAGTGCCGACAAACTGCTGCACAAGCTGCTTAACTACCGGGTATTCAGCGACGACGAGGGCAAGATGAACCTGTCGTTGAAGGATATCGATGGGGGATTGCTGCTGGTGTCGCAGTTCACCCTGGCGGCGGATACCAAGAGCGGCCTGCGGCCAAGCTTCTCAACCGCTGCGCCGCCGGCCCTGGGAGCGGCGCTTTTTGATCACTTGCTGTTACAAGCGCAACAATTGCATGGCAAGGTGGCCTCGGGGCGTTTTGGTGCGGATATGCAGGTGCATTTGGTCAATGATGGCCCTGTGACCTTTCTCTTACAGACATGAATGTATTAAAAACGACTTTAATGCCTAAAAACGTAGGGTTTCGCTACAAATACTTCGTTGTCCCTGATGCGTTGTCTCGCGGGCTACTAGATAATCGCGCGCTACGGGGATCAGCGTTGTTTGGTCCATTTTTGACTTAGGTAGAGACTTGTCCGGTAACCACTGGGGAATCATTTTGCCCCAGGGGAGTCGGAACAATGCTCGCCAACCTGGCATATAGATAGCTGGCCGTTGGTTTTTTGATCTGTTTTCGGCGAGGGTTGCTCGTGATTGTTAGTCCCTGTAATGCACCAAAATTGTCTGCCAAACGGTTACGAAACGCACTGGTGACGGGCTCTGCCCTGTTTTGCCTGTTCGGCGCGGGTCAACTGTGGGCATTCAGTCTGGATGATGTGTCGGCCAAGGCAAAAGAGCTGGCCGGGCAGAAATACGAAGCTCCGCGCAGCAATCTGCCGAACGAATTCCGCGAAATGAAGTTCGCGGACTACCAGAAGATTCGTTTCCGCAACGAAAAAGCCGAATGGGCCGATCAGAACACCCCGTTCAAGTTGTCCTTCTATCACCAGGGTATGCATTTCGATACACCGGTGAAAATCAACGAAGTGACCGCCGACAGCGTCCAGGAAATCAAATACGACCCGACTCGCTTCGATTTCGGTGACGTGAAGTTTGATCCTAAAGCCACCGAGCAGCTGGGTTACGCCGGTTTCCGTGTGCTGTATCCGATCAACAAGGGCGACAAGCAAGACGAAATCATGACCATGCTCGGCGCCAGCTATTTCCGCGTCGTCGGCAAGGACCAGGTCTATGGCCTGTCCGCCCGTGGCATGGCGATCGATACCGCGCTGCCGTCGGGTGAAGAATTCCCGCGTTTCACCGAGTTCTGGATCGAGCGTCCAAAACCGGGTGACAAGCACCTGGTGATCTTTGCCCTGCTGGATTCCCCACGTGCGACCGGCGCCTATCGCCTGATCCTGCGTCCGGGCACCGACACGGTTGTCGATGTGAAATCCCAGATGTTCCTGCGTGACAAGGTCAGCAAACTGGGCGTTGCCCCGTTGACCTCCATGTTCCTGTTCGGCGCCAACCAGCCGTCCAAGGTGCTCAACTACCGTCGCGAGCTGCATGACTCCAGCGGCCTGTCGATCCATGCCGGCAACGGCGAGTGGATCTGGCGCCCCCTGAACAACCCTAAACACCTGTCGGTCAGCAACTTCACCGTGGAGAACCCGCGTGGGTTCGGCCTGCTGCAACGGGGTCGCAACTTCAGCCACTATGAAGACCTCGACGACAACTACGACAAGCGTCCAAGCGCGTGGATCGAGCCTGAAGGCGACTGGGGCAAGGGCTCCGTCGACCTGGTCGAGATCCCGACTGCCGACGAAACCAACGACAACATCGTTGCATTCTGGAGCCCGGCGGAGTTGCCGGAAGTCGGCAAGCCGCTGGAAGTGGCCTACCGCCTGCACTGGACCCTCGATGATGCCGCGTTCCACTCGCCGGACAGCGCCTGGGTCAAGCAGACCCTGCGCTCCACCGGTGATGTGAAGCAATCCAACCTGATCCGTCAGCCGGATGGCAGCGTGGCGTACCTGGTGGACTTCGAGGGCCCGTCCCTGAAGAAACTGCTGCCGGACGCCCCGGTGCGCAGCCAGGTGAGCGTGAGTGACAATGCCGAGCTGGTAGAAAACAGCGTGCGCTACAACGAACACACCAAAGGCTGGCGCCTGACCCTGCGTATGAAGATCAAGGACGCAGGCAAGCCGACCGAGATGCGTGCAGCCCTGGTCCAGGACATCACGCCGCCTGAGCCTGAGCATGTTTCGACCCAGGTGCTGAAGGCCGACAAGGTCCTGGCCAAGCAACACGAGAAACAGGCCAAGAAAGACGCGAAAGACAAGGAAGCCAAGCAGCCAGAAGCTGCCCCAGCCACACCGGAGCCGATCAAGACCGAGCAAGTCCTGACCGAAACCTGGAGCTATCAGTTGCCTGCCGATGAGTAATTCTCAAGTCCAGCCAGAGACTCTCTCCGAGTACCTGGCGCATCTTCCGATGACCGCTGAGCAGCGCGCCGAGTTGGCGGGCTGCACATCCTTCACCGAGTTGCACGAGCGCTTGTCGTCCAAGGCGTTCGATGCACCCGTCGACGCCGCCCAGGCGTCGGTGGGTCCCCGCTTGACCCTCAGCACGGCCGAAGAGCTGCAAGACGCCGAAATGCTCGGGCTCGACGCCAGTGGGCGCGTGTGCCTCAAGGCCACGCCGCCCATCCGCCGTACCCGCGTGGTGCCTGAACCGTGGCGCACCAATATCCTGGTGCGCGGCTGGCGGCGGATCACCGGCCGCAGCAACCCGCCGACCCCGCCGAAGGATGAGCGCGTATTGCCGGCGGCCCGCTGGCGTACCGTGGGTTCGATTCGTCGTTATATCCTGCTGGTGCTGATGCTCGGCCAGACCATCGTGGCCGGCTGGTACATGAAAGGCATCATGCCGTACCAGGGCTGGTCGCTGGTCGACTTCGACGAGATCCGCAACCAGACCCTGCTGCAAACCGCCACCCAGGTGCTGCCTTACGCCCTGCAGACCAGCATCCTGATCATGTTCGGGATCCTGTTCTGCTGGGTCTCGGCCGGTTTCTGGACTGCATTGATGGGCTTCCTCGAACTGCTCACCGGCCACGATAAATACCGGATTTCCGGTAAAAGTGCCGGCGACGAGCCGATTCCGAAAGACGCGCGCACTGCGCTGGTCATGCCGATCTGCAACGAAGACGTGCCGCGGGTATTCGCCGGTTTGCGCGCGACGTTCGAATCGGTGGCCGCCACCGGTGACCTCGATCGTTTCGACTTCTTCGTGCTCAGCGACAGTAACGAGGCCGACATCTGCATCGCCGAGCAGCAAGCCTGGCTCGACGTTTGCCGTGAGGCGGGTGGCTTCGGCAAGATCTTCTATCGCCGCCGTCGCCGTCGCGTGAAGCGTAAAAGCGGCAACCTCGACGACTTCTGCCGTCGTTGGGGCGGCGACTACAAGTACATGGTGGTTCTCGACGCCGACAGCGTGATGAGCGGCGAATGCCTGACCAGCCTGGTGCGCCTGATGGAAGCCACGCCGGATGCCGGGATTATCCAGACCGCGCCGCGTGCGTCGGGCATGGACACCCTGTATGCGCGCATGCAGCAATTCGCCACCCGGGTGTACGGCCCGCTGTTCACCGCCGGCCTGCACTTCTGGCAGTTGGGTGAATCCCACTACTGGGGTCACAACGCGATCATCCGCATGAAACCGTTTATCGAGCACTGCGCCCTGGCGCCATTGCCGGGTAAAGGTGCATTCGCCGGCTCCATCCTGTCCCACGACTTCGTTGAAGCGGCGCTGATGCGCCGTGCCGGCTGGGGCGTGTGGATTGCCTACGACCTGCCGGGCAGCTACGAAGAACTGCCGCCGAACCTGCTGGATGAACTCAAGCGTGACCGTCGCTGGTGCCACGGCAACCTGATGAACTTCCGCCTGTTCCTGGTCAAGGGCATGCACCCGGTGCACCGCGCGGTGTTCCTGACCGGTGTGATGTCCTACCTGTCGGCGCCGTTGTGGTTCCTGTTCCTGGTGCTGTCGACGGCCTTGCTGGCGGTCAACACCCTGATGGAGCCGCAGTACTTCATGGCGCCACGCCAGTTGTACCCGCTGTGGCCGCAATGGCACCCGGACAAGGCGGTGGCGCTGTTCTCCACCACCATCGTGCTGCTGTTCCTGCCGAAATTGCTGAGCATCATCCTGATCTGGGCCAAGGGCGCGAAAGAGTTCGGTGGCAAGTTCAAGGTGACGATGTCCATGCTGCTGGAGATGCTGTTCTCCATGCTGCTGGCGCCGGTGCGGATGATTTTCCACACCCGTTTCGTGCTCGCCGCGTTCCTCGGCTGGGCCGCGACCTGGAACTCGCCGCAGCGTGACGACGACTCCACCCCGTGGGGCGAAGCGATCAAGCGTCACGGCACGCAGACCTTGCTTGGCTTCTTCTGGGCCCTGCTGGTGGTGTGGTTGAACCCGAGCTTCCTGTGGTGGCTGGTGCCGATCGTGGGTTCGTTGATGCTGTCGATCCCGGTGTCGGTGATCTCCAGCCGGGTCAACCTCGGACTGAAGTCCCGCGATGAGAGCCTGTTCCTGATCCCTGAGGAATACAATCCGCCGCAAGCGTTGCTGTCCACCGACAAGTACACCCACGAAAACCGTTGGCACGCGCTGAAAGACGGCTTTGTGCGCTCGGTGGTCGACCCACAGCAGAACGCACTGGCCTGTGCCCTGGCGACCTCGCGTCACGGTCAGGCCGAGCCCATCGAGTACCTGCGTACCGAACGTGTGCGCCACGCGTTGAAAGTCGGCCCTGCCGGCCTCAACAACGGCGAACGCCTGGCGTTGCTCAGCGACCCGGTAGCCCTGGCCCGCTTGCATGAGCAGGTCTGGAGCGAAGGGCATGCCGAGTGGCTCGCTGCCTGGCGGAACTCGATCAAGGCCGACCCGCACGCGCCGTTACTGCCGCTGCAACCGCTGTCGTCCCAGGCCCAACCGGCCTGATTCAGACGCCCCCGAGGGTTCACTTCGGGGGCGTTCGAAGCGCGGGTCCTACAGCGTTTTTCTACCGCCCTAACTCCTTGTTATTTCGAAACAAAAGTCCCTTGTCCGAGGCGTATTTGCGTGCCCGCGAGTGGGGTAGGATCGCCCCCCAAATTTGACTCGGTCACAGGGGGATTCATGATCAAAAGGTATTGTTCGGCATTGCTGATCGGCGTTATTGCATTGATTCACGCTGGTCTGGTGCAGGCCGGTGCCATCGACGATGCGGTTCGGCGTGGTGTGTTGAAAGTGGGTACTACGCCCACCTATGTCCCCTTTGAAATGACCGATAAAGAGGGTCGTATCGTTGGCTTTGAAATCGACCTGCTCAAGGTGATGAGCCAGGCCCTGGGCGTTGAGCTTGAATTGGTCAGCGTGCCCTATACCGAGTTGCTGCCTGGGCTGCAGGCGAAAAAGTTCGACCTGATCGGCAGCGGCATGACCGTCACCCAGGAGCGCAACCTGAAGCTGAATTTCAGCGACTCCTTTATCGTGGTGGGGCAAACCGTGTTGCTGCACCCCAGCCTGAAGGACAAGGTCGCCAGTGTCGAAGACCTGGACGACGCCACTTACCGTGTCACCACCGTCCAGGGCACCACTGGCGAGGCGGCGGCGCAACGCTTCCTGGGGGCGGCGCGCTTGAGCAGTTTTGCAACGCCCCGGGAAGCTGTGCGCCAAGTGGTGAACGGTGCCGCCGATGCCTTTATTTATGATGCGCCCTACAACCTGATCGCCCTGAGCCTGCCGGAAAACCGCGAGCTGCTGGCGCTTGAACAGCCGTTCACCTTTGAGCCCTTGGCGTTTGGCGTGAAGAAAGGCGATTTTGACAGCCTCAACTGGATCAACCATTTCCTCAATCAAGTCGCCCAGGACGGGACCTACGATCGCTTGCACGACAAGTGGTTCAAGGACATGGACTGGCTGGTAGAGGTCGACTGGAAGTCATAACTTCTTACACATCAATCCGTTGCCAGCGCTGCCAACGCAAGCGTCTATCCCAGCAGCTGGCTGCGTTGTTGTGGGACTTTTCCGACATACGCAGATAACAAATACCCGTGAAACCTTTGTGACAGGCAATGAGTGGGTTAGGATCGCACCCCGAATTGGTGCAGCCCTTTTGCGCGCCGACCGTATAAGAATCGTTCAGGGGACTTGATGATGAAAAAGTATCTTTCGATGCTGCTGCTCGGCGTCGCCGCGCTGGTTTCGGCCAATGCCGCCCAGGCCGGTGCCATCGATGATGCGGTCAAGCGCGGCACGCTGAAAGTCGGCATGGACCCGACCTACATGCCGTTCGAAATGACCGACAAACGCGGCGAAATCATTGGGTTCGAGGTCGATATCCTCAAGGCCATGGCCAAGTCCATGGGCGTCAAGCTGGAGCTGGTGTCCACCGGCTATGACGGCATCATCCCGGCGTTCCTCACCGGCAAGTTCGACATGATCGGCAGCGGCATGACCCTGACCCAGGAACGCAACCTGCGCCTGAACTTCAGCGAACCCTTCATCGTGGTTGGCCAGACCCTGCTGATCCGCAAGGACCTGGAAGGCACCATCAAGTCCTACAAAGACCTGAACGACGAGAAGTACCGCCTGACCTCCAAGCTCGGCACCACCGGTGAGATGGTCGCCAAGAAGCTGATCTCCAAGGCCAAGTACCACGGCTATGACAACGAGCAGGAAGGTGTGCTGGACGTGGTCAACGGCAAGGCCGATGCCTTCGTGTATGACGCGCCGTACAACGTGGTCGCCGAGAAAAAAGTCGGTAACGGCAAGCTGGTGTTCCTTGAAGAACCCTTCACCTTTGAACCCCTGGCGTTCGGCCTGAAGAAGGGTGACTACGACAGCATCAACTTCATCAACAACTTCCTGCACCAGATCAAGAACGACGGCACCTACGATCGCATCCATGACAAGTGGTTCAAGAGCTCCGAGTGGCTCAAGGACATGGAATAAAGCGGGACTGTTTTCTGGTGTGAGAGGGCTTGATGTGGGGAGCCCGCTCGCCACATCAGGTGTGCGGGCCTCGATTTTTTTGGATGCTGAGTAGATGAAACAGAAAAAAGCCCAATGGCCCTGGCACCTGCTGACCGTCGTCGTGCTGGTCGGCCTGGCCGGCGCCTTGTATTACGCCACCTCGCTGATGTCCTACGAGTGGCGCTGGAACCGGGTCCCGCAATACTTCGCCTACCAGGCCGAAGAGTCCCAGCGCGCTGCGGACATCTCCACTGTCGTGGAGCTGGTCCTCAAGGGCGATGTGGCCGAAGTCACCCTGCGCAACGATGCCGGCGTCGAACAGCGTGTGAGCGTGGCCGACAACAGCCTGCAAGTGGCGCGCGGCGATGATGTGGCCGAAGGCGACGTCATCGGGGTTAATCGCCATTGGGCGTTGGGCCCTTTGATGTGGGGCCTGTGGACCACGTTGTGGCTGTCGGTGGTATCCGGGATTCTCGGCCTGGCGATCGGTCTTGCCACCGGGTTGTGCCGACTGTCCAATAACCCGACCCTGCGCGATCTGTCGACGATCTACGTCGAGCTGGTGCGTGGCACGCCGCTGTTGGTGCAGATCTTTATTTTCTACTTCTTTATCGGCACGGTGCTCAACCTGTCCCGGGAATTCGCCGGGATCGCCGCGCTGTCGCTGTTCACCGGCGCGTATGTGGCGGAAATCGTCCGTGCCGGCGTGCAGTCCATCACCCGTGGCCAGAACGAGGCGGCTCGCTCCCTGGGCCTGAGCGCCAGCCAGTCGATGCGTCATGTGGTGCTGCCGCAGGCCTTCAAGCGCGTGTTGCCGCCGCTGGCCGGGCAATTTATCAGCCTGGTGAAAGACACCTCGCTGGTCTCGGTGATCGCGATTACCGAGCTGCTCAAAAGCGGTCGCGAAGTGATCACCACCTCGTTCTCGCCGTTTGAAATCCTGTTCTGCGTCGCAGGGCTGTACCTGCTGATCAACCTGCCGCTGTCGAAAATGGCCAGCCGGCTTGAGTGGAGGCTCGCCCAAAGTGATTGAAGTCCGCGATCTGGTAAAAGTCTTCGATACCCGCGGGCATGTGGTGCGCGCGGTGGACCATGTGACCACCCAGGTGGCCAAGGGCGAAGTGCTGGTGGTGATCGGCCCGTCCGGCTCCGGCAAGTCCACGTTCCTGCGTTGCCTCAATGGCCTGGAAGAATTCGATTCGGGCTCGGTGAGCATCGATGGCCTGCAACTGGCCGACCCGAAAACCGATGTGAATGCCTATCGCCGTGAAGTCGGCATGGTGTTCCAGCACTTCAACCTGTTCCCCCACATGACCGTGCTGGAAAACCTGTGCCTGGCGCAGAAAGTCGTGCGCAAGCGCGGCAAGAAGGAGCGCGAAGCCAAGGCCCTGGCACTGCTGGAAAAGGTCGGCATTGCGCAGAAAGCCAACGAGTTCCCGTCGCGGCTTTCCGGCGGCCAGCAACAGCGGGTGGCGATTGCCCGGGCGTTGGCGATGGAGCCCAAGGTGATGCTGTTCGACGAGCCCACCTCGGCCCTCGACCCGGAAATGGTCGGCGAGGTGCTGGACGTGATGAAGACCCTGGCCCTTGAAGGCATGACCATGGTCTGCGTCACCCACGAGATGGGTTTTGCCCGTGAAGTGGCGGACCGGGTGCTGTTCTTCGATCATGGCAAGTTGCTGGAGGATGCGGCCCCGGCCGAGTTCTTCGCGGCGCCCAAAGACCCGCGCGCCCAGGCGTTCCTGCGCCAGGTGCTATAGGGCGCGGGGCGTTCATACCTTGAACCGCCCCACGCATTGCTGCAAATCCGTTCCCAGCCGCGCCAGTTCGATACTGGCCGCTGCCGTCTGTTCACTGGCGGCGGCGGTTTGCTCCGAGGCGTCGCGTACTTTCAATACGCTGCGGTTGATCTCTTCGGCCACCGCACTTTGCTCCTCGGCGGCAGCGGCGATCTGCGGGTTCATCTCCTGGATGACCGACACCGTGCGGGCGATCTCCGTCAGGGAGTCCCCGGCATTACGGGCCAGGCCGACGCTGTTGTCGGTCAGGGTGCGGCTGTAGTCCATGATGTCGGCCACCTGTTGTGTACCGCTGTGCAGGCCGCCAATCAGCTCTTCGATTTCCTCGGCGGACTGCTGGGTCCGTTGGGCGAGACCGCGCACCTCATCGGCGACCACCGCGAAGCCTTGACCGGCCTCGCCGGCCCGTGCGGCTTCTATCGCGGCGTTGAGCGCCAGCAGGTTGGTCTGCTGTGACACGGACTTGATCACATCCAGCACGCTGCTGATTTTCTGGCTTTCCCGTTGCAGCCCAATCATGGCCTGGCCTGCGCGCGCCATTTCATGGGCAAGGTGCTCGATTTGCGCCACGGCATCCGTTACTACCTGATCGCCCAGCTCAGTCTGTTGATTGGCCTGTCCGGCGGCGAGCGAAGCCTGCTCGGCGTGGCGCGCAACCTCCTGGGCGGTGGCGAGCATCTGATTCATGGCGGCGGCGACCTGCTCGGTTTCATCGCGCTGATTATTCACCCCTGCGCGAGTTTGTTCGGTCACGGTGGAGAGCTCCTCGGCGGCGCTGGCAATTTGCCGCGCGTTGTCGCTGATGTTGCCAATCAGCCCCCGCAGGTTCAGCGTCATTTGGCTCATGCTGCGTTGCAGTTGACCCAACTCGTCACGCCGTCGGGACTGCACATCTTGGCTCAGGTCGCCTTGGGCAATGCGATTGGCAGCGGACAGCGCTTTGCGCAGCGGTTTCACGATTTGCCCGGCAATCAGCCAGGCTGCCAGAGTGCCCAGCAGCAAGGCGGCAGCGGTCGTACCAAGGGTTTGGGTGCGGGCCTGTTCGGCTTCGCGTTCGCGCCGCTGAGTCTGGTCCTGGCTCAAGAGGTCGCTCTGGGCGAGCAGTTCGTCCAGTTGCTGTTCCAATTGCTTTTGCGCGCCCTCGGTTGTGAGTTGCGTGTCCTTGAGGCGTGTGAGGTGGGTGCGGATACTGAGCACGGTATTTTTCAGGGCGCCGCTGTCGACCGGCAATTTTGCTACGCCAGCCTGGGCGAGTTCGAGGTTGCGCTCGGCGTCGCTGACGGCCTGGGCGTAGGCATCCAGCGAGCTGGCGGCCCAGGCAGGGGTTTGGGCGCGATCCTCCGCCTGCTCTATGGCCTGGCGCAGGTTTTCGATGGCATCGAGGGCTTTTTCATCCTCCTGGTCGGGTAAGTCGCTGGCCAGTTGTGCCAGCACGTCGCCGGTGCGTACGGAGCTCTGCTTCAGTTGTTCACGGGCACTCTCACGTTTCTCGACCAGGGCGGGCACCTCCTTGAGCGTGGTTTTGAACGTTGCGGAGAGGCGGGTCATCTCCTGCAGGTATTGAATGGATTTGGGGACTTTGAGCCGGTTGGAAAGCTCGCTCAGGAATCCGTCGATTTTTTCTATGCTCACGCTCAATTTGTTGAGGCTGTTGGTATCGTCCAGGGTTCGGTAGACGATTCTGTCGGCCCGCAGTTCTTCACCCGTCACGGCCAGTTGCGCGAGCACGGTCAGGGTCTGCGAGCGGTAAAGGGACGCGGCCAGCGCTTGCCAGCCAGTCACGGCAATCACAAGGCTCAATGCCAGGACCAGGGAGAAGCCCAGGGCCAGTTTGAGAGTGACACTGGCGTCACCCAGCAGGTAAGTCATTCGACGAAGCATGATCAACCTCCGACAAGTGAACAGTGGGCGTTCTCAACGTGCGCAGGCACATTGAGCTGAATTGAACGCTAGTTCTCTCGGCGCAGAGGTGGGGCTGATAAATGCGTAGGAAATTTCACAGATTGCAGGCGGCGACCCAGGGCGGGTCGCCACGCGGGGAAGGGGTCAGACCCTGAAGCGGCCGACCAGCGCCTGGAGATGAGTGCCCAGGCGCGCCAGTTCGGTACTCGATGCGGCGGTCTCTTCACTGGCCGAAGCCGTCTGCTCGGAGATATCGCGCACGTTCAACACACTGCGATTGATCTCTTCCGCCACGGCGCTTTGCTGCTCGGCGGCGGTGGCGATCTGGGAGTTCATCGCCTGGATGGTCGAGACCGTACGTGTGATGTTCTCCAAGGCGCTGCCGGCGCGGCGGGTCAGCTCGACACTGCTGTCGGTGAGGCCACGGCTGTTGTCCATGATGTTCGCTACCTGCTGGGTGCCGCTTTGCAGGCCGACGATCAGCTCTTCGATCTCTTCGGTGGACTTCTGGGTGCGCTGGGCCAGGCTGCGTACTTCATCGGCCACCACCGCGAAACCGCGTCCGGCCTCACCGGCCCGTGCCGCTTCAATGGCTGCGTTGAGCGCCAGCAGGTTGGTTTGCTGGGCCACGGACTTGATCACATCGAGCACGCTGCCGATCTTGTCGCTTTCGCGCTTCAGATCGGCCATGGCGACCGTGGAGTTGCCGACTTCAGTGGCGAGGCGTTCGATCTGGGCGATCGCTTCGCCGACCACTTTGTCGCCTTCGCGGGCCTGCTGGTCGGCGGCCAGCGCGGCTTCCGAGGCTTCCTCGGCATTGCGCGCCACTTCCTGCACGGTAGCGGCCATTTCATTCATGGCGGTGGCCACCTGGTCGGTCTCGACTTTCTGGCTGTTGACCCCGGCGCTGGTCTGTTCGGTCACGGCCGACAGTTGCTCGGCAGCGCTGGCGATCTGGGTGACCCCTTCGCTGATGCCGCCGATCAACTCGCGCAGGCCCACGGTCATGCTTTGCATGGCGCGTTGCAATTGGCCCAGCTCATCCTGGCGCAAGGAGGTGAGGTTGTGGCTCAGGTCGCCCGACGCGACACGCTCGGCGACCTGCAGGGTCTGGTTCAGGGGGAGGATGATCTGGCGGGTGATGGCCCAGGCGGCAACCAGGCCGAAGATCAGCGCCAGCACGGTGGCCGTTAGCAGCAAGTATTTGGCTTGCGCGGCATCCGCATCGCGTACCGCGGTCTGGGAAACCGTCAGTTTGTCACTGTGGCCCAGCAGGATATCGCCCTGGGCAGACATGGTCTTGAGTGCCGCTGCGCTGGCCACTTGAGAGTCGCGGTATTGGCTGACGGCGGCGCGGTAGGCTTGCAGTGAGACGCTGGCCTGTTGCAGGTTGGCTGAATACTGATCAGGTATTTGGCTGGTGAGGCTGGTGATTTTTTTCAGCGCGTTGTCGATGGCATCCAGCGCGGGCTGCTCGGCCTCCACCTTGCCGCTGTAGGTGTAGCCCCGTACTTGGAAGCGTGCTTGCTGGATCAGTTTGCTCAGGTCCACCACGCTGTTGAACAGCGTGACACTGTCGCCTTGCAGCAGGGATTTCTCCACTTCGCTGACCTTGAGTACCGCATTATCGGCGGTATCGCCCAGCTTGCTGCGGGCATTTTCGCGGTTGGTGCCTGCCTGCACCATATCGTTGAACGCGCGCTTGTACTGGTCCACGGCGGCCAATTGCTCATCGACCAGGGCGGCATCCGTGGGTTGTTCGATCAGGCTGCGTGCGGTCTTCAGGCCAGTGTCCAGCTTGTTCAGCAGTTCGCTGACGGCGGTCGGGCCTTGTTCGCCACGGCGCATCTCGTAGTCAAGGCGTGCCAGGCGCAGGTCTTTGGTCAAGCCGTTGAGGCTGGAGATGTAACCCAGCTTGTCACCACGGCTGATCACGTCGCCCAGGCCGCTCCAGCCGGTGAAGGTGATCATCAGTGTCAACAGCAATACCAGGCCAAAGCCCACCGCCAGCTTGGTTTTGACGCTGACATTCCCCAGCTTTTCGGCTAACCAACGATACATGTTGCGAACTCCCCTGGAACAAGGCTTGGACTTATTCACGGGTTATCGGCTTGCATACGGAATTCTGTAGCGACGCTGTCCCCTGTGGGAGGGGGCTTGCTCCGATAGCGGTGGTTCAGTATCAGAAATGCTGACTGACCCGCCGCTATCGGGAGCAAGCCCCCTCCCAAAGGGTTATGCGGTGTGGTTAGAAAAGGCGGGCGAGCAGGGCGGTGACGGCCGTTTCGACGCGCAGGATGCGGGCGCCCAATTGCACCGGCTGCAAGCCGGCCTTGGCCAGCAGGTCCACCTCATAGGGGATCCAGCCACCTTCCGGGCCTATGGCCAGGGTGACCGGTTCGTCCAGGCCGCGTGGGCAGGGTGGGTAGTCGCCGGGATGGCCAATCAGGCCAAAGGTGCCTGCGGTCATGGCCGGCAGGCGGTCTTCGACGAAGGGCTTGAAGCGCTTTTCGATAAGGATTTCCGGCAGTACCGTGTCCCGCGCCTGTTCCAGGCCGAGGATCAGTTGTTCGCGAATGGCCTCGGGCTCCAGGAAGGGGGTCTGCCAGAAGCTTTTTTCCACCCGGTAGCTGTTGACCAGCACCACTTTCGGCACGCCCATGGCCGCCACGGTTTGCAGGACCCGGCGCAGCATCTTCGGACGTGGCAGGGCCAGCAGCAGGGTCAGGGGCAGTTTGACCGGCGGTGGTTGGTCGAAGCTCACTTGCAGTTCGGCTTCACGGGCTTCCAGGCGCAGCAATTGCGCGTTGCCCATCAACCCGCCAAGGCGCCCGACCCGCAGGCTGTCGCCTACGGCGGCGCGGTGGACTTCCTGCATATGCACCAGGCGCCGATCACGCAGGATCACCCGGTCGGCCGCGATAAAGTCGGCATCGAACAGCAGCAGCAGGTTCACGGCTGGGTCGCTGGCGGCTGGTCGTCGTCTGCGGGTTGGTCATCCGGGTGATCGCCACGCTTGCTGATCAGGCCGCTGAACAGGATGCCGATCTCGAACAGCATCCACATCGGCACGGCCAGCAGGGTCTGGGAGAAGATGTCCGGCGGCGTGAGGATCATGCCGACCACGAAGCAGCCGATGATCACGTACGGGCGGATCTTCTTCAGGTACTGCACGTTGACCACGCCGATCCACACCAGCAACACCACGGCCACGGGGATTTCGAAGGCGACGCCAAAGGCGAAGAACAGCGTCATCACGAAGTCGAGGTAGCTGGTGATGTCCGTCATCATCTCCACGCCGGCCGGGGTGGCGGCGGCGAAGAACTTGAAGATCAACGGGAACACCAGGAAGTAGGCGAAGGCCATGCCGGTGTAGAACAGCAGGATGCTCGACACCAGCAAGGGCACGGCGATGCGCTTCTCATGCTTGTACAGGCCCGGCGCGATAAAGCCCCAGATCTGGTGCAGGATCACCGGGATCGCCAGGAACAGCGAGACCATCATCGTCAGCTTCAACGGTGTGAGGAAGGGCGATGACACATCGGTGGCAATCATCGTCGCGCCGGCCGGCAGGTACTGGCGCAGCGGCGTGGAGACGAAGGTGTAGATCTGCTGGGTAAAGGCGAACAGCCCGGCAAAGATCACGAAGATCGCGGCCACGCAACGCAGCAGGCGGGTCCGCAGCTCGGTCAGGTGCGAGACCAGCGGCATATGCTGGTCGTTTTCCGGTTTATCAGCGCTCATGGGGCTCGCGGCGGCAATGTAGGGTCATGGGGCGCGGGCGACGCAGCGGGCGTCGGCGCAGGCTCGGTTGCAGCGGTCGGGGTCGGGGTCGGGGCGGCGGGCTGGGTATCCACCGCAGGCGCAGGCGCGATGCTGTGCTCGGCCACAGGCTCCACCGGTTTGGCGGGCTCCTGCACCGGCGACAGGATCTTCCGGGCTTCCTGTTCCAACGACAGAATATGTTCGTTGTGCAGTTGGCGACGGATCTCGTCGGCGCCGATTTCCCGTTCAACTTCCTGTTTGATGGCGTTGAAACTGCGTTTCAGGCGCCCGATCCACAGGCCGGCCGTGCGTGCGGCACCGGGCAGGCGTTCCGGCCCCAGTACCAGCAAGGCAACCAGGCCGACGAGCAGCAGTTCAGAGAAGCTGATACCAAACATTAGTCAGTGCTCACGAGTCTTTGCGGGTCGGCTCTTCGACTTTTTCAGCCTGCACGTCGAAGGTGCGACGCTCGGTGATCGGCTGGGTGGCCTGGGGGTGTACAGGCTGGGCCGGTGGCACCGGGTTGGCGGCCGGGTCGGCAGGCTTCTCATCGTCGTTCATGGCTTTACGGAAGCCCTTGATCGACTCGCCCACGTCGGTGCCGAGGTTTTTGAGTTTCTTGGTGCCGAATACCAGTACCACCACTACCAGAATGACGATCCAGTGTTTCCAGTCAAAAATGCCCATGCTGCAAATCCTCTAGTAAAAGTTATTCAGGCGGACGGGCGCGAGGCCTTTTCGGCGTGCCCGGACAAGCCGAAGCGACGGTCCAGTTCATCCAGCACGGCCTGTGGATGCTGCCCCAGTTGGGCGAGCATGACCAGGCTATGGAACCACAAGTCGGCGGTCTCATAGATGACATCGCTGCAATCGCCGCTGATTTGCGCGTCCTTGGCCGCGATGATGGTCTCGATGGACTCTTCGCCGAGTTTTTCCAGGATCTTGTTCAGGCCCTTGTGATACAGGCTGGCGACGTAGGAGCTGTCGGCATCCGCACCTTTGCGGTCCTCCAGCACCTGGGCCACACGGTTGAGGGTATCGCTCATGGTCAGTGTCCTGCCGAGTAGATGGCGTGCGGGTCTTTGAGCACCGGCTCTACAACCTTCCATTCGCCGTTCTCGAACACGCGATAGAAGCAGCTGTGGCGGCCGGTGTGGCAGGCGATGTCGCCGATCTGCTCGACCTTGAGGATCACCACGTCGGCGTCGCAGTCGATGCGCATCTCGTGCAGGGTCTGCACGTGCCCGGACTCTTCGCCCTTGCGCCACAGTTTGCCACGGGAACGTGACCAGTAGATGGCGCGCTGCTCAGTGGCGGTGAGGCTCAGGGCCTCGCGGTTCATCCAGGCCATCATCAGCACGCGCCCGGTCTTGTAGTCCTGGGCAATGGCCGGCACCAGGCCGTCACTGTCCCACTTGATCTCGTCCAGCCAGTCTTTCATTTTCGGCTCCGGCAATTTGCGACAGTGTATAACCGGATTGGCTATCGACGCACGATCAGATAAACACCCACGGCGACCATGATGCCGGCCGGCCAGTGGCCCAGTTGGTTCAGCGGCCCGCCAATGGCCAGCATCACGCCACCGACCAGGTGCGCGGCCCCCAGCAGGCGCAGGAACCAGTCGTCCTTGCGCTTCTGCCAGGGCGGCGCTGGGTCTTTGGCATGGGGCTGGGACATGCGCTCCAGCAGGTCGCGGGTCATGTTGGCCAGGTGCGGCAGCTGTTCGAACTGGCTGTGCAGGTTGCCCAGCAGGGTTTTCGGGCTGACCCGCTCGCGCATCCAGCGTTCCAGGAACGGCTGGGCGGTGTTCCACAGGTCGAGGTCCGGGTACAGCTGACGGCCCAGGCCTTCGATGTTGAGCAGGGTTTTTTGCAGCAGCACCAGTTGCGGCTGCACTTCCATATTGAAGCGCCGCGCGGTCTGGAACAGGCGCATCAGCACCTGGCCGAAGGAGATATCTTTCAGGGGTTTTTCAAAGATCGGCTCGCACACGGTGCGGATCGCCGCTTCGAATTCATTGAGCTTGGTTTCCGCCGGCACCCAGCCCGAATCGATGTGCAACTGCGCCACGCGGCGGTAGTCGCGCTTGAAGAAGGCGAACAGGTTGCGCGCCAGGTAGTCCTGGTCTTCCGGGGTCAGGCTGCCGACGATGCCGCAGTCGATCGCAATGTACTGCGGGCTCCACGGGTTGACGGTGCTGACGAAGATATTGCCGGGGTGCATGTCGGCGTGGAAGAAACTGTCGCGGAACACCTGGGTGAAGAAGATCTCCACGCCGCGCTCGGCAAGCATCTTCATGTCGGTGCGCTGGTCGGCCAGGGTCGCGAGGTCGGTGACCTGCACGCCGTAGATGCGCTCCATCACCAGCACTTTCGGGCGGCACCAGTCCCAGTACACCTGCGGCACGTACAGCAGCGGCGAGCCTTCGAAGTTGCGCTTGAGCTGGCTGGCGTTGGCCGCTTCGCGCAGCAGGTCGAGTTCGTCGTAGATGGTTTTTTCGTAGTCGGCGACCACGTCCACCGGGTGCAGCAGGCGCGCATCGGCAGAGAAACGTTCGGCGGCGCGGGCCAGGATAAACAGCCACGCCAGGTCCTGGCCGATGATCGGCTTGAGGCCCGGGCGAATCACCTTCACCACCACTTCTTCGCCGCTCTTCAACTGCGCGGCGTGCACTTGCGCCACCGAGGCCGAGGCCAGCGGTTCGACGTCGAAGCGGCTGAACACCTCGCTGATCTTCTTGCCCAGTTGCTCTTCGATCAGCTTCATCGACTGCTGGGAATCGAACGGCGGCACGCGATCCTGCAGCAGCATCAGTTCGTCGGCGATGTCTTCGGGCAGCAGGTCGCGGCGCGTGGAGAGGATCTGCCCGAACTTGATAAAAATCGGCCCCAGGTCCTGCAACGCCAGGCGCAGGCGCGCGCCTCGACTCAACTCCAGCTGTTTGCGCGGGAACCAGCGCCAAGGCAGCACATAGCGCACCGCCAGCAGGAACCATGGCAAGGGCAGGGCGAACAGCAGGTCATCGAGGCGGTAGCGGATTACGACGCGCTGGATACGGAACAAACGGCGGACGGCGAGCAGCTTCATGCGTTATCGCTTGGATCAAGGGAACGGCTCAGGCGCTCGAAGCGGGCCTCGAGGCGTTCCAGGTCGATTTTGGCCTTGTCGAGCTCACGAAAGCGCGCTTGCGCTTCTCGTTCGCCGACCAGGGTGCGCGATTCTTCGCTCAAGTATTCGGCAAGGTTCTGGTTGAGGCTGGCGAACCCCTGCTGGTACCAGCGCGTGCGACTGCGCAGGTGCCCGCTGATCAGTTGGGTGGCGACGGGGCCGATCCAGCGGGACAGCTCGTATTCCCAGTCCAGTTCCAGGTCCTGCAGCACGGCGGCCAGGTCCATCAGGACCGCACTGTCGCCTTCCAGGTGCACTTCGGGGCCGTGGAGGATGGCGGTCTTGTTGCGGCTCAGCGCCAGGTGCAACAGGCTGGAGGCGGGTGCACGCAGGGTGCAGTCGGCTTCGGCAGCCCATTGAGTGGCGAGCAGCAGGCCTTCATCGCTGGGCAGGATAAACAGCTGCAGGGCGGGGCTGCTGCAGTCCACGGCGATGACCTTGCCGTTCAAGTGCGCGAGCCGTGCCAGGGCGGTGCTGTCCAGGCGCAGTACACGGTTGATCCCGTGTTCGACGCTGGCGAGAAGGCCTTTGAGCAGCATCAGGGCTTGATGCCACGGTGCAGGGCGACAATGCCCGAAGTCATGTTGTGGTAGGTCACGCGGTCGAAACCGGCTTCTACCATCATCGACTTCAGGGTTTCCTGGTCGGGGTGCATGCGGATCGATTCGGCCAGGTAGCGGTAGCTTTCGGCGTCATTGGTGATCAGCTTGCCCATCAACGGCATGAAGGCGAAGGAGTAGGTGTCGTAGACCTTGGACATCAGCGCGTTGGTCGGCTTGGAGAACTCCAGTACCAACAGGCGGCCACCCGGCTTGAGGACGCGCAGCATCGAGCGGATCGCGTCTTCCTTGTGGGTCACGTTGCGCAGGCCGAAGGCGATGGTCACGCAGTCGAAATGGTTGTCGGGGAACGGCAGCTTTTCAGCGTCGGCCTGGACGAATTCGATATTGCCGGCCACGCCTTTGTCGAGCAGGCGATCACGGCCGACCTTGAGCATCGAGCCGTTGATATCCGCCAGCACCACCTGGCCGGTAGGGCCGACAAGCTTGGAAAACTTGGCCGCCAGGTCACCCGTACCGCCGGCGATGTCCAGCACGCGGTTGCCGGTGCGTACCCCCGACAGCTCGATGGTGAAGCGTTTCCACAGGCGGTGCATGCCGCCGGAGAGCACGTCGTTCATCAGGTCGTACTTGGCTGCCACGGAGTGGAACACCTCAGCGACTTTTTCCGCCTTCTGGCTTTCCGGGACGTTCTTGAAACCGAAGTGAGTGGTGGGTTCGGCATCGCTGCCTTTGCGCTGATCAGTCATATCGCTGTCACCAAAAGAGAATGCGGGACATGATAATCCCCAAGGCCTGCTTTGTCTTGGCAAGGCTGCAGGTAAGATAGGCAGGCACCGAGACCTTTTGCCGCATTCAAGGTATTCAAATCCCTATAAAGAGGAGTCATCGTAATGGCCCGTATAACCGTTGAGCGTGCACATTCCCTGGGTAAAGAAGGGGCACGCGCAAAGGCCGAGAAGTTGGCGCATAAACTCCAGGAGCAATATGGCCTGGAGCCTTCGTGGTCCGGCGATACCTTGAACCTCAAGCGTTCGGGGGTTAAAGGCACCGTATTGGTGGCGGATGATTCGCTGCGCATTGATGTGGAACTGGGCCTGTTGATGTCGGCCATGAGTGGCACCATCAAGTCCGAAATCGAGAAAGCCCTGGATAAAGCCTTGGCCTGATCCGCGAGTACTTAGGGTGCCGATTCTAATTTTCCAGCCTACTTTGTGCCCAGGTCCTCAACTCCTGCGGGCCGTTCCTCCCCCCTTTTCTGCGTGAGGTGCACCATGGCCAAAGTTATCCTGAAGAAAAAAATCGATGCTCAGACCGGCGCGTTGAGTGACGTTAAAACCTACGCCCGCAAGATCTGGTTGGCGGGTCTTGGTGCCTACGCGAAGGTCGGCAGCGAGGGCGGCGACTACTTCAAAGAGCTGGTTAAAACCGGTCAACATGTTGAAAGTAAAGGCAAAAAAGTTGCAGTGGAACAACTTGATGCAGCCAACAGTCAGATTGATCAAGTAAAGAGTAATGTCTCCGCGGTCAAAGGTCTGGTAGAAGTTCAGCTGGATAAAGTTGAAAAAGCTTTTGATACTCGCGTTGCCAGTGCCTTGAATCGAATTGGCATTGCGTCTAAACATGACGTGGAGACACTCTCTGCTAAGCTCGAAGAGCTGACGGCATTGCTCGAACGTGTCGCGCGTAAACACTAAGGAGACATCGGGATGGCTGTTAAAAAGACTACTCAGAAAGAAGGCAGCTCGTGGGTCGGGAAAGTTGAAGAGTATTCCCGCAAGATCTGGCTGGCTGGTTTAGGCGTTTACTCGAAGATCGACAGTGACGGCAGTAAACTCTTCGAGACGTTGGTTAAGGACGGCGAGAAAGCCGAGAAGTTGACCAAGAGCGCAGTGGGTAAACAAGTAGGTGCTGCTAAAGCCACTGCCGGTTCGCGCATCAGTGATGCGAAGAAACAGGTATTGGGTACTTGGGGCGAACTCGAAGGGGCTCTGGACAAGCGCCTCAACAGTGCTATTTCGCGCCTGGGCGTGCCGAGTAAAGCTGAGCTGAAGACCCTGCACAGCAAGGTCGATACCCTGACAAAGCAAATCGAAAAACTGACCGGTGCCAAAGTGGCTCCAGTGAAAGCGGCCGCCGCTAAACCGGCTGCCAAGCCTGCTGCAAAAACGGCCGCTGCCAAACCAGCGGCTAAAACGGCTGCCAAACCTCTGGTGAAAGCTGCCGCCAAGCCGGCTGCAAAACCCGCGGCCAAGGCAGCTGTAAAAGCAGTCGCTAAACCGGCTGCCAAAACCGCAGCGGCCAAACCGGCTGCCAAGGCCACCGCTAAACCCGTGGCTGCGAAAGCAACTGCCAAACCTGCGGCTAAGCCAGCAGTCAAGGCCGCCGCAAAACCGGCCGCTAAGCCCGCAGCCAAAACCGCAGCCGCCAAACCCGCGGCCAAGCCTGCCGCTGCTAAACCTGCGGCCAAGCCAGCTGCCGCGAAACCGGTGGCCAAGCCAGCCGCCAAACCTGCTGCGGCGAAGAAGCCAGCTGCAGCGAAAAAACCGGCAGCGCCTAAGCCTGCTGTTGCCGCCAAGCCGGCAACCACGGCACCGGCTGCTTCGACAGCCAACTCGGTGTCGGCACCCACGCCTGCCGCCACCCCGACTGCAACGCCGGTCACCCCGACGCCAACCAGTCAGTCCTGATTTTTCCGGGACGCGAAAAAAATGCCCGGCCTGCAAAGGCTGGGCATTTTTTTCGTGCGCGGTTCCCCATCAATTGTAAGTAATGGAAACGGTGACAGTGCTGTCCAGGGTACCCGCGGTAATTGGGGTGCCGGTTTTCCGATACGACGCATTCATCGGTAACAACGCTCTTGCGCCGCTTGTGGCGATCTGGCGGGTGCGCTCGGCGACAGAACCATTGGCGGGAATGTCAGCGACGTTTCGGTGGGAAAGCGAGAGCGCCGTCCCGGCTGAGGTTCCGGTGTTGGCGAACAATGCGCCATTGCCGCTGGACGGAGTGCCCGCGAACAGAAAGAACACATTTTGAATGTCCGATTCGCACTCGGCGGTAATGTCGAAATTTGTCGTACCCACTTCTTCGGATGAATCAAAATCCGATACTTTGATCGAGGGCAGGGTGATGGTGCGGGTCACATCACCGGCGGCCAGGTTGCAGGTGCCGGCGTTGACCTGGCCGGTAAAGCGCAAGGTGCCCGTGGTTGCGGCCTGGACCGCAGTGGCGGCCAGGCTCGCGGTGATAGCCAGCAGCAGGGGCAGGGCTCGAATCCTCATTACATACTCCTCAGGTTTTTAGTTATAGGTGATGTTGACGGTCGCGGTCGTTTCGAGCCTGCCTTGGCTGACCGTGCCGTTCTTGTGATAGGCCGCACCCAGCGGCAGCACCGCGCGCCCCCCGGAGACCGGCACCGTGCGGGTGTTTTCGGTGCCGTTGGCGAGGATGTTCTGGATACCACCGCCAATGCGCGAATACAGCCACAGGGCGACGCCACCGGCAGTGCCCGTATTGGCGAAGAGCCGATCATTGCCAGGTGCGGGGGTACCGGAAAAGCGGAAGGTCACGTTGGAAGCGTTGGTGCAGTTTGCGGTTAACTCGAAGTTGCGTGGGCCCGCGGTCGTTGCGTTGTTGAATGCGCCGACTTGCACCGGGTCGAGCGAGATCGTGCGGTTGACGTCGCCGGTTGCCAGGTCGCAGGTGGCGGCGGGCCTGACAAAGCGCACTGCGTTGCCGAGCCTCAAGGTAAAACTCTCCGGACGGTTATCCAGTCTCTGCACCCAAATGTTACCGGCAGGCACTGTCCCGTCTGTTACAGGCCCGGCTTTATAGAACCTCAACTCCGCGGCCATGAAGCTGGTGAGGGGGCCGCTGAATGTGCGTTGTTGGTTATGCATGCCAAAGAAAGGGTAAAGCGAGCCGGAATGTCGGATGCGCATGTGCACGCCCACGCCAGGAACCTCGGTCTCGTAGTACTTTGAGTGAGACCTTGCGTTGTAGCGCCCGGTAATCGTTAATAAAGTGTGGCCGCAATTCATGGTGTAAGAGGGTGCCGTACCAGTGAATTCCTTAATGACAATTTCAGACTCCACCGGGAGGCTGTCCGGCACGACGATTGTGGACGGAAGGGTGAGTGTGAATGTGTCGTTCTGATACCTGTCACACGCCGCTTGAGCCGCAATCGGCGAGCCAAGGACCAGCACTGTTGACATGAGTTGTATGGCGCGTTTCATCTTCAGTCCCGCAAAAGAAATAGGGCGGTTGCAGGCAAGCAGTGCGCTGGGCGTGCTCGCCTGCGCCGGATCAACTGCTTGCATTGCGCTCGCTCGACGGTGGCATGTGCTGTGCTGTATCGAGCCGGCAGGTGCCCGCGTCGAGATTAAGCAAGCGTTGGGTGCCGGCAATGTTCGACTGTGGACCCAAGTCGTAATGCAACTGGCATGCTGCGCCGGCATGGGGGCCCCACTTGATCGTCAATGGTCCCTGTGTACGAGACACTCGAACAAAGGCTTGACCACCCTGCCCGACCACCCCGACGCTCGCGCCGTCCTCATCGAACACATCCGCACCAAACGGCAGCGGGCTGCCATCCTCGCGCAGTGCCGTGATCAATATGGCCTGGCCGCTGACCGTCTCGAACTTAAGCTTCACCACCGAACCGGCACGGGGCGCTACGTTCTGGGCGGCGGTCTTGAGTTCCACATCGACCGAAAGGTCCTTCGGGTCCAGCTCCACGACGTTCTGGCGATACGGGGTCAGGTGGGGTACCACGGCGTAGCCGCTGTTACCGACTTGTGCGCTGTGGTTACCGTTGATCCGCGCACCCTGGGCGTCGGGCGCCTGGACGATGCCGATGGTGTCGCCCAACTCCGGGGCGAAGGTCACGCCGCCGGCGTGGGCAACGATGCCGCCGGTCATCCCCAGCGATACCGAGCGGTAGTCGCTGCTCTGCCCGTAACCGGCAGACAGCACGCCGTGGCTGGCCTGGTATTTCATATCGGCACTCGCGGCGTTGCCACTGCCTCGGGTTCGACTGGCACCAAGGCCATAGCTGAATTCGCTGCGTTCGCCAAGGCTGCCGCCGACGTTCACGCGCTCGCCACTGTTTTGGTCGCCGTGATAGACCGTGGTGGTCAGGGTCGGCGAACGCGCGCCGCTGCCCAGTGGCAGGCTCAAGGTCAGATCCACCTGCTTGTCGACTCGGTCGCTCAACAGGTCACGGGTGCGCTGTGCACTGACGGTATAGTGAAGGCCCTTCCAGGTGCCGCTGTATCCCGCGGTAAAGGTCAGGTTGCCACTTGTGCGGTTCCAATAGTTTTGCGAAGAACCGGTCAGGTAAACCGAGCCGTTGCCCAGGCTCTGGTTGAGGCTTATGTCCATTCTGTCGCGCAGGCGCGAGACGCTGTCGAGGCTGAGTCCGTCGATGGCAAGGTCGCGAACCCGTGCGGCATCGCCCACGCTCAGGAACCCTTCAGTGGAATAGCGGTAGGCCCCCAATGCGAAGTGAGTACCGGTGTCTGCGAAATTCTTGCTGTAGCGCAGTTGCAGGCTTTGTCCCTCACGCGAACCGTGTCCAGGTACATGGGCATTGGAGTGGGTCAAGTCAAATGACACCGCACCCAATGGCGTGTTGAGTGCCGTTCCCAATAATTGTGAGTTGTAGTCTTGGCCCACGACCGCACCGGTATAGCCGGTCAGTAGATTGCTGAGGCCATGCTGGTAGGTCGCCTGCATCAGTGTGGGTGGGTGCCGAAGGCCAAGCTCGTCGAGCTGGCCGATGCTCAGCGAATAGCGGTGGTGGCCGGGTCGCAGGAGGTTGGCGTTGGCCGCAAAGGGGACGATGAACTCCCGCTGACGGCCATCCGCCTCGGTGATCGTGACGGTCAGGTCGCCGCCATATCCGGTAGGGAATAAATCATTGAGTACAAACGGCCCAGGCGCCACCGACACCTCATCCAGCAGTACCCCGCGCTGGCGCACGGTAACCCGCGCGTTGGTCTCGGCAACGCCGCGCACCACGGGGGCAAAACCGGTCTGGGAATCAGGCAGCATCCGGTCATCGCTGAACAGGCTCGCACCCCGCAGGCGGACGCTGTCGAACAGCTCGCCCGGCGTGTAGATTTCGCCGACCATCAATTGAGACTGCAGCGAGCTCATTTCACGCTGAACGTAGGTGCTGCTGCTTTGGTAGCCAGTGCCCACCTTTGATTGGCTGTAGCTGCCGTTGTGGCGCCAATGCCAGTCGCCCAGGTTGAGCCCGGTGTTCAGGCCGACGTAGTTGGAGTTGAGCGACTGATGCCTGGTTTGGGTGGCAAAGGTGTTGGCGTTGTAACGCACGAAGGCAGCGTCGATGCCACTGTCCCAGTGTTTGGGATCGATATAACCCCGAGCCTTGCGTGCGAGGTAAATCTGCGGAATCTGCAGGTCAAGGCGATTTTCACCGGAATCGAACCGGCCGCTGGCGCCTGGCAGGTAGCTGGCAATATCGGCGCATGCGGAAAATACGGCGTCGGTCGATTGCCTGTCGACCGCCTCCATGTCGATGCCGAACCTGAAGAGCGCGTCACGCTCAAGGCACATCTGCGCAGTGTCTTGTCCGTCCATCGCTTTGAACGATAGCGTCTCTCTGCCTATCCATTGGCCGTTGAGATAAACCTCCGCACGGTAGCTGCCGGGTAGCACGACGTTGCCTTGGTTGAACTTTGAAATGTCGACCTGCAAGCCCGCTGCCCCGCCGGGAAAAAAGGCCGGGTTGAATACAGAATGCGTGGCGTCTTGGGCCGCTGCAGTGTGGGCGCCACCCAACAGCAATAGACCTTGAGCTACAAGCGTCAACCTGAAAGGCGATATAAACCCGTTTTCGGGTCTGGCCGGTGTTTTCGAACTCATGGATACCGTTCCCGGGGAAAGTTGTGGTCCGAATTGCGACAAAGCGCGGCCCTGTCCTGACGAACAAGTACTGAACGGACGTGTTTGATTTGTGCTGCGGCGGGTCAATCAACCTCGAGAGGCAGGGACTGGACCCTGATGAACTCAGGGTGGGGCGATCATGGCGACACCTTGGCGCTGTGCTGGATCGTGAGCCCGAAGTCGTCGAGCGTCTGGAACTCCACGGTCATCTCGGCCGTACGCAACGACGCAAGCCCTGCAATCTGGAAGTGGTTGCGGCTATCGGGCGCCACCATATTGTCTCCGCTCGATGCAGCGGATTTGCGCGCATGGCGCTGCCCCTTCGCGACCACTTCGATCTTGTCGAAATTCACGTAATAGGGGGTCGGGTTATAGACCTCCAGTGACGGGCCGTGCTCGGTGGTTACGCTGCGCCACTGCAATTTTTCCGGCGCGGCTTCGGCCGCAAAGGGCAGGCTGGGCGGTCGGAGAAACACCTTGATCCTGGAGCGGAAGGCAAGTTGCAACTGGTTGCCCTGGGCGGCATCTTCGGCCTGCGAAGGCACTTCGAGTAAGTTGAACCAGTACAGGCTTTCCTGCGCAGACGGCAGCGTTTCGCCGGTGTATGCCAGGCGCACGACGTGTTGCCGGCCTGGCTCGATACGAAAGATCGGCGGCGTGACAACAAAGGGGATTCCGCCGGCGTCCGGGGTAGAGTGCTCGTCACCCTTGTCCAGCCATGCCTGCATCAGGACGGGTACCTGATTCTTGCTTTCCAGCCTTACTGTGACTTCCTTGTCCTGTTGCGGATAGATGATCCGTGTGCTGCTGATCACAACGCTTGCCTGCGCCATGACGGGACAGATCAGTGCAAGCGTCAACAGGCTGAGTCTGGTTAGCCAATGTGAGATCAAAGTCGCGTTCATGCTGCGGGTTATCCTGCGGACGAAAGGGTGACAGCCGTCGTGTGCTGCACGCGGGCGCCAAAATCGCTGACGGAAACGAACTCGACCTTGGGGTTGCCGTTGGGACGAATACGCAACTGGGGCAATGCAAACAGTTTCATGTCTCCGGCCGGCAATAACAGACCGTCATTGGCCGCCTGGCTCGGCGCCTTGTTGAACCGTTTGCCTTCGCTCAGCAACGCGACCGATGCCAGCGAAATATGGTAGGGCGTGGGGTTGGTCGCTTGCAGGGCGAACCCATTGTCATGGGGGACCAGTTTCCACTGCAGTCTGGTTGCCGCGCTGCTGACGGGGTATGGCAACCCTTGTGGGCGCAGGAACACCCGCAAGCGAGTGCGAAACGACAATTCGATCTGGTTGTTTTGCGCGGCGTCGGCGGAAGTCGGCGGCACTTCGAATATGTTCAACCAGAACAGGCTTTCGCGATCAGTAGGCAACGGGGCGCCGGAATAACGCAGGCGCAATGCCTGTTGTTGGTGCGGTTCGATGCGAAACATCGGCGGTGAGAGGGTGAACGGAGTCCGCGCAGTCGCTGGTGTCGAGTTTCGGTCGCCCGTATCCAGCCAGGTCTGTACCAGTGCTGGGCGATCGCCTTTATTTTCCAGGCGCACAACCACTTCCTGCTGCTCAGCGGGGTAGATCACGCGTGTGCCATGGACAATGATGCCGGCATGGGCGTTGAGCGCGTGCAGCGATAGCAGCCCGAGGGCACAGGTGGCGAGAGCACGGCAGGCCATTCTTTTAATCATTTGAAGTCTCTTCGAGTCTGGGGGCGGACCCGCAATGCAATTGCAGGTCCCGGGCTTCGAGGTCTGCGTATGCAGACGTGTTGTCCCTTACTCGGCGTATTCGACCAGGAAGCCGACGCGTGTTTTCACCGTGCCTTCGGTTGCGGCGCCGCTGGCGTACATTTGGGCTGCCAGCGGGATAATGGCCTGGTTATCGGCGATCACGACGCCCTCGGATTTATCGGTGTAGACGTTGATCGGGGAGCCGTCGCGGTTAGTGACTTCGACCTGTACGTTCTTGGCATTGGTAGTGTCGGAAGGGTCGTCGTAGCCGTCGATGTTCAAGCGCCCGGTCGCCACGTCAATGGCCGGGCTGGTTGGGTCGAACGCCACCATGGCGGTGCGGCCGTTGGTGCAACTGCCTTCGCCGGGCCCGCCAATGCGAATGGTGAAACCGGTGAGGTTGGCGCGACTGCCAGCGGTTGCCAGGCGTGAAGCAGAGACGCCGCCCAGGTTGACGTCTTTGACCACTGCGCCTGTGCCAGGTGCGGCACCCTCGACGGTGCAGGTCACATCGGTCACCAACCCCGTGAAGTTGATGACCCCGTCGTTGGTGGCGAATGCGGGCCGTGATAACGCAGCTGTCAGGGCAAGAAGTGTTGCAGCGGTGGAGATAGCGGTAAATTTCATGATGATTCCGGTCGTGATTTTAATAAACGAGAGCCGCCACAGGTAAAAAGCAGCACCTGTAGTTCGTTTCGAACTAGTCTCTAATGGCGGTTATATAATTTGGCGTGCAGTGCCAGATGGCATCTATAGTGAAGTGGCGAGTTTTATCTCGTGATAGTTCGAAAAATAATCGGGTTAACTTAGGAATTGTCTGTAGTACTGGGAATTATCTGTAGGATGTTGCTGAAGGGGTAACGCTTATTGCCCCGCTATGTTGATCCCTTGATGGGGCAGGGTATACCGTGCTCGCAGCAGCGAATAATGTTGCGGTGTTGTATTTACTTATGCGGGTTTATTTATGCCTACTTCAATATCCACTACGTATACCGTCATGCTGCTAGATGACCATGCGATGCTTCGGCAGGGGATCGAGTTGGGGTTGAGCAACGAGGCCGACCTCCATGTGGTCGGCTCTTTCGGGACGGCCAAGGAATTACTGGAAGCCCTTGCGCGGCGCCCGGCGGATGTGGTGGTAATGGACTTCATCCTGGCCCCTTCGGACAACGATGGCCTGAGTCTTATACAAGCGCTGAACCGGCGCTTCAGCCAGTGCCGGCCGTTGATTGTCTGTTCGCATTACACGCCCGCTACCGTATCACTGTCGCTGAAGGCTGGCTGTTGGGGAATCCTGGGTAAAACCCAGAACCTGACGGAGTTGATCACGGCTATTCGAACCGTCGCCCAAGGTCGAATTTATCTGCAGCCTTGCATGGTGCCTGCTTTGCAGGGCATGCAATCAATGCTGGAAGTCGTGAGTATGAAGTCGAAAATGGACTATGCAACGCCGTTGCGCTTGAACGCCTGTCTTACGCCTAAAGAACAGGAGGTGCTGCGATGTTTTCTGGATGGAATGTCGGTGAATTCGATTGCCGCAAAGTTTTCACGCAGTGCGAGTACGATCAGTACGCAGAAACAATCGGCTTATAGAAAATTGGGAATCAAGAATGACAGTGAGTTATTCAAGTTTACCCAGCAATTCGGGGAGTTTGAATGATTCGGCTCAACTGTCAGCCGCAGATTTCCGGATAATGCTTAAACATGATCGTCCAGATAGCGCAGCGCCAATCGCTCCGTGGCCTGCCGCGCCGCAGGTAGCAGATGCGGCGCCACCAGCATCATGACCTGATACACCACCACCCGCACCTCGCCCTCACGGTCGAGAATGCGTTGGTAGTCCAGGGAGAACAGCAGGGTCATGGTGATCTGCTCCACCAACTGGCCCAGCGCCTGGGTGTCACTGACCAGTTGCCCGTCCGCCTTCAGGCGCGCCAGCAAGGACGCGAGGGTGCGCTTGAGTGCGGTCAGCAGGTTGCGAATGCCCTTGGCCAGTTTCGGCAGGCGCCCCGCCAGGTTCGACAGGTCCTGGAACAAAAACCGGTATTGGGCCATGCGTTCGATGATCAGGTGCAGGAACAGCCAGTAATCCTGGGCCTGCAGTTGCGCGTCCGCCGGTGGGTCGAGCAGCGGCGCCAATTCGCCCTGGAAGCGCTCGAACAACCCCAGCACCAGCGGTTCCTTGCCATGGAAGTGGTAGTAGAGGTTGCCGGGGCTGATCCCCATTTCATTGGCCACCTCCATGGTCGACACGTTCGGCTCGCCCTTCTGGTTGAACAACTGCAAGGCACATTCAAGGATACGGTCGCGGGTCTTCATCCAGTCTTCTTAATCTGATCGTTGAGCTCAGCGCACTCGCACATAGGTGCCGGGCGCCGCTTCCATGGGTGGGTAATTCTGGTTGCCCAGGGCGGTGAGGGTTTCGCGCTGTACGCCCGAGCGCTGCTGGATCCACGCCAGCCACTGCGGCCACCAACTGCCCTCGACGTGGTTGGCGTCGTAGTACCAGGCACGCGGGTCGCTGCTCAGCTTGGGATTTTCGACGTAGTTGGCCTTGGGGTTGCCCGGCGGGTTGAGGATGCTCTGGATATGCCCGCTGTTGGACAGCACGAAGCGCCGCTCGCCACCGAGCAATTGCGTGGAGCGATACACCGCGTCCCACGGCGTGATGTGGTCGTTGATCCCGGCCACGCTGAAGCTGTCCACCGTGACCTTCTGCAGGTCGATGGGCGTGCCGCACACTTCCAGGCCGCCGGGATGGCTCAGCGGGTTGTGCTTGAAGAAATCGAGCAGGTCGCCATGCAGTGCGGCGGGCAGGCGCGTGTTGTCGTTGTTCCAGTACAAAATGTCGAAGGCCGGCGGTTCCTTGCCCAGCAGGTAATTGTTGATCCAGTAGTTCCAGATCAGGTCGTTGGGACGCATCCAGGCGAACACCTTGGCCATGTCGCGGCCGTCCAGCACGCCTTGCTGGTAGGAACGACGCTTGGCGGCTTCCAGGGTTTGCTCATCGGCGAACAGCATGGCGGGGCTGTCGATCTGGCTGTCCAGCAGGCTCACCAGGTAGCTGGCGCTGGAGATGCGGCGCAGCTGGCGCTTGGCTTGCAAGTGGCCTTGCAGGGCGGCGATGGTCAGGCCACCGGCGCAGGCGCCCATCAGGTTGACCTCGCGGGCACCGGTGATGGCCCGGCAGACGTTGAGTGCTTCCTCCAGCGCCGCCACATAGGTGGACAGGCCCCATTCGCGGTGGCGCACGTCCGGGTTGCGCCAACTGACCATGAAGGTCTGCAGGCCGTTCTTGAGGGCGTACTGCACGAAGCTGTTGGCCGGGCTCAAGTCGAAGATGTAGTACTTGTTGATTTGCGGCGGCACGATCAGCAGCGGCCTGGCGTACTGTTTTTCGCTCATGGGCTTGTATTGGATCAACTCAAGCAGCTCATTGCGAAATACCACCGAGCCTGGGGTGGTGGCCACGGTCTTGCCGACTTCAAAGGCCTGTTTGCTCACTTGGCGCGGCAGGCCGTTGTTGTGCAGCAGGTCGTCGAACAGGTTGCTCACGCCGCGCACCACACTGTTGCCGCCGGAGTTGAGCAGCTCCTTGACGGCCAGCGGGTTGAGCAGGGTGTTGGAGGGCGACACGGCGTCGTTGATCAAGGCGAAGGCAAAGTGCGCGCGGGCGCGGTCGTCGTCACTCAGTGAGCTGTCATCGATCCACTGGCGGGTCTGCTTCTGCCAGCTCAAATAGGCTTGCAGGCTGCGTCGGTAGAACGGGTTGAGCGTCCAGGTCGGGTCGCTGAAGCGGCTGTCCCGTGGGTTGGGCTCGTGCACGGTCTCACCCAGCAGCACACGACCCAGTTGACCGCCCAGGGCCAGGGCGTGACGGGCGGTATGCACCGGGTTGCGCCAGCCGTGGGCGGCAACGCTGCGTAAGGTCGACAGCAAATCCCGACCGCGCAGGCCGGTGATCGCGTTTTGTGCGTTGATGAACGCGGCAGGGGTGGGCGCCGGGTTCGTCACGGGTCTTTCTCGCATGAGCCAACACTCCTTCGTCAAGCCATCAACAGGCACGCCAATTCAGAACCATAGTCGGTTCTCGGCAAGTTGCGCGGCGGTGTGGTCCTTACACCGCAGGTCGCGGGTGAATCACGGCCCGCATGCGCTCCTCCTCGAGAAACTTCATGATGATCGGCGCCACGGCTTCAGCCCGGGTGATCAGGAACAGGTGGCCGTCATCGATGATGTGCAACTGTGCGTTGGGAATGCGCCAGGCCAGCATGCGCATGTTGACCAGCGGGATCAGCGGGTCGTCGTCCCCGGCCAGCACCAGGGTCGGCTGGCGGATCTTGTGCAGCCAGTGGATGCTGGTCCAGCCCAACCCCGCGAAGAGTTGCCAGTAGTAGCCCAGCTTGCCGGCCGAGCGCACTTTGCTCGCGTGCTCGGCCGCCAGTTTCGAATCGCGGCGGAACGAACCGCCATAGATCATCGGTGCGATGCGCACCACGTGGGACGGTTGGATGTAGCGCCGGGGGCTGGCCATCAGCCACAGCACCTTCGGCTTGCCTGGCACCATAAAGGCACCGGCCGCGGTCGCCGCCAGGATCAGCTTCTTGCAGCGCTCCGGGTAGTCGTAGGCAAACTGCTGTGCCAAGGCGCCACCCCAGGACACGCCTACCGCATTCACCTGGCCATAGTCCAGGTAATCCAGCATGCGTGCAGTGAGCTTGGCCAGGCCGGGAAAACGATAAGGCCGGTTGGGCGTCGAGGAGCCACCCACGCCCGGCACATCGAAGGCGATCACTTCCAGGTCCGGGTCCAGGGCCTGGACGAACGGAAACACCAGCTCAAGGTTGGCGCCGATGCCGTTGAAGATCAGCAGTGGCGTCAAGTGGGGCTTGCCCGGGCGTACCGCCGTGCGGATGGTCTGGCCATCCAGGTCGATGGTACGAAAGATGAACGGTTGCGGCATGCTCAAGCCCTGTGAGATGTGACGGTTGGAATGCAGGCCAACGGTGGGAGGGGGCTTGCCCCCGATTGCAATTGATCAGATGGCTGACACACGGCCATCGGGAGCAAGCCCCCTCCCACATTTGAACGCATTTCAATTCAGCGTTCGTGTACGTAAGTCCCGGGGGCTGCTTCCGCTGCGGCATAGGTCTTGTTACCCAAAGTCGTCGGTGCCTTCTTCAGCTTGCCCGCCCGTTCCGCTTGCCACGCCTGCCAATGCAGCCACCACGAGTCAGTATGCTTGGTCGCATTCTCCTGCCACTCCAGTGGCTTGCCCGCCAGGCTGTCGCTGGTCTGGTAGCGCGCCTTGGGGTTGCCGGGCGGGTTGAGGATGCTCTGGATATGCCCGCTGCTGGAGAGTACGAATTCCACCTTGCCGCCAAACAGCTGGGCCGACTTGTAGCACGACTGCCAGGGCGTGATGTGGTCGTTGGTGCCGGCCAGTGAATAGATATCGGCCGTGACCTGCTTGAGGTCGATGGGCGTGCCGCACACTTCCAGGGCATTGGCGCGCACGAGTGGGTTGTTTTTGAACAGTTCGATCAGGTCGCCGTGGAAGGCAGCCGGCAAGCGCGTGGTGTCGTTGTTCCAGAACAGGATGTCGAACACCGGCGGCTCATTGCCCAGCAGGTAGTTGTTGACCCAGTAGTTCCAGATCAGGTCGTTGGGGCGCATCCAGGCGAACACCTTGGCCATGTCGCGGCCTTCCAGTACACCGGCCTGGTAGGAGTGGCGCTTGGCCGCTTCCAGGGTCTGCTCATCTACGAACAGCGCTACCTGGGTGTCCAGGGTGGTGTCCAGCACGCTCACCAGCAGGGTCAGGGCGTTGACCTTCTTCTCCCCCAGCGCCGCGTAGTGGCCCAGCAGGGCGGTGCAGGTGATGCCGCCGGAGCAGGCGCCGAGCATATTCACGTCTTTGCTGCCGGTGATCGCGGTGACCACGTCGACCGCTTCCTTGAGCGCCTCGATATAGGTCGACAGGCCCCATTCGCGCTGGGCCTTGGTCGGGTTGCGCCAACTGACGATAAAGGTCTGCTGCCCATTGCGCAGGCAGAAGCGCGCCAGGCTCTTTTCCGGGCTCAGGTCGAATACATAGAATTTGTTGATCTGCGGCGGTACCACCAGCAACGGGCGTTCGTGCACCTGTTCGGTGATCGGCTTGTACTGGATCAACTCCAGCACGTCGTTGCGAAATACCACCGCCCCTTCGGTGATGCCCAGGGTCTTGCCCACTTCAAACGCGCCCATGTTGACCTGGCTCGGCATGCCGCCGTTGTGCACCATGTCCTTGGCCAGGTGTGACAGGCCGTCGAGCAGGCTCTTGCCGCCGGTTTCAAAGAAGCGTTTGACCGCCGCCGGGTTGGCCGCGCTGTTGGTAGGGGCCATGGCTTCGGTCATCAGGTTGATCACGAAGTGGCCGCGGCTGATGTCCTGTTCCGACAGGTTACTGTCGCCGATCCAGTCGTGCAGTTCCTTGCGCCACGCCAGGTAGGTTTGCAGGTAGCGTTTGTAGAGCGGGTTCTGGCTCCAGGCTGGGTCGTGGAAGCGACGGTCATCGCTTTCGGGCTGCAGCTGCGATTTGCCGAACATCACGTTCTTCAATTCAACGCCAAAATGGGCGACGTGCTTGACGCTGTGCAACGGTTGCTTGATGGCTTGGGTCAGCACCATCTTGGCCGAGGCCAGTAAATCCTTTTTACGTAACGCGATGATCGGGTTGAGCCCCAGGGTGTTTTCCGAGGCCTGGCGTTTCAAGTCATCGTTGTTCTTGTTACTCATCTACGACGCTCCATTGTCCGAAAGACGAGTACCGGGTACCGCTGCGCACCAGGTTTCGATACACAACACAAGCCAGGTACTGCGACTCGGGTGACCGTTGATACCGCATCGTCAAATGCAGGGAACTTGCCAGTTCCATTGGTTACCCGAGTTTAATTTTTTTCGCAAGCGGGCCAATCGTTGGCCACGCGACAGGGCATTCAAGCAGATGAAATTAGAAAATGCCCTCTAAAGAGCAAGAAGCCTGGACTAGAGCATCAGCCGCACGACCGACTCGCTCGGATCACGGGTTTTGCCGGCTGCCTTGAGCTCGGCGAGATAATCGGCCCACAACGCGTCCTGACGCACGGCCAATTGGTAGAGGTAGTCCCAGGTGAACAGTCCGCTGTCATGTCCGTCGTCGAAGGTCAATTTCAGTGCGTACTGGCCGGCTGGTTCGATCTTGGTCAGGCGCACGTTGAGCTTGCCGAATTGCAGGATGGGCTTGCCGTGGCCCTGGACCTCGGCGGAAGGCGAATGCACCCGCAGCAGTTCGGCGGGCAACTGGTAGACCTCGTCGGGCCCATAGGTGAGGCCGAGGGTGTTGGAGGTTTTGTGCAGGTTTACAGCGGTAGGAAACTTGGCCATATGAGGTGCTCTTGAATAAACCGGCTTAAAAATGTGGGAGGGGGCTTACCCCCGATTGCAGTGGGTCAGCTATAGATAAGCTGACTGATCCACCGCTATCGGGGGCAAGCCCCCTCCCACATTTGAAGCAAAGCAGTTCTGTGTGAGGCTTACAGAATATACCGCGACAAGTCCTCGTTCTGCGCCAATTCGCCCAGGTGGCTGTTGACGTAGTCGGCGTCGATCTTGATCGCTACGCCATTCTGCGCCCCGGCCATGTCGCCGGCGCTGAAGGACACTTCCTCAAGCAGGCGCTCAAGCAAGGTGTGCAGGCGGCGCGCACCGATGTTCTCGGTCTTCTCGTTGACCTGCCAGGCAATCTCCGCCAGGCGCTTGATACCGTCCGGCAGGAACTCGATGCCCAGCCCTTCGGTTTTCAGCAGCTCACGGTACTGCTCGGTGAGCGACGCATGGGGTTCGCTGAGGATGCGCTCGAAGTCGCCGGGGGTCAGCGCCTTCAGCTCTACGCGAATCGGCAGCCGGCCTTGCAGCTCGGGCACCAGGTCGCTTGGCTTGCTCAGGTGGAACGCACCCGAAGCGATAAACAGGATGTGGTCGGTCTTGACCATGCCCAGCTTGGTATTGACGGTGCAGCCTTCGATCAGCGGCAGCAGGTCGCGCTGCACACCTTCGCGGGATACATCGACGCCGCCGGAGTTGCCGCGCTTGGCGACCTTGTCGATCTCGTCGATAAACACGATGCCATGCTGCTCAACGGCTTCCAGGGCCTTGGCCTTGAGCTCTTCGTCGTTGACCAGGCGTCCCGCTTCTTCATCGCGTACCAGCTTCAGCGCGTCCTTGACCTTGAGCTTGCGGCTTTTCTTCTTGCCCTTGCCCATGTTGGCGAACAGATTCTGCAACTGGCTGGTCATTTCTTCCATGCCAGGCGGTGCGGAGATGTCGACGCCAGAGACTTCAGCGACTTCGATCTCGATTTCCTTGTCGTCCAACTGGCCTTCACGCAGGCGCTTGCGGAACAGCTGGCGGGTGTTGGAATCCGAGGCCGGTGCGGCATCTTCGTTGAAGCCCATGCGCGCCGGTGGCAGCAGGGCGTCGAGGATGCGTTCTTCGGCGGCGTCTTCGGCGCGGTGGCTGACCTTGGTCATTTCCTGCTCGCGCAGCAGCTTCAGGGCAGCGTCGGCCAGATCACGAATGATCGACTCGACATCGCGGCCCACATAGCCGACTTCGGTGAACTTGGTCGCTTCGACCTTGATGAACGGCGCGTTGGCCAGCTTGGCCAGGCGTCGCGCGATCTCGGTTTTACCGACGCCGGTCGGGCCGATCATCAGGATGTTCTTCGGTGTTACTTCAACGCGCAATTCTTCGGGCAGTTGCATCCGGCGCCAGCGGTTACGCAGCGCGATGGCAACGGCGCGCTTGGCATCGTCCTGGCCGATGATATGGCGATTGAGTTCATGGACGATTTCGCGGGGAGTCATGGACATAGTGTTTGGCGGCCTCAAGCGGGAATAAGCCTGTGGCTTACTCGGCGAGGTCCTGCTCCTCAATGGTGAAGTTGTGGTTGGTGAACACGCAGATATCGCCGGCGATGCCCAGGGCGGTCTCGACGATTTCGCGGGCCGACAGGTCGGTTTTCTTCAACAGTGCGCTGGCTGCGGCTTGTGCATACCCGCCGCCGGAGCCCATGGCGATCAGGCCATGTTCAGGTTCAACCACATCGCCGTTACCGGTGATGATCAGGGACGCATCTTTGTTGGCGACGGCCAGCATGGCTTCCAGGCGGCTGAGGGAGCGGTCGGTGCGCCATTCCTTGGCGAGTTCGACCGCGGCGCGTACGAGGTGGCCCTGGTGTTTTTCCAGCTGGCCTTCGAAACGCTCGAAGAGGGTGAAGGCGTCGGCGGTTGCACCGGCAAAACCGGCGAGGACCTGGCCGTGATACAGGCGACGCACTTTTTTCGCATTGCCTTTCATCACGGTATTGCCCAGGGAAACCTGGCCGTCGCCGCCCATGACGACTTTGCCGTGGCGACGTACTGAAACGATGGTGGTCAAGGGGAGAGTCTCCACGCAGCGGGGCGAAAATGCCCTGATGGAAACTCATATGGGGGTGGCGGGGGGGATTTCAACCATGGGGGTTTATGGCGGACGAGTGGTGTTTATCGGTCTGACACCCATTTCAGAGCGCTGCAAAAGCAACTGTGTGAGGGGGCTTGCCCCCGATGGCGGTGTATCAGTCGCCGAAAATATTGACTGAACTGCCGCTATCGGGGGCAAGCCCCCGCCCACATTTTTATCGAAGTTGAGCCCGAATCAGCGGCTCTGGCGCTGTTGTAACAACAGGTTGCTAAACCCGGCGCCGGCCAATTGCTTCTGCGCCACGGTGAGCTGTTCGCGGTTGCTGAACGGCCCCACCAGCACGCGATACCAAGTCGCGTCCTTCACCGTGCCGGACTCCACCGTCACCGTCTGGCCCAACAGAATGATCTGCGCACGCACGCGATCCGCATCGGCCTGCTTCGGGAACGAGCCCGCCTGCAGGAAGAACTTGGTCACCGGCGCGGCCTTGGTTTCGGCAACCGGTGGTGCTGGTGGCGGAGTAATCCCGGCCAACGCCGCCTGGGCCCGGGCGGTATCGATTTTCGCGGCTTCTGCCGGGGTTACCGGGGTGGTCGGCACTTGCGGCGTCGGCAGGGTTTTCTCCGGCACGGCGTCAGGCGGCACGATCACTTCCGATTCCGGCAGCAGCGTATAGAAGTCGTACTTCGGCTTTACCGGTGCTGTCGGGCTCGGTGCAGTCTTGTTGGCTTCGGCCATTTTCGTGGCCTTCTGCTGCTCCTGCTTGACCCGTTTGACGTCATCGCCCTGGCCTGGGTCCAGCTTCATCAGGAACACGATAAACGCGCCGACCGTGAGGCCGATGGCCATCCACAACCAGCCTGGGATCGGCTTCTTCGCCGGGGCCTGGTAGCGGCTGGCGCCGCGCTTGGGTGCAGGTTTTTTCTTGGCAGCCAACTTACATACGCTCCAGAGTTTCCAGGCCCAACAGTTCCAGGCCTTGCTTGAGGGTCCGTCCAGCCAGTGCGGCGAGGCGCAGGCGACTTTGCTTCTGGGCTTCGTCGTCGGCGGTGAGGATCGGGCAGTTCTCGTAGAAGCTGGAGAACAACCCGGCGACTTCGTACAGGTAGGTGCACAGGATATGCGGCGTGCCTTTCTCGCCGACGCTGTTCAGTACTTCGCCGAATTGCGCCAGCTTGGCGGCCAGCTCCTGTTCATGGGGCGCGTCCAGCACGATGCGGCCTTCGACTTCGCTGAAGTCCTTGCCCAGCTTGCGGAACACACCGGCCACGCGGGTGTAGGCGTACAGCAGGTACGGCGCGGTGTTGCCCTCGAAGTTGAGCATCAGTTCGAAGTTGAAGCTGTAGTCGCTGGTGCGGTGCTTGGACAGGTCGGCGTATTTCACCGCGCCAATCCCCACCACGCGGGCAATATTGCGCAGGTCGGCCTCGGCCAGCTCCGGGTTCTTTTCCTTCACCAGGTTGTAGGCGCGGTCCTGGGCTTCGTTGAGCAGGTCGATCAGCTTGACGGTGCCGCCATCGCGGGTCTTGAACGGGCGGCCATCGGCGCCGTTCATGGTGCCGAAGCCCATGTGCTCCATGTGCATCGGATGGGTGACGAAACCGGCGCGACGTGCCACTTCGAACACCTGCTGGAAGTGCAGGGCCTGGCGCTGGTCGACGAAATACAGCGCACGGTCGGCCTTGAGCACGCCGCTGCGGTAGCGCACGGCCGCGAGGTCGGTGGTGGCGTAGAGGTAGCCGCCATCGGCCTTGACGATGATCACCGGCAGCGGCTCGCCGTCGGCGGTCTTGAATTCTTCGAGGAACACGCACTGCGCGCCGTTGCTCTCGACCAGCAGGCCCTTGGCCTTGAGGTCGTTGACCACGTTGATCAGGTCGTCGTTGTAGGCGCTTTCGCCCATCACGTCGGCCATGGTCAGCTTGACGTTGAGCAACTCGTAGATTTCCTGGCAGTGGGACAGCGAGATCTCGCGGAAGCGGCCCCACAGTTCCAGGCATTCCTTGTCGCCGGCTTGCAGCTTGACCACCAGGCCGCGGGCGCGATCGGCGAACTCTTCGGATTCGTCGAAACGCTTCTTGGCGGCGCGGTAGAAGTTCTCCAGGTCCGACAGCTCGTTGCTGGTGATCGGGTTTTCCTGCAGGTAGGCCATCAGCATGCCGAACTGGGTGCCCCAGTCGCCTACGTGGTTCTGGCGGATCACGGTGTCGCCGAGAAACTCCAGGACCCGGGCCACGCCGTCGCCGATGATGGTCGAGCGCAGGTGACCGACATGCATCTCCTTGGCCAGGTTGGGCGCCGACAGGTCGATGGCCACGCGCTGAGCCGGGCCGGCCTTGCGTACGCCGATCCTGGCGTCGGCCAGGGCCGCATCCAGGCGTGAAGCCAGGGCCTGGGTGTTCTGGAAGAAGTTGATAAAGCCCGGGCCGGCGATTTCGGCCTTGGTAACGCTCTCGTCGGCAGGCAGCGCGGCGATGATTTTTTCCGCCAGGTCGCGCGGCTTCATGCCGGCCGGCTTGGACAGCATCATCGCGATGTTGCTGGCGAAGTCGCCGTGGGTCTTGTCGCGGGTGTTTTCCACCTGGATCGCCGGCGTCAGGCCTTCAGGCAACACACCTTCGTTGACGAGTTGGGTGAGGGCTTGTTGGATCAGCTGGCGAATGGTGTCTTTCATGGTGTTCTCTTTCGACCGCAAGCGGCGGCGCGCGATGCGCAGGTGGAAAAACTGGGCATTATCCGTGGCGAGGGCGGGCTTGCCAACCTTCGCAGGACCTATGGCCAGGCTTAATACAAATCTACCGGGTCTACATCCAACGACCATCGCACCTGGCGGCCACTGGGCATTTGCTCCAGCGCAAGTAACCAGCTACTTAATAGGCGATGCAACGGTGCGCGGGACGTGGCCTGCAAGAGTAGCTGGGCACGATAACGCCCGGCACGACGCTCCATGGGCGCGGGTACCGGGCCGAGCAATTCGATGCCGCTCAGCCCCAGCTCGCCGAGCAAGCGTTCGGCGGCGCTGCAGGCTTCATCCAGAAAACCCTCGGCCTGCCCCGGTTTATGGGCTTCGGCGCGCAACAGCGCGAGGTGCGCAAAGGGCGGCAGGCCGGCGGAGCGGCGTTCGCTCAGCGCCTGTTCGGCGAAGGCAAAGTAGCCTTGTTCGGTCAGTTGAATCAGCAACGGATGGTCGGCCAGGTGGGTCTGGATAATCACCTTGCCCGGCTCCTCGGCGCGCCCGGCACGCCCGGCGACCTGCACGATCAGCTGCGCCATGCGCTCGCTGGCGCGAAAGTCGCCGGAAAACAGGCCGCCGTCGGCATCTAGGATCGACACCAGGGTCACCCGGGGGAAGTGGTGCCCTTTGGCGAGCATCTGTGTGCCCACGAGGATGCACGGCTGGCCCTTCTGGATGGTGGCGAACAGCTGGTTCATGGCGTCCTTGCGCGAGGTGCTGTCGCGGTCGACCCGCAAAACCGGGTAGTCCGGGAACAGAATGCCCAGGCGCTCCTCGGCGCGCTCGGTGCCTGCGCCCACCGGACGCAGGTCGACCTTGCCGCACTGCGGGCAATGGCGCGGTACACGTTCCACATGGCCGCAATGGTGGCAACGCAGTTCGCCATGGCGCTGGTGCACGGTCATGCGCGCATCGCAACGCTCGCACTCGGACATCCAGCCGCAGTCATGGCACAGCAGCGTCGGCGCAAAGCCCCGGCGGTTGAGAAACACCAAGACCTGCTGGCCGGCCGCCAGGGTCTGGCCGATAGCTTGTTGCATCGGCCCGGAAATGCCGCTGTCCAGCGGCCGGCTTTTTACGTCCAGGCGCAGGAAGCGTGGTTGCTTGGCGCCGCCGGCGCGCTCGTTCAGGCGCAGCAGCCCGTAACGACCGGTGTAGGCGTTGTGCAGGCTTTCCAGGGAGGGTGTGGCCGAGCCCAGCACAATCGGGATGTCTTCCTGGCGCGCGCGCACCAGCGCCAGGTCGCGGGCGTGGTAGCGCAGGCCTTCCTGCTGTTTATAGGAGCCGTCGTGCTCCTCGTCGATGATGATCAGCCCGGGATTTTTCATCGGCGTGAACAGCGCCGAGCGGGTGCCGATAATAATGTCGGCTTCGCCATCCCGCGCCGCCAGCCACGACTCCAGGCGTTCACGGTCATTGACCGCCGAGTGCACCAGGGCGATGCGCGCATTGAAACGCTGCTCGAAGCGCGCCAGGGTCTGCGGGCCCAGGTTGATCTCGGGGATCAGCACCAGTGCCTGTTTGCCGGCCTGCAGGGTTTCGCGGATCAGCTGCAAATAGACTTCGGTCTTGCCGCTGCCGGTGACGCCCGCCAGCAGGAACGCATGGAAGCTGTCGAAACCTGCGCGAATCGCTTCATAGGCGGCGCGTTGTTCAGGGTTCAGCGGCAGTTCGGGCTGGGCCAGCCAGTGTTCGTGGCGCGGGTCGGGGGCGTGCCTGCGGATTTCCACCTGTACCAGGCCCTTGGCCAGCAACAGGTCGAGGCTGTCCTTGCTCAGCATCAGCTTGCTCAATAGCTGATGGGCGACGCCGTGGGGATGCTGGGCCAGGGTCGCCAGGGCTTCACGCTGGCGCGGGGCGCGGGCGATGCGCGGGTCGTCGAGGCGTGCGCCGGGCACCGTCGACCAGAAGCGCTCCTGGCGCGTTTCGGCCAGTTCGCCCTGGCGCAACAGCACCGGCAGTGCCCAGCTCAGCGTGTCACCGAGGCTGTGCTGGTAATACTGGGCGGTCCACAGGCACAGCTTGAACAGCGCGGGCGGCAACGGCGGGGTGGCATCGAGCAGGGCGATGGCCGGCTTGAGCTTCTCGGCCGGCACTTCACTGTGGTCGGCGACTTCCACCAGGATGCCGATCATCTCCCGACGGCCAAACGGCACGCGCACGCGCATGCCCGGCTGCAACTGCGCACGCAGCACACCGGCCGGGGCCCGGTAGTCGAACAGGCGGCGCAGGGGCGAGGGCAGGGCTAGGCGCAAAATGGCGTCGGGCACGCGAGAGGTCTCATCTATAAAGGCAGGCGGTGGCGCAGGGGCGGGAGCCTAGCAGACCGGGAGAGGCTTGGGGTAGCCGCCAGTTTTCTGATGAAAGGTGCTTTTATGTTGACACACGATGGGTGTCGCCGCTTGCGCGTTTAAAAAGGTCTGGTAGAATCCGCGGCCTAATTACGTGCGGTATTCGACAATAGTGTCGAGTGGCGGCACGCTAGCCCGAGGAAGTCACCATGAAAGCCGATATCCATCCAGCGTACGAAACCATCGAAGTAACCTGCAGCTGCGGCAACAAGTTCGAAACTCGCTCGAACCTGTGCAAGCCACTGGGTACTGACGTATGCAACGAGTGCCACCCGTTCTACACCGGTAAGCAGAAAACTCTGGACACCGGCGGCCGTGTACAGCGCTTCGCAGATCGCTTTGGTGCTTTCGGCAAGAAGCCTGCTGCTACTCCAGCAGAGTAAGGCTCAAAAGCCTTATGGGCTTTTGCCAGCTGTTGAAAAAGGCGTCCCTTGCGGGCGCCTTTTTTGTGCCTGCGATTTGGGTGACGGCCGTGCAGGCCGAGGTATTCTGCCCCGCGCCGGCAGCCCTGGCCCGCGTGGACGTGCAGCGGGTGGTGGATGGCGATACGGTGCGCCTCAAGGATGGCCGCAGTGTGCGGATGATCGGTATCAATGCCCCGGAAACCGGCAAGAAGGGGCGCGCCGACGAGCCTTTCGCGGTTGCCGCGCGCCAGCGCCTGCAGGCGTTGGTGGATGCCAGCGGTGGTCGTGTCGGCCTGGTGCCGGGGCGTGATCGCAAGGATCATTATGGCCGCACCCTGGCCCACCTCTATGGTGCCGACGGCGAGAACCTGGAGGCGCAGCTGTTGGCCGAGGGCCTGGGGTTCCAGGTCGGCGTGGCGCCGAATGTCGATCTCGTCACCTGTCAGCAGGCGGCTGAAAACAGCGCCCGTAACGCGCGCCTGGGCCTGTGGCGCCAATCGCCGGTACAGTCTGTGGCGCAGCTCAAACGCTCCGGGTTTGCCGTGGTCAGTGGCCGGGTCAGCCAGGTAAAGCGCAATCGTGGCGGTATCTGGATTGAAATGCAGGGATCACTGGTATTACGCATCGCCCCTGTTCTGGTCAGCCAATTCGATGCTGCCACGCTCAATGGTCTGCAAGGCCGCACTGTTGAGGCGCGGGGCTGGGTACAGGATCGCTCGCGACGCGGCGGGCTGAAAAAAGGTCAGGCGCGCTGGCTTCTGCCGTTGACCGATCCGGGCATGCTCAAATCGACGCCTTGAGAAAAAATTGTAGACATTTTTTAAGTCGATTGTGAACAGTTGAGCCCTTGTATCCCGTGGCTCTTGGCCGAAAGTCTTAGTGCAGGGCCCTTGACACCTGTGACTGCCCAGTCTTGTAGGGACTTTACGACACGAGTATCCTCGGCGGTCCGTCGACCAACAGTAAAAGCGGAATGCCGATATGTCTGATTTGAAAACTGCCGCTCTCGAATATCATGCCCATCCTCGTCCAGGAAAGCTGAGTGTAGAGCTCACCAAAGCCACCGCCACCGCCCGCGACCTGTCGCTGGCCTACAGCCCTGGCGTGGCCGAGCCCGTACGTGAAATCGCCCGCGACCCCGAACTGGCGTACAAGTACACCGGCAAAGGCAACCTGGTTGCAGTGATTTCCGATGGCACAGCGATTCTCGGCCTGGGTAACCTCGGCCCACTGGCCTCCAAGCCAGTCATGGAAGGTAAGGGCGTGCTGTTCAAGCGCTTCGCCGGCATCGACGTTTTCGATATCGAAGTCGACTCCGAGAGCCCGCAGGCTTTCATCGACACGGTCAAGCGCATTTCCATCACCTTCGGTGGCATCAATCTGGAAGACATCAAGGCACCTGAGTGCTTCGAGATCGAAAAGGCCCTGATCGAGCAGTGCGACATTCCGGTATTCCACGATGACCAGCACGGCACCGCGATCGTCACCGCGGCCGGCATGATCAACGCCCTGGAAATCGCCGGCAAGACCCTGGCTGACGCCAAGATCGTCTGCCTGGGCGCCGGCGCTGCGGCCATCTCCTGCATGAAGCTGATCGTCAGCATGGGCGCCAAGCTGGAAAACATCTATATGGTCGACAGCAAGGGCGTGATCCAGTCCGAGCGTACCGACCTGAACCAGTACAAGGCGATGTTTGCCCACCCGTCCTCCAAGCGTACCCTGGCTGACGCCCTGAACGGTGCCGACGTGTTCGTCGGCCTGTCCGGCCCGAACCTGCTGAGCGCTGAAGGCCTGAAGTCCATGGCGGCCAACCCGATCGTGTTCGCCTGCTCCAACCCTGATCCGGAAATCGCCCCGGAACTGGCCCACGCCACCCGCGACGACGTGATCATGGCCACCGGTCGTTCGGACTACCCGAACCAGGTCAACAACGTTTTGGGCTTCCCGTTCATCTTCCGTGGTGCCCTGGACGTTCGCGCCAAGCGCATCAACGAAGAGATGAAAGTGGCTGCCGCCAACGCCCTGCGTGAACTGGCCAAGCTGCCCGTGCCTCAGGACGTGTGCGACGCCTACGGTGGCGCCAAGCTGGAATTCGGTCGTGAGTACATCATCCCGAAACCAATGGATAAGCGCCTGATCACCCTGATCTCCGATGCCGTGGCCAAGGCCGCGATCGAGACCGGTGTGGCCACCCTGCCGTATCCGAAAAACTACCCGCTGCAAAGCGTGGATGATGTGTTCAACGGCTAAGCCGTTGTAGCGCACCAACAAAAAGCCCCGGCTCTCGCGAGTCGGGGCTTTTTGCTGTGTGGTAATTAACTCGGAGAACCGAATGTGGGAGGGGGCTTGCCCCCGATTGCAGTGGGTCAGCTACAGATAAACTGGCTGGTCCACCGCTATCGGGGGCAAGCCCCCTCCCACATTGGATCTGTGTTTAAACACAGGCTCTGTCAGAACAGATCGATCGGCGCCGCTTCATCCGCCGGCAGCGGGCTGCCCGGTACGACGCCGTTGCCCAGTTCATTGACCGACGGCGGCGTATCTTCGCTCTTGAACAGTTCGAAGTACGCATTCGGCGTGCTCGGGGAGGCCGCACGGCCACTGACCGGGTCGATCCGCAGGCTGAGGATGCCTTCCGGCTCCGGTTGGGTGTGCAGCGGCTTATCCTTCAAGGCCGCGCCCATGTAGCTCATCCAGATCGGTAGCGCTACGGTACCGCCGAACTCGCGGCGGCCAAGGCTTTCCGGCTGGTCATAGCCGGTCCACACAGTGGTCACGTAGTCGGCGTTGTAGCCGGAGAACCAGGCATCCTTGGATTCGTTGGTGGTACCGGTCTTGCCCGCGATGTCCGCGCGCCCCAAGGCCAGGGCACGACGGCCGGTGCCTTTCTTGATTACGTCTTCCAGGATGCTGTTGAGGATATAGGTGGTACGGCCATCCACAATGCGCTCGGCCACGGCGGGTGCCTGCGGTTCGGTTGCAGCGGGGTTGGTGGCTGGCGCGGTTCCTGGGGTCGGCTCGATGGTGATACCGCCATTGCCTGGCGCCGCCAGGCCATCCGTTGCAGCGATGCCGTTGACCACATCACCCGGCACGCGTGGCGGGTTGGCGGTGAACAGGGTGTCGCCGTTGCGGCTTTCGATCTTGTCGATCAGGTACGGCGCGATCTTGTAGCCGCCGTTGGCAAAGGTGCTCCAACCGGTGGCGATTTCCATCGGCGTGAGGGTCGCGGTACCCAAGGCCAGGGACAGGTTCGGCGGCAGGTCCGACTTGTTGAAGCCAAAGCGCGTGATGTAGTCGATGGTCTTGCCGACACCCATCGCCTGCAGCAGGCGGATCGACACCAGGTTGCGTGACTTGTACAGCGCCTCACGGATACGGATAGGGCCAAGGAAAGTGTTGGTGTCGTTCTTCGGGCGCCAGACTTTGTCCAGGTACTCGTCGACGAACACGATGGGTGCATCGTTGACCAGGCTGGCGGCGGTATAGCCGTTATCCAGGGCGGCGCTGTAGATGAAAGGCTTGAAGCTCGAGCCCGGCTGGCGCTTGGCCTGGGTGGCCCGGTTGTAGTTGCTCTGCTCGAATGCGAAGCCACCCACCAGGGCGCGGATTGCACCGTTCTGCGGGTCCAGCGATACCAGGGCGCCCTGGGCCAGCGGCACCTGGCTGAATTTCAGGCTGTCGTCCTTCTGGCGTTGCACGCGGATCAGGTCGCCCACTTGCGCGACATCCGACGGTTGCTTCGGCATCGGGCCCATGCTGTTGGTGTTCAGGAACGGGCGCGCCCATTTCATGCTGTCCCAGGCCACGTGGGCTTCGCCGGTGCGGGTCAGTACCTGCACGCCATCTTTCTTCACCTGGGTGACGATGGCCGGCTCCAGGCCGCTGATCGCACGCTGTTTGCCCAGCTCGGCCGTCCAGGCGCTCAGGGTCTTGCCTGGCAGGCGCGACTCAGGGCCTCGGTAGCCGTGGCGCTGGTCGTAGGTGATCAGGCCGGAATGCACGGAGTCATTGGCGATCTCCTGCAAATCGCTCGGAACCGTCGTGGTCACGCGGAAGCCTTCGGTGTAGGCCTCGCTGCCGTAACGGCCGACCATCTCGGCGCGCGCCATTTCAGCGATATACGGGGCATTCACTTCCGGCGTCGGCACGTGGTAGCTGGCGTTCAATGGCTCGGCCACCGCACTCTCATAGGCGGCCTGGTCGATCTTGCCCAGCTTGTACATGCGCCCCAGGATCCAGTCGCGGCGCTCCTTGCTGCGCGCCGGGTTGGCCAGGGGGTTGAAGCGCGAAGGGGCCTTGGGCAGGCCGGCAATCATCGCCATCTGCGCCAGGCTGGCGTCACGAATAGACTTGCCGTAGTAGACCTGGGAGGCCGCCTCGATCCCGTAGGCACGGTTGCCCAGGTAGATCTTGTTGACGTACAGCTCGAGGATTTCGTCCTTGGTCAGCTGACGTTCGATCTGCAATGCCAGCAGGATTTCAGTGGCTTTGCGCGAAAAACTGCGCTCGCTGGTGAGGAAGAAGTTCTTCGCCACCTGCATGGTGATGGTGCTGCCGCCGGATTGAATGTGTCCGCTTTTTACCAGTTGTGTGGCCGCACGCACCAGGCTGCTGGGGTCGACGCCATAGTGGTTGGCAAAATTATCGTCTTCGGCCGATAGCAATGCGCTGATGAAATTAGGTGGAATGTCGGCAAAACGGATCGGTGTGCGGCGCATTTCGCCGAACTCCGCGATCAGCTTTTCATCGCTGCTGTAGACCCGCAAAGGAATCTGCAACTGGATACTTCTGAGGGCCTCTACGGAGGGTAAACCCGGACTAAGGTAGAGGTAGGCCCCGCTGAGTACGAGCAGCAGCCCGCAGACGATCGCGACAATGGAGTACCCGAAAAACTTCAGCAGACGGATCAAGGCTTTTGGATTTCCAGAGAAAAGAATGGGTTACGCGTCGGGGCATGCATGGCAAACGATGGATCGACCCGAGCTGCAGATAAAAAGCGGGGAAAAACGCTGGGCATTAAAGCATTTTTCGCCTTGGGGCGTCATTCGCGCCGGCTCAACAAGTCGACCGAATGCAGGGCTTCCGGCGGCAATCAGGCGTTAAGACAGGCAAAGCTTTGGGGAGTTTTATGGGAAAGGGATTTTTCAGGCGCAAAGTCGACACCGTCCTTGGCGTCGACATCAATGAGGCAGGGATCAGGCTGGTAGAGCTGAACTGTTCAGCCAACCGTTACACCGTGCAGGGCTACGCCACACAGGCGCTGCCGGCCCAGGCGGTGGTCGACGGCGTCTGGCTGGACCTGGAAGGCATAGGCCATGCGCTGTACACGGCGCTGTCCCGGCTGCGCACGTCGGCCAGGCAGGCAGCGGTCGCCGTTTCCGGTCCTTCGGTCATTACACGGGTCATTGAAATGCAGGCGGGGCTTGGCGACGACGAAATGGCCCGGAGGATCCAGGTGGAGGCAGAGCAATACATTCCCTACCCGCTGGACGAGGTGGCGCTGGACTTTCAGGTCCAGGGGCCGTCGACGCAGGATCCCGCGCGGGTCGAGGTGTTGCTGGCCGCGTGTCTGAAGGAGCACGTCGAGGTCCGTGAAGCCGTGTTGGCCCTGGCGGGGCTGGTGCCCAGGGTGGTGGATGTCGAAGGGTTTGCATTGGCGCGCGCTTGCCGTCAGGATTTCGCCAGCTTCACGCCGGGTCATCGAGTCGATGGTGCCCAGTGGATCGTGGATGCCCCTGGGATGGGAGTCGCTTGCGGGTTGGCCCTGAGGAGTTTCGCTGGATGACACGAATCAATCTTTTGCCTTGGCGCCAGGCGCTGGCGGAGCGCAGGCGTAAATATTTCCTGATACTGCTGGTGGCGTTTGCCTGTGTCGCGCTCGCGACGGTGTGGCTGGCGGACCAGGTGATCGACCAGGCGATCGACCGGCAGGTGACGCGAAACGATCATGTGCGCAAGGACGTCGGCGTCCTGGACTCGCGTATCCAGACCATTGACGACCTCCAGGTGCAAAGCCAGCAACTGGCGGAGCGCATGAAAGTCGTGCAGGACCTGCACGATAATCGCTCCGCCGGTGCACAGCTGCTGGATCAGTTGGCCCGTGCGGTGCCCGACGGTGTGCATTTGCATGAGGTCGTGGCGAAGGGCGATACGGTGAGTATCAGCGGCAGTGCTGAATCCAGCCAGGATATTGCCCAACTGATGCGTCGCCTGGAGGCATCCGAAGGCGCCCACGCCACTCGCCTGCAGCATGTACGAACCGAAGGCGCTCGCGGCAACAATGAATTCCAGTTGATGGTGCGCCAGGGAGAATCTTCCGAGGCCCAGCCATGAGCCGGTCCTGGCTCGAATTTTCCGCGCTGACTCACAATGCTGCCAAATGGCCCTTACCTGGCAGGATCTTGCTGGGCTGTGCGCTGGCCGGCGTGGTGCTGTTGGTGGGCGACCTTGTGTACCTCAGCCCGTCGCGGGAGCGCTTGCGCGAGGTCGAGGTGCAGGAAGTGGGCTTGCAGCAGCAACTTGCGGAAAAAGCCGTCCTGGCTGCGGACCTTGAAGAGCGGGCTCGCCAGGTCCAGCTTATGCAGGAAAAGGTCAGCGGGCTTTTGCAGCAAATGCCCGAAGAGTCCGAAATGCCCGGCTTTCTTGAGGACATCGCCAGGATGGCGCTGGCCAACGGTTTGGTGATTGAGAGCGTCACTCCGCTGGATAAGCTGTCTAGGTCGTTCTATCACGAACAGCCCGTTCGCATCGGCGTCACCGGTACCTATCACGACCTGGCGACCTTTGTGAGTGCCCTGGGCGGCCTTTCGCGAATCGCCACGGCGCACGACATTGCCATAAGGCGGGATGGCAAGCTGCTGCGCCTTGATCTGCTGACCAAGACGTACTGGCATGAGCGACGAGGCATCAAGCGGGACGCGGCTGTCATGCAAGGGCAACCGTTTGTATACGGTGCTTCTGGTATTCGCGATCCGTTCCAGCCCATTGCCCTGCAAGTCGACCGCGCGCCAGGGCGGACGGCCGCTGCGCCGGACCTCGCTCGCCCGCGGGAAGCCTTGGAAGGCCACCCAATGGATCAGTTCGAGATGGTCGGCACGTTGTCCCGTGGGGCGCAGACCTTCGCCTTGCTGCGCCAGGCCTCGACCGTGCATCGCCTGGCAGTCGGCGACTATCTGGGGCCGGACCATGGTCGAGTTACAGCGATTCATGACGGCCATATCGAACTGGTCGAGTTGTTTCCCGATGAACAGGGGGGATGGCTGGAGCGTCCGCGAACCCTCGTGCTAAACGTCAACTCATAACGGAATCAAACAATGAAAAGGACTTTCTCGTCCTTCGGTGTGGCGCTATGGATAGCGTTCACGGCACCGATGGCTGCTGCTGTGCCCAATCGTGTGGACCTGATCCAGCTACCGCCTCCCGGCAGCGCGGATTCGGGCGTCTATAGCGGTGAAAAGTTGAACCTCAACTTCCAGGACATCGGACTACGTGCTGCCTTGCAGCAAATTGCCGACGTGGCGGGCCTCAATCTGGTGGTCGGCGATGACGTACAGGGCTCTATCACCCTGCGGCTCAAAGGCGTGCCCTGGGATCAGGCGCTGGACCTGGTGCTGCAAACCAAAGGCTTGGATAAACGGATAAAGGCTGGTGTCCTGCTGGTGGCGCCGGCCGAGGAGTTGGCTGCACGGGAACTGCTGGCGCTGGAGTCGCGCAAGCAGATGGCCGACCTGGCGCCGCTGCGCCGTGAGCTACTGCAAGTCAACCATGCCAAGGCGGCAGACCTGGCCAAGCTGTTTCAGTCGGTGAGCGGCTTTGAAGGCACGACCGATGAGCGTGGTTCAGTCGCAGTGGATGACCGCACCAATAACATCATTGCCTTCCAGACCGGCGAGCGCCTGGAAGAGTTGCGGCGGATCGTGGCGCAACTGGATGTGCCGGTGCGCCAGGTGATGATCGAAGCGCGGATTGTCGAGGCCAATGTCGACTACGACAAAAGCCTGGGCGCGCGCTGGGGTGGGCGGCTCACTCGCGGGAATTGGGCTGCCGGGGGGATCCAGAAGCCTTTGCCGGACGGTGCCCAGGCGCCGGAAAACGTGCCCGGCTCGCCATTTGTCGACCTGGGTTCACTCACGGGTACATCGGGACTGGGCATCGCCTTTATCACCGATAACCTCCTGCTGGACCTGGAACTGACCGCCATGGAGAAAACCGGCAATGGCGAAATCGTCTCGCAGCCCAAGGTGGTCACTTCCGACAAGGAAACCGCGCGCATTCTGAAGGGCACCGAAATTCCCTATCAGGAATCCACCTCCCAGGGTGCTACCTCGGTGTCGTTCAAGGAGGCGTCCCTGTCGTTGGAGGTCACGCCGCAGATCACCCCCGATGACCATGTGATCATGGTGGTCAAGGTCACCAAGGACGAGCCCGACTATCTCAACAAACTCAATGACGTACCGCCGATCAAGAAAAACGAGGTGAATGCCAAGGTGCTGGTCAAGGATGGCGAGACCATCGTCATCGGCGGGGTTTTCTCCAATACCCAAAGCAAAGTGGTAGATAAAGTGCCATTTTTGGGCGATGTGCCGTATCTTGGCCGCCTTTTCCGGCGCGATGTGCTGGCGGAGAAAAAATCCGAGCTGCTGGTATTCCTGACTCCGCGTATTATGAATAACCAGGCGATTGCTGTGAGTCGTTGATTCTGTGCGAAATTTGATTCTTGTAGGACCGATGGGGGCTGGAAAAAGCACCATCGGCCGATTGCTGGCCAAAGAGCTGCGCCTGCCATTCAAAGATTCCGACAAGGAAATTGAATTGCGCACGGGTGCCAATATCCCATGGATCTTCGATAAGGAAGGCGAGCTGGGCTTTCGCGACCGCGAGCAGGCGATGATTGCCGAGCTGTGCGGCTGCGATGGCGTGGTATTGGCCACCGGCGGCGGCGCGGTGATGCGCGATGAAAATCGGCGGGCGCTGCATGCCGGTGGTCGGGTGGTCTATCTGCATGCGTCGGTCGAGCAGCAGGTGGGGCGTACCGCTCGTGATCGCAATCGTCCTTTGCTGCGCACGGCGAACCCGGAAAAAACCTTGCGCGACCTGCTCGCGCTGCGCGATCCGCTGTATCGGGAAATCGCCGATCTGGTGGTGGAAACCGATGAGCGGCCGCCTCGGATGGTGGTTCTCGACATTCTCGAGCGCCTGCAACGGCTGCCACCCCGTTAAAGCCAGGCCCGAAATGCGCTATTCTCGGCGGCGCGCTATCACCCTGCGGGGTGTGGCGTAGAGCCATCAGGCAACGTCTGATCTCGACGTTACCGGTCGTCAATACATCTTCAACGCGGGGACACATGCAGACACTTAAGGTCGATCTAGGCGAGCGCAGCTACCCGATCCATATTGGCGAAGGTCTGCTGGACCAGCCCGAATTGCTGGCCCCGCACATTGCCGGGCGGCAAGTGGCAATCATCTCCAACGAGACGGTCGCGCCGCTGTATCTTGAGCGTCTGAGCCGCAGCCTGGCGGCGTACTCAGTGATCTCCGTGATTCTGCCCGATGGCGAAGCCCACAAGAACTGGGAAACCCTGCAACTGATCTTTGACGGCCTGCTGACCGCGCGCCATGACCGCCGAACCACCGTGATTGCCCTGGGCGGCGGTGTGATCGGCGACATGGCCGGCTTTGCAGCGGCCTGCTACCAGCGCGGCGTGGACTTTATCCAGGTGCCGACCACCCTGTTGTCCCAGGTCGATTCGTCGGTGGGCGGCAAGACCGGCATCAATCACCCCCTGGGCAAAAACATGGTCGGCGCGTTCTACCAGCCCCAGGCCGTGCTGATCGACACCGCGACCCTCAACACCTTGCCACCGCGGGAACTGTCGGCGGGCCTGGCGGAAGTCATCAAGTACGGGTTGATCTGCGACGAACCCTTCCTGGCCTGGCTGGAAGAACATGTGGACGCCCTGCGCGCACTCGACCAGGTGGCGCTCACCGAGGCGATTTCCCGCTCCTGCGCCGCCAAGGCGTTGGTGGTGAACGCCGACGAACGGGAGTCCGGTGTACGGGCCACCTTGAACCTGGGCCACACCTTCGGCCATGCGATCGAAACCCACATGGGCTATGGTGTGTGGTTGCATGGAGAGGCCGTAGCGGCTGGCACAGTGATGGCATTGGAGATGTCGCAACGTCTGGGCTGGATCAGCGCCCAGGAGCGTGATCGCGGTATTCGCCTGTTCCAGCGTGCCGGTTTGCCGGTTATCCCGCCGGAAGAGATGACCGAGGCGGACTTCCTCGAACATATGGCAATAGACAAGAAAGTGATCGACGGTCGCCTGCGACTGGTGCTGTTGCGCCATATGGGCGAAGCGGTGGTGACCGACGATTATCCGAAAGAGATTTTACAGGCCACGCTGGGAGCGGATTACCGCGCCCTGGCTCAGCTGAAAGGTTAATAAGATCCCGATGACTAGTTTGCATGCCGACGAGGCGTTCCTCGGCCATTACCAGTTAAGCCACGACCCTTTTGCTCCACGGGTGCCTGGTTTCAAATTTTTCCCGGCCCAGCGCAAGCCGGTGCTGGGGCAACTGCACCATCTCGCGCGCTACAGCCAACTGCTGCTGGTCGTCACGGGCCCGTTGGGCAGCGGCAAGACCTTGCTGCGCCAGGCCCTGGTGGCCAGCACCAACAAACAGTCCGTACAGAGCGTGGTGGTGTCGGCCCGTGGTGCCGGTGATGCGGCGGGCGTGCTGCGTCAGGTAGCCCAGGCGCTGGACGTCGCCACTGCCGAGCCGAATGCGATCCTCAAGCAGGTGGTGCAACTGGGTCTGACCGGCCAGGAAGTCTACCTGCTGGTGGATGACGCCGAGCAGCTCGACGAATCCGCCCTGGAAGCGCTGCTGGCGCTGGCGGCGGGCACGCCGGAAGGTCGCCCCCATGTGTTCCTGTTCGGTGAATCGTCGTTGATCGCCGATCTGGAGCAGATCAGCGGTGATCAGGAGCTGTTCCACGTTATCGAACTGCAGCCGTACGAAGAGGACGAAACCCGGGAATACCTGGCTCAACGCCTCGAAGGCGCAGGGCAGGGCATCGAACTTTTCTCCGCTGCGCAGATCTCTGATATTCACGAAAGCTCCGACGGCTGGCCTGGCACCATCAACCAGGTCGCCCGCGATGCCATGATCGAAGCCATGATTGCCAGCCGCTCTGCGGTCAAGCGTCCAAAGATGGGGTTCACTATGCCTAAGAAGCACGTATTGGCAATTTCCGCCGTTGTCGTGGTTGCGGTTGCCGCCGCCTGGTTGATTCCGGGTCGCAGCAAGGCACCGACCACCGCCGGTGCGCCAACCGAACAGGCGCAGTTGCCACTGGGCAAGCCCACGCCGAATGTCGAGTTCGCCAATTCCGGTCAGCCGACCAACCTGCCGATGGTGGGCCAGCCGGTGATGCGTGGCCCGCTCGCCGAAGAAGCCGGTGGTATCTCCGAAGGCGACGACGGTGTGCCGGTGGAAGGCTCCAGCGCCACACCGCCGACCGTGACCACTACTGCGCCACCTGCGGGCGTTCCCGCGGGTACGCCAGCGACCCCTGTGGCGCCAGCCGCCAAGCCGACCCCGGCACCGACCGTGGCCACTGCCAAGCCTGCGGCGCCAGTGGCGAAGCCGGCTCCGGCGCCAGCCGCCAAACCGGCGGAAAAACCGGCAGCCACCGTCGCCAAGGCCGGCAGCAGCTGGTACAGCAGCCAGCCCACCGGCAACTTCGTCGTGCAGATCCTCGGCACCAGCTCCGAAGCGAACGCCCAGGCGTTCGTGAAAGAGCAGGGCGGCGAATACCGTTATTTCAAGAAAGTGCTCAACGGCAAGCCTCTCTACGTGATCACCTACGGCAGCTTCCCAAGCCGTGCCGCAGCTGATTCCGCCATCAAAGCCTTGCCAGCGAAGGTTCAGGCTGGTAAACCTTGGCCTCGCACTGTCGCCAGCGTTCAACAAGAACTGGCAGCAACTCGCTGAAGATCCGGCGGCCTTACCCAGGCCGCCCTCCCGGCACCTCAAAAAAGATCGCAAGGCGTGCAGCCCCTCCAGGCCGCGCGCTTTGTGGTGTCTGCGTTACAGTAGCTTTTGAGTCGTAGCGGTCAGAATTAAAAAAGTTTTGACTAGCACAGCATATCGCTTTAAACCTTTCATAAATGCGACATAGATTTGCGACATTTCGTCGCTAAATTTGTGAGCGTTCGTGTCGGTGTGTACAATGACCTCCCTTTTGCCCCCGCTAAGCCGGCGTACGTTCGGCGTGGAAGGTAACCGGTTGAATTGAAAAGAAATTTGCCTCGATATAAGAGGCAGCCTGGTGAGAAAGTGTCTATGAAAGCAGGTCTGTACCAACCCGATGAATTCAAGGATAACTGCGGTTTCGGCCTGATAGCCCATATGCAGGGCGAGCCCAGTCATACCCTTTTGCAAACGGCCATCGAGGCCCTGACCTGCATGACCCACCGCGGTGGGATCAACGCCGACGGCAAGACCGGTGACGGTTGCGGCTTGCTGATTCAAAAGCCCGACCAGTTCCTGCGCGCGGTCGCCAAAGAGCATTTCGCGGTCGACCTGCCCAAGCAGTACGCCGTGGGCATGGTGTTTTTCAACCAGGACCCGGCCAAAGCCGAAGCCGCTCGCGAGAACATGAACCGCGAGATCGTCGCTGCCGGCCTGCAGCTGGTGGGCTGGCGCAAAGTGCCGATCGACACCAGCGTGCTCGGCCGCCTGGCCCTGGAGCGCCTGCCGCAGATCGAACAAGTGTTCATCGCAGGCGACGGCCTGAGCGACCAGGATATGGCGATCAAGCTGTTCACCTCCCGTCGTCGCTCGTCCGTGGCCAACGCCGCCGATGCCGACCACTACATCTGCAGTTTTTCCCACAAGACCATCATTTATAAAGGCCTGATGATGCCGGCGGACTTGACCGCCTTCTATCCAGACCTGAGCGATGAGCGCCTGCAAACCGCCATTTGCGTGTTCCACCAGCGCTTCTCCACCAACACCCTGCCGAAATGGCCGCTGGCCCAGCCATTCCGCTTCCTCGCCCACAACGGCGAGATCAACACCATCACCGGCAACCGCAACTGGGCCGTGGCCCGTCGCACCAAGTTCGCCAACGATTTGATGGACCTGGAAGAACTCGGCCCGCTGGTCAACCGTGTGGGTTCCGACTCCTCCAGCATGGACAACATGCTCGAACTGATGGTCACCGGCGGCATCGACCTGTTCCGTGGCGTGCGCATGATCATTCCGCCTGCGTGGCAGAACGTCGAGACCATGGACCCGGACCTGCGTGCATTCTACGAGTACAACTCGATGCACATGGAACCGTGGGACGGCCCGGCCGGCGTGGTCATGACCGACGGTCGCTACGCGGTGTGCCTGCTCGACCGTAACGGTCTGCGCCCGGCCCGCTGGGTCACGACCACTAACGGTTTCATCACCCTGGCCTCGGAAATCGGCGTGTGGGACTACAAGCCGGAAGACGTGATCGCCAAAGGCCGTGTAGGCCCTGGGCAGATCCTCGCCGTGGACACCGAAACTGGCCAGATCCTCGACACCGATGCCATCGACAATCGCTTGAAGTCCCGTCACCCGTACAAGCAATGGCTGCGCAAGAACGCCCTGCGCATCCAGGCGACCATGGAAGACAACGACCACGGTTCGGCGTTCTACGACATCGACCAGCTCAAGCAGTACATGAAGATGTACCAGGTCACGTTCGAAGAGCGCGACCAGGTGCTGCGCCCGCTCGGCGAGCAAGGCTACGAGGCGGTCGGCTCCATGGGCGATGACACGCCGATGGCCGTGCTGTCCCAGCGCGTGCGCACGCCGTACGACTATTTCCGCCAGCAGTTCGCCCAGGTGACCAACCCACCGATCGACCCGCTGCGCGAAGCCATCGTGATGTCCCTGGAAGTCTGCCTCGGTGCCGAGCGCAACATCTTCCAGGAGTCGCCTGAGCACGCCTCCCGCGTGATCCTCAGCTCGCCGGTCGTTTCCCCGGCCAAGTGGCGTTCGCTGATGACCCTGGAGCGCCCGGGTTTCGACCGCCAGATCATCGACCTGAACTACGACGAGAGCCTCGGCCTTGAAGCCGCTGTGCGCAACGTCGCCGACCAGGCCGAAGAAGCCGTGCGCGCCGGGCGTACCCAGATCGTGCTGACCGACCGTCATATCGCTCCAGGCAAGTTGCCGATCCACGCTTCGCTGGCCACCGGCGCGGTGCACCACCGCCTGACCGAAAAAGGCCTGCGCTGCGACTCCAACATCCTCGTGGAAACCGCCACCGCCCGCGACCCGCACCACTTTGCGGTGTTGATCGGCTTCGGCGCCTCGGCGGTGTACCCGTTCCTCGCTTATGAAGTGCTGGGTGACCTGATCCGTACCGGTGAAGTACTGGGCGACCTCTACGAGGTGTTCAAGAACTACCGCAAGGGCATCACCAAGGGCCTGCTGAAGATCCTGTCGAAGATGGGTATCTCCACCGTCACCTCCTACCGTGGCGCGCAGCTGTTCGAAGCCATCGGCCTGTCGGAAGAAGTTTGCGAGCTGAGCTTCCGTGGCGTGCCGAGCCGCATCAAGGGTGCGCGGTTCGTCGACATCGAAGCCGAACAGAAAGCCCTGGCCGCCGAAGCCTGGAGCGCGCGCAAGCCGATCCAGCAAGGTGGCCTGCTCAAGTTCGTGCACGGTGGCGAATACCACGCCTACAACCCGGACGTGGTGAGCACCCTGCAAGCCGCCGTGCAGCAGGGCGACTACGCCAAGTTCAAGGAATACACCGCGCTGGTGGATAACCGCCCGGTGTCGATGATCCGCGACCTGTTCAAGGTGAAGACCCTGGATACGCCGCTGGCCATCAGCGAAATCGAACCGCTGGAATCGATCCTCAAGCGCTTCGACTCTGCCGGTATTTCCCTCGGTGCCTTGTCCCCTGAGGCCCACGAAGCCCTGGCCGAAGCCATGAACCGCCTGGGCGCGCGTTCCAACTCCGGTGAAGGCGGTGAAGACCCGGCGCGCTACGGCACGATCAAGAGCTCGAAAATCAAGCAGGTTGCCACTGGCCGTTTCGGTGTGACCCCGGAATACCTGGTCAATGCCGAAGTGCTGCAGATCAAGGTGGCCCAGGGCGCCAAGCCCGGTGAGGGCGGCCAGCTGCCGGGCGGCAAGGTCAATGGCCTGATCGCCAAGCTGCGTTATGCGGTACCGGGCGTGACCCTGATCTCGCCCCCGCCGCACCACGACATCTACTCGATTGAAGATTTGTCGCAGCTGATTTTCGACCTGAAACAAGTCAACCCGCAGGCCCTGGTCTCGGTGAAACTGGTCGCAGAAGCGGGCGTCGGTACCATCGCCGCCGGCGTGGCCAAGGCCTATGCCGACCTGATCACCATCTCCGGCTACGACGGCGGCACCGGCGCATCGCCGCTGACCTCGATCAAGTACGCCGGCGCACCGTGGGAACTGGGCCTGGCGGAAACCCACCAGACCCTGCGCGGCAACGATCTGCGCGGCAAAGTGCGGGTGCAGACCGACGGTGGCCTGAAAACCGGCCTCGACGTGATCAAGGCCGCCATCCTCGGCGCCGAGAGCTTCGGCTTCGGCACCGCGCCGATGATCGCCCTGGGCTGCAAATACCTGCGCATCTGCCACCTGAACAACTGCGCCACCGGCGTCGCCACTCAGAACGAAAAGCTGCGCAAGGATCACTACATCGGCACCGTCGACATGGTGGTGAATTTCTTCACCTACGTCGCCGAAGAAACCCGTGAGTGGCTGGCCAAGCTGGGCGTGCGTTCCCTGGAAGAGCTGATCGGTCGCACCGACCTGCTGGACATCCTCGAAGGCCAGACCGCCAAGCAACAGCACCTGGACCTGACGCCGTTGTTGGGCAGCGATCACATCCCGGCAGACAAGCCACAATTCTGCCAGGTGGACCGCAACCCGCCGTTCGACAAGGGCCTGCTGGCCGAGAAAATGGTCGAGATGGCCGGTTCCTCGATCAACGACGCCATTGGTGGCGAATTCGCCCTGGATATCTGCAACTGCGACCGTTCCATCGGCGCACGCATCTCCGGCGAAATCGCACGCAAGCACGGCAACCAGGGCATGGCCAAGGCGCCGATCACCTTCCGCTTCAAAGGCACTGCGGGCCAGAGCTTCGGCGTCTGGAACGCCGGCGGCCTGCACATGTACCTGGAAGGCGACGCCAACGACTACGTAGGCAAGGGCATGACCGGCGGCAAGCTGGTCATCGTTCCGCCCAAAGGCAGCGTCTACAAGACCCAGGACAGTGCCATCATCGGCAACACCTGCCTGTACGGCGCCACCGGTGGCAAGCTGTTCGCCGCCGGTACGGCCGGTGAGCGTTTCGCCGTGCGTAACTCCGGTGCCCACACCGTGGTGGAAGGCACGGGCGATCACTGCTGCGAGTACATGACCGGTGGCTTTGTCGCGGTACTGGGCAAGACCGGTTACAACTTCGGTTCGGGCATGACCGGCGGTTTCGCCTACGTGCTCGACCAGGACAACACCTTCGTCGACAAGGTCAACCACGAGTTGGTCGAGATCCAGCGGATCAGCGGCGAAGCCATGGAATCCTACCGGAACCACTTGCAGCACGTGCTGGACGAGTACGTCGAGGAGACCGGCAGCGAATGGGGGCGTAACCTCGCTGAAAACCTCGATGATTACCTGCGTCGTTTCTGGCTGGTCAAGCCCAAGGCTGCCAACCTGAAATCGTTGCTTTCCAGCATCCGTGCCAACCCGCAGTGATATGCGCCTGAAGAGTTTGATGAGGTTTTAACATGGCTGAACGTCTGAATAACGACTTCCAGTTCATCGATGTCGGGCGCAAAGATCCGAAGAAGAAACTGTTGCGTCAACGCAAGAAAGAGTTCGTGGAAATCTACGAACCCTTCAAACCCCAGCATTCGGCCGACCAGGCCCATCGCTGCCTGGGTTGCGGTAACCCGTATTGCGAATGGAAGTGCCCGGTGCACAACTTCATTCCCAACTGGCTCAAGCTGGTGGCCGAGGGCAACATCCTCGCCGCCGCCGAGCTGTCCCACCAGACCAACACCCTGCCGGAAGTCTGCGGCCGGGTGTGCCCGCAGGACCGTCTGTGCGAGGGTGCCTGCACCCTGAACGACGGTTTCGGCGCGGTGACCATCGGTTCGGTGGAGAAGTACATCACCGATACCGCGTTCGCCATGGGCTGGCGTCCGGACATGTCCAAGGTCAAGCCGACCGGCAAGCGTGTCGCGATCATCGGTGCGGGCCCGGCGGGCCTGGGCTGTGCCGACGTGCTGGTGCGCGGCGGCGTGACCCCGGTGGTGTTCGACAAGAACCCGGAAATCGGCGGCCTGCTGACCTTCGGCATCCCCGAGTTCAAGCTGGAAAAGACCGTGTTGAGCAATCGCCGCGAAGTCTTCACCGGCATGGGCATCGAGTTCCGCCTGAACACCGAAATCGGCAAAGACGTGACCATGGAGCAGCTGCTCGCCGAATACGATGCCGTGTTCATGGGCATGGGCACCTACACCTATATGAAGGGCGGCTTTGCCGGTGAGGACCTGCCGGGCGTTTACGACGCGTTGGACTTCCTGATCGCCAACGTCAACCGCAACCTGGGCTTTGAAAAGTCGCCGGAAGATTTCGTCGACATGAAAGGCAAGAAGGTCGTGGTCCTCGGCGGCGGCGACACCGCGATGGACTGCAACCGTACCTCGATCCGCCAGGGCGCCAAGTCGGTGACCTGTGCGTATCGTCGTGACGAAGCCAACATGCCCGGCTCGCGCAAAGAGGTGAAGAACGCCAAGGAAGAAGGCGTGAAGTTCCTCTACAACCGTCAGCCGATCGCCATCGTCGGTGAAGACCGCGTCGAAGGCGTGAAGGTGGTCGAGACCCGTCTCGGCGAACCGGACGCCCGTGGCCGTCGCAGCCCCGAGCCGATCCCGGGCTCCGAAGAGATCATCCCGGCCGACGCCGTGGTCATCGCCTTCGGCTTCCGTCCAAGCCCGGCGCCGTGGTTCGAGCAGTTCGAGATCCAGACCGACAGCCAGGGCCGCGTTGTCGCCCCGGAACAAGGCCAGTACAAGCACCAGACCAGCAACCCGAAAATCTTCGCCGGTGGCGACATGGTGCGCGGCTCTGACCTGGTGGTGACGGCGATCTTCGAAGGCCGCAATGCCGCCGAAGGGATCCTGGACTACCTGCAAGTCTGACCCTGATCCCAGGTTGAAAGGGGATCAAAATGTGGGAGGGGCTTGCTGTGGTGAGCGGGCTTGTCCCGCGCCGGGCTGCGAAGCAGCCCCTTTGATCTGCGGTGAACCCGACGGGGGGCAAGCCCCCTCACCACAGCTAGCTACCGCCACAAATTGACCCGATAGACAAAAGGCACCGCTCTTGCCGTGCCTTTTGCGTCGCGCTCTGAGAAAATGCCCGCACTTTTTTTGCGGATGCCGACATGACTGCCCTCAAGAACGACCGTTTCCTTCGTGCCCTGCTCAAGCAACCCGTGGACGTCACCCCTGTGTGGATGATGCGCCAGGCCGGTCGCTACCTGCCGGAATACCGCGCCAGTCGCGCCCACGCTGGCGACTTCATGAGCCTGTGCATGAACCCGGAGTTCGCCTGCGAAGTCACGCTGCAGCCACTGGATCGCTACCCGCAACTGGATGCGGCCATCCTCTTCTCCGACATCCTCACCATCCCCGACGCCATGGGCCAAGGCCTGTACTTCGAGACCGGCGAAGGCCCGCGTTTCAAGAAAGTCATCAGCACCCTGGCCGATATCGAAGCCCTGCCGATCCCCGATCCGCACAAAGACCTCGGCTACGTGATGGACGCCGTCAGCACCATCCGCCGCGAGCTGAACGGCCGCGTGCCGCTGATCGGCTTCTCCGGCAGCCCATGGACCCTGGCTACCTACATGGTCGAAGGCGGCTCGTCGAAAGACTTCCGCAAGACCAAGGCCATGCTCTACGACAACCCGCAAGCCATGCACCTGTTGCTGGACAAGCTGGCCCAGTCGGTCACCTCCTACCTCAACGGCCAGATCATGGCCGGTGCGCAAGCCGTGCAGATCTTCGATACCTGGGGTGGCAACCTGTCGGCGGCGGCGTACCAGGAATTCTCCCTGGCCTACATGCGCAAGATCGTCAGCGGCCTGATCCGTGAACACGAAGGCCGTAAAGTGCCGGTCATCCTGTTCACCAAGGGCGGTGGCCTGTGGCTTGAAAGCATCGCCGACGCTGGCGCGGATGCACTGGGCCTGGATTGGACCTGCGATATCGGCGAAGCCCGTCGTCGTGTCGGTGGCAAGGTCGCGCTGCAAGGCAACATGGACCCGACCGTGCTGTACGCCAAGCCGGAAGCGATCCGCACCGAAGTCGGCCGCATCCTGGCCAGCTACGGTACAGGCAGTGGCCACGTGTTCAACCTCGGCCATGGCATCACTCCGGAAGTGAACCCGGACCATGCGGGTGCCTTCCTGCAGGCCGTGCACGAGCTGTCAGCGCAATACCACCCGTAATACTCCCGCCTGAATCGGATCCCCCTTTGCCTGGCGAAGGGGGATTCGCTGCGTTTCAGCGTTCGTTAAGTCCTGCCTTGGTAATGTGGATGCTTTGGGATTTCTCCTACAGCCTCCGGTAACTTGCCTCGGTAAAAATCCTACCCGACTCTTCCTCTCGCCAGTGCATGGCGTTCATTGTCAGGTGATCTCAGGATGAACACTTCAGCGTATTCAACGAGCCAGAAACTGCTGCATTGGGTTTCGGCTGTCATTATTGTGTGGGCGTTATTGTCGGGTTTTTTCGTGGCGGTATTCAGCGTGCCCGCCTCGGTCAAGGCGTGGGTGGCGTTCTTCAACGTGTCGCTGACCACTGTCTATATTCCGGTGTTTGTCTTGCGGGTCTATTGTTCCTTTGCCCACGGCCTGGACTTTTCCGTCAAGCGAACACTGCAGGAATACCTGGCGTTGCTGGTTCACAAGGCCATGTACCTGGTGCTCGCCGTGGTGTTGGCGACCGGCGTGCTGATGATGGATCGCCCGATCAATATCTTTAACCTGCTCTCCATCGCCCCCCTCGACCACGACCCGGCCCGCATCGCCCTGTATACCCGTGTGCATGTGCTCTCGTGTGTGGGGTTGCTGCTGATGCTGGTCCTGCATATCGGCGCCGTAGTCATGCATGAGCGCCGGGGCAAGCGGGTGATGGCGCGGATGTCTTTTGAGAAGACATCCGGTGCTGTGCTCGGGGATCAGGGTGTCAGAATTTGTTCTGCAAATCGTGCAACCACATGATCGAAGGCTTGCTGATTACCGAGTTCTGTCGCGCGTAATGCAGTCGTAATGGTTTTGAAGTCCTCGTCAGTGGCTTGGGCAACAAATGCCGGATCGAATACGCGCTCTAAGGCATCTTGGCGGCGGTTGTTCAGATAGGCGATATCCAAGGCTAGGACTTCGATCATTTTTGTTGCTGGCGAGTCATTGGTATCTGTCGCTTGGATTTGCCCCGTCAATAGATAGCGGAAGCGCAGTTCACAACCGTCCTCGGTGGGCGAGATATGTTCAGCTTCATCAAACCAATTGCCTTTGACGTGCCCGCAATGCAAAGGCGAACCGGGCTTGGTTTCCCTGATGCAGGAGGCATGAAGGTTTTGGTATTCAAGCGCCAGCTCTTCGAAATGCTCCTGGGGACGGAAGTGTTCGATGTGGCTGGATGCAGCATCAATATCTCTGCCGCAGTAACAACAAAAGCCACCTTGTTCCAGCAATAAGCTGACATGCAGTTCACGTTTTTCGGGATTCTGCAGCGTAGAGTATGTGGGTACCCATTCGTCGTTGATTGAAGCTTTCCACTGACTAAAAGAAGCAGGTTCAGTTCCTTTGAACACTTGTTTCATTTTCCGAGTATCTCCTTGCGGCGAATCAGCGCTTGGGCACCAGCAAATTCGGGTAGGTCTGGCGCTAGTTTTTTAAGTGCTTGGAGCTGGGTTTTGGCCTTTTCCAGTTCGTTATCTTCGATGGTGCTGAATAGTTCGCTTAGAAGTACTTCTACTTTTGGCTCGCGCTCGGAGACACCCATGACTTCTTCAAGGATTCGGCTGGAGTCTAACCCATAAGTAACGCGGGGATGAGAGGGGGATTCATTAGTTAAGAGAATGACTTCTCCTGGCCTGAGACTACCAATAATTTGAGGCGAGTGACTGGCTGCGATGAATTGGATTTTAGGGAATAGTTTTTTCAAAGTCGAAGCTATTGTCCGCTGCCATCCAGGGTGCAAGTGGATGTCCAGTTCGTCGATTATGACAATTCCAGTTGTCTCTTCTAAAACTTTATTTTTTAAGTGTGGATTGAGTAGGCACATTCGCCGAGCTATGTCAGAAACCATTGCCAGCATGCCGCGCTGTCCATCGCTCAAACTGTTAAAAGTTAAGCTTCTATTGTTTTCAAAATGCACCAGTAAGCTGCGAATACCAAGGTCGTACTCAATCCCTTTTGCGTCAGGTAGAGCGTGGGTCAGCGCTGAATTTATCAGTTGGAGCTCGTCATTGAACTTGGGTGATGCTGTGGAACGAGACATTTTCTGAAGGCGTTCTAAGGTTTTTCCAATAAGCCAGCTTTCAAATGTTTCTAGATTTGCAGAGGCATCAAACCAGTCTTTGTAGGCGTCTAGTCTTGAGGGTTGTTGGCGTGCTGCGAATTCAACAGATATATCAGACGAATTCCATCGGCGGTCAGCTCGATAAAAAGCCATGAGCGGGAGATCAACAATGTTTTTTGATGATGGGTTGAGGATATCAATTGAACTGTTGAGTACTGGGATATCAAAGACCTTGAGTTGACCTTCACGTACCAACGATTCATTCCAAGCCGCGCGGCCGAAAGCGGAGCCGACAGCATCCAGTGTCACGGGATATATACGTTCAAACCTATAGCGACCCTCGAACTCTTGGATTTCGAACCTTGCATCTTGGTTTGAGATCTGAAGAGCCGCTCCCCCCAATGACGATGAAAACGAATACAGGCTTGCCGCCACCGCCTGCAACAACGAAGTCTTACCGCTCCCATTCACCCCCACCACCAGGTTAAAACCCGGCTGAAAGTCAAAAGTGGCATCTTCGTAGCAACGAAAATTCTGAATATGAAGCTGGTCCAGGCGCATTCTGGCTTTCCTTTACCAAGACTGACGAATGCCGACAGTGTACCTTGGCTCGTCGGAACCGCCAGAGGTGCAGGTGTTACGCGCTTTTTGCACTCCCCAACGGCGGCAACTTCGCCAGTTTCAACGCCACCAGCAACGCACCCATCAACAGCGCCACGATAAACGCGCCGATGCCGTTCCATCCACCGAAGTGCCAGAAGAATCCCCCCGCTGTCCCGGCGATGCTTGAGCCTACGTAATAGCAAAACAGATACAGCGACGACGCCTGCCCCTTGGCTTTCACCGCGCGGCGCCCGATCCAGCTGCTGGCCACCGAGTGGGCGCCAAAGAAGCCGAAGGTGAAGATCAGCATGCCCGGCACCACCAGCCACAGTGGGGTGAACAGGGTCAGGGCCATACCGGCGAGCATCAGCACGATGGTGGCCCAGAGCACGCGGCGACGGCCGAGGCGGTCGGCCAGGGAGCCGATTTTCGCCGAGCTGTAGATGCCCGAGAGGTACACCAGCGACAGCAGGCCCACCACGGCCTGGCTCAGGTCATAGGGGGCGGCCAGCAGGCGATAGCCGATGTAGTTGAACATCGTCACGAATGCGCCCATCAGCAGGAAGGCTTCAAGGAACAGCCACGGCAGGCCGGCATCCTTGAAATGCATGACGAAGCCATCCACCAGGCTGCGCGGCTTGAGGCTGCTGGCGCGGAAGTTGCGCGATTCAGGGAGGATCTTCCAGAACACCGTGGCGGCAATCAGCGCCAGGGCGCCGATGATCAGCATTGCGGTGTGCCAGCTGACGAAGTCGATCAGTACACCGATGATCAGGCGTCCGCTCATGCCCCCGATGGCGTTGCCGCCGATGTACAGGCCCATGGCCAGGCCGATGTGCTGGGGGTGGATTTCTTCGCTCAGGTACGTCATCGCCACGGCAGCCAGTCCGCTCAAGGACAGGCCCACCAGCGCACGCATCAGCAGAATCCCTTCCCAGGACGGCATCAGGCCGCTGGCGATGGTCGCCAGCGCGGCGCAAAACAACGCGGCGACCATCACCGGTTTGCGGCCCAGGGTGTCGGAAATCGGCCCGGTAATCAGCAAACCCAGCGCCAGCATCGCCGTCGCCACTGAGAGGATCAGGCTGCTTTGTGCCGCATTGATCGAGAACTCGTGGGACAGCGCCGGCATCATCGGCTGTACGCAATACAGCAGGGCGAACGTGGCGAAGCCGCCGGAGAACAGCGCCAGCACCGTGCGCATGAACATCGGCGTGCCTTTTTCGATGTACGCGTCATTGAGCTGCGCCACCACCTCATCCAGGGCGGTGGGCGGGACTTCTTGGGCGAATGGAGCGACAGCAGATTTCACGGAGACCTCGGGGAGGAAAAGCCTGCCAGGACTGGCAATGCAAAAAAGAATATAGCTGGCTAATGATTCTTTCCAATATATTGTTCGACCCGTTTGATAGCTTTTACGACCTAATGAGGCTGGCATGGAACTACGTCACCTGCGGTACTTCATTGCCGTTGCCGAAGAACTGCACTTTGGCCGTGCCGCGCAGGTGCTGGGCATCTCGCAACCGCCATTGAGCCAGCAGATCCAGGCACTGGAGCAGGAGGTGGGCGCGCGCTTGTTTGAGCGTACCAATCGTCGGGTCGAACTGAGCGAGGCCGGGCGCTTGTTCCTGCACGAGGCGCGGCTGGTACTGGCCCAGGTCGACAAGGCGGCGGATGTGGCCCGCCGTGCGCAGTTGGGGGAGCTGGGCGAGTTGAAGATCGGCTTCACCTCGTCGGCGCCGTTCAACTCCACGATTCCGCAGGCGATCTTCGCGTTTCGCCAAGCCTTCCCGGCGGTGCACCTGAACCTGCAGGAAATGAGCAGCACCGAAGTGGCCGAATCGCTGGTGGATGAGTCGATCCAGGTTGGGCTGATGCGTCCGCTGCCGCTGCCGGACTCATTGAGTGTGATTGAGCTGATGCGCGAACCGCTGGTTGCCGTATTAAACGCTGACCACCCCTTAGTGGAGGGCAGTGAGCGTGGCCTGCACCTTGCGCAACTGGCGGAGGAGCCCTTTGTATTTTTCCCTCGCACCTACGGCAGTGGCCTGTACGCCCAACTGCTCAACCTGGCCCGCGATGCCGGTTTCAGCCCGCACTTCGCCCAGGAAGCGGGGGAGGCGATGACCATCATCGGGTTGGTGGCGGCGGGCTTGGGGGTGTCGGTGCTGCCGGCGTCTTATCAACGGATACGCATCGATGGCGTGGTCTATCGCACCTTGCTGGATCAGGAGGCGGTGACGGCGGTATGGCTGGTGCAGCGCAAAGGCGCACAAACGCCGATGGCGAAGGCGTTTGTGGAGTTGTTGACGCGCAAGGCGGTGCAATAACTCACCGCCAACGGGCTCTCTGTGGCAAGCCCGCTCGCCACAGAGGATGTGCCCGGCCTTGGTTTTACTTCGACGTTCCCGTCTGCTCGAACAACTGCGCTGCCGACCCTGCCTCACCACTCACGCCATTTCTGCGCAATCCCGCCATGATGTCGCTGTCCAGGTTGTTCACCCAACGGTTGTAGTTGCGATGGATCTTGCCGTCCTTGTAGCCCAGTTGGCGGCTGTCGCGGTAGGTGATGGCGTAGCTGTTGCGGGTGTAGCGGATGTCGATGGCCGCGTAGTACTGGTTGCGCACGATGATTTCGGCCTGTACCAGTTGCGGGCTCAGGCGTTGCACTGTCCAATCGCGTTTTTGCAGGGCGTTGACGATCACCGTTTTCATTTTCTCTTCACTGACCTGGGCGTCGGCCGGCAGGTCGTGCTGGGTGTTGAGGATCGGTTTGCTGGTACAGCCGGCGGTGGTCAGCAGGGCCAGGGTGATCAGCGTAGCGCGTAGCAAGGAAGACATTCCGTATTCTCCAATCGATTAAAAGTCAGGACCAGCGGCGGAAGATCAGCGACGTATTGACGCCGCCAAAGGCAAAGTTGTTGTTCATCACGTAGTCGTGGTGCATCTCGCGGAATTCACCCTGCAGGTAATCCAGCTCGCCGCATTGCGGGTCGACGGAGTCCAGGTTGAAGGTGTGCACGTATTGGTCGCGGTTCATCATCTCGATGCTGAACCACGATTCCAGTGCACCGCAGGCGCCCAAGGTGTGGCCGAGGAAGCTTTTCTGCGAGCTGATGGGCATGCGGCTGCCGAACAGGCTGCTGGTGGCCTGGGTCTCGGCGATATCGCCCTGGTCGGTGGCGGTGCCGTGGCCGTTGACGTAGCCGATGGCGGCCGGCTCCAGGCCCGCATCTTCCAGGGCCAGCTCCATGGCGCGGCGCATGGTTTTCTGTTCCGGGCGCGTGGTGTGCTGGCCGTCGGCATTGCTGCCGAAGCCGACGATCTCGGCATGGATATGCGCGCCCCGCGCCAGTGCGTGTTCCAGCTCTTCGAGCACCAGCATGCCGCCGCCTTCGCCGATCACCAGGCCGTCGCGGCCGCTGTCGTAGGGACGTGGGCTGGTTTGTGGCGCGTCGTTCTTCAGGCTGGTGGCATACAGCGCGTCGAACACCATGGCTTCGGTGGGGCACAGCTCCTCGGCGCCGCCGGCGAGCATCAACGGCAGGCGGCCGAACTTGATCGCTTCATAGGCATAGCCGATGCCTTGGCTGCCGCTGGTACACGCGCTGGACGTGGGGATCAGCCGCCCGGTGAGGCCAAAGAAGATGCTGATATTCGCCGCTGTGGTGTGGGGCATCATGCGCACGTAGGAGTTGGCGTTCAGCCCCTCGGCCACCGAGTTCAGCAACATATTGCCGAAGGCCTTGATCTCATCGGTACTGCCGGTGGACGAGCCACAGGCCACGCCCATGCGCCCGTCCTTGATCGACTCGTCACCGAGCAAGCCCGCGTCCTGCAACGCCTGCTCCGCCGCCCACACCGCCAGGCGCGAGACGCGGCCCATGCTGCGCAGCTGCTTGCGCGTCCAATGGGCGGGCACGACGAAATCATCGACCGGCCCGGCCAGGCGCGTGTTCAACTCGGTAAAACGCTCCCACTCGTCCATGCGTCGGATGCCGCTGCGGTTGGCGCGGAAGTTGGCGGCGATGGTGTCCCAGTCGCTGCCCAGGGAGGTCACGCCGGCCATGCCGGTGACGACGACGCGTTTCATCAGCACAGGCCTCCATTCACGGCCAGGACCTGGCGCGTGATATAGCCGGCTTCGGCCGACATGAGGAAATTCACCGCACCGGCGACTTCTTCCGGGGTGCCCATGCGTTGCGCCGGGATCATCTTCATCAGTTCTTCCACCGGTACGTTTTCATCCAGCATGGCGGTGTCGATCAGGCCGGGGGCGACGCAGTTGACGGTGATCCTGCGCTTGCCCAGTTCGATGGCGAGGGCCTTGGCCGCACCGATCAGGCCGGCCTTGGAGGCGCTGTAGTTGACCTGGCCACGGTTGCCGATCAACCCGGAGACCGAGGTGATGCACACGATACGCCCGGCTGCGCGACGACGAATCATCGGCATCATCACCGGGTGCAGCACGTTGTAGAAACCATCCAGGTTGGTGCGCATCACCACGTCCCAATCGTCTTCCGACAGGGCCGGGAAGGCACCGTCGCGGGTCAGGCCGGCGTTGAGCACCACGCCGTAATAAGCACCGTGTTGCTCAACATCGGCTTCAAGGATCTGCTTGCACGCGGCGCGGTCCGCCACATCGAATTGCAGCACCCGCGCCTGGCGGCCCAAGGCCTCGATCTCGACCTGTACCGCGCAGGCTTCGGCGTGACCGCTGCGGCAATGCAGCACGATGTCATGCCCGGCCTGGGCCAGGCGCAGGGCAATGGCGCGGCCGATGCCACGGCTGGAGCCGGTGACCAGTACGGGTTCAGTCATGGCGTTTCGTCCTTCGATTCATCTAAATAGTTGGCCGCCTGGGGCGGTCGAAATACATTCAGGCGCGCACTGGCCTGGATACCGCTACCGGTGAGGTGGCATTCGAACACACCCATGCCGTTGTCGTCTTCCAGGGAACGCAGGCCGTGGATGTTCAACTCGGCGCCGGCCGGGAAGTGTTCCACGTTGCACTCGAACTTGCGTGTGCCGAGCAGGAAGCCCAGTTCCACCGCTTCACCCTTTTGACGGGCACGGCAGCCGGCGTAGGCGGCGACGCTCTGCGCCATCAACTCGACGCCGACCCAGGCCGGCAGGCTGCCGTCAGGACGGTTGAACAGGCCGCCGGGCTTGACGGTGAGGCGGGTGTGAATCTGCTCTTCATCGAACGACAGCACCTGGTCGATCAGGATCATGTCGCCCGCGTGGGGCAGCAGTTCGGCGAGTGGCCAATCGGTCATGGGGCCTCTCCGATTATCAGGCTGACATTGTTGCCACCGAAGGCAAACGAGTTGCTCATCAGGCGGGGTTTTTCCAAGGTGTCCCCCGCCTGCGCCCATTGCAGGGCGGGCAGCGCGGGGTCGGCCTGGCCGTCCCACACATGGGGCGGCACCCGGCCGTGGGCCAGGCTCAGCCAGCAGAACGCGGCTTCCAGCGCGCCGGCCGCGCCCAGGGTGTGGCCGCTCATGGGTTTGGTCGACGAGCAGGCCACGCCGTCGGGGAACAGGCTGGCGACGGCCAGGCTTTCCATGGCGTCGTTGTGTTGGGTGGCGGTGCCGTGCAGGTTCAGGTAGCCGATCTGCCCGGGCTGCACTTTTGCGCTGGCCAGGGCCTTGCGCATCGCCTGCAACGCGCCTTTGCCGGTGGGTTCCGGCGCGGAAATATGGTGCGCATCGCAACTCGCACCGCTGCCGAGCAGGGCGATCGCCGCAGGCGTTTTAGTCATCAGGAACAGCACCGCCGCTTCGCCGATATTGATGCCGTTGCGGTTCACCGAAAACGGGTTGCAGCGTTCGTTGGACACCGCTTCCAACGCGCCGAACCCATTGAGGGTCAGCTTGCACAGGCTGTCGACGCCGCCGCAGAGCACCGCGTCGCACACTCCCAGGTCGAGCAGGCGTTGTGCGCTCATCAAGGCCCGGGCGCTGGAGGTGCAGGCGGTGGAAATCACATAGGCCGGGCCGCTCAGTTGCAGCCAGTCGGCGAGAAAATTCGCCGGGGCGCTGAGTTCCTGTTGCTGGTAGTCGTAGTCGCTGGGGAAGTGCTGATCGCGCAGGTACTGGGCGATTCCACGGCTGGCTTCGTCGATGCCGGAGGTGCTGGTGCCGAGCACCACCCCGACCCGCGAGGCGCCATAGCGGTGGATCGCCTGGCGAATCTCGCCCTCGATCTGCAGCGCCGCCTCCAGCAGCAGTTGGTTATTGCGGCTGCTTTGCTGGCCGAGCTCTGTCGGAATGGTCGCCAGCTCGCCGTGCACACTGCCTACCGGCAGCGTGCGCTCCGGCACCCAGCCGCTTTCGGCACGCATTCCCGAGCAGTCGCCGGCAAACAGGCTGCGACTGACGGCGGCCTGGCCACGGCCAAGGGCGCAAATCACGCCGAGGGCATTGAGGTAGGCGCTCATCGGGCGGCACCGAGTGGCGTGATGCGGTAGCTCAAGGGCTGGTCGCTCATGTTCACACTGAAGACTTCTGACGATTGGTAGACGATCTGCCAATGGCCCGGCAGGGTCCGCGTGAGGTCCATCGCCTGGGCGCCGGGGTAGAGCGCGCGTACGTCATCGGCCGAGGCCAAGGCAAACAACAGTGCGGCAAACAGCTCGCGCGCCTGGGGATTGGGCGGCAACAGACCGTCGGCCTGCCACTGGCCATCGATCAGTTTTTGCCGGGCCTGGGGAATGCCCAGGGGGTCCATCATCGACCAGCGGATTGCGCCGCCTTCGCGTTGGATCACCAGCAGCCAGTCCTGGCTCTGGCCGTCCGCCAGGCGCTGCACATGCAGCTGTAGCGGCAAGGCCAGGGCCGGGGTTTTTTCAGGCAGCGGCGCCTGGCTGGCGCAGGCGCTCAGCAGCAACAGGCAACCGATCAACAGGCTGCGCATCATGGTGTGGCGCTCGCCAGGGGTTTGCGCGCCACGCAGTTGACCAGGGTTTCCTCACGCTGGCCCACCGGCGGCGGGGTACGCAGGCCCCAGCGCTCCAGCAGGCCGAAGTCGCGGGAACGGCTCCACCACAGGTAGGGGTACGAAACGTTCTGCGGGCCGAACTCAAAGCCCTGCTCGCGGAGCATCTGCAGGTACTCTTCGGCGCTTTTCTGCACATGCATGGGATGGCGGAACAACCAGCGAATGACCCATGTGTCGATATAGGCTTCGGTGGATTCGGCAAACAGCAAGTAACCGCCCGGCTTGAGCACCCGGTAGAACTCCTTGAGTGCGCGATGCTGTTCAACCAGGTGATGGAAGGTCTGGTGGCAGAACAGGATGTCGACGCTGGCGTCCGGCACATCGAGGGTGGCGCAGTCGCTGCCGATCAATTCGATGGCCAGGCCCTGGCGCGCGGCTTCGGCCTTGCTCAGCTCCAGGCTGTGGGGGTCGGCATCCAGGCCGATCAGGCGCGCGGGGGCAAACACCTGTTGCAAGTACTGGAATGACTTGCCCTGGCCGCAACCGGCGTCCAGCAGCACCGGCGCCTCGGGCAACGGGTCGGTGAACAGGCTGCGCAGGTCGTTGATTGCCACGCGCAATACATGGTGCTGCCAGGTATGGCTGCGCAGGAACCAGAAGCCGAAGCGGGTTTCTTCGACGTAGTTTTTACTCAGGTATTGAGACGTCATACCGGTTCACTCGCACAAATTTCCGACAACATCCGCAAACGTCGCTTGGGCTCGCTGACAAACGGGTTGCGTTCGTCCCACGCGTAACCTGCGAGGATCGAACTGATCATCCGGCGAATGTCCGGTGAGCTGCCGGGGTGGAAAATCACATCTTGGAAGGTGCCTGCATACCAGCCCTCGACGTAGCAGCGGAAGGTGTCGACACCGCGCTTGAGCGGCTCGGCAAACTCGGTTTGCCAGTCCACGGTCTCGCCTTTGAGCTGACGATGCAGCACGCCGGCGGCCATGCTCGCCGAGCGCACGGCGATGGTCACGCCGGAGGAGAACACCGGGTCGAGGAATTCCGCCGCATTGCCCAGCAGCGCAAAGCCGGGGCCGTGCAGGGTTTTGACGTTGGCCGAGTAGCCGCCGATGGTGCGCGCCGGTGTGTCCCATACGGCGTTGTCCAGCACGCCGGACAAGCTCGGGGTTTCGTCGATAAAACCGCGCAGGCAGGCGTCGAGGTCCGCATCGCGCGCGTCGAAATGCTCCTTGGCCGCGACCACACCCACCGAGCAGCGACCGTTGCTGAACGGGATGGTCCAGAACCAGATGTCGCGTTTCGTAGGGTGCGTGGTGACCAGGATCTTGGTGCGGTCGAAGCCTGGGTGTTCGATGCGGTCTTCAACGTGGGTGAACACCGCCTGGCGCAGCGGGAAATTCGACGGCGCCTCCAGGTCGAGCAGGCGCGGCAGCACGCGGCCGTAGCCGCTGGCATCGAGCACGAACTTGGCCTTGATGTGGTACTCGCTGCCGTTCTCGCGGCGCACATGCAGGTAGCGGCACTCACCGGAGAAATCCACGCCGACGATGGTTTCGCCGTAGCGGATGTCGACGCCTTGCTGGGCGGCCTGATCGGCCAGCAACTTGTCGAACTCGCCGCGCTGCACCTGGAAGGTAGTGGGCTTGCCGTTGCTGAAGGTGTCACCGAAATCGAACGCGCTGTAACGCTCGCCCCAGGCAAACGCGGCACCGGTTTTTACCTGGAATCCCGCCGCCTGCACGGCGTCGAGCATGCCGGCCTCTTCGATGAAATCGATGCAGTGCGACAGCAGGCTTTCTCCGATCGAGAAGCGCGGGAAATGCTGGCGCTCGATGATCAATACATCATGCCCTTTGCGTTTGAGCAGTGCGGCGGCAATCGCGCCGGATGGCCCGGCACCAATCACCACCACTTGGCGACGTTCCATTTCAACTATGGGCACGAGGGCTCCTTGCCGCTTTGGCGATAACTACATTCATGAGGCGTGTTTCCGTTGGCCGGCCCAGGGGGCCAGCATAAAGCTGAATGCCAGGCCCAGGCTGACCGACAGGCCGAAATTACTCACTGCCGGGGTACTGGACACCGCCAGCAGGCCGAACGACAACCAGGTCGTCAGCGCTGCCAGCAGCGTCCCTAGAAGGCTGACAGCGGGGCCGCCGATCTGTTCGCGCATCAAAATCGCATAGTCGACACTGATGGCCGTGACCAGCAGCAACCCGAACAGGCTGAACAGGGTCAGCGGCTGGCCCAGCCAACCCAGGCTGGCCAGGCTGCACAGTGCAGCCAGCAACGGCAGGGCGACGATGCGCAAGGCCCCGCCGAAACCGAACGGCAGGATCAGTAACAGCACGATCAGCACGCACGACATCAACTTCAATTCGGCGGCGCTGATCTGCGTGTCGGCGAATACACGGTTCAAATCCCCGAGACGATCCACCAACTGCACGCCGGGCAGGTCCACGGCCTGCACCCGCAGCAGCGCCGGGTTGTTCAAGCCCTGCAGGCTGACCATGGCCGCCACGCCGCCGTCCACCGGGCCCAGCCACAGCGTGCGCCAGGGTTCGGCCAAGGGGCCCACCAGCGCAGCGTCGATGTCTTCGGTGGGCAGCGCTTGCAGTTGCGCGACTTCGGCGTGCAGGGCGCCGGCGGGCACGCCGAGGTCCAGCAGCGGCTGCCAATGCTGTGGAAGTGTGCTCAGGGCATCGCGCAGTTGCTGCTGTTCGGCGGGCAGGCTGACCAGTTGGTTGAGCGCCAGGTAACCCTGGAGCTTGTCCATATTCACCAGTTGGTCCAGGCGTTGGCCCAGGGCGGCTTGCCGCTCCAGCAACTGCGGCTGGTTGTCGGCCCGTATCAGGAAAAACTGGCTGGTGGGCTGGAAACCGGTAATGCGCGCCACGGCCTGTGCCTCTTGCAGCAGTTGCGGCGGCGCACCGATCCACTGGCGAATATCGTTTTTGCTGTCCAGCTGCCAAAGGCCGCCGGCGCAGAACAGCAGCACCCACACCAGCAGCACCGGACTGGGCACACGCTTGAGCAAGGTGGCCCGCACCCGCCACAGGCATTCGGCGACGCGCAGCGGCCATTGGGCCGGGCGCAGTTCGACACCCTTGAGCAGTGCCGGCAGCAGGCACACCGCTGACAGGTAGGCGCCGACCAGGCCCGCGGCGGAGAACACCGCGATTTGCGTCAAGGCCGGGAAGGGCGTCCAGGCCAGCGCCAGGTAGCCGATGCAGCTGGTGGCCAGGCTCAGGCTCAGCCCTGGCAGCGTCAGGCGCAATGCCGGCCAACTGCGCCAGGGGTTCATGCTCCAGCTTTTCGACAGGTAGTGCAGCGGGTAATCCACCGCGACGCCGATCAGGCTGGAGCCGAGCACCAGGGTCATCACATGCATATGGCCGAACAGCGCCACGCAAGCGACGGCACCAAACAGCATGCCCACCAGCACCGGTACAAACGCCAGCAGCACTCGCCAGCGGCGGAACGCCAGCAACAGCAGCAGCAGAATGCCGACGGTGGCGCCGCCGCCGACCCAGGTGATTTCCCGCGTGGCCTGCTGCTGGCCATTGGCGGCGTAAAGCAAACCGCTGGCGGCGAGCAATTGCGCGCCGTGTTCGCCGGCCTGCGTGCGGCTGGCCTGGAGCAGATCCGCCACCTGCAGCGGCAGTTTCATGTCGAAGGCATTGCCGGTGGTGCGCGCCCGCAGCAGCACCCAGCTCTTGCCGTCGGCATCGGCGATCAAGGCGCCGCTGCCGATGTCCAGTTGCACCGAGCCGCGTTGCGGCTGGCTGTTCTGGATGCGCCCGGTCAGGCCCAGCCAGTCGTCCTGGCTCGGCACCAGGCTGAAGCCGGTGAAGGGGTCGAACAGCGACTGCACCCGTTGCTGGATGAACGCGTCCGGGTGGTCGATCAGTTGTTCGCGGTCCTTGGTCGAGAGCATCGCCAGCCGCCCGCGCAGCAACTGTTCACGCAGTGCCGGCAGGTCGGCTTGCAGGTTCCATTGGACCTTCTCGAACAAGCCGCTGGCCTGCCAGCGCTCGCCCAATTGCTGGGCCACGGCCACCGCTTGCTGGCGATCGGCGTGCCCCACCAACACCAGCATTTCGCGGTTGAGCGGCTCCTGCATGCGCTGTTCGGCTTGCAGTTCCAGGGCGTCCGGCGTACTGCCCGGCACCAGCTCCATCAGGTTGGCCGACAGCGGTGCACCATCGCGCCACTGCCAGCCGGCCAGGGCCAGCACGGCCACCAGCAGGATCAGGAACAGGCGGGGCAGCAGGCGCTCACTGGGCAAAATCGTGTTGCTCCGCGTCGCTCAATGGCTGGCCGGCGCTGCTGTCCTGCATGCGCAGCACAGTGCTGTCGCCTTGGGTTTCCAGCAGTTCGATCTTCTGCACCAGTTCACCGCCGTCGATATTGATCTGGGTGAATACCTGCTTGAGCAGCAGTGAACGCGGGATCAGCGTGAGCTTCCATTGCCGGGCTTCGCCTTGCAGTTGCAGCTCGAAGTCGCGCTGCAAGCCGCTGCTGTCGCCCTGGAGCACGGCGAGGAACAGACGGTTCTGTTCGGCGCCGGCGCTCTTGTTCGGCAGCAGTTGCCAGCCGTTGGCGTCACGCCGGGCAATGCCTTGGGCGCTGATGCGGTAGTCCTGTTGCAGCGGGGTTTTCAGCAGCCACAGCAGGCCGTGGTCCTTGGCCAGGACGAAGGTGCCCTTGCTGACCAACGGCTGCGGCAGCGCACGCAGGTGTTTTTCCTGGATAAAGCTGCCGTGGATCACAGAGGGTTTGGCCAACTGGTCGCTGAGTTGTTGCAGGTCGAAGGCCTGGGCTTGAAGCGACAGCAGCAACGCGCCGAGGAAGGTGATCAGTTTCATGACAAGGCCCTGTCGACGGCGTCGGTGAATACTTTGGGGGACGCCAGCTGCATCTCGCGAGTGGCGATGTCCACCGCCACCTGCACAGTGCTGGCGCGGGTCAGGCGCTCGCCGCTGGCCAGGTCGGTGATCAGGTAATTGACCTTCAAGCGGTTCTCCCACTCCACCAGGCTGGCGCGCACGTTGATCGTCTGGCCGAACACCGCACCGCGCACATAGCGCAGTTGCATGTCGATCACCGGCCAGGCGTAGCCGGCTTCGAGCATCGCCGTGTAGTTATGGCCGATCTTGTCCAGCAGCGCGCAGCGTGCGACTTCCAGGTACTTCACGTAATGCCCGTGCCAGACGACGTGCATGGTGTCGACGTCAAAAAACGGCACCAGGATTTCGGTGTCGCTGTGCAATACGCCAGGGCTACGCATGCAGCCTCCAGTGTTGCTCGGCGATGCGTTGCAGGCACAGGCGCAGTTCGCCTTCGAGAGCACGGTCTTCGATGACCGGCGGGAAGTCCTGGGCCAGCTCTGCATGCATGGCCGCCAGCGCCGGCGGCAACGGGCGTGCGTCGTCGGCCTGGGCGCGCAGCCACACACCCTGGTTGGCGGCGAGCAGGGTGGCGGCGGCGACCTGTTCGGTCAGCTCCAGCACGCGGATCGCATCGCGGGCGGCGATGGTGCCCATGCTCACCTTGTCCTGGTTGTGGCACTCGGTGGAGCGCGAGAACACGCTGGCCGGCATGGTGTTTTTCAGTGCTTCGGCGGTCCAGGCGCTGGTGCCGATCTGCACCGCCTTGAAACCGTGGTTGATCATCGCGCGGTCCGCCGGTGCGCCGGACAGGTTGCTCGGCAGGCCGTGGTTGTAGCGCACGTCCACCAGCAGGGCGAGCTGGCGGTCAAGCAGGTCGGCGACGTTGGCCACCAGGGTCTTGAGGCTGTCCATGGCAAAGGCGATATGCCCGCCGTAGAAGTGCCCGCCATGCAGCACGCGTTCTTCTTCGGCGTCGATGATCGGGTTGTCGTTGGCGCTGTTCAGCTCGATCTCGATAAACGAACGCAGCCAGTTCAGGCTGTCGGCCAGCACGCCGAGGACGTGGGGCGCGCAGCGCAGCGAGTAGCGATCCTGCAGGCGATGCAGCGGCGCGGTCGGCGCGTCGATCGCCAGATCCTCGCGTAGCCAGGCTGCGACTTGCATCTGCCCCGGATGTGGCTTGGCGGCGAACAGGCGCTCGTCGAAGTGTTCCGGGTTGCCTTGCAGCGCCACCACGTTCAGCGCGGTGATACGGGTGGCCAGTTGCAGCAGGTAATCGGCGCGGGCGAAGGCCAGGCAAGCGATGCCGGTCATCACCGCGGTGCCGTTCATCAGTGCCAGGGCTTCCTTGGGGCGCAGTACCAGCGGCTCCCAGCCGAGTTCGCGATGCACGTCGGCTGCCTGGCGACGCTCGCCACGGAACAGCACTTCACGCTCGCCGGACAGGGTCGCGGCCACGTAGGACAGCGGGGTCAGGTCACCGCTGGCGCCCACCGAGCCTTCTTCCGGGATCAGCGGCAGCACGTCGTGTTCGAGGAACCCATGCAGGCGCTCCAGCAGTTCCACGCGCACCCCGGAGACACCGTGGCACAGCGACTGCAAGCGCGCCGCCAGCACCGCACGGGTGGCCTGGGCGTCGAGCAACTTGCCCAGGCCGCAACCGTGGAAGGTGTACAGGTGACGGGGCAGGGCCTCCACGTGTTGCAACGGCACCGCGACCACGCAGGAGTCACCGTAGCCGGTGGTCACGCCGTAGATCACGCCTTCCTTGTCCAGCAGCGAGTCGAGGAACTGCGCGCCCTTGGCAATGCGTTGGCGATACGCAGCATCGCCTTGCAGCTGGGTAGGCACCTGACGGTTGGCCAGGGCCAGCACGTCTTCGATGCGCAGGGGGCGTTCGCCAAAGGTTACCGGCTCAAGATGCGTCGTCATCGGTCTTCCAGAAAGGGTAAAAGTTGAACCATTGTTGGGGCGCTTCCAGGCAGAACCGGCCCAGGCGTGCGGCGTAGCGCGCAGTCCACAGGGCGATGACCTGCTCGCGGGTGCTGCGTTTCCATTCGATCAATTGCGCGAAGGGCTCGATGGTCAGGCGATAGCGGCCCTGGTGTTTCAGGCACATCAGCAGGTTGACCGGGCACTTCAGCAGGCCCGCCAGCAGCCACGGGCCTTGGGGGAACGCGGCGTCATGGCCGAGGAAATCCACGCGCACCGTGCGCCCGCCATGCAAGGGCACGCGGTCGCCGGCAATCGCCAGCCACTCGCCGTCGTCCAGGCGCTGGCTGAGCAGCAGCATGGTGGCCGGGTCCAGCTCGCTGACCTGGATCAGGCGCAAGTGGGTGGCACCGGCTTCGCCCAGCAGGCGGTTGAAGCGTTCGGCGTGCTTGGTGTGCACCAGCACGTTCATGGTGACCTGTTCGCCGATTTCCGCCAGCGCGCGGCACACTTCGAGGTTGCCCAGGTGGGCGCCCACCAGCATCTGCCCGCGCCCGGCGCGCAGTTGCCCGCGCAGTTTCGCCGGGTCGTTGATCTCGATCTGTTCCAGGCGCAGCTTGCCGTTCCACACGTCGAGTTTGTCGAGCAGGGCATCGGCGAAGGCCATGAACTGGGCAAAGACTCTGCGCTGGCTGGGGCGCAGTTCATCGCGCCCGCTCCAGTCGGCCAGGCGCTGCTGGTATTGCCAGGCGCTCTGGCGCGCGGTGCGGCCGAACAGGAAGAAGTACAGCACGATGCCGTACAGCACCGGGCTCAGCAGGCGGCGGCCGAGGACCTTGGCGGCGAGGGCGGTGAATTTCATCAGCCAGTAGCTGCCGCGTTCTTCGCGGTCGGCCCAGTGCTTGGTGCTGTCGCTCATGCCTGCCACCGTCGCCACAGGATCAGCGGCGCACGCACCAACATGCCGAAGAACAGGCGGGTGTGCATGGCACTGATGCGTACGTTGTCGCGGAACAGGCGGAAGTGCGACAGGCCGTCGGCGGGGTAATGCACCTGGGTCGGCAGCCAGCGCATCGGCTGGTTGCGCCAGGCCAGGCGCACCAGGATGTCGGAGTCGAAGTCCATGTGCGTGCCGATATAGGCCGAGTCCATCAGCGCCAGCACCGGTGCCAGCGGGTACACGCGAAAGCCGCACATCGAGTCGCGGATCTGCAGTGACAGGGTGTTGATCCACACCCACACATGGGTCAGGTAACGCGCATACAAACGGCCCTTGGGCACGCTTTCGTCGTATTCGGGGTAGCCGCAGATGATTGCGTGGGGCTGCCTGCGGGACGCGTCGATAAACGTTTCGACTTCACGCAGGTCGTGCTGGCCGTCGGCATCGACCTGCAACGCGTGGCTGAAGCCCAGGCGCGCCGCTTCGCGAAAGCCCGCCATCACTGCGCCGCCCTTGCCCTGATTGGTCGGCAGGGTCAGCAGGGTGACATTGTCCAGCCGCGCCAGTTGCGCCAGCACCGCTGCGCAGGCCGGGCTGCTGCCATCGTCCACCAACAGGCACGGCAGGCCACTGTTCAACAGGCTGTGGACCACGGCGGGCACGGCGGCTTCGTGGTTGTAGACCGGGATCAGGGCGCAGGGGTTATGCATGGTATCCCTCACCGTCTGGTAAATAACCTGTGGTGAGCGGGCTTGTTGTAGTGAACCGGCTTGTCGTGGCGAGCGGGCTTGTTGTGGTGAGCGGGCTTGCCCCGCGTTGGGCCGCGGAGCGGCCCCAGTAAGGTAACCGAGACGTGTCAGACAGACCTCCGGCGCAGGTTTTGGGGCCGCTACGCAGCCCAACGCGGGGCAAGCCCGCTCGCCACAAAAGCTTATGCATGGGCCGCTTCCAATTGGATGCGGCCGCTGGAGCAGGCGGCGACGCCGTTGCGGTAGGCGAAATACAACTTGCCGCGTTCCTGGTCAAAGCGCAGGTGCAGTTCGATACGGTCGCCGGGGCGCACCAGTTGCTGGAACTTGAGCACTTCCATGCCGGCAAAGGTGGCGGGCAGATCGAGCAGTTGTTGGCCGAGGTTGAACGCCCACTCCACCTGGACCACGCCGGGCAATACCGGAGTGACCGGGAAGTGGCCGCTGAAATAGGCCAGGTCTGGCGGCACGCTCAGTTGCAAGGTCCATTCGCCATCGACTTCGACTTGCTCCAGCACTTCCGGCGCCTTGGGCCGGGGCGCCAGCAGCAGCGCGGCCACATCGGCCTGGGGCAGTTTGCCCTGGGCATTCAGCGGCAGCTGGCGCAGCAGCCGCCAGCGACGTGGCAGCGCCAGGGCTTCGCAATGCTGGCTCAAATGCTGGCGCAGGGTCTGGGTGACAGTCCGTCGGCCCTGGTTGCGCAAGGCGTGCAGGCCGTCGGCACTGAGCACCACCAGCGCGCCGAGGGAGGCGCGGTTTTCCTGCACCACCCCCAGGCGCGTTTCGGCGACCCACGGGTGGGCCATCAGCGCCTGCTCAAGCATGGGCAGGGAGATGCGTTTTTCTTCCAGCTTGACGATACGGTCCAGGCGCCCGAGCAGTTCGAAGCGACCATCGGCATGGATGCGCGCCGCGTCAGCGGTTTGTTCTATGTGCCCGACCGGCAAGTACGGCGAGGCGATGCGCAGGGCACCGTCGGCGTCCTGGCTCAGGTGTACATCGGCGAACGGCTGCCAGGGTTGCGCCCCCTGGCGCCAGGCGATGCCGCCGGTTTCCGAGCTGCCGAGGATCTCGGTCGGCCATTGCTGCAAGCGCTCGTATAGACTGCCGGCCGCCTCGATGGGCAGGGCGCCGCCCGACGAGAACACCCGCGATACCTGGCTCAGCGCCGGCCAATCGAGGTTGTCGCCCATGCGCTTGAGCAGCGCCGGGCTGGCGACCCAGGCGAATTGCGGGTGTTCGCGGCTGGCGCGTTGCATGTCTTCCGGAAACGCCAGCTGGCGGCGCACAAAGCTGCGACCGGCGCACAGCGGCCACAGCACACGGAACAGCAAACCGTAGATGTGCTGGGTGGCGACACTGCCGATGATGCAGGCGTCTTTCAGGTCGGCGCCCCACAGGGCTTCCAGGGCCTGGACTTCATTGGCCAACTGGCGCAGGGTCTTGTCGATACGCTTGGGTTCGCCGCTGGAGCCGGAGGTGCACAGGCTCAGTTGGCAGGTGTCCAGGTCGAGGGCGGCCGGGCTCAACGGTGCTTGATACAGCGCGTCCAGGTCTGCCGCTTCAGTCAGCCAGGCGTCGACAACCGCGTCCCAGCGTTGGCGGGTCTGGGGTTGCAGATCGGCGGGCAGCAGTACGCTGGCCCCGGCGCGCCAGGCGCCCAGCAGTGCAATCGCCAGCAGGCCGGCGTCTTCCAGGTGCAGGGCCAGGCGCTGGATGCCACGGGCTTGCAGCCCGGCGGCCAGGCTCAGGGAGTGCTCCCACAGCTGGGCGTGATTCATCGCAGGTTCGGTGGTCACCAAACGCTGTTCCAGCGGCTCGAGCAACAGGTGCTCAAGATTCAACCCATTCATACGCGGCCTCGAACCCTTTGTCGTACCAGCCATTCCACGGCAAACAACAGCCCCATCAGCCCGTAGGCAATCAAGCCGTTGTACAACGTCCACCAGCTCAACGGCGCCCATAGGGTGAGGGCGGCGGCGAGCAGGCCATTACACAGAAAAAACACGCACCACACCACGGTGACCTGGCGCGTATACACGATCGCGTGCGGCGGCAGCACCGGGTCGGTCATGCGCGCCAGACGCTCCACCATCGGCGGGCCGTATTTCAGGCTCAGGCCGAACAGCGCCAACATGAACGCACTGACCAGGCTCGGGTACCAGCGCAACAGGTGCGGGTTGTCGAACCAGGCCAGGGCCAGGCAAAACACGATCACCGCCAACGCTATCCAGCGGCTGCCGGGGCGCGCCGCACCCGTGACCGCGCGCAGCAGCCACAGGCTGCCCAGCAGCAGGCCGAATTGCCAGGGCGCAAAGTGCTCGGTGCCGTAATACACCGCAAACGGGTACAACAGCCCCGCCAATAACAGGCCAAGGCCGATCAGCCGGCTCATGCGGCAGGCTGGACCAGACGGTACACCGCCTCAACCACGTCGTTGACGGTGCGCACGGCCTTGAACTCTTCGGCGGCGATCTTCTTGCCGGTCTGGCGCTTGATATGGTCGATCAGGTCCACGGCATCGATGCTGTCGATCTCCAGGTCCTGATACAGGTTGGCGTCGAGGGTGACGCGCTCCGGGGGCAGTTCAAACAGTTCCACCAAGGCATCGCGCAGGGTGTTGAAAATATCGTCACGAGTTTGCATGGTCCGGTCTCAAGCTGCCTGTCTGGCCGTGACGAACGCCGCAAGGCTGGCCACGTTGGTGAAGTGATTGCGGGTGTCCTTGGCGTCGGCATCGATCTTGATGCCGTACGTTTTCTGGATCGCCAGGCCCAATTCCAGGGCGTCTACCGAATCCAGGCCCAGGCCTTCGCCGAACAGGGTTTGGTCGCTGCCGATGTCATCGGCGCTGATGTCTTCCAGGCCCAGGGCCTCGATGATCAACAGCTTTATATCGTGCTCAAGGCGGTGTTGGTCGCTCATCTTCGGCGAGCTCCTTAATGAAATAATGGTGCAGGTAATCGTTGAGCTTGCGTGAGGCCTGGGGCGCGGGCCCCAGTGTTGCGAACGCCTGTGGTTCTATATCGGCCCCCACGCGCAAACTGAAGTGAAAACGGCATTTAGGGATGCGATACCAGGGTTCTGCCTTGGTCAGAGTGGTGGGGCTGACCTTGATCACTACCGGGGTGATGATTGTCGCACCGCGCAGGGCAATGGCGGCGGCCCCGCGATGAAAGGCGGGCGCCACGCCGGGGGTGGTGCGGGTGCCTTCGGGAAAGATGATCAGCGTCTGGCCGTTGCGCAGGGCGTCAGCGGCGGCGTCGAGCATGTCTGCGCTGCCGTCGTTGCTTATGTAACCCGCGTCGCGCACCGGGCCACGGGTGAACGGGTTTTGAAACAGGCTCTGCTTGATCACGCAATTGGTCTGGCGCATCAGGCCGATCAGGAACACCACGTCGATCAGCGAAGGGTGGTTGGCGATGATCATCTGGCCCGGCTGGCCGAGCCTTTCGGCGCCTTCGACGCTGTAGGTCAGCACGCCGGCGCGTTGCATCAGGCGGATAAAGAACCAGAACAGCTTGCTGATGGTATGGCGGGCGCGGCGCTGGTGCCTTTCTACGTTGCCCGGCAGGCAGCTGAGCAGGGGAAAGACCAGCAAACGCAGGCACAACCCGCCGACGCCGAACACGAAGAAGCTCGCGGCAGTGGCGAACAGGCGCCAGTAGTAGGCATCCCGTGGCTTATCGTTCACGACTTGCGTTGCCAGTTCCATACACGGTTCTTCCAGGCATGTTGGCAGGCGCCCTGTTCGGTAAGCAGGGTGCGCAGCAGGTTCAGGGCGTGGGGCCACTGGGTTTGAGTGGGTTGGACAGTGCCGGCGCTGAGTTCCAGTTGCCACTCGTCGCCTGGCGTCAGCAGCAGGCCGAGGGCGTAGGGAAACGGCACGTCAACGATCCAACTGGCGTAGGCCTCGGGCGGCTGTTCTTCGGTGATGACCAGCAATACCGCCGGAGCGCCTTCGTTGAGCAGGGCCGCGGCTTCGAGCATGCCGTGCTCCAGGCCATCGCCGGCGGCGGCGAGGGCTGTCATTTCGCTGGTTTCATTGCGCAGGATCGACCACAGGCCAATCACCGCGTTGTGCACCGACAGGCTGAATTGGGTCGGCGACAGCGGCTGGTCGTTGGCCAGGTCGCTGAGGATGTCGAGGGTGCGCGGGGTTTCGCCATGCCGGGAAACAAACACCAGCGGCAGGTCTTGCAGGCCGTCGGCCAGCGGCCAGCCTACGCTGAACGCCATGCGCGCCAGGCGGCTCAGGCGGCGGCGCTGCATGGCCGGCAGGAACGACACGTCGGGCGAGGCATCGCTGGCAGGCAGCAACACCGGGGCCTGGCACCAGGCGTGCCAGTCGTCCGCGCTTTCCAGGCCGGGGGCCCAGGCGCGCCATTGGGCGATGTTGAAGTTGATCACTGAGAAGTTATCCCGCCCCTGCGGGCTTCCATGTGCGGCTTTTGGCCCCGAATACCGGGACAAGGAGCAATCGCCGAGTGGCGCGCATTATCCCGGTGCTGCGGGGTTCTAGCAAACTTTGGTAAAGAATTGTGCAAGGCCGATTACAAATAAGTCGGGAAGGTTTACAGATTGTCCTTCAACGAGGGGCAACTTGGATCGTCGGACACTTCCTTTTCATTTGTACGCGACATATGACAGACCCGATGCAATGCAGCAATGCATCGATGAACGAGGTAGCTAACAGGCGCTTTTGCCCTCTACACTCGGACATTCATTGATACACGGAGGTTTTTCCATGCGGCGCGTGGTGTTCAATCAAAAAGGCGGTGTTGGCAAGTCGAGCATCGCCTGCAACCTGGCGGCGGTCAGCGCCAGCGAAGGCTATCGAACCCTGTTGGTGGACCTCGATGCACAGGCCAATTCAACCCAATACCTGACGGGGCTGACTGGCGACGACATCCCCATGGGGATCGCGGACTTTTTCAAGCAAACCCTGTCTTCCGGGCCGTTTTCGAAGAAGAACAAGGTCGATATCTACGAAACCCCCTTCGACAACCTGCACGTCATTACCGCCACCGCCGAACTCGCGGACCTGCAGCCCAAGCTTGAGGCCAAGCACAAGATCAACAAGCTGCGAAAGCTGCTCGATGAGCTGGGCGAAGATTACGACCGGATCTACCTGGATACCCCGCCAGCCCTGAACTTTTATGCGGTTTCTGCGCTGATTGCCGCTGATCGTGTGTTGATCCCCTTCGATTGCGACAGCTTCTCGCGCCAGGCCCTGTATGGCCTGCTGGCTGAAATCGAAGAATTGAAGGAAGACCACAACGAAGGCCTCGAAGTGGAAGGCATCGTGGTCAACCAGTTCCAGGCGCGGGCGAGCCTGCCGCAGCAAATGCTCGATGAGTTGATTGCCGAGGGCTTGCCGGTGTTGCCGGTGTACCTGGCCAGCTCGGTGCGCATGCGCGAGTCGCACCAGGAGAACAAGCCGCTGATCCACCTGGATCCACGGCACAAGCTCACACTGCAATTTGTGGAGCTGCATAACCTGCTGGAAAACGCCTGATTTTGCTGGCGACACAAAACCTCTGTGGGAGGGGACAAGCCCCTCCCACACTGTCCAGCATTGTTCTCCAGGTCCGATTACACCCCCTGGCTACGCAACCAGCTCATCAGCTGCGGCAACGGAAACGCTCCGCTCTGGCGCGCCACTTCGCGGCCGTTCTTGAACAGAATCAGACTGGGGATCGAACGAATCCCCAATTGTGCCGACAGCTGCTGATTGGCCTCGCTGTCCAGCTTGGCCAGCCTGCACTTGCCTTCCAGCTGCCCGGCCGCCTGTTCAAACACCGGCGCGAACGACTTGCACGGCCCGCACCAATCGGCCCACACATCCACCAGCAGCGGCAGGTCGCCCTTGATCTGACTGGCGTAGTCACCTTGTTTCAGCTCGAAAGGCTTGCCCAGTAGAACCGGTTGCTTGCAGCGCCCGCACTTGGGCGTATCACCCAGGCGTTCTGCGGGGATGCGGTTGAGGCCGTTGCAATGGGGGCAGGGGATAACGAGAGGTTCGGACATGGTGGGCTCCGTGGATGTGGCCAATGCTCCCTATCTGGAGTCAGGCATCAGCTTTATCAAGCTCGGGGGTGGCGACGCATGTGCTAACAGATTCGCAAATGTCGATTGGCGCATGCCTATCTAGGCTGGAAGTGCTTGTTCGAAATAGCACCATTGGTCCGTTCGGTGCCATAGCAAATTGCGATAGTCGGCGTTCGGGTTTAACCTTCATAGCAATATGCGATAGGGATGTTGCATGCGTGTAATCAGTGCGAAACAAATCCGAAGTGCCAAGTTGAAGTGGCCTCATTCAGCCACTGCTTTGGATGAGTGGTATCGGAAAGTCAAAGTCCTCAATCCCGAAGACTTCGCGGCGTTGAAATTGATTTTTCCTGCAGTGGATAAGGTGGGGGCATTACACGTCTTCAACATCGGTGGTAACAAGCTACGGCTCATTGCGATTGTGCGCTACCGAATGCAGCGGCTTTATATTCGGCATGTGCTGGACCATCGGGAATACGACAAGGGTAAATGGAAGGAGTGATTGAAAATGAGTGTGCTGATTGAGCAGGTGGCCGAGCATTGGCAATTCGTATCACCGCTGCTGCGCAAGCCCAAAACCGAGGCTGACTACGATGTGTTGGTGGAGGCGCTCGACGAATTACTGGATATCGTCGGGGATGACGAAGCCCATCCGTTGATGGGCGTTGTCGATATCATCGGTGACTGGGTCGAGGCTTATGACCTGGAGCATTGGCCGATGCCTGAGGCGAGCGGTGTCGACGTACTGCGATCAATGATGCAGGAGCATGGCCTGACTCAGAGTGATTTGCCGGGTGTTGGCGCTCAATCGGTGGTCTCGGAAATCCTCAGTGGAAAACGCCAGCTGAACGTGCGACAGATTCGTTGGCTGGCGGATTTTTTCAAGGTGCCGGTCGACCTGTTCATCTAACCGTGGGCATGGCGCGTATCACGACGAACAACTGATCTCCAAATGCTTGCCCCAATCCGGCGGTCGTTGCGCGTACTGTTCCATCCCCGCTTGCTCCTCGAACGGCTTGGAAAGCACCTCATGCAGTCGCTGCACTTCGCTGTAGTCGCCTGATTCGGCGGCGGCGATAGCGTTCTGTGCGAGGTAGTTGCGCAGGATGTACAGCGGGTTCACTGCATGCATCCGCTCACGGCGCTGCTCTTCGCTGTAATCCCCATCCCGCGCAACACGGGCCGTGTACAGCTCGGCCCAGGCATCGAACCCGGCGAGGTCGACAAAGTCATCGCGCAGCTTCGCCACCGCCAGCGCTGCCGATTCATCCCCAAGTCGCCGGAAGAACAGCGTGTAATCCACGCCGCTGTTCTGCATCAGCTTCAGCAACCGCTCCACCAGCTTCTGGTCGTCGTCTTCGGCAGTGGACAGCCCCAGTCGGCGGCGCATCAGGTCCAGGTAGTGGGCCTGGTACAGCGGCAGGTACAGGCCAAGGGCTTCTTTCAAGGCATCGACGCTGATAAATGGCGTGAGCGCCTGGGCCAGCGCGCTGAGGTTCCACTGGCCGATGGGCACCTGGTTGCTGAAGGAGTAACGTCCTTCATGGTCCGAGTGATTGCAGATGAAGTGCGCGTCAAAGTCGTCGAGAAACGCAAACGGCCCGAAGTCGAAGGTGATGCCGAGGATCGACATGTTGTCGGTGTTCATCACGCCGTGGCAGAAACCATAGGCCTGCCATTTGGCGATCATCTCGGCATTGCGCTCGACGATTTCGCGGAACATCGCCAGGTAGGGCTCGGGCTGTTCGCGGCACTCGGGGTAATGCAGGTTCAGCACGTGTTCGGCCAGCTCGGCCTGCTGTTCGGGCTTTTTGGTGTAGTAGAAGTACTCGAAATGACCAAAGCGGATATGGCTGGGCGCCAGGCGCAGCACCATCGCCCCACGTTCCTGCTTCTCACGCCAGACCGGCGTGCTGGAGCCGATCACGCACAACGCACGGCTGCTGGGGATGCCCAGTGCATGCAGCGCTTCGGAGGCCAGGAACTCCCGAATCGACGAGCGCAGCACCGCGCGGCCATCGCCCATGCGCGAGTAGGGCGTCATCCCTGCACCCTTGAGGTGCAGGTCCCAATGCTCGCCGGCCTCGTTGTATACCTCGCCCAGCAGCAATCCCCGACCATCGCCCAGCTGCGGGGTGTAGCCGCCGAACTGGTGCCCGGAGTAGACCATTGCCCGCGGCTCGGCTTCGGCCCACAGCTTATGGCCGCTGAACAGCTCGGCGAACACCGGCGTTTGCGCCACGGCAGGGTCGAGGTCGAGCAGGGCCATGGCGGCATTGCTTGCCACCACCAGGCGCGGTTCGTCGAGGGGCTCGGGCAATACGTGGGTTGAGAACGCGTCGCCCAGGCGTGCGAAGCGGTTGTCGAAGGTCAGTTCGTCGAGGGCTTTCACCGGCCATCTCCAGCAGAATGTCCGAGCATTCTGCTGGGGATAGGGCGTTTAGTCGAGTTTGCTGGGCGGTGGCTCGGGTGCATCCGCCACTTTGCCGTCCGGCGGCTCCGGCACATCTGGCGCCTCGGTCGGTCCGACGATGGTTCTCTTCTCGTCCTCCACCGGCACCAGCTTGTACTCCTGGCCGTGGAGGTTTTTCAGGTACACCTCCATCTGCCGGAACGAGATGTTGATGTGGTGGTTCTTGAACTCGCGGTTGATAAAGCGGTTCACTTCGTCGATCACCGGGTTGCGGTCACCGAGGTCGCGCACGTGCATGCGCAGTTCGTGGTCCAGCGTACTTTCGCCGAAGTTGAGGAAGTACACATGGGGTTCCGGTTCCTTCAACACCCTTGGGTTTTCTCGCGCAGCCTTGAGCAACAATTCCTTCACCAGGTCCAGGTCGGAGCCGTAGTCCACGCCCAGCTTGAGGGTCACGCGGGTGATGGTGTCGGTCAGGGACCAGTTGATCAGTTGCCCGGTGATGAACGTCTTGTTCGGGACGATGATGTCCTTGCGGTCGAAGTCGGTGATGGTGGTGGCGCGGATGCGGATCTTGCTCACCGTGCCCGACAGGTTGCCGATGGTGATGGTGTCGCCGATGCGCACCGGGCGCTCGAACAGGATCATGATGCCGGAGATAAAGTTGGCGAAGATCTCCTGCATGCCGAAGCCCAACCCCACCGACAGCGCGGCCACCAGCCATTGCAACTTGTCCCAGCTCACGCCGAGGGTGGACAGGGTCGAGACAAAGCCCACGCCGGCAATGATGTAGGACAGCAAGGTGGTCGTGGCGTAGGCACTGCCCTGGGCCAGGTCAAGCTTGGACAGCACCAGCACTTCCAGCAGGCCGGGCAGGTTGCGCGCCAGGGCAAAGGTGATGCCGATGATAATCAGCGCGCCGAGCAGGTCGCCGATGCTGATCGGCACCATGCTGATATTGGCACCGGTGCCGCTGGTGTATTCGTACAGGGTGACGTTGTCCAGGTAGGAAAATACCGAGATCAGGTCCGACCATACCCAGTACAGCGCCGCGATAAAGCCGCCGAGCAGCGCCAGGCGGATCAGGCGCATCGATTGTTCGTTGACCTGTTCGATATCCAGGGTCGGCTCTTCGATCACCGCTTCGCCTTCGCCGGCTTCCTTGGCGGCCTGGCGTTTGGCCAGGGCGCGGGAATAGGCCAGGCGTCGGGCGGCAACGCCCAGGCCGCGGACGAAGGTGGCTTCGATGACCAGCCAGAACATCAGCAGGTACAGGGTGTTGATCAGCCGATCGCTGAGCTTGAGGGCGGTGTAGTAGTAGCCAAAGCACACGGCAATGAACAGCGCGATAGGCAGGGCGGTAAACAGCAGGCCCACGGCTTTGCGGAACAGCGAGGCTTTTTCGTGGGTCGGGCTGTGCAGCAGCAGGCGTCCCAGCAGCCAGGCCATCAGGGCGTAGCAGGTCAGGACCACCCCAATGCCCAGCACGTCGTCGGCCAGCGCCGCCGGTTGATGCTCGGCAATCGCCACCACGGCCACCAGGGCCAGCACCACCAGCCCGAGCTTGCGCACCCAGCCCTGGAGGAATTCGACCTGGGGCTTTTCCCAGCGGAAGTGCAACTCGGCCACGCCACCCGGCGCCAGGATGCGGTAGGCGGTGTAGAACACCAGCCACGCCTGGGCAATCTGCAACAGGGCCGCGCCGAGGTTGGCGTTTTGTCCACGGGCATCTATTTGCAGTGCGTAGCCGCACAGCGCCAGGCCCAGTGCTACCGGCATCGCCAACAGGATATTCACCAGGATCGCCTGGGGCGTGTGCCATTGGCTGTCGCGTTTGAAGTGGCCGATGTCCAGATGGACTCTTTTCAGGCGCGCGTACAGCGCGTTGCGGCGCCACAACAGGGCACCGATCAGCAGCAGCAACGGCAAAAACAGCAGCGGACGCTGGGTCAGGCCGTCGTACAGCTCGCTGACGCTGGAGGCCCAGGGCAGGGTGGTGACCTGCTTGCTCAGGTGCGCCGGCACGGTTTCCAGCCACTCGGTGTCCAGCGGCTTGTTGCTGGGGATCCAGAACATCTGTTCATCGAGCGTCGCGCGCAGGGTGGTGGCGGTGCTGAGCAGTTGTTTCTGGTTCAGTTGCAGGGTGATGGATTCGTTGAGCAGCGCGCTCAGCTCGCGGCTCAGGCGCTCCAGCAGGTCGCTGCGGGTGATCGCCAGTTCCAGCAGGGTGCGCCGCAGTTGCGGGGTGACGTCGGCCGGCGGCTGGTTGGCCAGCAGGTTATCCACATAGGTGCTGGGGGAGCTGATCAGCTCGCGCTGTTGGTTGACCTCGAACTGGTACAGGCGAATGTTGGCGATATCGTCCGCCAGGTCGCGGTCCACCGTCAGGCGGGGCAACGCTTGTTTCTGCTTATACAGAATCTTCGACAGGAGCAGGCTGCCCTTGAGCACATTGATCTGCTCGTCCAGGGCCGAATCGCTCTGGGTCACGGTGTCCAGCTGTTGCTTGGTCTGCAGGTTCTTCTGGGTCAGGTCGTTGAGGCGGTCGGTGCTCTTGAGCAGGTAGTCGGACAGTTTCAGGTTGGCCGCGCTTTCCGTGGCCAGCAGGCTGCTGCCGCCGGCTTTCTGCGCTTCGATGGACTGTTGGGTGACGGTCTGCTGGGACTGGGCCAGGCGCTTCTGGTTGATCAGGGTTTGCAGGTCCTGGATCTCCTGTTCCAGGCGCGCGGTTTTTTCCTGGATCAGGTCGTGCTGGCTGTTGCCCAGGTCCTGCAGCTGGCTGTTGCCGGCCAGCTCCTGGCGGCGCAGGGGGATCAGGGCATTCAGGGAAGCCAGTTCGGCATTCAGTTGGTTGCGCTGGTCGCCGCTGAGGGCTTTGCCATTGTCCTTGCCGGCCTTGAGGGTGGCATTGATCTGCTGGATACGCGTCTGGCTGCTGCTGATTTCGGTCTGGGCGCGCTCGGGACGGGTCTGGGCGGCGATGGTCAGGCTGTTGGCGTCGGCCAGTTCCTTTTGCAGGTCGCCTTGCTGGGTGCTGCGCTGCACCAGCAGTTGCTCAAGCTGCGGCACCGGCAGGGTGGCGTAGCGTTGGGCCACCGGAATGACCTTGGTGGCCTTGAGTCGGGTCAGTTCGCGCTGGTTCTCGCTGGTCTGGCGCGGCGCGTCTTCCAGCTGGCGCTTGAGGTCGACCAGGCGCTGCTCGTAATCCTGCTTGTTGCCCAGGTAGGTCAGGGTCTGTTGCAGGATCGACTGCAGCGCCTTCATGTCGGCGTCGGGCAGTTTGCGATCCGGCAGCTTGTCCAGGGTTTGCTGGATGGCGTCGGCGCTGGGCGGGTCGGCGGCGTAGACGCTGCCGACACAAAGGGTCAGGCCCAGCAGGGCAGTGGCGAGAAAAGTGCGCAGGGTTGGCATAGAGACCGATCGAGCAAGGTGAAGAATCGGGGGCGTGCTGTCGCCCCGCAGTTTAGAGGAAGAGTCCGGGGCCCGGGCGACTTCCTTCGGGGAATCTGACGCCGACTTTGCCAATCTTGTTCCCGTCCATGACCGCGACGGTCCAGATGGTGTTGTTCCACTCCACCTGGTCGCCCACTACCGGCGCGCCGCCGACTTTCTGGGTGATGAAGCGGCTCAGCGGCATGTCCGGGTCGATCCCTTCGAGCTTGAGGCCATACAGCGCCGAAACCGCGCCCAGCTGGGCGTCGCCTTCGAGGACGAAGTCGCCGAAGAAGCGCAAATCGAGGCCGCGTTGCGGTGCCTGGCTGAACAGTTTGCCCAGGGCCGGCAGGTTGTGTTCATGGCCGATCACACAGAGCAGATCGCCGACTTCCAGCACCGTACTACCCGACGGATGGAGCAGTTGCTGGCCACGGAACAGGGCCGCGATGCGCGTGCCTTCGGGCATTTTCAGCTCACGCAGGGCCGCGCCGATGCACCATTTTTCTGCGCCGAGGCGGTAGACGAACAGCTCCCACTCGCTGGTGACGTGCACTTCCAGCGCTGCGCGGGAGATCGGCGCCGGGTCCGGCGGAACGGTCACTTTGAGCAGCTTGGCCACCCACGGCAGGCTGGTGCCCTGTACCAGCAGCGACACCAGCACGATAAAGAACGCCAGGTTGAAGTACAGCTGCGCATGGGGCAGGCCGGCCATCAACGGGAACACTGCCAGGATGATCGGCACCGCGCCGCGCAGGCCGACCCAGGCGATAAAGGCCTTTTCGCGGCCATGGAAGGCTTTGAACGGCAGCAGGCCGACCATCACCGACAGCGGCCGCGCAAACAGGATCATCCACAGCGCCAGGCCCAGGGCCGGCAGGGCAATCGGCAGCAAATCATGGGGCGTGACCAGCAGGCCCAGCACCAGGAACATACCGATCTGCGCGAGCCAGGCCATGCCGTCGAGCATATGCAAAATGCCATGACGGCTACGCACCGGGCGATTGCCGATCACCAGGCCGCACAGGTACACGGCGAGGAAGCCGCTGCCATGGAAGGCGTTGGTCAGGGCGAACACGAACAGGCCGCCGGCGATCACCAGGATCGGGTACAGGCCGGTGGCCAGGTTGATGCGGTTGACCATCTGCAGCATCAGCCAGCCGCCGCCGAGGCCTACGATGCCACCGATGCCGAACTCGCGCACCAGGTGGGTCAGCAGGCTCCAGTGCAGGCCGGTCTGGCCGCTGGCGAGCATGTCGATCAGGGTGACGGTGAGGAACACCGCCATCGGGTCGTTACTGCCGGATTCGATCTCGAGGCTGGCGGTCACCCGTTCGTTCAGGCCCTTGCCGCCCAGCAGCGAGAACACCGCTGCGGCGTCGGTCGAGCCGACAATCGCACCGATCAGCAGGCCTTGGATAATATTCAGGTCAAACAGCCAGGCCGCCGCCATGCCGGTGAGGCCGGTGGTAATCAACACCCCCACGGTGGCCAGGGACAATGCCGGCCAGAGTGCCACGCGGAAACTCGCCACCCGTGTACGCAAACCGCCGTCGAGCAGGATCACTGCCAGCGCGAGGTTGCCCACCAGGTAGGCAGTCGGGTAATTGTCGAAAATGATGCCGCCGCCATCGACGCCGGCCACCATGCCCACGGCCAGGATGATCACCAGGATCGGGATACCCAGGCGCGAGGAAAGAGAACTCACCAGAATGCTCGCACTCACCAGCAACGCGCCGATCAAGAACAGGCTGTTGATGGTCGTCGCATTCAAAGGCAGTACTCCATGGGCAAACAAGACGGGACGCAAACTGACCATGCAGTCTGCGTGCCAGGGATTCTAACCTGTTGAATTGCGGTGCTGTCAAAAAGCTTTTAACGTCGGGCGCAGATCTGAATGTGGGAGGGGGCTTGCCCCCGATGGCGGTATGTCAGTCAGCTTGTCTTTAACTGATCCACCGCTATCGGGAGCAAGCCCCCTCCCACATTTCAAGCCAGTGCAGGGCGTTAGAGGCGGAAGCGGCCTACCATCCCGTTCAGGTCTACCGCCAGGCGTGACAATTCGCTGCTCGCGGCGCTGGTCTGACTGGCGCCCGTAGCGGATTGCACCGACAGATCACGAATGTTCACCAGGTTGCGGTCCACTTCCCGCGCCACCTGCGCCTGTTCTTCCGCCGCGCTGGCGATCACCAGGTTGCGCTCGTTGATCTCGACAATCGCCATGTTGATGGTGTCCAGCGACATCCCGGCGCCTTTGGCGATGTTCAGCGTCGACTCCGCCCGTTCGGTACTGTTGCGCATCGAGTCCACCGCGTGCTCGGTGCCGGCCTGGATACTGCCGATCATCCGCTCGATCTCGCTGGTGGACTGCTGGGTGCGATGGGCCAGGGCCCGCACTTCATCGGCGACCACCGCGAACCCGCGACCGGCTTCACCGGCGCGTGCGGCTTCAATCGCCGCGTTCAGGGCCAGCAAATTGGTCTGGTCGGCCAGGCCGCGAATCACGTCCAGCACTTTGCCGATATCGCGCGACTCATTGGCCAGTTCGCCGATCAGGGTGGCGGTAGCCTGCACATCGCCGCTCATGCGCTCGATGGCGCTGACGGTTTCCTGCACCAGGTCGCGGCCGTCGCCAGCAGACGTGGTGGCGTTGCGCGAGGCTTCCGAGGTGCTCACCGCATTGCGTGCGACTTCTTCCACGGCGCTGGTCATCTCGTTGACGGCGGTGGCGGCTTGCTCGATTTCGTTGTTTTGCCGGGTCAGGCCACGGGCACTTTCGTCGGTGACGGCGTTCAGTTCCTCGGCGGCGGAAGCCAGTTGGGTGGCGGAGCCGGCGATGCGTTGCAGGGTGTCGCGCAGTTTGTCCTGCATCTTGGCCATGGCGGCGAGCAGGCGCCCGGCTTCATCGTTGCCGTCGACTTTGATCGGCCGTGTCAGGTTGCCTTCGGCGACTTCTTCCGCCGCTTCCAGTGCCTGTGAAATCGGCAGGGTGATGCTGCGGGTCAGCAGCCAGGCAAACAGCAGGGTCAGCAGCGTGGCGATCACCAGCAGGCCCACGACCAGGTTGAAGGCCGCGTTGTACTGGTCTTCGGCCTCCTGATTGGTGGCCAGGGCCATCTTGTTATTGAGGTCCAGCAGGCGCGTCAGCACGGCGTTGACCTGCTCGGAGTTGCTCAGCAATTCGGTGTTAAGCAGGCTGCGCAGCTCATCCACCTGGTTGGCCCGTGACAGGCTCTTCATGCGCTCTTCAATCTGATGGTACTGGCCCAGCAGGCTTACATATTCGTTGTAGGTGCTACGTTCTTCGCTGCTTTCGATCAGTTTCTCGTAGACGCCCTGGGCGGCGCGAATCTGCTGGTTGCGCAGTTCGAAGGCTTCCAGGGTCTTTTGCTGCACATCCGGCTCGCGGTTGGTCAGCAAGCGGTAAGACAGCACGCGCAGGCGCAGGGTCAGTTGGGTGAACTCATCCAGGGCACGGATGCTTGGCACGCTGGACAGGGTGATGTCTTCGGTGGCGCCACGGATCTTGCTCATCTGGTTCAGGGCGAACACGCCTAGAAACAACATCAACGCGCCAATAAACGCGAAGCCGAGGAAGGCCCTCGGAGCGATATTCATATTACGAAGCGACATGCGGAAATCCTGGGAGAGGCGCAATCCGTGCGGTCATGAGACGGGGTGTGCCTCTCTATCGGGCGTACGACTAAAGTCTAGAGGGGGCTGTGCGTTTTTGTCGCATCTGACGAGGGGTTGCGCGGATTCAGGAACCAGATGGGGGAAATGCAGTCACTAAGGCTCGAAAGCGTGGCCCGGCCCTTGAAAACGGGCTGCGCGCCAGGGATAACCCTGGCATCCGAGGTGAATTTTCTTTATCGTCACCGCCCTTTGAAAAAGCCCGAGAAATCAAAATGTTAGAAGCATCCCTCAGCCAACTGGAACAACTGGTCAGCGACCTGGTACAGCAGAATCAGGAGCTACTGGGCAGCAACGAATCCCTCAAGGCCGAACTGGCTCGCGCCAAGGATGAGAACGACAGCCTGCAACTGAACCTGATGGAGCAGGAAGAAAAGCACGGCGCCACCGCAGCGCGGATCCAGGCGCTGGTTGAGCGCGTGAGCGCAGGCCCTGTCAGCGCATGAATGAAGGCATAAAGGTCGTTTCGATTCTCGGAGAGGATTACTCGATCAAGGCCCCGGCCGGGGAAGATAAAACTCTGATGCACGCCGTGACCATGCTCAAGGCCTCCCTGGCCACCACCAAGAAAAAGTACCCGACCCTGATCGGTGACAAGCTACTGGTGCTGGCGGCGCTGAACCTGTGCGCCGAGCAGATCGAAATGCAGCAGGCTCACCAGCAGGAACTCGACCGTTACCAAGAGCAAGTCAGCGCCACGGTCGAGGTGATTTCCAAGGCGATCCAGCCCTAGAACCACTCATCCTGCATCCCCAGGCACGTATCATCCCGTGCCTCCAGAATCGCCAGTTCATGATGGCAGCCCGGAATCTCCCAAGTCAGGAAGTACCGGGCAGCCTGGAGCTTGCCTTTATAGAAGGCGACATCGGCCACATTGCCCTTGGCCAGCCCTTCTTCGGCGCGAATCGCCTGTTCCAGCCAGCGCCAGCCAATCACCGTATGCCCGAATACCTTCAGGTACAGCGCCGAGTTCGCCAGGCTGCTGTTGACCTTGCCCTGGGCGAGATCCGTCAGCAGGCCGATGGTCACGCTTTGCAGGCGGCTGACCAGGTGCTCCAGCGGCTCTCTCAATGCCGTCAGGCCTGGATATTCCTGTGCCCGTGCGCCCGTGTCGGCGATCAGCCGGATCAGTTGCTTCAGGCCCGCGCCGCCGTTCTGCGCCAGCTTGCGCCCCAGCAGGTCCAGGGACTGGATGCCATGGGTGCCCTCGTGGATCGGGTTCAGGCGGTTGTCGCGGTAGTACTGCTCCACCGGGTATTCGCGGGTATAACCGTGGCCGCCGAGGATCTGGATCGCCAGTTCGTTGGCCTTGAGGCAGAACTCCGAGGGCCAGGATTTGACGATGGGGGTGAGCAGGTCCAGCAGTTCATGGGCCTGTTTGCGTTCGGCCTCGGTTTCCAGTGTGGTGGTGTCATCGAACAGCCGCGCGGCGTACAACCCCAGGTCGAAGGCACCTTCGACGTAGGCTTTTTGCGTCAGCAGCATGCGCTTGATATCGGCGTGCTGGATGATCGAGACCGGCGCGGTGCCTGGGTCCTTGCTGTCGGGCAAGCGGCCTTGCGGGCGTTCGCGGGCGTATTCCAGCGAATAGAGATAGCCGGCGTAACCGAGCATCACCGCGCCCATGCCGACACCGATGCGTGCCTCGTTCATCATCTGGAACATGCAGCTCAGGCCTTGGTGCGGTTTACCCACCAGATAGCCGACGCAGTTGCCGTTATCGCCGAAATTCAGTGCCGTGGAAGTGGTGCCACGCCAGCCCATCTTATGAAACAGCCCGGCCAGCAGCACGTCGTTGCGCGCGCCGAGGCTGCCGTCGTCGTTGACCAGGAACTTGGGCACGATAAACAGCGAAATGCCCTTCACCCCGGCGGGCGCGTCCGGCAGCTTGGCCAGCACCATGTGCACGATGTTTTCCGACAGCGGGTGGTCGCCGCCGGAGATGAAGATCTTGTTGCCTTTGAGGCGATAGCTGCCGTCAGCCACGGGCTCCGCGCGGGTACGAATATCCGACAGCGATGAGCCGGCATGGGGCTCGGTCAGGGCCATGGTGCCGAAGAAGCGGCCTTCGATCATCGGTTGCAGGAAGCGCTGTTTTTGTTCCTCGGTGCCGAAGCTTTCGATCAGGTTGGCGGCGCCCATGGTCAGGAACGGGTAGGACGTCGAGGCCGCGTTGGCAGATTGGAAATGAGCGAAGCAGGCTTGAGAGAGCAGGGTCGGCAACTGCATGCCACCGGCTTCGAAGCTGCGGGCCGCATTGAGGAAGCCGGCTTCCAGGAACGCATCCACCGCCGGTTTGACTTCCGGAATCAGGATGGCTGCGCCGTTTTCGTAGCGCGGTTCGTTTTCGTCGTTCTTACGGTTGTGGGGGGCGAAGTGCTTTTCGGCGATGCTGCGCGCCGTGCTGATCGCGGCATCGAACGTTTCGCGATTGTGCTCGGCAAACCGCTCGCGCTGGGTCAGGCCCTCGGCATCGAGGACTTCATACAGCTCGAAAGCCAGATTGCGGGAACTGAGCAGCGTCTCGGACATGGCGGCTTACCTTTGGAGGAATTGGCCTGAGTCTAAGTGCGCGAATAAAGACTGGATAGCAAGATTGATCTGGGTGATGAAGAGGCAGAACGCGGGGAGGGGAATTGAAATGCGATCAAATGTGGGAGGGGGCAAGCCCCCTCCCACATTCAGTTAGCCGATGGTCATCAGGCTGGCATTACCGCCTGCCGCTGCGGTGTTAACGCTCAACGCACGCTCGATCACCAGCCGCTCCAAGGCAATTGTGGTCTCGCCTTGGGACAAACCATGCACCCCGACAATCGCCCCGCCACGCTGCGCCACTTGCTGGCACACCCCACGCAGTTGGTCGGAATCGCCGTGGTGCAGGACGGCGTCAAACACCACCTCGTCCTTGGTCCAGTCGGCCACGCGCTTGATTTTCGCCTGAATCTCCTTCGGCAGGCGTGGGAACACGGCCTTGGTCAGGTCGGTTTCCGGCCATACCGCCGAACCGCCGACGGCCAATACCGCCGCCAGTTGAGTCAACAGATCGCCTTCCACGTCCGCCAGGCACAGTACGTGCTCGCGGGGCAGGATGGCGTAGCTGTTGCGCTCGCCGGTCGGGCCGGCCAACTGACGGGTGATACCGCTTTGGGATTGCGCGGCGAACTGGCTGCACAGCGCACTCAGTTCGCTGAACTTATTGCTGTTGGCCCAGGTTTTCAGGGCGGTCAGCGGTTGGCTCATGGCGTCGCGCAGGCGTACATCCGGTGCCGCCAGCTTGTCGCCACGTACGAAGGATTGCTCGATCGCATCGGTAGGACGGGTCGACAGCAAGCGGTACAGGTACAGCGGGCCACCGGCTTTCGGGCCTGTGCCCGACAGGCCTTCGCCGCCGAACGGCTGCACGCCGACCACGGCACCGACAATGTTGCGGTTGACGTAGACGTTACCGGCATTGACGTTGTCGATCACCTTGGCGATGGTCTCGTCGATACGGGTGTGTACGCCCAGGGTCAGGCCATAGCCGGAAGCGTTGATCTGGCCGATAAGCTGGTCGATCTCCTTGCGCTTGTAGCGCACCACGTGCAGCACCGGGCCGAAGATCTCCCGTTGCAGTTCGTCGAAGCTTTCCAGCTCGATCAGGGTGGGCATCACGAAGGTGCCGCGCTTGATTTCTTCACCGTCGGCAATCGCCACCTGGTACACATTGCGGCCTTTGTCGCGCATGGCCTGGATGTGTTTCTCGATGCCGGCCTTGGCTTCGGCGTCGATTACCGGGCCGATGTCCACCGACAGGCGCTCCGGGTTGCCCAGGCGGCATTCAGCCATGGCGCCCTTGAGCATTTCGATCACGCGGTCTGCCGAATCTTCCTGCAGGCACAACACGCGCAGGGCCGAGCAACGTTGACCGGCGCTGTCGAAGGCCGAGGACACCACGTCGATGACCACCTGTTCGGTGAGTGCCGAGGAGTCGACGATCATTGCGTTCTGGCCGCCGGTTTCGGCGATCAGCGGGATCGGACGGCCCTGGGCATCCAGGCGTCCGGCGACATTGCGTTGCAGCAGGCGCGCGACTTCTGTGGAGCCGGTGAACATCACGCCCTTGACGCGATCATCACCCACCAGGCGCGCACCGACGCTTTCACCCTGGCCCGGCAGCAATTGCAGCACGCCTTGGGGAATACCGGCTTCGAGCAGGATGCGCACGGCTTGTGCAGCCACCAGCGGGGTTTGTTCGGCTGGCTTGGCCAGTACCGGGTTACCGGCGGCCAGTGCGGCAGCCACTTGCCCACTGAAAATCGCCAGCGGGAAGTTCCACGGGCTGATGCACACCACCGGGCCCAGTGGGCGGTGGGCGTCATTGGTGAAGTCGTTGCGTGCCTGCACCGCGTAGTAGCGCAGGAAGTCCACGGCCTCACGCACTTCGGCGATGGCGTTGGCGAAGGTCTTGCCGGCTTCGCGGGCCAGCAGGCCCATCAGCGGCTGGATCTCGCCTTCCATCAGGTCGGCGGCACGTTCCAGGATCGCGGCGCGTTCGGCGGGCGGGGTGGCCTGCCAGATCGGGCCGGCGCTGATGGCGCACTGGATCGCGTTGTCGACGTCTTCGACAGTGGCTTCTTGCACGTGACCGACCACGTCACGCAGGTCGGACGGGTTCAATACCGGTGCCGCCGCTTGATCGCTGGCGGCGCAACCGAGCATCGGCGCGGCCTTCCAGTTGTTGTGCGCGGTGGCGAGCAGGGCGCAGGACAGCGATGCCAGGCGGTGTTCGTTGGCCAGGTCGATACCGGCCGAGTTGGCACGGTCGCCGCCGTACAGGTCACGGGGCAGCGGGATACGCGGGTGCGGCAGGCCGAAGCCGCCTTCCAGCGTCGCCATCTGCTCGATGCTGGCCACTGGATCGGCCACCAGCTCCTGGATCGAGATGGACTGGTCGGCGATGCGGTTGACGAACGAGGTGTTGGCGCCGTTTTCCAGCAGGCGACGCACCAGGTAGGCCAGCAGTGTTTCGTGAGTGCCGACCGGTGCGTACACGCGGCACGGACGGTTCAGCTTGCCTTCGGAAACCTTGCCTACTACCTGCTCGTACAGCGGTTCACCCATGCCGTGCAGGCATTGGAACTCGTACTGGCCGGGGTAATAGTTCTGACCGGCGATATGGTAAATCGCCGACAAGGTATGGGCGTTGTGCGTAGCGAACTGCGGGTAGATGACTTCCGGTACCGACAGCAGCTTGCGTGCACAGGCAATGTAGGAAACGTCGGTGTACACCTTGCGGGTATACACCGGGTAGCCTTCCAGGCCTTCGACCTGGGCGCGCTTGATCTCGCTGTCCCAGTACGCGCCTTTTACCAGGCGGATCATCAGGCGATGGCGGCTGCGGCGTGCCAGGTCGATGACGTAGTCGATCACATACGGGCAACGCTTCTGGTAGGCCTGGATCACGAAGCCAATGCCGTTCCAGCCGGTCAACTGCGGTTCGAAGCACAGGCGCTCGAGCAGATCCAGCGACAGCTCCAGGCGGTCGGCTTCTTCGGCGTCGATGTTCAGGCCGATGTCGTATTGCTTGGCCAGCAGGGTCAGGGACAGCAGGCGCGGGTACAGCTCATCCATCACGCGCTCGTACTGTGCACGGCTGTAACGCGGGTGCAGGGCCGACAGCTTGATGGAGATGCCCGGGCCTTCATAAATCCCACGGCCGTGGGAGGCTTTGCCGATGGAGTGAATGGCTTGCTCGTACGAGGCCAGGTATTTCTGCGCGTCGTGTTCGGTGAGGGCGGCTTCACCGAGCATGTCGTAGGAGTAGCGGAAACCCTTGGCTTCGAATTTGCTCGCGTTGGCCAGGGCTTCGGCGATGGTTTCGCCGGTCACGAACTGCTCGCCCATCAGGCGCATGGCCATGTCGACGCCCTTGCGGATCATCGGCTCGCCGCTTTTGCCGATGATGCGGCTCAGGGATGAGGTGAGGCCGGCTTCGTTATGGGTAGCGACCAGTTTGCCGGTCAGCAGCAGGCCCCAGGTGGCGGCGTTGACGAACAGAGACGGGCTGTTGCCCAGGTGCGGATGCCAGTTGCCGGTGCTGATCTTGTCGCGGATCAGCGCATCGCGGGTGCCTTTGTCCGGGATCCGCAGCAGCGCTTCGGCCAGGCACATCAGGGCTACGCCTTCCTGGGACGACAGCGAGAATTCCTGCAGCAGGCCCTGAACAATCCCGGCACGGCCGCCGGCACTCTTCTGATTGCGCAGTTTTTCCGCAATCGACGCGGCGAGCTTGTTGGTGGCTTCGGCCATTTGCACCGGCAGGCGGGCCTGTTCGATCAGCATCGGCACCACTTCCGGCTCGGGGCGACGGTAAGCGGCGGTGATCGAAGCGCGCAGTACGGATTGCGGCAGGATGCTCTCGGCGAACTCAAGGAAGCACTGGTGGGCGTGGTCGCTCTGGACTTCGCCTGCGTCGTCAGCGTCCTTGCTGCTCAAGCCGTTGAGCTCGGTCAGGGTTGCACCACCCTCGAGTTTCTCCAGGTAATTGAAAATCGCCTGCTTGATCAGCCAGTGCGGCGTGCGATCAATGGAGGTCGCGGCCGCCTTGAGGCGTTCGCGGGTCGGGTCGTCGAGTTTGACCCCAAGGGTGGTCGTAGCCATTTTCTTATCCTCATGGGTGCCACTACCGAGTGGCATCAGCTGGCGGCAAGATTAGCTTTGCTCAGGGAGAGGTGCAACCGGGTGCAACCCATTTTGTCGATGAATTTTTCGTCGCTTGATCGGAAAAAAATTGGCCGGCGACGGAATCCGCTTCGGCTTGGTGCATTTGCTTCTGAGATCGGCTGTTCTTGCTCCGAAAAGGAGCAAAAAAGGGGCGTTTTGCGGGTTTTACACTTGGGTGCAACTTATTCCCAAGAAACTGGTTGCACCTTATTTGCTTTGTTGAATAGCATTCGCGCCCAAGGTGCAACCGGCTTTAGGGTTTGGTTCATCGGCTGGCGGCTTTCCTGGGGAAACGTCAGTCATAAATGCGCGGCACGCAGTTACGTTTACCTACTTCCAGTAGGTGGCCGTCTGACAGACCGCCGCTACATAAAAACAAAGCCAGGGCGTCACTCCTATGAGCGTTAGTAATCCAACCCTGATCACGTTCGTGATCTACATCGCAGCAATGGTGCTGATCGGCTTCATGGCCTATCGCTCCACCAACAACCTTTCCGATTACATCCTCGGCGGTCGCAGCCTTGGGAGCGTGGTGACTGCCTTGTCAGCCGGTGCTTCCGACATGAGCGGCTGGTTGTTGATGGGACTGCCGGGCGCGATCTACATGTCCGGCCTGTCGGAAAGCTGGATCGCCATCGGCCTGATCGTCGGCGCCTACCTCAACTGGCTGTTCGTGGCCGGTCGCCTGCGGGTACAGACCGAGCACAACGGCGACGCCCTGACCCTGCCGGACTACTTCTCCAGCCGTTTCGAAGATAAAAGCGGCCTGCTGCGGATCATCTCTGCGGTCGTGATCCTGGTGTTCTTCACTATCTACTGCGCGTCCGGCATCGTGGCCGGTGCCCGCCTGTTCGAAAGCACCTTCGGCATGTCCTACGAGACCGCGCTGTGGGCCGGCGCTGCGGCGACGATTGCCTACACCTTCGTGGGTGGTTTCCTGGCCGTCAGCTGGACCGACACCGTACAAGCCACGCTGATGATTTTCGCGCTGATCCTTACGCCGATCATCGTGCTGCTGGCCACCGGTGGCGTCGACACCACGTTCCTGGCCATCGAAGCCAAGAACCCCGACAACTTCAACATGCTGAAAAACACCACCTTCATCGGCATCATCTCGCTGATGGGTTGGGGCCTGGGTTACTTCGGCCAACCACACATCCTCGCGCGCTTCATGGCGGCGGATTCGGTGAAGTCGATCGCCAACGCGCGTCGCATCTCCATGACCTGGATGATCCTGTGCCTGGGCGGCACCGTGGCCGTGGGCTTCTTCGGCATCGCCTACTTCTCGGCGCACCCGGAAGTGGCGGGCCCGGTCAACGAGAACCACGAGCGCGTGTTCATCGAGCTGGCCAAGTTGCTGTTCAACCCATGGATCGCGGGCGTATTGCTGTCGGCCATCCTGGCTGCGGTCATGAGCACCCTGAGCTGCCAGTTGCTGGTGTGCTCCAGCGCCCTGACCGAAGACTTCTACAAGACCTTCCTGCGCAAAAGCGCTTCCCAGCTTGAACTGGTGTGGGTCGGCCGCCTGATGGTACTGCTGGTGGCCTTGATCGCTATCGCCATGGCCGCCAACCCGAACAACCGCGTCCTGGGCCTGGTGAGCTACGCCTGGGCCGGTTTCGGTGCTGCGTTCGGCCCTGTGGTGCTGATCTCGGTGATCTGGAAGAACATGACCCGCAACGGCGCACTGGCCGGGATCCTGGTCGGCGCGATCACCGTGATCGTGTGGAAGCACTTCGAACTGCTGGGTCTGTACGAAATCATCCCAGGCTTCATCTTCGCCAGCCTGGCGATCTACGTCGTGAGCAAGCTGGGCGCACCGACAGCCGGTATGGTCGAGCGCTTTGATGCGGCGGAAAAAGACTACAACCTCAACAAGTGATTTGCCGGGCGCTGAGCGCTCGATGAATTAAAAGAAGGCCCGCGTCCTACGGATGGCGGGTCTTTTTTTGCGTGCGATTCGAGCTGGACTGAGTAGGACTCCTACGTACACATGTAGGGTTTTACTGATTTATTTGGGCTGTGCCCGGCAGGGTGAGGCAGTGGTGCAGAATCTCCCGCCTACCCCTCGCAGAGAAACACCGGATGTTCGCTCCTGCCAATCAAAGTGCCTTTACCCTGACCCTCGACGGTGTGTCGAGTGAACTCAAGGTGTTTGAGTTCCGGGGTAGCGAAGCCATCAGCCAGCCGTATCGTTTTGATCTTGAACTGGTCAGCGAACAGCCCGACCTGGACCTGGAAAGCCTGCTGCATCGCCCGGCATACCTGGGCTTCGACGCTCACGGCCGTGGTGTCTACGGCCTGGTTTATCGGGTCGCGCAGGGCGATTCCGGGCGGCGGCTGACGCGTTACCAGATCAGCCTTGTGCCGCAGTTGGCCTATCTCGCGCACAGCAGTCGCCAGCGGATCTTCCAGCACAAGACGGTGCCGCAGATCATTGCGCAGGTGCTGGCGGAGCAGCAGCTCCATGCCGACCAATTCGAATTTCACCTCAGTGGCGCCTATCCCGAGCGCGAGTATTGCGTACAGTTTGGCGAGAGCGACCTGGCCTTCATTCAGCGCCTGTGTGCCGAACAGGGGATTCACTATCACTTCCAGCATTCGCCCGAAGGACACCTGCTGGTGTTTGGCGATGACCAGACCGTTTTCGCCCCGCCCGATCAGCCTACGTCCTACATGCCGGGCTCCGGGATGGTGGCGGATACGCCGGCCATCAAGCGCTTTGCGCTGCGGTTGGAAACCCGCACCACCGCGGTCAACCTGCGTGACTACGACTTTCTCAAGCCGAGCCTGGTGCTGGAGAGTGGCGTGGTCGGCGAACAGCTTCCACGGTTTGAGGCGCAGGCCTACCCCGGTCATTTTTCCGATCGCCCCCACGGCAAATACCTCGCGCAACGTGGCCTGGAGCGGCACCGTAGCGACTATCGAATAGCCCGTGCCAGCGGCGATGACCCTGCATTGAGCAGCGGCCGGTTCTTCAAGTTGACCGGGCATCCGCGGGACGAATGGAATGACGTGTGGCTGGTGACGCAAGTGACCCACGAAGGCAGGCAGCCCCAGGTTCTGGAGGAGGCTGTCACCGAGGTTGGCGGTGGAGATTTTCTTCAGGGGTATCGCAATGAATGTGTGGCGACTCCGTGGGACGTGATCTTCCGCCCGCCCTTGCCGGAGCAGGCGCGGCCGGCGTTGTCGGGTTATCAAAGCGCGGTGGTCACCGGCCCCGTCGACAGTGAAATCCACTGCGACGAATACGGCCGGGTCAAGGTGCAGTTGGCCTGGGATCGCGCTGGGGCGCATGACGATCATTCCAGCTGCTGGCTGCGGGTGGCCAGCGGTTGGGCCCATGACCGCTATGGCTCGGTACTTATCCCGCGAGTGGGCATGGAAGTACTGGTGGGGTTCGCCAATGGGGATATGGACATGCCGCTGGTGATGGCCTGCCTGCCGAACGCGGCGACCCCGGTCCCCCTCGACCTGCCGGCAGACAAGACCCGCAGTATCTTCCGTAGCCAGAGCAGCCCCGGTGGCGGTGGCTACAACGAACTGCGCATCGAAGACCGCAAGGGCGCCGAGGAGATCTACCTGCGCGCCCAGCGGGATTGGACCCAGCATGTGCTGCATGACCAGCAGGTGCAGATCGACCATCAGCGCCGCATCAGGGTGGGCGGTGAGTCGCACCATGAAGTACAAGGCGAAGAGCAGCGCATCACCCATGGCAACCGTTTGACGGAACTCAAGCAGGACGACCATCTGGTGGTCGGCGGTTCGCAGCAGATGCGGGCCGGGCGGGCCATCCGGATGGGTGCCGGGCAGAGTGTTGTCATTGATGCGGGCGCGAGCGTGACAATCCAGGCCGGTGGGCAGTCGATCACGCTGTCGGCAGAGGGGATTTTCAGCAGCACGCCCATTCAACTGGGAGGCGCGCCTGCTCCGGCGGCGTCGCCATTGATGCCTGGGGTGAAAGCGGCGTTGCTGGCGGTTATACCTGCACCGCTGAGCCGGATACAGGTCGCCAGCCTGAAACGGAGCGCGCCGTTTTGTGAAGAGTGCCAACGCTGCAGTGACGGGCAGTGCGCTCTCCCATTCCATTCAACCTTAAAAGGAATTTACCCTGATGTCCCAACCCTTGAGCCCCGATGACTGGCTGGCACAATGCCCTCTACTCCCCAATGAGCGGCTTTACGTGGTACTGAGCAGTGCCAGCGACGCGAAGCCGCTGGCTGCGTGGCAAGTCTCGGCCGGCGGGATGTTGCCTCAAGCGCTCTGGGCAGGTACGGCCTATGCCGGGTGGGATGAGGTGATGCCCTACGCAGCGGTTGTCGAGCCCGACAGTGCCTTCCTCGATTGGATCGCAACCACTGAAGCCTCGGACTGGGGTTGGCTGGCGGTATCGTCCAGTCCGCTGGAAGTCGTCGTTGCTCACCTGCAAGGCCTGACCAAGATAGTGCTTCCCGATGAGCGGAGCGTGTTCCTGCGCTTCTGGGATGGCGCCCAGTTTCTGCCGATTGTGCAGAAACTGGACGATGAAATCGGCGCAGTACTGCCCGTGTTCCAGCGCTATCTGATCAATGGCCAGCCGTTGAGCGTGGCGACGCCATCGGTCACTGCGGCCAAGGCCAGCCCTTGGTGGCGCGTGCCTGACGCGTTATTGGCGCACTTGGCCGCGCAGTCGCCGCAGACCCTGATCGACAACCTGCTGCAGTGGCTGGAAGAGCAGCGCCCCGACCTGTATGCCGCTTTTACGCCGGCGACCTTGCGGCACAAGGTCGCCTACTTCGCGCGCAGTACGGACATCAGCGCTGAAGCGCTGGCGGGCTACCTGGACTCAGAGTTGAGTTGAGGCCAGCGCCTGTTGCAGGTCGTCGATCAGGTCTTCGACCGCTTCGATACCCACCGACAGGCGAATCATTTCCGGCTTTACGCCGGCCTTGGCCTGTTCCTGCTCGTTCATCTGTCGGTGAGTGGTGGAAGCCGGGTGGCAGGCCAGGGACTTGGCGTCGCCGATGTTGACCAGGCGCTTGAAGATTTGCAGGGCGTCGTAGAAGCGCACACCGGCATCAAAGCCGCCTTTCAAACCGAAGGACAGGATCGCCGACGGTTTGCCCTGCATGTATTTCTGCGCCAATGCGTGGTGCGGGTGGTCCGGCAGGCCGGCGTAGCTGACCCACTCCACCTCGGCATGGCCTTGCAGGAATTGCGCGATTTTCAGGGCGTTTTCGGTGTGGCGCTCCATGCGCAATGCCAGTGTTTCCAGGCCTTGCAGCAACAGGAAGGCATTCATCGGCGCCAACGCTGCACCGGTGTTGCGCAGTGGCACGGTGCGGGCACGGGCGATGAAGGCGGCGGGGCCGAATTTTTCGGTATAGACCACGCCGTGATAGGCCGGCTCGGGCTGGTTGAGGCCGGGGAATTTATCCGCGTATTTCGTCCACGGGAACGTGCCACTGTCGACAATTACACCGCCCAGGGAGTTGCCATGGCCGCCGACGTACTTGGTCACCGAGTGCACCACGATGTCGGCGCCGAACTGGATCGGCTTGCACAGGATCGGCGTGGCCACGGTGTTGTCCACTACCAGCGGCACGCCGCGGGCATGGGCGACGTCGGCCAGGGCTTCGATGTCGATGATATTGCCCGCCGGGTTGCCGATGCTTTCGCAGTACACCAGCTTGGTGTCGTCGTCGATCAGTTCGGCGATGGCGGCGGCGCTGTCGTCCCGGGCGAAACGCACCTCCACGCCAAAGCTCGGCAGCAGGTGGGCGAACAGCGTGTAGGTGCCACCGTAGAGTTGCGGTGTGGTGACGATATTGTCACCCGCACGGGTCAAGGTCTGGATGGCATAGTGAATCGCCGCGCTGCCGGCCGAGACTGCCAGCGCCGCGATACCACCTTCAAGGGCGGCAATGCGCTGCTCCAGCACATCGTTGGTGGGGTTCATGATGCGCGTGTAGATATTGCCGGGTACGTCCAGGTTGAACAGGTCGGCGCCGTGTTGGGCGTTATCGAATTCGAAGGCGACGTTCTGGTAGATCGGCACGGCGACGGCCTTGGTGGTCGGGTCCGACTTGAAACCGTGGTGCAGCGCGATGGTGGCGTCTTTCATGATTGTTATTGACCTCCCTGGAGTGGTGGATGGCCACAATAAATCCGCCTCGCCGTCGACATTTAGATTTTTTTCAACGGGCTGCCTGCGTTTGCGGCATAAGCGCCGCCCGGCATGCGGCCCTGCACCTTTGCGCCGGTAGAAGGTAAACTTCGCCCCCTGCGCAGGAGCAACCATGAATTATCGTCACGCCTTTCACGCCGGCAACCACGCCGATGTCTTCAAACACCTGACCTTGACCCGCCTCATCGCCCTGATGTCGCGCAAGGAGCAGCCGTTCGCCTACCTCGACACCCATGCCGGGATTGGCCTGTACGACCTGCAAGGTGACCAGGCCAATCGCACGGGTGAGTACCTGGAAGGTATCGCGCGCTTGTGGGGCGCCGCCGACCTGCCCGCGTTGACCGCCGACTACATGCGCGTGCTGCACGAGATGAACCCCGATGGCCAGTTGCGCTACTACCCGGGCTCACCGGAGCTGGCGCGCCGCCTTACGCGCCCCCAGGACCGCGTGCTGCTCAATGAAAAACACCCGGAAGACGGCGTGTTGCTCAAGGACAACATGAAGGGCGATCGTCGGGTCAAGGTTCATTTGGGCGAAGGCTGGCATGTGCCGCGCGCGCTGTTACCGGTGCCGGAAAAGCGTGCGTTGATGTTGATCGATCCGCCGTTTGAAAAACTCGACGAAATGCAGCGCTGTGCTGCGTCCCTCAAGGAAGCCGTCAGCCGTATGCGCCAGACGGTCGCGGCGATCTGGTACCCGGTGAAGGACCAGCGCATGCTGCGTCGCTTCTACCAGGACCTGGCCGGCACCGGTGCGCCGAAGTTGCTGCGCGTGGAATTGCTGGTGCATCCGCTGGACACGCCCAACACCCTGACCGGCTCGGGCCTGGCGATTGCCAACCCGCCGTGGGGCCTGGAAGAGGAGTTGCGCGAGCTGCTGCCGTGGCTGTCCAAGCAGCTTGGCCAGACCCAGGGTGGGTGGCAGATGGATTGGCTCATCGCTGAGTAGTTGTAAGTTGCAAGCTTCAAGCCTCAAGCTGCAAGTGAGAGCAGAAAACACCACTTGCAGCTTGTAGCTTGAAACTTGCAGCTCTGATCTTCAGATCGGGCAAGTCACGCCGGTACCGCCGATCCCACAGTAGCCCTGTGGATTCTTCGCAAGGTACTGCTGGTGATACGCCTCGGCGAAGTACACCGTTGGCGCCTCGTCGATCTCGGTGGTAATCACACCCAGGCCCGCTTTGGTCAGTTCAGCCTGATACGCCTCGGCACTGGCCTGCGCCGCCGCCAGTTGCTCAGGCGTGGTCGCATAGATCACCGAGCGGTACTGGGTGCCGATGTCATTACCCTGGCGCATGCCCTGGGTCGGGTTGTGCAGTTCCCAGAACATCTTCAGCAGGTCTTCGTAGTTCACCTTGGCCTGGTCATACACCACCAGCACCACTTCGCTGTGGCCGGTCAGGCCCGAGCAGACTTCTTCATACGTCGGGTTCGGCGTGAAACCACCGGCATAGCCGACCACGGTGCTGACCACGCCATCGCGCTGCCAGAACTTGCGCTCGGCGCCCCAGAAACAACCCAGGCCGAAGATCGCGAAGCCGACGTCGTCGACGAATGGGCCCAGCAGCGGGTTGCCGTTGACGAAGTGCGTCTGCGGCAGGTTCATCGGGGTTTCACGACCGGGCAACGCTTGTTCTTGAGTAGGCAGCACGTTTTTGTTCACCAGAATTTCCGAGCGCAAGACCATGAGCAGTCCTCTCGTCAGGTTGGGTTAGCGGTAAATTTCAGACAGCCAGTGTGCCCGAGTGTTACAGCGCTGTCAGGCGATTGGCCCGCGCGGGTAGCGTCTAAGCTTCTCGAGCAGCTCTGCACCGGGGATCGGCCGGTCGAACAGGTAGCCCTGGCCAACGTCGCAACGGTGCCGACGCAGGAACGCCAGTTGCTCGGCGGTCTCGATGCCTTCGGCCACCACCTTGAGCTTGAGGTTGTGGGCCATGGCGATCACGGCCGAGGTGATTTCCATGTCGTCCTGGTTGTCCGGGATTTCGTGGATAAAGCTGCGGTCGATCTTGATGATGTCGATGGGGAATTTTTTCAGGTAGCTCAGTGACGAGTAGCCGGTGCCGAAGTCGTCCATGGCCAGGGTCAGGCCGAAGCTCTTGAGCTGGTCCAGTTGCAGGCGCGTGTCTTCGGTCGCTTCCAGCAGCAGGCCTTCGGTCAGCTCCAGTTCCAGCAGGTTGGCCGGCAGCTGTTCTTCCTTGAGGATCGTGGCGATCGAGGCCACCAGGTCCGGGTCGGAGAATTGCTTGGGCGACAGGTTGATCGCCACCTGCAGATTGCCCAGGCCGGCGGCGCTCAGTTGCTTGCTCATGCGGCAGGCCTGGCGCGCGATCCATTTGCCGATCGGGATGATCAGGCCGGTTTCTTCGGCGACGCTGATGAACTGATCGGGGCGGATCATGCCCTTTTCCGGATGGTTCCAGCGCAGCAGCGCTTCCATGCCCAGCAAGCGGCCGCTGCGCAGGCACAGCTTGGGCTGGTAGAACACGTCCAGTTCGTTCTGGGTCAGGGCACGACGCAGGTTGTTCTCCACAAACAGCTTGTAGCTGGCCTCGGCGTTCAAGGCTTCGGTGAACACCTGTACCTGGTGTTTGCCGTTGGCCTTGGCCTTGTGCAGGGCCAGGCCGGCGTTGCGCATCAGGGTCTGCGGGTCGCGGCCGTGCAGCGGCGCGCAGGCCAGGCCCACCGAGCCGGTGACGCTGATCAGTTGGTTGTCGACGAACATCGGTTTGTCGAGGGTCGCCAGCAGTTGGCTGGCCACCTGTTGGCCGCTTTCCAGGTCAGTGTCGTCCAGCAGCACCGCGAATTCGTTACTGGCAAAACGCGCCAGGCTGCCGCCGGCACTCAGGCTGTTGCGCAGGCGGCGGGCCAGGCTGATCAGCAGCTTGTCGCCGGTCTGGTGGCCGAGGCTGTCGTTGATGCGCTTGAAGTTGTCGATGTCCACCAGCAACAGGCTGATCGGGCTGTCGCTGTCGCGGGCAAAGCGCTCATCCAGATTGCGGATAAATGCCGGACGGTTGCCCAGGTTGGTCAGGTTATCGGTGTAGGCCAGGCGTTCGATGCGCTGCTGGGCCAGTTTGTTCTGGGTGATGTCTTCGTAGATGCCGATGTAGTGGGTCAGCTCACGGTTGTCGCCATACACCTTGGAAATCGACAGCTGGCCCCAGTAGGGCTCGAGGTTTTTACGTCGGCTCTTGAACTCGCCCTGCCAGCTGTTGCTCTTGGCCAGGCTCGACGGTGCGTCGAACAGCAGCTCGCTGAGGTTTTCCAGGGCCGGCAGTTGGGCCAGGCGGTGGCCGTGGACTTCTTCGGCGCTGTATTGGGTGATCGCGGTAAAGCTTGGGTTGACGTATTCCACCACGCCGTCGCAGTTGACCAGCAAAAAGGCATTGGCACTTTGCTCCACGGCACGCTGGAACAGGTGCAGGGCGCTGGTGGCGGTACGCCGGTTGTGGTTGTTGATCACTTGCGCGAATTGGTCGGCCAGTTCGCCGGCAAAGGCAATCTCATCGGCCTGCCAGGCACGCGGGCTGCCGCCCTGTTCCAGGCACAGCACACCGACCACCTGGCCATCGACGCGGATGCTCGCATCGAGCATGGCGTGGATATCCTTGGCGCGCAGGTTCTCGGCCATTTCCCGGGTGCGCGGGTCGCGCATCGCGTTGGTCGCGTCGATTGCCCGGCTGGTGTGCAGGGCTTCCAGGTAATCCGGAAAGCAACTGGCGTCGATGGGCTCAGGCAGGTGGTGCTGCTGGTCATCGCGGTGGTAGGCCGAGATCGGTACCAGGCGCTGGCCTTCGAGGTTCCAGATGCTGGCGCAGTCGATCTGGTAGATGTCACAGGCGCTGCGGGTGATCAGCTCTGCGGCTTCCTGCAGCGAATTGTTGGCGGTGTAGCGCTGGCGGGCCAGCAACAGGATCAGCTCCTGCTGGGCGCGCACCCGCTCCAGGTGCTGCAGTTGTTCCTGCTGGGCGCGCTGGTTGAGCTCCAGGGCGATCTGCAGGCGGCTGTTCTGGCTTTCCAGGTCCTCCGTCGGGGCGGGCAGGGAGATTTCGTTGAACAGGCCGTCGACCACCATCAGGTAGCCGCGCAGCAGGTGGCGATTGTGTTGTTTGTAGGCTTCGCCCATTTCCAGCAGGCTCAGGGGGCCATCGTTGGTGTGCAGGGTGTAGCGCACCAGGTAGTGAGGGCTGTCGCTCAGTTGCTGTTGGATGGCGTCGTGCAGTTGATAGCGAGCCTGAGGCTCCATCAGGCTGGCGAAGGGGGTACCGAGCAGTGCACACAGCTCGACCGCCGACAGGCCGAATTGGCGCTCGCAGTTAGGGTCGAGGTACAGAAGGGCCCAGCTTGCCTCATTAAGCCGCTCGAAACGCAGCATACCGAGGCGCGAAGGCACCGGTAACTGCGTCACTACCTCGGCCGCCATACGGGCGACATCGGGTTGGCTTTTCATGGGGGGGAACTCACTTCAAATAACGCGCACGGCGCCGGGCTCACGCCCTCTTTACTGTTGCCTGCGGCAAGGTTGCATCATGCGGCGCGGGCTGACAAGAGAGGATGAAGGCTAAGTGCTATAAGGGGGTTATCGGCCGGGCGGGGGAATTCTTCAGTCAGGATGACAGAAGGTGTACAACCCTGTTCTGTCTGTAGAGAAAAGCAAAAAAAGCCCCGCCAAATTGACGGGGTTGAGGTACGAGCGTGGCGCTCGGAAATCGGTGCAACCAGGCCTCCCCGATGAAAGGGAGGCCGCTGTGGCTTACAGCAGGATGGTGCGGATGTCGTTCAGCAACTGGCTCAGGCGCTGGGTGAAGCGTGCAGCGGCCGCGCCGTTGATCACACGGTGATCGTAGGACAGCGACAGTGGCAGCATCAGCTTGGGCTGGAACGCTTTACCGTCCCAGACTGGCTGGATGGTGGCCTTGGAAACGCCCAGGATCGCCACTTCCGGCGCGTTGACGATTGGCGTGAAGCCCGTACCGCCAATGTGACCGAGGCTGGAGATGGTGAAGCACGCGCCTTGCATGTCGTCTGCGGTGAGCTTCTTGTCACGGGCTTTGGCCGCCAGTGCAGCAGCCTCGGCGGCAAGCTGCAGCAGGCTCTTCTGGTCGACGTTCTTGATGACCGGTACCAGCAGGCCATCCGGCGTGTCGACGGCAAAGCCTACGTGCACGTACTTCTTGCGAATGATCGCCTTGCCGCTTGGCGCCAGCGAACTGTTGAAGTCCGGCAGCTCCTTGAGCAGGTGCGCGCAGGCCTTGAGCAGCAGCGGCAGCACGGTCAGTTTCACGCCGGCCTTCTCGGCCACGGCTTTCTGCGCAACGCGGAAAGCTTCCAGGTCGGTGATGTCGGCCTGGTCGAACTGGGTCACGTGCGGAATGTTCAGCCAGCTGCGGTGCAGGCTCGACGCGCCGATTTGCATCAGGCGGGTCATCGGCACTTCTTCGGTCTCGCCGAAGCGGCTGAAGTCCACCACCGGGATCGGTGGAATCCCCGCGCCGCCAGTAGCAGTGCCGGCAGCCGGAGCTTCCTTGGCTTTCTGCATCATGGCTTTGACGTAGACCTGCACGTCTTCCTTCAGTACGCGACCGTGGGGGCCGGTGGCCGACACAGCGTTCAGCTCGACGCCGAATTCACGCGCCAGTTGGCGAACCGCCGGGCCTGCGTGAACCTTGGCACCGCTTGGCGCCGGTGCGGCAGCCGCAGGGGCCGGAGCGGCCTCGGCTTTTGCAGCAGGCGCAGGGGCGGCAGCGGCCGGAGCGGCTTCAGCCTTGGCCGCCGGAGCAGCAGCCGGTGCTGGAGCAGCGGCAGGCGCAGCGCCTTGTACTTTCAGCTTGAGGATGAAGTCGCCCGTGCCGACTTCGTCTTCCAGCTTGACCGCGATGCTTTCCACAACGCCGGCAGCCGGCGATGGGATTTCCATGGAGGCCTTGTCGGACTCCAGGGTGATCAGCGACTGGTCGGCTTCGACGGTGTCGCCGACCTTGACCAGCAGCTCGATGATCTTGGCCTTGCCCGACGAGCCGATGTCCGGAACATGAATGTCCTGGACAGTCGCTGCGGCTGGAGCAGCAGCCGGGGCTGCAGGAGCCTCGGCAGCAGCGGCAGGTTTTTCCGCGGCAGGCGCCGGTGCAGCAGCGGCAGCAGGAGCCGCCGCAGGGGCCGCATCAGCGGCACCTTCGATTTCCAGTTCCAGCAGTTCGTCGCCTTCTTTCAGGCGGTCGCCCAGCTTCACTTTCAGGCTCTTGACCACGCCGGCCTTGGGAGCAGGGATTTCCATGCTCGCCTTGTCCGATTCCAGGGTCAGGATGCTTTGGTCGGCTTCGACGGTGTCGCCGACCTTCACAAACAGCTCGATTACTTCACCTTCACCGCTGCCGATGTCAGGTACGCGAATGAGTTCGCTCACAAAAAGTCTCCTCAGCAGTCCAGTGGGTTGCGTTTTTCCGGGTTGATCCCGAACTTGACGATAGCGTCAGCTACCACCTTGGGTTCGATCTCACCGCGGTCAGCCAAGGCTTCCAGGGCTGCCAACACCACGAAGTGACGGTCGACTTCGAAGAAGTGACGCAGCTTCTTGCGGCTGTCACTGCGGCCGAAACCGTCGGTGCCCAGGACTTTGAATTCCTTGGACGGGACCCACTGGCGAATTTGTTCAGCAAACAGTTTCATGTAGTCGGTAGAGGCAATGACTGGACCTTTACGGCCGGCCAGGCACTCTTCGACATAGCTCTGCGCCGGCTTCTGGCCCGGGTGCAGGCGGTTGTTGCGCTCTACGGCCAGGCCGTCGCGACGCAGTTCGTTGAAGCTGGTAACGCTCCAGACGTCAGCGCCGACGTTGAACTCTTCACGCAGGATCTTCGCCGCTTCACGGACTTCACGCAGGATGGTGCCGGAGCCCATCAGCTGCACGTGGTGCGCCGCTTCCTTGGTGTCTTCTTCGAGCAGGTACATGCCCTTGATGATGCCTTCTTCCACGCCGGCCGGCATGGCTGGCTGCTGGTAGGACTCGTTCATCACGGTGATGTAGTAGAAAACGTCCTGCTGCTCTTCGGTCATCTTCTTCATGCCGTCCTGGATGATCACCGCCAGCTCATAGCCGTAGGTTGGATCAAAGGTGCGGCAGTTCGGGATGGTGGCAGCCAGGATGTGGCTGTGACCGTCTTCGTGTTGCAGGCCTTCGCCGTTCAGAGTGGTACGGCCGGCGGTACCGCCGATCAGGAAACCACGGGTACGGCTGTCGCCCGCTGCCCAAGCCAGGTCGCCGATACGCTGGAAACCGAACATCGAGTAGAAGATGTAGAACGGCAGCATCGGCTGGTTGTGGCTGGAGTACGAAGTACCGGCAGCGATGAAGGAACTCATGGCGCCCGCTTCGTTGATGCCTTCTTCGAGGATCTGGCCCTTCTTGTCTTCCTTGTAGAACATCACCTGGTCTTTATCGACTGGCTCGTAGAGCTGGCCGACGGAGGAGTAGATGCCCAACTGGCGGAACATGCCTTCCATACCGAAAGTACGGGCTTCGTCCGGGATGATCGGCACGATGCGCGAGCCGATTTCCTTGTCCTTGACCAGCTGCGCGAGGATCCGCACGAAGGCCATGGTGGTGGAGATTTCACGGTCGCCCGAGCCGTCCAGGATCGCCTTGAGGGTATCCAGCGGAGGTGTCGGGATGTTGAAGCTCTTGGCGCGGCGCTGTGGCACGAAACCGCCCAGTGCGGTACGACGCTCGCTCAGGTAGCGGGCTTCGGCGCTGTTCGCCTCAGGCTTGAAGAACGGCAGGTTCTCCAGCTCTTCGTCCTTGACCGGGATGTCGAAGCGGTCGCGGAACAGCTTCAGGCTGTCGACATCGACTTTCTTGGTGTTGTGCGCGGTGTTTTTCGCTTCGCCGGCACCGGTGCCATAACCCTTGATGGTCTTGGCCAGGATGACGGTCGGTTGTTCTTTGTGGTTGACCGCTTCGTGGTACGCCGCATAGACCTTGTACGGGTCGTGGCCGCCACGGTTGAGTTTCCAGATCTCGTCGTCGGACAGGTCGGCAACCATCGCCTTGAGTTCAGGCGTGTTGAAGAAATGTTCACGCACGAACGCGCCGTCTTTGGCCTTGTAGTTCTGGTACTCGCCGTCGATGACTTCGTCCATGCGACGTTGCAGGATACCGTCGACGTCCTTGGCCAGCAGTGGGTCCCAGAAACGGCCCCAGATGACCTTGGTCACGTTCCACTGGGCACCGCGGAACACGCCTTCGAGTTCCTGGATGATCTTGCCGTTGCCGCGAACCGGGCCGTCGAGGCGCTGCAGGTTGCAGTTGATGACGAAGATCAGGTTGTCCAGCTTCTCGCGGCCGGCCAGGGAGATGGCACCCAGGGATTCCGGCTCGTCGCACTCGCCGTCGCCCAGGAAGCACCAGACTTTCTGCTTGCCTTCCGGGATGAAGCCACGGGCTTCCAGGTACTTCATGAAGCGTGCCTGGTAGATCGCCTGGATCGGGCCCAGGCCCATGGATACCGTCGGGAACTGCCAGAAATCAGGCATCAGCCAAGGGTGCGGGTAGGACGACAGGCCCTGGCCGTCGACTTCCTGGCGGAAGTTGTTCATTTGCTCTTCGCTGATGCGACCTTCCATGAACGCACGGGCGTAGACGCCCGGCGAGGTGTGGCCCTGGAAGTAGATCAGGTCGCCGCCGTGTTCTTCGGTCGGGGCCTGGAAGAAGTAGTTGAAGCCGATGTCATACAGGGTTGCGCTGGAAGCGAAGCTGGAGATGTGACCGCCCAGGTCAGAATCTTTCAAGTTCGTGCGCATTACCATCGCCATGGCGTTCCAACGTACCAGCGAGCGAATGCGGCGTTCCATGAACAGGTCGCCAGGCATGCGTGCTTCGTGGGTAACGGGGATGGTGTTGCGGTATGGCGTGGTGATGGCGTAGGGCAGTTGCGAGCCGCTGCGGGTCGCGAGTTCGCCCATACGGGTCATCAGGTAGTGAGCACGGTCTTCGCCTTCTTTGTCGAGAACCGATTCCAGGGCGTCCAGCCATTCCTGGGTTTCGACGGGATCGAGGTCTTGCATGGCTTGCTCCAGGGCGGAAAGGCTACCAGAATCGGTTGCCTGAAGTTTGCGACTGGCCTTGTGGGCAGACGACATAAATTCTTGGATGGCCGAAGGTTGCTTCGGCGTCCTGTAGTTTTACTACAAATCGTCGGCCATTTCAGCCTTTCGAATGTATATACGAGTAGTAAAACTACACAAGACCGAGCGGATTGCTCGGTCTGGCTGGTGAGCATAATCGTTATTGTTGATCTTTTGCGAACAAGAAAAGGTAGAAGTTTAATGTTGCCTGCCAAAAATTACATATTTTCAGCTATTTATCACCTTTGTTCGACAGTCCTTCATCGAGCGCGGCGCCTGCCTTCACAGCAGCAGGCCATTTACACGCCGACCAAGGATAGACCATGAGCCTTCCAACGCTGGCCGAACTGCCGGCCATTCTGTTGCCAAAAGCCCAGCGGGCCGAGCAGTCATTTCGTGACGCCGTGGCCGCGCTGGACGACGATCATGGCCTTTCTGCGTGGACGCCGCAACGGTGGGCCGACTTCGCCCGCGTGTGCGCCGCCAGTGATTTCGTCATTGAACAGAGTGTTCGTGACCCTTTGATGTTGCTCGAGCTGGCCGCCTGGGGCGAGCTGGATCGCGGCTTTGCGCCGGGCGAGCTGTGCGGGCAGATTGCCGGTGCCGTGCAACAGGCCGAAACAGAAGATGAGCTGGGCCGCGTACTGCGTCGCCAGCGTACCCGCCAGCAAGTGCGCATCATCTGGCGCGACCTGACCCGCCAGGCCGACCTGGTGCAAACCTGTCGCGACCTCTCCGACATGGCCGACGCCAGCATCGACCAGGCCTACCAATGGCTGTACCAGCGCCACTGCGTGCAGTTCGGCACGCCGACCGGGCGGCGCAGCGGCGAACCGCAGCACATGGTCATCCTCGGCATGGGCAAGCTCGGTGCGGTGGAGCTTAACCTCTCGTCGGATATCGACCTGATCTTCGCCTACCCCGAGGGCGGCGAAACCGTGGGCGTGAAGCGCTCCCTGGATAACCAGGAGTTCTTTATTCGTCTTGGTCAAAAATTGATCAAGGCCCTCGACCCGATGACCGTCGACGGCTTTGTGTTCCGTGTCGACATGCGCCTGCGCCCCTACGGTTCGGCCGGTGCCCTGGTGCTCAGCTTCAATGCGCTGGAGCAGTACTACCAGGACCAGGGGCGCGACTGGGAACGCTACGCCATGATCAAGGCGCGTGTGGTTGCCGGTGACCAGGTGGCCGGTGCGCAACTGCTCGATATGCTGCGGCCGTTCGTGTACCGCCGTTACCTGGACTTTTCCGCCATCGAGGCGCTGCGCACCATGAAGCAGCTGATCCAGCAGGAAGTCCGGCGCAAAGGCATGGCCGACAATATCAAGCTGGGCTCGGGCGGCATCCGCGAAGTGGAATTTATCGCCCAGGCGTTCCAACTGATCCATGGCGGCCGCGACCTCAGCCTGCAGCAACGGCCGCTGCTCAAGGTGCTCGGCACCCTGGAAGGCCAGGGCTACCTGCCGCCGGCGGTGATCGCCGAGTTGCGCAATGGCTATGAATTCCTGCGTTACACCGAACATGCGATCCAGGCGATTGCCGACCGCCAGACCCAAATGCTGCCGGACAGCCTTGAAGACCAGGCGCGCATTGCCTTTATGCTCGGCTTTGCCGACTGGGCGGCGTTCCACGAGCGCCTGATGTACTGGCGTGGCCGCGTGGACTGGCACTTCCGCCAGGTGATTGCGGATCCTGATGAAGAAGAAGGCGCGGAAAGCGAGTTGGTCGTGGGCGGAGAATGGCTGCCGCTGTGGGAAGAGTCCCAGGATGAAGAGGCCGCTTGCCGTCAATTGGCTGAAGGTGGCTTCACCGACGCCACCAAAGCCCTTAAAGCCTTGGCCAGCCTGCGCAACAGCCCGCAACTGCGGGCCATGCAGCGCCTGGGGCGTGAACGCCTAGATGCCTTTATCCCGCGCTTGCTGGCCCAGGCTGTCGAGCACGCCAACCCGGACCTGGTGTTGGAGCGCGTACTGCCATTGGTGGAAGCTGTCGCCCGGCGTTCCGCCTATCTGGTGCTACTGACGGAAAACCCCGACGCCCTGCGCCGCCTGCTGACCCTGTGCGCCGCCAGTCCATGGATCGCCGAGCAGATCACGCGCTTCCCGCTGCTGCTGGATGAATTGCTCAACGAAGGCCGCCTGTTCAAGCCACCGCTGGCGCCGGAACTCGCCGCCGAGTTGCGCGAACGCCTTACGCGCATCCCCGAGGATGACCTTGAACAGCAGATGGAAGCCCTGCGGCACTTCAAGCTGGCCCACCGCCTGCGCGTGGCCGCGTCGGAAATCGCCGGCAGCCTGCCGTTGATGAAAGTCAGCGACTACCTGACCTGGCTCGCCGAAGCCATCCTCGAACAAGTGCTGGCCCTGGCCTGGCGCCAGACGGTCGCGCGCCACGGCTCGCCGCAGCGCTTGGACGGTACCTTGTGCGATCCTGGGTTCATCATTGTCGGTTATGGGAAAGTCGGCGGCATCGAACTGGGGCATGGTTCGGACCTGGACCTGGTGTTTATCCACGATGGCGACCCGCAGGCCGAGACCGATGGTGCCAAGCCGATCGACGGCGCGCAGTTCTTCACGCGCCTGGGCCAGCGGATCATTCACCTGCTGACCACCCAGACCAACTCCGGCCAATTGTATGAAGTCGACATGCGCCTGCGACCATCCGGCGCATCCGGGTTGCTGGTCAGTTCCCTCGGGGCGTTTGACCGCTATCAACAAAATGAAGCATGGACCTGGGAGCATCAGGCCCTGATCCGCGCGCGGGTGCTGGTGGGCAGCCAGGATGTGGGCCAGGCATTCGAGCAGGTACGGGCTAAGGTGCTGGGGCGTGAGCGCGACTTGGCGAAGTTGCGCCAGGAGGTCAGTGAGATGCGTGCCAAGATGCGTGACAACCTGGGGACCAAGGCCACGGCGGCCGGCACCGGCGCCAATGCCTTCGACGCCACGGTGCTGTTCGACCTCAAGCAGGACGCCGGAGGTATCGTCGATATTGAATTTATGGTGCAATACGCGGCTTTGGCGTGGTCTGCGCAACATCCATCGTTGCTGCGCTACACCGACAATATCCGCATTCTGGAAGGCCTCGAGCAGGTGGGCTTGATGCCCGCCGCCGATGCCCATCTGCTGCGCGAGGTGTATAAGGCCTACCGTTCCGCCGCGCATCGCCAGGCCTTGCAGAACGAGGCCGGTACGGTACCCGGTGATCAGTTCGCTGACGAACGGCGCCAGGTGATGCGAATCTGGCAGGCGCTGGGGTTGGGTTGAAACACTATTAGGGCGGGGAGGCATAAGCCTCCCCGCATCGTTTGTGGAAACTACATGAATATTCTGATCGTTGGGCCCAGTTGGGTCGGTGACATGGTGATGGCGCAGACTCTGTTCCAGAGCCTGCGTATGCGCTACCCGGACTGCCAGATCGACGTGCTCGCCCCCGAGTGGAGCCGGCCGATCCTCGAGCGCATGCCCGAAGTGCGCAAGGCCTTGAGCTTTCCGCTCGGCCACGGCGCCTTGGAACTGGCGACCCGCCGTCGCATCGGCAAATCCTTGGCGGGCCAGTACGACCAGGCGATCCTGCTGCCCAACTCGCTCAAATCGGCGCTGGTGCCGTATTTTGCCGGCATTCCCAAGCGCACCGGCTGGCGCGGCGAGTTTCGCTATGTGCTGCTTAATGATGTACGCACGCTGGACAAGGCGCGCTACCCGCTGATGATCGAACGCTTCATGGCCCTGGCCTATGCGCCGGGCGCCGAGCTGCCCAAGCCGTACCCGCGCCCCAGCCTGCAGATCGACCCGGTGACCCGCGATGCGGCACTGGCCAAGTTCGGCCTGGCCCTGGATCGTCCGGTGTTGGCCCTGTGCCCCGGGGCGGAGTTTGGCGAGTCCAAGCGCTGGCCGTCGGACCACTACGCCAAAGTCGCCGAGATGAAGATTCGCGAAGGCTGGCAGGTGTGGTTGTTCGGTTCGAAAAACGATCACTCGGTGGGTGAAGACATTCGCCAGCGCCTGATCCCGGGCCTGCGCGAAGAAGCGGTGAACCTCAGTGGCGACACGTCCCTGGCCGAGGCCATCGACTTGCTGTCCTGTGCGGACGCCGTGGTCTCCAACGACTCCGGCCTGATGCATGTGGCCGCTGCGCTGAACCGCCCGTTGGTGGCGGTGTACGGCTCCACCTCGCCGGGCTTCACCCCGCCGTTGGCCGACCAGGTCGAAGTGGTGCGCCTGGGGCTGGAGTGCAGCCCGTGCTTTGATCGCACCTGCCGCTTCGGCCATTACAACTGCCTGCGCCAATTGCTGCCGCAGCCGGTAACCGATGCCTTGCAGCGATTGCAGGGCGACGTGGTCGAGGTTCACTGAGTTGCGGGTACTGGTAATCAAGACCTCATCCCTGGGCGACGTGATCCACGCCTTGCCGGCCCTGACCGACGCGGCACGGGCGATCCCCGGCATTCGCTTCGACTGGGTGGTGGAAGAAGGCTTTGCTGAAATCCCCACCTGGCACCCGGCGGTGGACAAGGTGATCCCGGTGGCGATCCGCCGCTGGCGCAAGAACCTCTGGCAAACCTTCAAGAGCGGCGAGTGGCGGCGCTTCAAGCAGCAAGTCCAGTCGACCAAGTACGATCTGGTGATCGATGCCCAGGGCCTGTTCAAAAGCGCCTGGCTGACCCGCTACGTGCGGGCTCCGGTGGCTGGTTTCGACAAACACTCGGCCCGTGAGCCGATTGCGGCGCGCTTCTACTCGCGGCGCCTGGCCGTGGCCCGTGGGCAGCATGCGGTGGAGCGTTTGCGCCAACTGTTCGCCGTGGCCCTCGGCTATGACTTGCCCAAAGGCCTGGGCGACTACGGCCTCAGCACCGAAAAACTGCTCGGCCTGCCGCCGAAAAAGCCCTTCGTCCTGCTGCTGCACGGCACCACCTGGGACACCAAGCATTGGCCCGAAGCCTACTGGCGCGAGTTGGCTGAACGCATGGGCCGCCTGGGGGTGGACGTGAAGTTGCCCTGGGGCAACGCCGCCGAAAAGGCCCGGGCGGAGCGCCTGGCCCAAGGCCTGAACAACGCCGAAGTGCTGCCCAAGCTGAACCTGGCCGGCGTGGCCCGGGTATTGGCCGGCGCCCGCGCCTGTGTGGCGGTGGATACCGGACTCGGGCATTTGGCGGCGGCATTGGATGTGCCGACCATTTCCCTGTTCGGCCCCACCAATCCCGGCCTGACCGGCGCCTACGGCAAGGGCCAGATTCACCTGGCCAGCGACTTTGCCTGTGCGCCGTGCCTGCAAAAACAATGTACCTATCAACCGACGGCCGACGACCTGCGTCGGTTCGACATCAAGCGCGAGTCGCCCCTGTGTTTCACGCGCCTGAACCCTGAGCGTGTGGCAACCCGGCTGAGCACGTTGTTACTGGCTGAGGAGCTGCACTGATGCAACTGGCTTTTGTTCTGTACAAATATTTCCCCTTCGGCGGCCTGCAGCGCGATTTCATGCGCATCGCCCTGGAGTGCCAGCAGCGCGGCCATCAGATTCGTGTCTACACGCTGATCTGGGAGGGCGACATCCCGCCCGGCTTCGAAGTGCTGGTGGCGCCGGTCAAGGCGTTCTTCAACCATCGGCGCAACGAGAAGCTCAGCGCCTGGATGGAGGCCGACCTGGCCAAGCGCCCGGTGGACCGCCTGATCGGCTTCAACAAGATGCCCGGCCTGGACGTGTACTACGCCGCCGACGGCTGCTTCGAAGACAAGGCACAAAACCTGCGCCATTCGCTGTACCGCAGTTTTGGCCGCTATCGCCACTTTGCCGAGTACGAGCGCGCGGTGTTTGCCAAGGACGCCAAGACCGAAATCTTGATGATTTCCGAAGTGCAGCAGCCGCTGTTCATCAAGCATTACGACACGCCGCTGGAGCGTTTCCACCTGCTGCCACCGGGCATTGCCCAGGACCGTCGCGCGCCGCCGAATGCGGCCGAGATTCGTGAAGGCTTCCGCAAGGAGTTCAACCTGGGCGATGACGAGCTGCTGCTGGTGCAGATCGGTTCCGGCTTCAAGACCAAGGGCGTCGACCGCAGCCTGAAAGCGCTGGCCGCATTGCCGGCTGAGCTGAAAAAACGCACGCGCCTGTTTGTAATCGGCCAGGACGACCCCAAGGTATTCCAACTGCAAAGCGCCACCCTCGGGCTGGGCGATAACGTGCAGTTCCTCAAGGGGCGCAGCGATATTCCGCGTTTCCTGCTGGGCGCCGACCTGTTGATCCACCCGGCGTACAACGAAAACACCGGCACCGTGTTGCTCGAAGCCCTGGTGGCCGGGTTGCCGGTGCTGGTCTCGGCCGTATGTGGTTATGCCCATTACATCGCCGAAGCCGACAGCGGCCTGGTGCTGGACGAGCCGTTTGAACAGGCTCAGTTGAACCAGTACCTGGCGCAGATGTTGACCGATTCTGCACAGCGCGCGGCCTGGGGCCGCAATGGGTTGGCCTTCGCCGAGACGGCCGACCTCTACAGCATGCCGCAGCGCGCTGCGGATGTGATCCTGGCGGAGCCAAAACGATGAAGTTGATTCTTGCCGAACCGTTCAAGACGTTATGGGCCGGGCGTGACGCCTTCGCCGAAGTCGAGAAACTACAAGGCCAGGTATTCCGTGAACTGGCGGCGCGTCGCACGTTGCGCACCGAGGTGGATGGCCGCCCGTATTTCGTCAAAATCCACCGCGGCATCGGCTGGGCGGAAATCTTCAAGAACCTGATCACCGCCAAGCTGCCGGTGCTCGGCGCCGGCCTGGAATGGGATGCCATTCACCGCTTGCAGGCGATCGGCGTGCCGACCATGACCGGCGTGGCTTTCGGCGAAAAAGGCAGCAACCCGGCGGACCAGCACTCGTTCATCATCACCGAAGAGCTGGCGCCGACCATCAGCCTTGAAGACCTGACCGTCAACTGGGTCGCCGAACCGCCCACACCTGCACTGCGCCATGCGCTCACGGCCGAACTGGCGCGCATGGTCGGCGACATGCACCGGGGCGGCGTGAATCACCGCGACTGCTACCTGTGCCACTTCCTGCTGGACACGTCCAGGCCGATCGATGCACGCAACATCAAGCTCTCGGTGATCGACCTGCACCGGGCGCAAATGCGCACCCATCTGCCGCTGCGCTGGCGCGACAAGGACCTCTCAGCGCTGTATTACTCGGCGTTGGACATCGGCCTGACCCGGCGCGATAAATTGCGCTTCCTCAAGGGCTACTTCCGCCAGCCGCTGCGCCAGGTCCTGGCCGAGCAATCGGCGTCCCTGAGCCTGATGCAGCGCAAGGCCGACAAGCTCTACGCGCGCAAGCAACGTTATGGGGATGCGATCTGATGGCGGGTTGGAACCTGGAGCCTGCCTACGCCGCCCTGGCGGATGATTTTGGAAGCCTCGAAGCGGTATTTGCCCTGCAAGGCGAGCGGCTGACCCGCGACCCGCTGTCGGAAGTGATCCGGGTGGAGCGTGGCGGGGTCAACTACTACGTCAAACGCTACACCGGCGCCGGCAAGGGCCTGCGGCGTTACCTGGGCAAGCCGCGGGTCAAGTCCGAATGGCAGAACCTCAAGCGCTTCGCCAAGTGGGGCATTCCCACCGCCGATGTGGTTGCCTGGGGCCTTGAGCGCAGCGGCCTGGCCTATGATCGTGGCGCAATGATCACCCGCGAGTTGCCGAGGACCGAAGACCTCTCGGTCCTGGCCGAACGTAAGGATGCGCGCCTGCGCGACCCCAAGTGGGTCAACGCGGTCAGCCGCCAGCTCGCCGAATACACGCGCACCATGCACGATCATCGCTTTACCCATAACGACTTGAAGTGGCGCAACCTGCTGATCGACGACCAGGCCACCCTGTACCTGATCGATTGCCCCAACGGCGATTTCTGGCGCGGTTTCTGGCTCAAGTATCGCATCACCAAGGACCTGGCCTGCCTGGACAAGGTGGCCAAGTATCACTTGTCGGCCACTCAGCGCCTGCGCTTCTACATGCAGTACCGTGGGTGTCGGCACCTGAGTGAGTCGGACAAACGGCGGATTCGCCACGTAGTGAAGTTTTTCGAGGGACGTGAATGAGTGATTTCCTGGCGGCTGAAGATCGCGCCCTGCTGGAGCGCCACGGCCTTGCGACCTTCGACGCCCTGTGGGCCAGGCAACTGGACGCGGTGGACGAGCCGAACACCAGCCGTGGCGGCTGGAGCAGCGTATTTCGCCTGGAACTCGACGGCCACGGCTATTACCTCAAGCGCCAGAGCAACTACCTCACGCGCAGCTTGCACCGGCCATTGGGCGAGCCCAGTTTCTCCCGCGAGTTCCGCAACATCAGCCGTTACCGCAAGCTCGGGATCCCGGCGTTGCAGGCGGCGTTCTACGGCGAGCGCAAAGTCGCCGGTGAGCACCGCGCGATGCTGCTGACCCGTGCCCTGGACGGCTGGAATGACCTGGATTCGTTGCTGGAGCAATGGGCGCAACTCAGCGATGCCCAGCACCGCGCGATCCTGCTGGCCTGCGGTCAACTGGCGCGCCGGTTGCACAGCGTCGGCCAGGTGCATGGCTGTTTCTACCCCAAGCATATTTTCCTGCAGGCCACCGGGGACGGCTACGCCGCGCAGTTGATCGACCTGGAGAAAACCCGCCCGCTGCTGTTCGGCTGGCGTGACCGGGTCAAGGACCTGGAGCCGTTGTTGCGCCGGGCACCGCAGTGGTCGGACGCACAGGTGCGTCAATTGCTGGCGGCTTACCTCGATCAGCCCGAAGGCAGCGCGCTCGTCACCACCTGGCTGCAACGCCTGACGAAGCGGCGTAGCCACAAGGAGAACCGCTGATGCGCCTGTCCGAGTTGAAAAGCGCCGGCCGCACGCCGAGCCTGCCCCTCACTGTCGACCTGGCGGATGCCGCCGGCCCTGGCCAACTGCAACTGCTGAGCCTGTTGCGGGTGTTGCCGGGCGAGCGTTACGTGGGCGCGGCGATCTGGCGCGGGCGTCCGGTGCTGGCCAAGTTATTGGTGGGCGGCAAGGCCGCGCGGCATTTCCAGCGTGAACTCAGCGGCGTACGCCTGCTGGCCGAGCAAGGCCTGACCACCCCGCTGTTGCTCGCCGATGGCTTGCAGGACGGCGAGGGCGGCTGGCTGCTGTTCGAGTTTATCGAAGGTGCCGAGAGCCTGGCCGATGCCTGGCACGCCGTTGAAGCGCTACCGCCACTGGCCGACGAGCAAACCGCCGTGCTGGCCGAGGCCCTGGGTGCGATCGGCCAGATGCATGCCAAGGGCCTGTGGCAGGAAGACCTGCACCTGGACAACCTGCTGCGCCGGGACGGCAAGCTGTACTTGATCGATGGCGCCGGCGTTCGTGTTGAAGAGGCGGGCAAGCCCCTGTCGCGCGACCGCGTGCTGGAAAACCTCGGGGTGTTTTTCGCCCAGTTGCCGAAAAACCTCGAGCCGTTTACCGAAGAACTGCTGGTGTACTACCTGCTGAGCAACGGCGAGCACGCCTTGCCCCTGCAAGCCCTGGAAAAACAGGTGCGCAAGGTCAGCGCCTGGCGTTTGAAGGACTTGTTGAACAAAGTGGGGCGCGACTGCACGCTGTTCAGCGTGGTGCGTGGCGCCTTTGCCTTGCGCGCGATCCGTCGCGAGGAAGAGCCGGCGATGCTGCCGGTGCTGGAGCAGGCGGATGCGTTGCTCGACCAGGGCCACCTGTACAAGACCGGTGGTGCGGCCAGCGTGGCCAAGGTCGATGTGGCCGGCCGGCCATTGGTGATCAAGCGCTACAACATCAAGGGCTTCGCCCATTGGCTCAAGCGCTTCTGGCGCCCGAGCCGCGCCTGGCATTCCTGGCGCGAAGGCAATCGCCTGGCGTTCCTCGGCATCGCCACGCCCAAGCCATTGGCCGTCCTGGAAAAGCGCTGTTTCTGGCTGCGCAGCCGCGCTTACCTGGTTACCGAATACCTGCCGGGCCCGGACATCATCGAGCGTTTCGCGCCCTATATCGAACAGGGTGACGCGCCGGAAAACGAACTGCTGGCGCTGGACCAGTTGTTCGCCGAGCTGATTCGCGAGCGCATCAGCCATGGCGACTTCAAGGGCCATAACCTGTTCTGGGATAAGGATCGCTGGTCACTGATCGACCTCGACGCGATGTGCCAACACAGCTCTGCCGCCAGCTTCGCCCCGGCGTATGCCAGGGACCGTGCGCGGTTTATGCGGAACTGGCCTGAGAGTAGTGCGTTGTATCAGCTGATTGATCAGCGTTTGCCGAAGCAACCGACCTGATCGTTCCCTCCCAGGGTGAACGATCAAGAGCTGTTGCCTGAGCAACAGTTATCAGGCAGTTGTTGCCCCAGAACGACAGTCCGCCTTCATGCGGAAACGTTACCCCCTTGATTTAATGCAATAAAAATCCTGGCACGGGCTCTGCAATGCCTCCTGGTGAACCCTTTCACCGGTCGCAGCGGAGCCCTGTATGCCTTCCAGCCTTTCCTCGCTTTCCCGTTTGATCTGCCTTGGCGCCGCGCTGTTGCTGGGCCATGTCGTCAGTGTCCAGGCTGCCGAGGGCGATGAGGCCGTGCCGTCCCTGGCCGGCAAGCGCATTGCCGTGAGCATGACCGGCACCAGCCACTATTTCGATATCAAGGCGTTCCAGGCCCAGGTCGATGAGATCAAGCGCCTGGGCGGCACGCCGATCACCCTCGATGCCGGGCGTAACGACAAGAACCTGGTGACCCAGCTGCAAACCGTGGTCACCCAGAAACCCGACGCCGTGATCCAGACCCTCGGCACCCTCAGCGTGATCGACCCCTGGCTCAAGCGCATCAGCAAGGCCGGCATCCCGCTGTTCACCATCGATGCACCGTCCCAGTACAGCCTCAACAACACCACCTCCGACAACGTCGCCACCGGCAAGGCGTTGGCCGAACAATTGATCAAGGACGCCGGCGGCAAAGGCAAGATCCTGGTGTTCAACGGTTTCTACGGCGTGCCGGTGTGTGCGATCCGTTATGACCAGTTGAAGCTGGCGCTCAAGGATTACCCCCAGCTGGAAATCATCCAGCCGGAACTTCGCGACGTGATCCCCAACACCGTGCAGGATGCTTATTCCCAGGTCTCGGCGCTGCTCAACAAGTACCCGGCGGGCAGCGTCTCGGCGATCTGGTCGGCGTGGGACATTCCGCAGTTGGGCGCGAGCAAGGCGCTGATCGATGCCAAGCGCACCGAGATCAAGACTTACGGCGTCGACGGTACGCCGGAAGTGCTGGCGCTGCTCGGCCAGGCAAATTCGCCGGTGGGGGCGGTGGTGGCGCAGCAACCGGCGTTGATCGGCAAGACCGCTGTGCAGAACGTGGCGCGCTACCTGGCCGGGCAACGTGACCTGCCGAAGGAAACCCATGTGGCCACGCTGCTGACCACCGCAGCCAACCTGGACCAGGTTCAGCAACTGCGGGGTGACTGATGCTGGCATTGCACCTGCAACACCTGCATAAACGCTTTGGCGCCACCCTGGCGCTGGATGACGCAAGCCTTAAAGTCGAACGTGGCAGCATCCACGGCCTGGTGGGGGAGAACGGTGCGGGCAAGTCGACCTTGATCAAGATCCTGGCCGGCATCCACAAGGCGGACGCGGGGCAGGTGAGTATCGACGGCCAGTCGTATACCGCCTTGTCACCGCGCCAGGTGGATGCGCTGGGCGTGCAGTTCATCCATCAGGAGCGTCTGTTGCCCGCCAGTTTTACCGTGGGCGAGGCGCTGTTTTTCGGGCATGAATTGCGGCGCGGGCCCTTTGTGGATCGACGCCGGCAGCAACGTGAAGCCGAGCGCTTGCTGGCGGAATATTTTGATCTGCAATTGCCCGCCGGTGCGCTGGTGAGCGAGCTGAACAGCGCCGAACGCCAGGTGCTGCAAATCACCCGGGCGTTGATTCGCCAGCCCAAGATCCTGGTGTTCGACGAGCCCAGCGTGGCGTTGGTCAAGCGTGAAGTCGACCAGTTGCTGCGCATCGTCAAGCGCCTGCGCGACCAGGGTTTATCCATCCTGTACATCTCCCATTACCTGCAGGAAATCGACAGCCTGTGCGATGAAGTCACGGTGCTGCGCAATGGTCGGGACGTGGCGGTGGTGCAGCCCCGGCATACGTCCAGTGCCGAGATTGCGCGGCTGATGGTCAATCGCGAGGTGCAGGAGATGTACCCCAAGGCCAAGGTTGCACTGGGAGCGCCGCTGTTGCAGGTACGCGGGTTGAGCCTGGCGCGGCGCTATCGGCAGATCGATCTGGACGTGCGGCGCGGAGAAATCGTCGGCCTGACCGGGCTGGTCGGCTCGGGAGCCAAGGAGTTGTTCAAGGCACTCTTCGGTGTCGAGCGCGCCGACAGCGGCAGTGTACATCTGGACGGGCGTTTGCTGCGCCTGCGTTCGCCGGGTCAGGCGATTGCCGAGGGTCTTGCGCTGGTGCCGGAAGAGCGGCGCAGCCAGGGGATCTCGCCAGTGCTTTCGGTGCTGGAAAACCTCACGCTGGCGGGGCTCGGACGGTTCAGCCGCTGGGGCTTGTTGAGCCGCCGCAAGGAGCAGGGGGAAAGCCTGCGGCTGATCGACGAATTGGCAATCAAGGCGCCGGGTCCCCAAGCGGCGGTCAGCCAGCTCAGTGGTGGCAACCAGCAGAAGGTCGCCCTGGGGAAGTGGCTGAGCCGCCGCTCGGCGGTGTACCTGCTGGATGAGCCCTGCGTGGGCGTGGATGTGGGCGCCAAGGTGGAGATCTACCGCTTGATCGGGCGCTTGGTGGAAGAGGGGGCGGCGGTGTTGGTGCTGTCGTCGGATTTGCCAGAGTTGTTGGGGATCAGTGACCGAATCCTGGTGCTGCATCGGGGGGAGATCGCCGGTGAGTTCCGTGCCGGGGAGGCGGACAGCGATCAGTTGCTGGCCTGTGCGACGGGGGCCGTGGCTGCTGCGGCTTCAAATGCTCGCGAGGTGGAACATGCTTGAAGCGGCGACGCCTGGGTTATCGCAGCGGTTATGGGTGCTGGTGCTGCGCCGTGGTTCGGTGGGGGTGTTTGTGGCGATCCTGCTGGGGTTTGCCGTGGCTGCGCCGAATTTTCTGTCGGTGGGCAATCTGGCCAATGTGTTCAGCCAGTCGGCGATCCTCGGCGTGCTGGCCTTCGGGCTCACCTGCGTGATTATCGGCGGCGGCTCGAACGTGGTGTCCGGAGGACTGGATCTGTCGCTGGCGGCCAACCTGGGCTTGTGCGCGGCGGTATTCAGCCGCCTCAATAACGCCGGCCTGGATCTCGGGTTGACGTTGCTGCTGACCCTGGGCTGCGGTTTGGCGGTCGGCTTGCTGAATGGGCTGGCCGTGGTGGTGCTGCGTTTGCCGCCGTTGCTGGCGACCCTGGCGAGCATGAATGTATTGGCGGGGCTGGAGTTGGTGTTGACGGAGAACACGGTGGTCTCCACGGACTCGCCGCTGCTGGACCTGCTCAGTGGCGGCACCTGGTTGGGCGTACCGGCCCTGGCCTGGGTGCTGCTGGTGACGGCGGGCGCGCTGACGCTGCTGATTCAGCATTCGGCCTATGGGTTGCGCCTGCATGCGGTGGGCGAATACCCCCAGGCGGCCGAAGCGGCGGGCATTGGAGTGCCCGTCTACGTGTTGTCGAGCTATCTGCTGTCCGGTCTATGTGCCGGCGTGGCTGCGCTGTGTTCGGCGGCGTTCTTCAGCGGCAGTACCACCGGCTCCGGCGACATGCTGCTGTCGGTGGTGGCGATCGCCTTTCTCGGTGTGGTGTTTTCCCGCCGGCTGGTGGCGAGCATTCCGGGGACTTTGCTGGCGGCGCTGTTGATTGGTTTTCTGATCAATGGCTTTCAACTGCTTAACCTCTCCAGCTTCTGGGTCAATGGTGTGCAGGGCGTGTTGATCCTGCTGGTCGTCGCAGCCTCCAGTGCAGTGAACCGAGGGTCGACGGCATGAACGCACGCGCAGTATTACCGCTGACATTGCCACTGGTGTTCACCCTGATTGTCGTGGTGTTTGCGCTGCAAGCGCCGGGCTTCCTCAGTGCCGGCAACCTGCAAAGCCTGGTGCTGAACAACTTCGTGCTGCTGGCGATTGTCGCCATCGGCATGACCTACGCGGTGGCGGCCGGTGGCATCGACCTGTCGGTGGGCACGGCGCTGGACTTTGCCAGTTTCAGCTTTGTGGTGCTGCTCAATGGCGGCCATGGCTGGGCGGTGGCGGCCACCGGCGCGCTGGCGGCGGCGCTGCTGGTGGGGCTGGTCAATGCCGGCCTGATTGCCGGGCTGCGGATCAGTCCGTTCCTGGCCACCCTGGGCACATTGTTTATCGGCACCAGCGCCCAGCAACTGCTCTCGGACGGCGGCCAGCCGATCTATATCAGCCAAGGCTTGAAGCCTGAGCTCACTGGGCTGACACCGCTGCTGGTGGTAGTGGGGCTGGCGCTGTTCTACGGCCTGGCCCTGGCGCGCGGACGCCTGGGCCGCGAGTTGCTGGCCCAGGGCACCCAGCCGCTGCTGGCGTATTACTCGGGGTTGTCGGTGCGGCGGATCGTCACCATCGTGGCCCTGGCTACCGCCCTGGCCTGTGGGGTGGCCGGCGTGTTGCTCAGCTCGACAGTCAGCGCCTATGTGCCGCTGTCCGGGAACGCGTTTTTGCTCAACGCGATTGGCGCGGTGTTTATCGGCGCCACCTTGAGTCGACAGGGACGGGCGAATGTTCCGGGGACCCTGCTCGGAGTGCTGTTTATCAACGTGATCGCCAACGGGCTGCTGCTGATCGGCTGGAATTTCTACTGGCAGCAGGTGGCGACCGGGGTGCTGATCTTTATCGTGCTGAGCTTCAGTTTCGCCAGCCGGCGGATGCTGGAGCGCGTCTAGTGTTGCACCCCGAAAGCTGGACTCCATCCGACGCTTGGGGGCATGAGCAAACTCCCCTTATTGCATAAACAATTTCAGGCGACCGCATTCCTGTGGTGAGGGGGACAAGCCCGCTCGCCACAGGGGTTCCGGTTTGCTGCGCGACAGCGCGGGGCCTCCCACATTGAAGGTGTGGTGCGTTCAGAATTGATACTCGGCACCCGCCCCGGCGTACCAGGAGCGCCCGGGCGCCGCTTCGTAGTAGCGGCCATTGCCGTCGCCGACGATCACCGAACCGACGTACTGGCGGTCCAGCAGGTTATCCAGGCGCAGGGTCTGGTGGAAGGTCCAGTGTTCGACCTTCTGCTCGAACCGTGCGCGCCAGTTGAACACGCTGTAGCCCGGCGCGGCGTGTTGGCTGTTGGTGTCTTCGACGTAGACCTTGCTGCGGTACAGGCCTTCGACAGCGGTACTGACCCAGTCCCGGGGTTTCCAGTTCAGCTCGGCGAACAGCGTGGTTTGCGGCACGCCGGGGAGGTAGTTGCCTTTGTCCACGGCAGTTGTGCCACTGGTGAAGTCGCTGTCGTAGGTGGCTTGCAGGCGCGTGTAGGCGAGGTTGGTGCTCCAGTGTTCGGCGAGTTGGCTTTCGATGCCCAGTTCGAAGCCGCGACGCAGGGTGCGGCCGGCGTTTTGGTAAGTGGTGCGCCCTCCGCTGGATTGCTGCACTACCAGTTCGTCCTCGGTGGTGATCTGAAAGAGGGCCGCATTCACGCGGGTGTCCTGGCCAATGCGAGCTTTCAGGCCGATTTCATACTGTTTGCTGACCGATGGCTTGAGCGCAAAGTTGAAGCCGTTCGCCGTGCTGGAGTACGCGGACTCGGCCTGGGTTGGGGTTTCGAAACCTTTGCCCGCGCTTACATAACCGTGCAAGTCAGGTGTGAAGGCGTACATGACGCTGACCGACGGCGTGTTCTTCTGGTAGGTCTTGCTGCCGCTGTCGTTGCCGTCGCTGAGGAAGTGATCGTCTACGTCCATTTCCATGGTGCTGTGGCGCAGGCCGGCTTGCAGGGTCCAGTCACCCAGCAGCCAGTTGGCTTGCACGAACGGGTCGAGGCTGGTGGCGGTGTCGATTTCATCGCGGCCCAAGGCCCCTTTGACACCATGCACCCCATTGACGGTGTTGGAATAACCTTGGCGATCATCCTGGCTGCGGTCGTAGTCGAGGCCGGTGATCAGGGTCAGGTCGCCGGGTGCGCTGGTGATGGGTTGCAGCCAATGGATGGAGCCGCCATAGAACTTGCGGTCGAAAGCTACCACACCGCCGCGAGCGTTAGCCGGGTTGGCGGCGCCACTGCCGAACCTGTCCGGGATCGACAGATACTGAATCACACTCCGCCGCCCGGTATACCCGTTCACCTGCAGCGTCGCATCACCGAAATACCGCTCATAATTCATGCCCAATTGCTGATGATCGATACTTTTGCGCGTGTTGTACGTCAGCGCATTGCTGCTCACCGAGCGCGGGTCGGCCTTGTAGGCGTCCCAGGTCTGCCCCAGTGGATCCTGGGTACCGTTCTGCTCCAGGCTGCTGTAGATCAGCGCCAGCTTGCTGTCGTCATCCGGTTGGAAGTTGAGCTTGGCGAAGGTCTGGTCGCGACGGGCGCTGCTGTGGTCGCGGTAGCCGTTGGTATCCATGCGCGAGGCGTCGAGTACAAAGCCTGCGCCGTTCGCCGCGCCTTCAGCGCTCAGGTGGTTCTTGTTCAGGCCGTCGCTGCCCACCAGGGTTTCGGCGCCGATGCGCGGCGGGCCTTCGCCATCGCGGGAAAACATCTGGATCACGCCGCCGGCATTGCTGCCATACAGGGTGGCGGCCGGGCCGCGCAGCACTTCGATACGCTCGGCGGTGTCGAGGTTGAACGTGGCGGCCTGGCCCTGGCCATCCGGGGTGCTGGCGGGGATGCCGTCGGCGATCAGCTTGATGCCGCGCACACCGAACGCCGAGCGGGCGCCGAAGCCACGGGAGGAAATCTGCAGGTCCTGGGCATAGTTCTGGCGGTTCTGCACCACCAGGCCGGGCACGCGGGACAAGGCTTCGGAGGCGTTGATGCCCAATTGGCCGTCGCTGATCTGCTCGCGGCCGATGCCGTCCACGGAGTAGGGCAGGTCGAAGGTCGGGCTGGCGCTGCGCGAGCCGGTGACGACGCTGGGGTCGAGGATCAGCGCGGGGTCGTCAGCCTGGGCGACGCCGCACAGGGCGAGCAGGCCGGGCAGCAACAGGTTGAAGCGAGCGAGAGGGGTCATGAGTCAGCCGGAATCCGTGGCGCTTAGGGTGTAAACGCGCAAAAGGGCGCGAGTTTAGTGACTGGGAAGATTTTTATCATTCAGGAATTCGGCTACGCGCCCCATCAGCGCGCTCGCACTGTGCACACGGCGATGCTGCAGGCGACTCTTGCCGCTCGCCGCTAACAGCTTCCCACTGCTTTTGAGCTATAATCCCGCCCTTTAGCTGTTTCCTGCCCAGGCGGGAAGCACACTTTTTTCAGGCGCAACCCGCCTGCATGCAGACTAAAAGAGGCTAGACCCCTGTGGCATTGACGATTCTTGGCCTGTCCGGCGCCCTTAGCCATGATCCTTCCGCAGCCTTGTATATCGACGGCAAGCTGATCGCGGCCGCCGAAGAAGAGCGCTTCGTACGCGACAAACATGCAAAGAACCGCATGCCCTACGAGTCGGCGAAGTTCTGCCTGGAACAGGCCGGCATCAAGCCTTCCGACGTCGATGTGGTGGCGATCCCGTTTGCACCGATCAGCCTGTTCGGCGAGGCGCGCTGGCACTACGCCAAGCGTTACTGGTACGCCCCGGACCGCGCGCTTGACGCGATCCTGATGGGCAACCGTCGCTACAAGCGCTATCGCAACAAGATCGTCTGGTGCCTGGAGCAACTGGGCTTCGATCCGAAGAAAATCAAGATCGAACCGGTTGAACACCACCTGGCCCACGCGTCCAGCGCCTACCACTGCTCCGGCTTCCAGGAGAAGACCGCGATCCTCGGCATCGACGGCAAGGGTGAGTACGCCACCACGTTCTTCGGCTACGGCGAGAACGGCAAGATCCACAAGATCAAGGAATTCTACGATCCGGACTCCCTCGGCGGCCTGTACGGCGCGATCACCGAGTTCCTCGGTTTCGAGATGCTCGACGGCGAGTTCAAGGTCATGGGCATGGCGCCGTACGGCGATGCCAGCAAGTACGACTTCTCGCGCCTGGCCTCGTTTGAAAACGGCGAGTTGGTGATCAACACCGACTACGCCAACGTCATCGGCCTGCGCCGTTATAAAGAGAAGGGCAAGGGCTTCTACTTCTCGCCGAAACTGATCGAGTGGCTGGGCCCCAAGCGCGAAGGCGATATCGCCGACGAGCCTTACATCCACTACGCTGCCAGCATGCAGGCGCTGTTCGAAAAACTGGCCCTGCAGATGATCGACCACTACCTGGGCGACATCCTCAAGGACACCGGCAAGCTGGCCTTCGCCGGCGGCTGCGCGCTGAACGTCAAGCTGAACCAGAAGATCATTGCCCGTGACGACGTGAAAGAGCTGTTCGTGCAGCCGGCGTCCGGCGACGCCGGCACCGCCGTCGGTGCCGCCGCCTACGTGTCCCACGCCCGTGGTGTACCGGTGGAGAAGATGGAACACGTCTACCTCGGCCCGTCCTACAGCAACGAAGACGTGATCGCCGCCTGCGCCAAGCACGAGAGCAAGCCGAACTGGCGCAGGATCGAGAACATGCCCAAGCGCATCGCCAAGATCATGGTCGACGGCAACCCGGTGGCCTGGTTCCAGGGCCGCATGGAGTTTGGCCCGCGCGCCCTGGGCGGTCGTTCGATCATCGGTTGCCCAAGTGCGACCGGCGTGGCCGACCGCATCAACCACCAGATCAAGTTCCGCGAGCGCTGGAGGCCTTTCTGCCCGTCGATGCTCGACACCGTAGCGCCCCAGATGATCAAGGTCGACCACCCGGCGCCGTTCATGACCTTCACCTTTGAAGTGTCGGAAGAGTGGAAGACCCGCGTGCCGGAAGTGGTGCATGAAGACGGTACCTCCCGCGCCCAGGTGCTCAAGCGCGAATACAACCCGCGCTACTACGACATGATGAAAGAGCTGGAAGTACTGACCGGCAACGGCGTGTCCCTGAACACCTCGCTCAACCGTCGTGGCGAAGCGATGATCTGCTCGCCGACCGACGCGCTGAACATGTTCTTCGGCTCCGACCTGCAGTACCTGATCATGGAAGACATCCTGGTCGTCAAGGACGGCGTGGACCCTTATGACGCGCTCGGCTGAACGCCACGTCCTGCAGTTCTGCCATGGCTATGACGGGCCGTTCCTGGACTGCGCGCGACAGTACGCGAGCCTGTTCGCAGGCTCCGGCTACAAGGTGACCACGGTGTTTCTCACCGGGGTCGCCGACCCGCACGTGGCCGCCGGTTGCGCGTCCGATGAAGTGTTGTTCATGGAATTCAGCTCCAAGGCCATTCGTGGCCTGAAGCTGGGTGCCATCCGTGAATTGCGCAAGATCGCCGCATCGCGCAACTTCAGTTTTTGTATCGCGCACCGTTTCAAGCCGATCTACATCGCCTTGCTCGGCACGCGGCTGCCGGTGATTGGCGTGCATCACGCCTTTGGTGACTACCAGCGTCGCAGTCGCAGGCTGTTTGCCGGGATCTTCCGCAAGCGCCTCAGCCTGCTGGGGGTTTCCGACGCGGTGCGTGACGATATGCGCCGCTGCCTGCCGACCTGGCCGGCGGCGCGCATCCAGACGTTGTACAACCGCATCGACGTCGACGCCTTGCAGGCCACCCAGGTGCCTGCACATGAGGCGCGTGACGCGTTGGGGTTGTCGCCGGACGAATGGGTGGTCGGCAATGTCGGTCGCCTGCACCCGGACAAGGACCAGGCCACATTGCTCAAGGGCTTTGCCCAGGCGCTGGCGCACTTGCCGGCCGAAAGCCGCCTGGCCATCCTCGGCAGCGGGCGCCTGGAGCAGGACCTCAAGGCCCTCGCACGGGAGCTGGGCATTGCCGACAAGGTGTTGTTCCTCGGCCAGGTGCCGGAGGCGCGCCGCTATTTCCGTGCTTTCGATGTGTTTGCCCTGAGCTCCGACCATGAACCCTTTGGCATGGTGCTGCTGGAAGCCATGGCGGCCGGCGTCCCGTTGCTGGCCACGGCCTGTGGCGGCGCGAAGGAAGTGGTCGAAGGCGTGGGTATCCTGTTTCCCTTCGGCGATGCCGGACACCTTGCCCAGGGGCTGCGGCACCTGGCAGCGATGGACCAACACCAGCAACGGCAGTGCGCCGAGATGATGCTGGTGCGCCTGCGCGAGCGTTTCTCGGATCAGGCGGTACGCGATACCTTCTGGCAATTGCCGCACGTTATTGAACTGACCGCGGGGGCTTGATGCTCAATCGATTCCAAGGCTGGCGCGAGCGTGGCTGGTCCGTCGTCGACGCGCCGGTCTACAGCGATGCCTGGCAACGTTTTGGCGGCAGTGTCGCGACCCACCCGCAAGTGATCGAACGTCTGGCCGGGCTGGCCGACATCCCGGTGCGTTACCTGGCCTGGGAGCAGGGTGGCGAGCTTCAGGCCTGCATCGCGACCTGGGGGCGCGACCTGGCCTTGTCCAAGGATGTGCTCAAGCAGCGCGGCAAAAAAGGCCTGTTCGACCTGGGCAACGCCGAGTTGATCCTGCCCGCCGCGCCTGCAGCCCAGGCGCCCTTGCGGCACCGTGCACGCTATTTGTCGGCCCTGAATGAAGGCCGTTTCAGCGGCCTCAAGCCCCAGGCCGAACAGTTGGCCATGGCCCGCACCCCGGAAGAACTGTCGAAGAAGTTTCGCTACAACCAGCGTCGCGAACTGCGCTTGCTGGAAGAGGCCGGTGGGGTGGTGCGACCGGTGAGCGAGTTTTCCAGTGGGGAGTTGGCCGCGATCTACTGCGATCTGTTCCTGCGCCGCTGGGGCTTTGTCGCCACCGGCGCCGAGCGCATGGCCGAGGTGATCGAGCTGCTGCGCGAATGGCTGATCGGTTCGGTGATCTTCCTCAATGATGCGCCCATCGCTGTCCAGTTGGTGTACCGGGTCGAGTCGCCGGAGTGGATCAGCGTGGAGTACGTCAACGGTGGTGTCGACCCTGAAACCCGTGCGTTCAGCCCGGGCAGTGTCCTGAGCTTCCTCAACACCCAGGGCGCCTGGGAACAGGCCCGTGAAGTGGGCAAGCCGCTGCGTTTCTCCTTTGGGCGTGCCGACCGCGAGTACAAGGACCGTTGGTGCAACCCTGTGCCGGTGCTGACCGTATGAGCCGCAAACAGCAATTGCTCAAGCGCCATCGGCGCAACAAACGGGTCGGTTTGCTGATCGGCTTGCTGCTGCTGGTGGTGATCGGTATCTGGGTGGCGTGGTGGCTGCCGTTGGTGCTCGGTGTGCTGGCCTGGGTCGCCCACGAGGCATGGTTTGCCGACCATCTGTTTTATGCGCCCAACGAAGACTACCGATACCGGTTTTCGACGGATGCCGAGGTGGCTGGGGTTCGCTTCGACGGTGACCGGCTGCGGGTGGATTCGCTGCTGCAAGCCGAGGCGACCCTGGTATTGGCTATCAAGGTCAAGAGTGGTTGGTTGGGACGTTTCCTGGATCCGGCCATTGAGATTCTGGGCGGCGAGAGCACTGACCGACAGGCCTTCGAGCGCGGGGTGAATGGCGTTCGCTACCTGAACCTCAGTGGCTGGGCGCCGGCCCTGATGTCCGGTGAGCTGCGCTTGCGCGGGCGTTTTTGTACTGTGCAGGGCGCTCCTCGGCTGTGGGCCTGGGGCACGCCGGATTATTCGGCGCAGCGGGTCATGGTTATCGCGCCTCATGCCGACGATGCCGAATTGGCTGCCTTCGGTCTTTACAGCCAGGCCGAGAAGCCGTGGATCGTGACCCTTACCGCCGGTGAAATCGAAGCCGAGCACTATCAACGCATGGGCCTGGATCCGGTCGAGGCCGCGCGGACCAAAGGGCGTTTGCGCGCCTGGGACAGCATAGCCGTGCCGCTTTGGGCCGGTGTGCCACAGGCACACTGCGTGCAGCTGGGTTACTTCTGCCTGCAACTGCCGGCGATGCGCGCTGCGCCTGATCAGCCGATCGCTTCGCGCGAGGCCGACCTGTCGGATACCCGCCTGTTCCGCCAATTCAACCCTTTCCCGTTGCTGGCGGATGCCGATGGCCTGCCGACCTGGCAAAACCTGCTCGCCGATCTGCGTCAGTTGCTGCTGACCGCGCGCCCTGAAGTGATCGTCTTGCCCCATCCGGTCCTGGATCCCCATCCGGACCACATCTGCGCGCAGCAAGCGGTGATCGAAGCCTTGCAAGGTCTGGAGTGGCAGCCGACCACCGTGCTCGGCTACGCCAACCATCTGCATGACAACGACCGCTGGCCCATGGGCGACGCGGGCGCCGGAATTGCCCTGCCGCCGCTGTTCGATGACACGCTGGAACTGTGGCCGTGCAGCCTGTCGCTGTCGCCGGCCCGGCAGCGCGACAAGGCCATGGCGCTGGGCATGATGCATGACCTGCAACCCGCCCCTCCGTTCAAGCGTCGTGTGCGGCGCTGGCTGCAACGGGTCTTGGCGGGGCGGGCGCGGTCGCCTTATGGTGAGAACGAGTTTTTCCGCAAGGCCGTACGACGGCATGAGTTGTTCTGGCGTTTGTGACGGCAGTTGTGAAAGGGAAGGTCATGAAAGTTTTGTTTCTGGTACAGAAAGAACAGCGCGCGATTCTGGATCGCCTGTACGAAGGCATTGCCGAGCACTGCGAGTGTGATACCCGCTGGCTGAGCAGTGCTGAGCAGCGCAACCTGCGCGGTTACTTCAAGCGTGAAGTCGACGTGAGCCGTTATGACCGCATCGTGTTCTTCCTGCGGTTCAAGCAGGAGATTCGCCAGGTCGGCTTTATCCGTACGATCCCGAACCTGGTGATCCTCGAACACGATGCCTACCAGAACTACATTCCCTGCAAGTACACGGGCAAGTTCAGTGCCCATTACCGTCGCTTGCCGTGGGTGCGGGTTATCAGTTCGGGGCATATGGTGACCGAGCGCCTGCGCGCCGAAGGCTTCGATGCGGTGTTCGTGCCCAAGGGCTACGATCAGGCGCTGTTGCAGGCCCAGGGATTGGAGCGCGACATTGAGCTGGCATTTGTCGGCAGCACCAACAGCGTGGCCTACAGTGGTCGCAAGGCATTGCTCGATGAGTTGGCCCGCGTTGAACCTTTGGTGGTTACGCGCACCAAATCCGGTGAGGAATATTGCGCAACCCTCAACCGGATTCGTTTTTTCGTCAGTGCCGACGTGGGCATGGGCGAGTATATGATCAAGAACTTCGAAGCCATGGCCTGTGGTTGTGTGCTGCTGGCGTTTGACCAGGGCGCCGCGGAAAACCAGGCCCTTGGCTTCAAGGACATGGTCAATGTGGTGTTCTACAAAGACATTCCCCAGTTGCAGGAAAAACTCGCTGCATTGCGATCCAATCCTCAACTGGCGGCCGAGATTGCGCGCAACGGGCAGGACCTCGCGGTCAGCCAGTTCAGCTTTGCGCGCATCGGCCAGCGCATTGTCGAGGCGCTGAAGCCGCCGCTGCGGCCCCGGGCACCGTTGAGTTTGCTGGAAACGCTGCGCTTGAAACTAGGCGTTTGATATCTGCCAGGTGGCCGCGCTTGGTGGCCTTATGATATTATCGAGGCTTGAATGCAATTCTCCGCTCAAAGCGATATAACGCTCGTCGTGACCAGTTGTGGTCGCTTCGATTTGCTGAAGCGCACGCTCGCGAGCTTCGATCTGTTCAATACAGCGGCCATCCGCGAAGTCTTCATTACCGAAGACTCTGGCGATGACGCGGTACGCCTGGCGATTCCCGAGCATTGGCTCGGCCATTGCACGTTCCTGATCAACCGCCCGAAGCTGGGGCAATTGGCATCCATCGACTTGGCCTACGGGTCGGTCAAGACCCCGTACATATTCCATTGCGAAGATGACTGGGCGTTTTATCGACCCGGGTTTGTCGAGGATTCGAAGACCGTGCTGGAGCAGCGTCCCGATATTCTCCAAGTCTGGTTGCGCAATTACGTTTACGACTTGCAGGTGCACAGCCCCTATATTCATCTGGGGCCGCGCGAGGTGATTGGCGGGGTACCTTGTTATTCCTTGCTGTCCGATAAGCCTGAGTGGCAAGGGTTCTCGCTGAACCCGGGGCTGCGACGTATCAAGGAATACCGGTTATGTGCGCCCTATGCCGGGTTCGAGGGTGAGAAAGGGCTTTCCAGGCGTTACGCGCAGCTGAACCTGGGCGCCGTCACCCTGGAGGGCGATGCGGTCTTGCACACCGGTTTCGGTTTGCATGTGGCGACGGCGGAAGAGCGCTTGACCAAGGCGCGGCGCAAGCGGCGAGAGCGGGTCAAGCTGGTGCTCATGCTGATCCTGGGGGTCGGCATCGGTTGGTTGATCCGCCAGTAAATACGACGAGCCACACCAACGCCGCATAAGGTTTTTTCGATGAGTATTCTCAACATCATGTGGGCTGGTGGCTCTGCATTCGCTTCGGTGCAGAAGGTTCATCAGCAAATACTGGCCCAGGCCGACAGCGATGTACCGGTGCACACCTGGTTGCTTCAGGGCAGCGCCGCCGGCAGCGATGGCCTGGTAGAGCAGGCCGTCGAGTGGAACCTCTCATCCGCCAGGCTCAAGGGGCGGCACCTGTGGAAGTGGCTGATGCCGTGGATGCGTGCGCGCTTCCAGAAGGCCCTGCCTGAGGATGTGCAGGTTGTACTGCTGGATGGCATCGGTGTCGCGCGGGTGCTTTTACCGGTGCTCAAGCACCTGCCGCAGGTGCGGGCCGTGGTGATTTTTCATGGTGTCACGCGCTTGCGCAAAGCTGATCGCAAACTCTTCGAGCAACTCCCGGCGTCGCAACTGACGCTGGCGGCCGTGTCGCAAACCCTCGCCGGTTCCCTTGAGCGTTACCTGCAAAGGCCCGTGGCGGTGCTGCGCAGTGCCTTCGATCCTGCGGTGTTTCGTGCCGCCGCGCTTGCCCGTGAGCCGGCGCGATCCCGCCTGGGGCTGCCGTTGGATGGCTCGCCGGCAGTGGGGGCGGTAGGTAGACTGGTCGACGGCAAGGGGTTCGGCTGTTTGCTGGAGGCCTTTGCCAGTGCGACGGCCGATCGGCCGGATGCGCGCCTGGTGATCATCGGCGAGGGGCCGGCGAGGCCCAGGCTTGAGGCGCGTATCGAGGCGCTTGGCTTGCGCGACAAGGTGTACCTGCCGGGGCATATTCCTGAGGCGGCGACCCTTTATCGGGCGTTTGACTGGGTCGCCATTCCGTCGACGGAAGAGGGCCTGGGGTTGATCCTGCAAGAGGCGGTGATGGCCGGCGTGCCTGTACTGACCAGCGAACTGGCAGTGTTCCGCGAACAACTGGGTGATGCCGGCTGGTACGCGCCCGTAGACAGCGCCACGTCCTGGGGGCAACTCCTGGCACGCGCGTTCGTGAGTTCCGGCGTGCAGGTTGTCGAGGCTCAATCGCGGGCGTTGGCGCCGGAGCAGGCCTGGAACGATTTCACTGAAACCACCCGGCGGCTGTTCTCATGCCGCTAGCAGTGCTTGCTCCAGTGCTTGCATTGGAAAGTGTTCGTTCAGCTTCTCGCGCGCAATATAGCGGGCGAAGTGTTGCAGGTTGCGCCTTGCCAGTTCCGGGTTCAGGGGCGCGCGCAGGAAGCGCATGTCGGCCACGTCGATCAGGCCCATTTCATTGTCCGGTGTCACGACAATATTGCCCAGGTGCAACGAACGGAAGTAGATGCCCGCGCCATGCAGGCGGCGAATAAGGGCCACCAGCGGGTCGAGGTTGGTGTGCCAGTCAAAGCCTTCACGGTTGGAAATCTGGCGCAGCGTTTCGCCCGGCAAGGGGCGGTAGAGTACGGCGGTCATGCCGGGCGCCGTCAGTTGAAAGAACGCGAGCACGGTCAGGGTCGGGATGCCCCGTTGTTGCAACTGCGCCACGTTGTCGATGAAACGCTTGGAGTACGGGCGGAACAGCGCGGACGACAGCAGGCGCTTGCGGCGAAACAGCTTGAGGATGTTCCCGTCGGTCAGCAGGTAGACTTTGGGCCCGTAGCTGTCCTGTTCCAGGATTCTGGCACCTTCAATCATCGCGGTTAAATCGGCTTGGGAAAGCCTTGAACATTGCATCGTCGGAAAGCCTTGTGGGAGTCGCGGGCACAGTGATCGGTAATAATGCCGAAAGTTTTGGGTTTTAACCATGCCGGGTTGGCGGGTTGAACGTATTCAGGAGCGGGTGATGCAAGCAAGTCGTTGGGCGCAGGTATGGATGATTTTCGGGTTACTTTGGTTTTTGCTGGCGATTGCTTTTGCCCCGACCAATAAGATTTATCAACAGGGTTTGACGCTGTTCCTGTGGTTGCCGGCGATGGTGTTTGCCTGGTCGGCCCGTGAGCGTCTCATGGAGGTCTGGCGCGAGCAGCGCTGGCTCTGCGTGATGGTCGGGTTGCTGGCAGCTTGGGGGGCGATCAGCCTGACGTGGACCAATGCCGAGGACCCTTCGCGCGAAGCCAAGCGTCTGCTGTACATCGGCGTGTTCCTGCTGTTTTTCCCGGTACTCGCCTGTGGTCGGACCGAGCAGGTGATCCGCGTGATGCAATGGGGTGGTTTCGGCCTGGCCCTGTCGTCGCTCCTGGCGATCATCAAATTCTATGGCTTTGAGCATAACGACTGGTATGCGCGTCTCGAAGGCCTGGGTCAGTTGAGCCATCCCATCCTGGGTGCCTATGTGATCGGCCTGGCCGCCGTGTGGTTGCTGCACTGGCTGCCGCGCGGTCGCTGGATGCAGGTGGCATGGGCAGTGTCCATCGCGTTGCTTGGGTTGTTCGTGGTGCTGAGTCAAAGCCGCGGCGCCGCACTGGCGTTGTTGCTGACTGTCGTGGCAATGCCGGCCTGGTGCCGTGACCGCCGTAGCACGGTGATTGCCATTGGTGCGGTCATCGCGGCGCTGGCGGTGTTCTTCGCCATGCAGTCCCTGGTGCTGGCCCGGGGTGTGTCTTACCGCCCGCAGATCTTCATGGCCGCCGTGCAGATGATCAGCGAGCGCCCGTGGACCGGCCTGGGGCTGGGCGGGGACTACAAGGTATTTGCCGACAACCTCTTTTTCGATCACTCCCACAACCTGTTCACCCACGTGAGCATCGAGTTGGGCCTGCCCGGCCTGCTGCTGTGGTGCGGCCTGTGGTTCGGTGTGCTGTGGCAGGCCTGGAAGGCCCGCGACACGCTCTATGGCAAGGGCATCATCGGCATGTGGGTGTTTTCGTTCCTGGCCATGCAATTCGATGCCGCCAGCCTGACCGGCACGCCGCGGGCCGAGTGGTTTATCTCCTGGCTGCCGATTGCCCTGGCCAGTGTTTTGGTCTGGGCTCGGGCCAAACCCGACGCGTGTGATAAAGTTCGCGTCCTACCCAATCAGTGAGCTCGACACATGAGTGACGCACCGCCCAAAGCGGACCAGGAATCCAGCCTGAAAATCTATTTCCGGCTGCTGGGCTATGTGAAACCGTACCTCGGCATGTTCCTGCTGAGTATCGTGGGCTTCGTGATCTTCGCTTCGACCCAGCCAATGCTCGCCGGGATTCTCAAGTACTTCGTCGATGGCTTGAGCAACCCCGATGTGGTGTTCCTGCCCAAGATCCCGTTGTTCAAGGACCTGAAGTTGCTGATGGCCGTGCCGCTGCTGATCATCCTGATCGCCGCGTGGCAGGGGCTGGGGTCGTTCCTGGGCAACTACTACCTGGCCAAGGTTTCCCTGGGGCTGGTGCATGACCTGCGGGTCCAGTTGTTCAACAAGCTGCTGGTGTTGCCGAACCGCTATTTCGATACCCACAACTCCGGGCACCTGATTTCCCGTATCACCTTCAACGTGACCATGGTCACCGGTGCGGCCACCGATGCAATCAAGGTGGTGATCCGCGAAGGCCTGACGGTGGTGTTCCTGTTCGGCTACCTGCTGTGGATGAACTGGAAGCTGACCCTCGTGATGCTGGCGATCCTGCCGCTGATCGCGATCATGGTCGGCAGCACCAGCAAGAAATTCCGCAAGCAGAGCAAGAAGATCCAGGTGGCAATGGGCGATGTGACGCACGTCGCTTCGGAAACCATCCAGGGTTACCGGGTGGTGCGCAGCTTCGGTGGCGAAAGCTACGAGGAGCGTCGCTTTGCCGCCGCCAGCCAGGGCAATACCGACAAGCAACTGCGCATGAACAAGACCGGTGCGGTCTATACGCCGATGCTGCAACTGGTGATCTACACGGCCATGGCCGCGTTGATGTTCCTGGTGCTGCTGTTGCGCGGTGAAGCCACGGCGGGTGACCTGGTGGCCTACATTACTGCGGCGGGCCTGCTGCCCAAGCCGATTCGCCAGCTGTCGGAAGTCAGCTCGACGATCCAGAAAGGCGTGGCCGGTGCCGAGAGCATCTTCGAACAACTGGATGAAGAGCCCGAAGTCGACAGCGGCACTGTGGAGCGTGATCGCGTCAGCGGTCGCCTGGACGTGCGCAACCTGAGCTTCACCTACCCGGGTACGGAGCGTGAGGTGCTCAAGAACATCAGCTTCAGCGCAGCCCCTGGGCAGATGATCGCCCTGGTCGGCCGCTCGGGCAGCGGCAAGTCGACCCTGGCCAGCCTGATCCCGCGTTTCTACCATCACGAAACCGGGGAAATCCTGCTGGACGAGGTCGAGATCGAAGACTATCGCCTGCGTAACCTGCGTCGTCACGTGGCCCAGGTGACCCAGCATGTGACCTTGTTCAACGACACCGTGGCCAACAACATCGCCTACGGCGACCTGGCCGATGCACCCCGTGCCGACATCGAGAAAGCCGCCGCCGACGCCTACGCCATGGACTTCATCTCCGAGCTGCCAAAAGGCCTGGACACCGAAGTCGGTGAAAATGGCGTGCTGCTTTCCGGTGGTCAACGTCAGCGCCTGGCGATCGCCCGGGCCCTGCTGAAAAATGCCCCGCTGCTGATCCTCGATGAGGCCACTTCGGCCCTGGATACCGAGTCCGAGCGGCATATCCAGGCTGCACTGGACAAGGTCATGAAAGGTCGCACCACCCTGGTGATTGCGCACCGGTTGTCCACCATCGAGAAAGCCGACCTGATTCTGGTGATGGACCACGGCGAAATTGTCGAGCGCGGGACACATCTCGAACTGCTGGCCATGGGCGGCTATTACTCGCGCCTGCACGCCATGGGGCTGGACGAGCCGGCGACGGCAAACATCACCTGACCAGCCGGGGCGCGCAATGCGCCCCGGTGTTTGTATCGGGCCCGTTACAGGGCTTGACCAAAGCCAAATAATCCAGCGCTTGTCGTTTGTTATGTTGGCCTTCTCGATTCGAATGACGAACGAGAGGGCTAACCTTCTTGCGTGGGTATTGGAATGCTGCAACGTCTACTGTGGAAGCTGCTTCCCAAGCACCAGAGGGTGTTTCTGCTGGGGCGTTTGTCGGTGGTGGATCGCCAGGCGGTGAACAAATCCCTGTCTGGGGTAGCAACGCTTAACCCGGCTTTCGAACGACACCAGTGCGTGTTTATCCATGTGCCCAAATGCGCCGGTAGCAGCCTGTGCTCGGCACTTCTCGAGGGGCGCTGGCCGGGGCATCTGCCGTATTACTGGTATGAGCAGCAATTTCCCCAGCACTGCGAGCGCAGCTTCAAATTTGCCTTCGTACGCGACCCGCTGGAGCGTGCCTACTCGGCCTACACCTATTTGCGCGGCAACGCCATGGGCCCTCGCGACCTGCAAGCCCAGGCGCTGGTTTCCAGCTACCGTGACTTCGACCATTTCGTTGCCGGCTGGCTGCACCCGGATAACCTGCGACGCCAATTGCACTTCGCTCCCCAGACCGACTTCCTGGTCGACCATATGGGCCAGATGGCCATGGACTTTCTCGGGCGCCAGGAGTCTTTGCAGGAGGACTTCCTGCACCTGTGCGAACGCCTCGGGGTGGACTCATCCCTGCCGCATCTGAATGTTTCACTGGGGCGTCGCCACGAGGCGGTCAGGGACTTTTGCTCCTCGCGAACGCGCCGATTGGTCAGGCGTGCCTATCAACGTGACTACGAGGTGTTGGGTTATGAATAGCCAGTTGCTGACCGGCGGTTGCGCTGCCATCCGTCCCTTTTCCCTATCGCTGTCCGTGGCCGCACGGGCGGCGCTCAAGCATCAGCAGCCCTGCTGCGTATGGCTGACGGGGCTGTCCGGGTCCGGCAAGTCGACCCTGGCCAATGCCCTGGAGGTGCAACTCAATGAGCAGGGACGGCACACCTTCGTGCTCGATGGCGATAACTTGCGCGCGGGGCTGTGCAATGACCTGGGCATGAGCGATGCGGCGCGCAAGGAAAATATCCGGCGTATCGGCGAAGTGGCGCGCCTGATGGTGGACGCCGGCTTGATTGTCATTGTGTCGGCGATCTCGCCGTTCAGCGTCGATCGCGCGAGCGCCAGGGCGCTGTTCGGGCCGGAGCAGTTCTTTGAGATTTATGTCAGCACGCCCTTTGACGTATGTGCCCGGCGCGATCCCAAGGGCTTGTACCGCGCCGCACTGGAGGGGCGCATCAAGGCCTTCACCGGGTTGGACAGCCCCTATGAGGCACCGCTTGCGGCCGACTGCGAAATCAATACCGATGAGGTCGAGCTGGCCGAAGCCGTGGAGCACATCCTGGCGACACTGTTTAAAAAGTGATCAGTTTCAGTGCCTGATGCATCGCGGATAAAGCTCTCGAACTAGGCGGCGCTCACCCTGTGCTAATATCGCGCCCCTGTTCATTTTGTATGTGGGTTGCTCCATGAAGTTGTCCATGCCGCGATTCGATCAAGCCCCTGTCTTGGTGGTCGGCGATGTCATGCTCGACCGTTACTGGCATGGCGGTACCTCACGGATTTCCCCTGAGGCGCCGGTACCGGTAGTCAAGGTCGAGCAAATCGAAGACCGTCCAGGTGGCGCTGCCAACGTTGCCCTCAATATTGCCGCCCTCGGCGCCCCGGCCTCCCTGGTCGGTGTGACCGGCGACGACGAAGCCGCCGACAGCCTGGCCAACAGCCTGCGCGGCGCCGGCGTGCGCGCGCTGTTCCAGCGCATTGCCCATCAGCCGACCATCGTCAAGCTGAGGGTGATGAGCCGTCACCAGCAATTGCTGCGTATCGATTTTGAAGAACCCTTCGCCACCGACGCCCTGGCCCTCAGCGGCCAGGTCGACGCGTTGCTTGAAGGTATCAAGGTGCTGGTGTTGTCCGACTACGGCAAAGGCGCCCTGAAGAACCACCAGGAACTGATCCAGGCCGCCAAGGCGCGGAACATTCCGGTACTGGCCGATCCCAAGGGCAAGGACTTCTCGATTTATCGAGGTGCCAGCCTGATCACACCGAACCTCAGCGAGTTCGAAGCCATCGTCGGCGGTTGCGCCGATGAGCACGACCTGGTGAGCAAAGGCGCGGCACTCATGGCCGACCTTGACCTCGGCGCCTTGCTGGTGACCCGTGGCGAGCACGGCATGACCCTGCTGCGTCCCGGTCACCCGGCGATGCACCTGCCGGCGCGTGCCCGTGAAGTGTTTGACGTCACCGGTGCCGGTGACACCGTGATTTCCACCCTGGCGGCCTCCATTGCGGCCGGCGAAGAGTTGCCCCACGCCGTGGCCCTGGCCAACCTGGCGGCGGGTATTGTGGTCGGCAAGCTGGGGACGGCCGCGATCAGCGCGCCTGAACTGCGCCGGGCGATCCAGCGCTCCGAAGGTTCGGAACGTGGTGTGCTGAGCATCGAGCAATTGCTGCTGGCGATTGACGATGCCCGTGCCCACAACGAAAGCATTGTGTTCACCAATGGCTGTTTCGACATCCTCCACGCCGGCCATGTGACCTACCTGGAGCAGGCTCGCGCCCAAGGTGATCGGCTGATCGTCGCGGTCAACGATGACGCGTCGGTCAGCCGCCTGAAAGGCCCTGGCCGTCCGATCAACAGCGTCGACCGACGCATGGCGGTATTGGCCGGGTTGGGCGCGGTGGATTGGGTGATCAGCTTCCCTGAAGCCACCCCGGAAAACCTGCTGGCCCAGGTCAAGCCGGACGTGCTGGTCAAGGGCGGCGACTACTCCGTCGACCAGGTGGTCGGTGCCGACATCGTCAGCGCCTACGGCGGCAAGGTCAAAGTGCTGGGCCTGGTTGAGAACAGCTCGACCACCGCCATTGTCGAGAAGATCCGCAGCAATGAGTAAGGCTGATCCGTTGGTCCTGATCACCGGTGGCGCGGGCTTCATTGGCTCGCACCTGGTCGACGCGCTGCTTGCCAAGAGCTACGCAGTGCGAGTGCTGGATAACCTGTCCACGGGCAAACGCAGCAACCTGCCGCTGGACAACCCGCGCGTCGAGCTGCTCGAGGGGGATGTCGCCGATGCCGGAATGGTGGCGCGTGCCGCTGTCGGTGCGACGGCGGTGGTGCACCTGGCGGCGGTCGCTTCCGTGCAGGCTTCGGTGGATGACCCGGTCAGCACGCACCAGAGCAATTTCGTCGGTACCTTGAATGTCTGCGAAGCCATGCGCAAAGCCGGTGTGAAGCGGGTGGTATTCGCTTCCAGCGCGGCGGTGTATGGCAACAACGGCGAAGGTGCTTCCATTGACGAAGAGACCGCCAAGGCGCCGTTGACGCCCTATGCCTCGGACAAGTTGGCCGGCGAGCATTACTTCGACTTCTACCGGCGCCAGCATGGCCTGGAACCGGTGATTTTCCGCTTCTTCAATATCTTCGGCCCGCGCCAGGATCCGTCATCGCCGTACTCCGGCGTGATCAGCATCTTCAGCGAACGGGCTCAGCAAGGCCTGCCGATTGCCGTGTTCGGCGATGGCGAGCAGACCCGCGACTTCATGTACGTGGAAGACCTGGTGGACGTGCTGGTGCAGGCCATCGAAGCCCCGGACGCGCCGTTGGGGGCGATCAACGTCGGCTGGAACCGCACGACTACCCTCAAGCAGGTGCTGCAGGCGCTGGAAGAGGCCATTGGTACGTTGCCTGCCGTGACTTACGGCCCGGCACGCTCGGGAGACATTCGGCATTCGCGGGCAAATAACCAGCGTTTGCTGGCCAGCTTCAAGCTGCCTGAGCCGACCCCGTTGACGGTTGGCCTGGCGCGGTTGCTCAAGGGCTGATCCAGCAGAAACCAGCCCTCATCGGCTGGTTTTTTTCTTTGGCACGATCTTGCGCAGCATCTGGCGCGCCTTGCCGGTCAGGCGCTTCAATTTCGATTCTTTCTCAGGCTCCGCCAGGCCTTGCTGCCGCAGCCAATCCTTCCAGCGAATGCGTTCGTCGCGCACCAGCCAGCCTTCCTGCTGGGCGAAGCTTTCCGCCAGGTACAGACCGCGGGTGCTGGCGGGGTAGAGCTGGTCTTTCTTGACGGTGTAGAGCTCGGCGAGCGGTTGGCCGTCTTTCAATGGCATCAGGTACAGGTCCGGGCGCTGGCGGTCCAGGCGTGCCACCAGTTGGTCGCCTTCAAGCCGCTCATCCACATGGAACAGGCTCAGGGATTTGGCTTCCTTCGGCACTTCCAGGCGCAAGTCATAAATCAGTTGCAGCGACGCGGTCGGCACATGCACATAGGCCCGCGGGCGCTCGATCAGTTGGGTGGTTGCGCAACGTACCGGGCGTGCGGCCCCTGACAAAGGGCTCAGGCGAAACGGCAAGGCTTCGCGGTAATGCAGCGCGGCGGAGTAGGGGGCCGGCAACCAGGTGTCGTTGAAGCGCCCGCCGAGCCAGCCTTCCGGGGTCTCCAGCAGGCACTCCTCGGCAATCTCCTGGATGGCGGTGTGCAGCGGCAGGTTCAGTTCATGGGCGGGCACGTAGCCGGAGATCAGCTTGAGCACCACATCGCCACGGTCCTGGCGACGCTGGCGCACCAACACCCAGTAATCCTTGTTTTGCCAGTGCAGTGTCAGGCGCACCGATACGCCGAGGTTGGCCAGTTCCAGGGCGAAGCGTTCGGCATCCGGCACCTCTACCGGCTTGCGCCGTTGCAGGGTCTGGGCGAAGTTGAGCGGCATACCCACGCTCTGGTAGCTCAGGCCTTCGGGGGTGGCTTCGACGTGCAGGGGCAGTGTCTTGAAGTTGCTGGGGTTTTTTCTTATGAGCGTTCGCGGCATGTCGGCTCCTTCTTGCGACGGGGTCGGCCGCGTCGGCGGCATCAGAGTTGACGAATGACCTTGGCAGCGGTCGCCACGTTATGGGCCAGGTGCAGCGGATTGATGGTCCCGACAATAGCACTGGCGACGCCCGTTTGCGCAAACAACAGCATGAAACTGGCGTGTATTGGATCCATTCCCGGTTCCAGGCAGACGTGGCCGCTGGCCAGCGCCTTTTTGACCAGGATGCCCTTGCCATGGGCCGCCGCATGCTCAATGACGGCTTTTTCCGCCTGTTCGTTCAGATTGTAGGTGACCATCGCGCAATCACCTTGTTCCAGAGCCCTCACGCCACCTTCGACGGTTTTGCCGGAGAAGCCGAAACCGCGAATCTTGCCCTCTTGTTTCAACTGCGCGAGGGTCGGGTACACCTCACAGTCGTTGAGGATGTGCAGGTCGTTGCCATCGGAGTGCACCAGCACCAGATCGATAAAATCCGTTTCAAGTCGTTTCAAGCTGCGCTCGATCGACATCCGTGTATGGGCAGCGCTGAAATCATGGCGGGACAGGCCTGCTTCGAACTCCTCGCCGACCTTGCTGACAATCACCCAGTCCTGGCGCTGGCCGCGCAGCAGTGGCCCCAGGCGTTCTTCGCTGCGCCCGTAGGCGGGTGCGGTATCGATCAGGTTGATGCCCAGCTGGCGGGCCTGGCGCAGCAACATCCGTGCTTCGTCGTCATCGGGAATGGTGAAACCGCTGGGGTACTTCACACCCTGGTCGCGGCCCAGCTTGACGGTGCCGAGGCCGAGCGGCGACACCAGCAGGCCGGTGCTGCCCAAGGGGCGGTGCAGGTCGTGCAGGGTCGGCAGGCTCATGGCAACAGTTGCTCCCAGGCCGGTACGCCGATGGCGGGTTTTGGCAGGTCGGGCAAAGGCTCCGATGCGGTTGGGCGGATGCCGTCGCGTTCGAGGCTGTTGATCACGCGATCGGCGAAATCCGGCGCCAGCGCCAGTTTGGTCGGCCAGCCCACCAGCAGGCGGCCCTCTTCGGCGACGAAGGCGTTGTCAGGCCGGCTCAGGCCCGATTGCAGGGGTTCTGCGCGGTCGACCCGCAGCGTCGCCCAGCGGGTCTGGCTCATATCGATCCAGGGCAGCAGGTGCGCCAGCTCTTTCCGGGCGGTGGCTATCTGTTCTTCGGGTGTGCGTGCCACGCCGTCGGCCTCGGCAATGTCGCCGCCCAGGTACCACACCCAATTGCCATCGGCAGCCGGGTGCGTGGTGACGGTGATGCGCGGCTTGGTACCGCCGCCCAGGCAGTGGGCGTACAGCGGCTTCAGGCCTGGGCCCTTGGCGATGATCATATGCAACGGGCGTTTCTGCATGGCCGGCTGGCTCAGGCCGAGGGCGGCGAGCAGTTCGGCGGTACCGCCGCCGGCGCTCAGGACGATGCGCTGGGCGCGGATTTCGCGGCCATCGACCTTCAGGCCCACCAGGGTGTCGCCTTCGCGCAGTGGTTCGATGCGCTGCCCGGCGAGCAAGCCGTCACCGGCCAGTTGCGCCAGGCGTTCGATCACGCTGGGTACGTCCACCACCAGTTCGGCCAGGCGATAGACCTTGCCCTTGAAGCCACGGTCTTGCAGGGCCGGCGGCAGGTCGTCGCCCTTGACCTGATCGACACGGCCGCGCACGGCCTTGCTGGCAAAAAAGCTGGTGAGGTTGCCGGCGATCGTGCCAGGGGACCACAGGTAATGGGCTTGCGAGAGCACGCGCACGCCGGACAGGTCCAGCTCGCCGTCACCGGCCAGGGCTTCACGCCAGCGGCGCGGCATATCGGCAATGGCTTCGGAGGCGCCGGTGAGGGCGCCGTGCAGGGCATATTTGGCACCGCCGTGGATAATCCCCTGGGATTTCACGCTTTGCCCGCCACCTAATGTGGCGTTTTCCACCAGCACCGTGGAAAACCCCTGGCGGCGTAGGCGCGCATTCAGCCAGAGGCCGGCAACTCCGGCGCCGACAATCAGGACGTCGGTGGAAATAACGGATGGCATGGGCGACCTCATTTCAAAACAAGGCCGCAAGTATACATCCCGCACCATGCACACCGCAGGCGCTGTCGCGCTTTAGCGAGGCGGCGAGTCCTGGATTCAATGGAGGCTCAAGTGAACACTCAATGCCCGGCGGTTTTCGAAAACAGCTGGATGACCACCACGCCCAGCACAATCAGGCCCATCCCCAGCATCGCCGGCACATCGAGCTTCTGCCCATAGATAAACAGCGCGGCAATGCTGACCATCACGATGCCCATCCCGGCCCATACCGCATAGGCCACGCCGACGGGCACGGTACGCACCACCAGGGTCAGCATCCAGAACGCCACGCCATAGCCGACGATCACCAGCAACAGCGGGATGGGAGTACTCCAGCCCTTGATGGCTTTCATGGAAACGGTAGCGATCACTTCCGAGCAGATGGCAATAGCCAGGTAGCAGTAGGCGGCGTTCATGGGTGAGTCCTCGGTGTAAAGCAATCTGATAAGGCCGGCATTCTAGAGTTTTATCAGATGGGGTAAAGTCATTACCTATCCGAAATTAAGATGGGTTGTGGCATGAGCATGCAATGGAACCTGGAGCAGATGCGTTTGTTTGTCAGCGTCGCCGAGCAGCGTTCGTTTTCAGCGGTGGCGCGCGGGCAGCGCAAGGCGCAATCGGCAGTCAGCAACGCGATTGCGATGCTGGAGACGGACCTTGGCGTGAGCCTGTTCGACCGTAGCAGCGGCCGCCAGCCCAGCCTGACCGAAGCCGGCAGTGTGTTGCTGGAGGAGGCCCGCGAAGTGCTGCGCCAATGTGAGCGCCTCAATGGCCGGGCACTGTCACTGACCCGCGGTGAAGAAGCCTGCCTGCGCCTGGCCCAGGATGAAGCCATGTTGTTCCAGCCGGTACTCGACAGCCTTGAGGCGCTGGCGGGGCAGTACCCGCTGCTGGAAGTACAACTGTCCAGCGCCGCCCAGGGCGATGTGGCGCGCAAGTTGGTGGAGCGCCAGGCCGACCTGGGCCTGCTGTTCTATCACGACCAGATCCCCGAAGCCCTGGAGCGGCGGGTGGTGGGCAGTGTGGAGATGGTCACGGTGTGCGGCGTGAACCACCCGCTGGCCAAGGAGTCGTACGTGACCTGCCAGCACCTGGCCCAGTTTCGCCAGTTGTTGATGTCGACCCAGACCAGTGTCTACCCCGGCAGCGAAGCGGCCAGCCCGCTGGTGTGGCGTGCCGACAGCTTCTACGTACTGGCCGAGTGGCTGATGAGCGGCCTGGGCTGGGCGTGGCTGCCACGGCATATCGTGCAATACCCGACCTATCAGCAGCAGATGGTGGAATTGGACAGCGAATGGACGCCACCGGCCCTGGTGGTGGAGCTGGTCTGGCGGCGCGACGAGCACCTGGGCCCCGCCGCGCGCTTTCTCGCCAAACGTTTTGCCGAGTGCTTGCAGGCGATCGACTGAAAAAGCCGATAAACTCCGCCGCCATGAATAGAACTCTCTACAGCTGTCTGTTTTACCTGGCGCTGCCGTTGGTGGCCTTACGTCTCTGGTTGCGTGCACGCAAGGCGCCGGCCTATGCCCGGCGCGTCGGCGAGCGGTTTTCCTATGGCTTGCCGGTGATGCAACCGGGCGGGATCTGGGTGCATGCGGTGTCGGTGGGCGAGAGCATTGCCGCGGCGCCGATGATCCGCGGTTTGTTGGCGCGTTATCCACAGCTGCCGGTCACCGTCACCTGCATGACGCCCACCGGTTCCGAGCGCATCCAGGCGTTGTTCGCCAACGAGCCGCGCATCCAGCATTGCTACCTGCCTTACGATTTGCCCTGTGCAGCCAAGCGTTTTCTCGATCGTGTACAGCCCAGGCTGGCGGTGATCATGGAGACGGAGTTGTGGCCCAACCATATCCACGCCTGTGCCCGGCGCGGTATTCCGGTGGCTTTGGCCAATGCGCGGCTGTCGGCGCGCTCGGCCAAGGGCTATGCGCGTTTTGCCAGGCTGACGGCGCCGATGTTATCGGAAATGAGCCTGTTCGCGGTACAGACCGAGACCGAGGCCCAGCGCTTCCTGAGCCTGGGCGCACGCGCGGAAACCGTCGAAGTCACCGGTTCGATCAAGTTCGACCTGACCATCGACCCCGAGCTGCCGCTGCGCGCCGCCGCCCTGCGCGAGCAATGGGGCGCCGCCGAGCGCCCGGTGTGGATCGCTGCCAGCACCCACGAAGGCGAAGATGACGTGGTGCTGGCGGCCCACCGGCAACTGCTCGAGAGCTATCCCAACGCGCTGCTGATCCTGGTGCCGCGTCATCAGGAGCGCTTCGGCCCGATGTTCGAGTTGTGTGCGCAACAAGGGTTTGCCACGGTGCGTCGCTCCAGCGGCGAGCCGGTGACCGCGCAAACCTCGGTACTGCTCGGCGATACCATGGGCGAGCTGTTGTTTCTCTATGCCCTGGCGGACAGTGCCTTTGTCGGCGGCAGCCTGGTCGCGACCGGCGGGCACAACCCGCTGGAACCGGCGGCGCTGGCCAAGCCGGTGATCATGGGGCCCCATGTGTTCAACTTCCTCGAAATCAGCGCGATGATGCGCGAAGCGGGGGCGTTGCGAGAGGTGGAGGACGCAGAAGGGCTGGCCGAGGCCGTACGCCAGCTGTTCGAACTGCCGCAGGATGCACGCCGGATGGCACAGGCGGGGCTCAAGGTGATGCAGGCTAACCAGGGGGCGCTTAAGCGCTTGCTGGATGGTTTGGATCGACTGATAGCTCACTGACTTAACACCGTTACCAATATGGGAGGGAACAAGCCCGCTCCCACATTGGTTTCGCGGTGCGCTCAGTAGCCCGGGCGAGCCTTGAGCTGCTCGGCGGCCGCCTTGGCCAGGTCCGGTGGCAGGAAGTCACGATCCGGGTTGTAGTCGGCCTTGAGGTAGCGCGTCAGGTCCTGCAGGTCCCCTGGGTTCAAGGTGCCCGCCGCCTGTTTCAGGCGCAGGTTGTCGAGGATGTAGTCATAGCGGCTGTTGTTGTAGTTGCGCACCGACGCGTAGAGCTGGCGCTGTGAGTCCAGCACATCGACTATATTGCGCGTACCCACCTGGTAACCGATTTCCGTGGCTTCCACGGCGCTCTGGTTGGAGATGATCGACTGGCGGCGCGCCTGGACCTGTTCCACATCGGTGTTCACCGCACGGTGCAGGTTGCGCGTGTTTTCCACCACCTGGCGACGCAGGCCTTCGCGTTGCTGCTCGGTCTGGCCCAGGCGCGAATACGACTCCCGCACCTGCGAGCTGGTCAGGCCGCCGCTGTAGATCGGGATGTTCAGGCGCAGGCCGATGGTGCGCTGCTCCACATCGCCACGGTAGGGCGTGCCAAAGGCATTCGGGTTGCTGAAGCCAAGGGCGTCGTTGTCACCTTTTTCATACTGTGCGACGGCGTCCAGGGTCGGTGCGTGGCCGGCCTTGCGCTGCTTGAGGGTTTCTTCGGCGGCCGTGACGGCGTAGTTGCTGGCCAGCAGGTTCAGGTTCTGGCGACCGGCGGTCTCGACCCAGGCCTTGGCGTCGTTGGGCAGCGGCGGCAACACCGGTAGCGTGTGGACAATGCCCTGGATCGAGTTGTACTGGCGGTTGGTCAGGGTAATCAGCGCTTCAAAGGCATCGTCCACCTGGCGCTGGGCCAGGATCCGGTTGGCCCGTGCAGTGTCATAGCTGGCCTGGGATTGCAGCACATCGGTCTTGTCCGACAGGCCCACGTCGAAGCGCTCGTTGGATTGATCCAGCTGGCGCTTGAAGGCATTTTCCTCGGCCTTGGTCGAGGCCAGGTTGTCCTGGGCGCGCAGCACGGCGAAGTAGCTCTCGGCGCTTTGCAGGATCAGGTTCTGTTCGGTGGCCGAGAGTTGCAGCGCCGCCTGTTCGTTGGTGGCTTCGGCGGCTTGCAGTTGGAACCAGCGATCGGCGCGGAACAGCGGCTGGCTCAGGGTTGCGCGCCAGGAGTGGGCATCGCGGTTGGCGGTGGCGGCGGGTGTGTCGATCTGGGTGCGCACGTTATTGATGTCGGCACCGCCCGACAGGTTCGGCAGCAACCCCGCGCGGGCCTGGGGCACGACTTCTTTCTGCGCGCCGTATTGGGCGCGGGCGGCGGCCAGGTCGGCGTTGTTGTCCACTGCTTCCTGATAGACGCTGACCAGGTCAGTTTTGGCGGACAAGGGCGCTTCAGCTGCCCAGACCATTCCGTTGGTCGCACAAGACACGGCGAGAGCCAGTGAGAGTTTGCGCAGCATGAGGCGATCCCTAGTGTGAATATTACGGCGATAATTTAGCGCCCAAGGCTAAGACGGGCCATTCCTGGCGTCAAGCATTGTGGCGGCAATCGAGTGTAGTGGCGCTGACTCGGCGCAACAATCCCGCAATCACGCCATTCATCACGCTGAATGCACCGCTATTGGCAATTTGCCCACGGCATGGTCTAGACTGGCCAAGTTCTTGTCGGGGTGCCTTGTTGGAAGGCTGAGATCGGTAAATACCGGATCCCGTTGAACCTGATCAGGTTAACGCCTGCGTAGGGAACAAGATTTCTCGTCCCCCGGCGAGTCCTCTTGTGCTTCGTCCGGGATGTTGTTCGACCTTCGAACAACCCTCGTGCACCAAGCACAGCACTGGTTTCAGTGCATCCGTCCGTCACAGGTTCGCTCCGACAAAAAATCCACCGCCTGGATAGTTGGAGAGCCCGTGATGAGCACAGAAATAAAAAGTACAAAACTGAAAAACACCGTGCACTTGAGTGAATCGGCCAAGGTCGACTCCGGCTCTGTGCAGCCGTTTACCCGCTCGCAAAAAATCTACGTGCAGGGCACTCGCCCGGACATTCGCGTACCCATGCGTGAAATCAGCCTGGACGTGACCCCCACCGACTTCGGCGGCGAAATCAATGCGCCCGTGGTGGTCTACGACACCTCCGGCCCGTACACCGACCCGAATGTGATCATCGACGTGCGCAAAGGCCTGGGCGATGTGCGCTCGCCGTGGATCGAAGCGCGTGGCGACACCGAGCGCCTGTCGGGCTTGAGTTCGCACTTTGGCCAACAGCGCCTGAGCGATGCGGAGCTGACTGCGCTGCGTTTCGCCCACGTGAAAAACCCGCGCCGCGCCAAGGCCGGGGCCAACGTCACCCAGATGCACTACGCGCGCAAAGGCATCATCACCGCCGAGATGGAATACGTCGCCATCCGCGAAAACATGAAGCTGGAAGAAGCCCGCGCCAGTGGCCTGCTCGACCAGCAACACGCCGGCCACAGCTTCGGCGCCAGCGTGCCGAAAATCATCACCCCTGAATTCGTGCGTGAAGAAATCGCCCGTGGCCGAGCGATCATCCCGGCCAACATCAACCACACCGAACTGGAACCGATGATCATCGGCCGTAACTTCCTGGTGAAGATCAACGGCAACATCGGCAACAGCGCCCTGGGTTCGTCCATCGAAGAAGAAGTGGCGAAACTCACCTGGGGCATTCGCTGGGGCTCGGACACCGTGATGGACCTGTCCACCGGCAAGCACATCCACGAAACCCGTGAGTGGATCATCCGCAACTCGCCGGTGCCGATCGGTACCGTGCCGATCTACCAGGCCCTGGAAAAAGTCGGCGGCGCGGCCGAAGACCTGACCTGGGAGCTGTTCCGCGACACCCTGATCGAACAGGCCGAGCAGGGCGTCGATTACTTCACCATCCACGCCGGCGTGCTGCTGCGCTACGTGCCGCTGACCGCCAAGCGCGTCACCGGCATCGTGTCCCGTGGCGGTTCGATCATGGCCAAGTGGTGCCTGGCGCACCACAAAGAGAACTTCACCTACACGCATTTCGACGAAATCTGCGAAATCATGAAGGCCTATGACGTCAGCTTCTCCCTCGGCGACGGCCTGCGCCCGGGCTCGATTGCCGACGCCAACGACGCCGCGCAGTTCGGCGAACTGGAAACCCTTGGCGAGCTGACCAAGATCGCCTGGAAGCACGACGTGCAAACCATGATCGAAGGCCCTGGCCACGTGCCGATGCAGTTGATCAAGGAGAACATGGACAAGCAGCTCGAATGCTGCGACGAAGCGCCGTTCTACACCCTTGGCCCACTGACCACCGACATCGCGCCGGGCTATGACCACATTACCTCCGGCATCGGTGCGGCGATGATCGGCTGGTTCGGTTGCGCCATGCTCTGCTACGTCACGCCCAAGGAGCACCTGGGTCTGCCGAACAAGGATGACGTGAAGACCGGGATCATCACCTACAAGATCGCCGCCCATGCGGCGGACTTGGCCAAGGGGCATCCGGGCGCGCAGATCCGCGATAACGCCTTGAGCAAGGCGCGCTTCGAGTTCCGCTGGGAAGACCAGTTCAACCTCGGCCTGGACCCGGACACCGCGCGTTCGTACCACGACGAAACCCTGCCGAAGGACTCGGCCAAGGTCGCGCACTTCTGCTCCATGTGCGGGCCGAAGTTCTGCTCGATGAAAATCACCCAGGAAGTGCGCGAGTACGCGGCCAACCAGCGCATTGACGCGGTGGATGTGGACGTGGCCAAGGGCCTGGCGGAGCAGGCGGAGCGGTTCAAGCAGGAAGGCAGTCAGTTGTACAAGAAGGTCTGACCCAGAGACGGCGGTGCCTGTACCGCCGTCATCGGGGGCAAGCCCCCTCCCACATTTTGAATGGCGAACACATTCAAGTGTGGGAGGGGGCTTGTCGAGTCGTCGCACCGCCCCGATAGCAATCTTTCAAACAAAAATGCCCCTCAGAGATAACACCCTTGAGCATTCAACCCAGCACCTACTCCCCCGACATCGCGGTGCCTGCTGACAAACGCGTCTTCGGCGCCCGCGACCTGTTCTCCCTGTGGTTCTCCCTCGGCATCGGCCTGATGGTCCTGCAAACCGGCGCCTTGCTCGCGCCGGGCCTGGGCTTGTCCGGTTCCTTGCTGGCGGTTTTCCTCGGCACCCTGGTCGGCGTGCTGTTGCTGGCCGCCGTCGGTGTAATCGGCAGCGACACCGGCCTGTCCGCCATGGCCGCGCTCAAGCTCAGCCTCGGGGCCAAAGGCGCGAGCCTGCCGGCGTTGCTGAACCTGCTGCAACTGATCGGCTGGGGCTCGTTCGAGATCATTGTGATGCGCGATGCCGCCAGCCTGTTGGGCGTACGCGCGTTCAGCGACGGCAGCCTGTTGGCCAGTCCGTTGCTGTGGACACTGTTCTTCGGTGGTTTGGCGACCTTGCTGGCGGTCAGCGGGCCATTGACCTTCGTACGGCAGATCCTGCGCAAATGGGGGATCTGGCTGCTGCTGGCGGCCTGCCTGTGGCTGACCTGGAACCTGTTCGCCAAGGCTGACCTCGGCGCACTCCGGGCCCAGGCCGGTGACGGTTCGATGCCCTTTGCGGCGGGCTTTGATATCGCCATCGCCATGCCGCTGTCGTGGTTGCCGCTGATTGCCGATTACTCCCGCTTCGGCAAGCGCGCCAAAAACGTGTTTGGCGGCACGGCGCTGGGCTTCTTTATCGGCAATTTCTGGCTGATGAGCCTGGGCGTGGCCTACACCCTGGCGTTTGCGCCCAGCGGTGAAGTGAATGCGCTGCTGCTGGCGCTGGCCGGGGCCGGCCTGGGGATTCCGCTGCTGCTGATCCTGTTGGACGAGTCGGAAAACGCCTTTGCCGATATTCACTCGGCGGCGGTGTCCAGTGGGATGCTGTTGCGTGTGAAGGTCGAGCACCTTGCCCTGGCCATTGGTGTGATCTGCACCCTGATTGCCTGTTTTGCCCCGTTGGCGCAATACCAGAACTTCCTGTTGCTGATCGGCTCAGTGTTTGCGCCGTTGTTCGGCGTGGTGCTGGTGGATCATTTCATCCTGCGCCGTCGTGGTCATCATGGCACGCTCGCCGGCCTGCGTTGGCCGGCTCTGTTGGCCTGGCTGGGTGGCATCGGCACGTATCACCTGTTGGCCAACCTGTACCCGGACATCGGCGCAACCCTGCCGGCGCTGGTGCTGGCAGGGTTGTTGCAGTTCATCCTGGGACGGGCCTTCAGCGGCGCGCGGGCACCAGCTCAGGCTTGAGGATGCCTTCCAGGCGCGAGTAGGGGATCTGCAACTCGACATGGCCCAGGGCGTACGGCGCGATGGTGCTGGTGGGGTACTTGAGGATCACGCCCCCGTAGGTCAGCGCCACGTTCGGGGTTTTCTGGAACGGGTAGGTTTTCACGAACTCCGGTTCCAGGCTCAGGCGGGTGCTGATCAGCCAGCTGTTATGCGCCACCTGGGCGGCTTTCCAGAACGCGTCTTCCTTGCCTGGCAGCAGCATATCGCTCAGCCACAGGGCCTTTTGCTGCTGGCGCGAATAGTTGATGAACGCGCGGCCAGGCTCGCCGTGGGTGGCGCCCTGATCCAGGTAGCTGGACAGCTCGATGATTACCAAACCGTCATGCTGCTCCCGTACCTTGGCCTGCAAGTACATGCTGTTGCGTGGGGCGGCGGTGCCGAGGAATTGCTCGCGATAGGACTCCAGGCTCGACGGCAGCGGGTCGCCCGCGTTGGTACGGGTCATTTCCAGCAGGCGTTGTTCGATCAGGGCATCCAGCTTGGGTTCCTTGGCAAAGTGCACGGTGTCGATATTCACCAGCGGGCAATCGCTGGCGGCGCAGCCCGGCTTGCTCTGCTCGCTGGCGTCGCGGGTGGCTTCCAGCGGTGTGCGATAGCTGGGTTGGAACAGGCTTTGGCAGGCGCCGAGGGTCAGGGCGATGCAGGCCACGGAGGCGATTTTTAAAAGCGACATGGATGTCCTTCGTCTATCGATAAGAGCGAAATTGTGCAGCTTCGACTACCAGCAAGGCAGTCAGTTCGCCACTAAGCTGATTGAGCGTGAGTTTGACCTCCTCCGTCTGGCCCGGCAACCGCAAAGGGGCTGCACCAAGGGGCACGAGCGCGTTAGGATGGCGCGAATTGCACCGGACATGATGAGGAAGGGTATGACAGACATTGCGAAATCGACGCCGAGCACGATCGAGATTGTTCAGCGCGACAATGCCTACAAGGGCTTCTACCAGCTCGATCGCGTGCAATTGCGCCACGAAAAATTCGCTGGCGGCATGAGCCGAGTGATCAATCGCGAAGTCTTCGTCCGTCACGACGCCGTGTGTGTTCTGCCCTACGATCCGCAGCGTGATGAAGTGGTGCTCAACGAGCAGTTTCGCGTGGGTGCCATGGGCCGTACCGACAATCCATGGTTGATCGAGATGGTCGCCGGCCTGATCGACAGGGATGAGCAGCCGGAGGAGGTTGCACACCGCGAGGCCGAGGAGGAAGCTGGGCTGACGTTCTCCGCACTGTGGCCGATCACCAAGTATTTCCCGTCGCCCGGTGGCAGTACCGAATTTGTCCACTTGTACCTGGGTCGCTGCGACAGCTCGGGGGCCGGTGGTGTCCATGGACTGGAAGAAGAGGCAGAAGACATCCGCGTCACGGTCTGGGCTTTTGAAGACGCCCTGCAAGCCGTGCGCGACGGCAGGATTTCCAACGCAGCCAGCATTATCGCCCTGCAATGGCTTGCGCTTAATCGCGCGGAAGTGAGGGGGTTATGGCAGTAAAGGCACGGGAACGTTATCGAGTCGACCTGATCGGGCTGCAAGCCGCCTGCGAGGCCAACTATGCGCGGCTGATGCGCCTGTTGCCCGACATGCGCCACACCCCGGAGGCGCGCCGCATCGGCGTGACCCATGGCGACCAGATGCTGGGCGTGCTGGCCCTGGAAGTCATCGTCAATTGCCCGTACACCACCACCCTGCGGGTGCGCCAGGAACACAGCCTGCCGTGGCTGCCGGTGCCGCAGCTGGAAGTGCAGGTGTACCACGATGCGCGGATGGCCGAAGTGATCAGCGCCGAACATGCGCGGCGCTTTCGCAGCATCTATCCTTACCCGAATGTGTTCATGCACCAGCCCGATGAGAAAGCACAGCTCAATGTGTTCCTTGGTGAGTGGTTGAGCCATTGCCTGGCCCTGGGCCACGAGTTCGAAGTCGTGCGGTAGATGTGAACTGCGTCTGCTTCCTGGGTTTCCTCTTTGTATCCTGCCCCAGCATAATCGCCCTACCTCCATTTTCCTGTGATTGCCCTGGGAGAGCGCCTTGCCGAGCGTATCCACCGTGAACCCCGATGCGCCGGCGTTGCTGGTGCAATTGTCCGACAGCCACCTGTTTGCCGAAGCCGACGGCACGCTGCTGGGCATGAACACCCGCGAGAGCCTGCAGCGGGTGGTTGAGTTGGTGCGCCGGCAGCAGCCGCACATCGACCTGATGCTGGCCACTGGGGATCTGTCCCAGGACGGCACGCTGGAGTCATACCAGCAGTTTCGCGCTCTGACCGCGGCCATCGGCGCTCCCATGCGCTGGATTCCCGGCAACCACGACGAGCCGCAGATCATGGCCCACGCCGCGGTACACAGCGACTTGCTCGAACCGGTGGTGGATGTCGGCAACTGGCGCGTTACCCTGCTGGACTCCGCCGTTCCCGGTTCCGTGCCCGGCTACCTGCAGGACCAGCAACTGCAACTGTTGGCCCAAGCGCTCAGCGAGGCGCCGAGCCGGCACCATCTGGTGTGCTTCCATCATCACCCTGTGCCCATCGGCTGTGCCTGGATGGAACCGATCGGCCTGCGCAACCCCGAAGCCCTGTTTGCCGTGCTCGACCGTTTTCCCCAGGTCAAGGCCGTGCTCTGGGGCCATGTGCACCAAGAGATCGACCGCGAGCGCAACGGCGTGCGCCTGCTGGCTTCGCCGTCCACCTGCATTCAGTTCGCGCCGGGCAGCGAGGATTTCAGCGTCAGCGAGCAAGCGCCGGGTTATCGCTGGCTGCGCCTGCATGCCGACGGACGGCTGGAAACCGGGGTGGAACGCCTGGTCGGCTTCGCGTTTACGGTGGATTACGGTAGCAACGGCTACTGAGATTTACCTGTAAACTGCGCCTCTTTGGCTGAAGCACGGAGAGCCCGGCATGTCCGCTTCGATCCTGTATATCCACGGTTTCAACAGCGCGCCCGCGTCCAACAAGGCCTGCCAACTGGTGACCGTGATGGATGCCCTCGGCTTGGCCGACCAACTGCGTGTGCCGGCCCTGCATCACCATCCACGTCAGGCAATTCCTCAATTGGAGGAAGCCATTGCCCAGCTGGGGCGGCCGCTGCTGGTCGGCAGCTCGCTCGGCGGCTACTATGCAACCCATCTTGCCGAGCGCCATGGCCTCAAGGCACTGCTGGTCAACCCGGCGGTCAGCCCCCATCGGATGTTCGACGGTTACCTGGGTACCCAGAAGAACCTCTACACCGATGAAACCTGGGAACTGACCCACGACCATGTCACGGCGCTGGCCGAGCTGGAAGTACCGGCGCCCCAGGACGCCGCGCGTTACCAGGTGTGGTTGCAGACCGGCGATGAAACACTGGATTATCGCCTCGCCCAAGGGTATTACCGTGCCTGTGCCTTGCGCATCCAGGCCGGTGGCGACCATGGTTACCAGGGGTTCGCCCGGCAATTGCCGACGCTGTTGAGTTTTGCCGGCATTGGCGCAGATCAGTATCAATCCTTCGACTTTGCAGCACTGTAAAGCCGCAGGTCACTTTTTAATCGAACGACTCACGACGAGACCCCATGGCCACTCCCAGCGCTAGCTCTTATAACGCCGACGCCATCGAAGTCCTCTCGGGCCTCGACCCGGTGCGCAAACGCCCCGGCATGTACACCGACACCAGTCGGCCGAACCACCTTGCCCAGGAAGTCATCGACAACAGTGTCGACGAAGCCTTGGCCGGGCACGCCAAGTCGGTGCACGTCATTCTTCACGCCGACCACTCCCTGGAAGTGTCCGACGATGGTCGCGGCATGCCGGTGGACATTCACCCGGAAGAGGGCGTGTCGGGCGTCGAGCTGATCCTCACCAAGCTGCACGCCGGCGGTAAGTTCTCCAACAAGAACTACCAGTTCTCCGGTGGCTTGCACGGTGTGGGTATTTCCGTGGTCAACGCCCTGTCCACGCTGGTGCGGGTCAAGGTCAAGCGCGACGGCAACGAGTACGAGATGACCTTCGCCGATGGCTACAAAGCCACCGACCTGCAGGTCATCGGTACCGTCGGCAAGCGCAACACCGGCACCAGCGTGTACTTCGCGCCGGACCCTAAGTACTTCGACTCGCCGAAATTCTCCATCAGCCGCCTCAAGCACGTGCTCAAGGCCAAGGCCGTATTGTGCCCGGGCCTGTTGGTGACCTTTGAAGACAAAGGCACTGGCGAGAAAGTCGAGTGGCACTACGAAGACGGCCTGCGTTCCTACCTGGAAGACTCCGTCAGCGATTTCGAACGCCTGCCCAACGAGCCGTTCTGCGGCAGCCTGGCCGGCAACAAGGAAGCCGTCGACTGGGCGCTGCTGTGGCTGCCCGAAGGCGGCGACAGCGTGCAGGAAAGCTATGTCAACCTGATCCCCACCGCCCAGGGCGGCACCCACGTCAACGGTTTGCGCCAGGGCCTGCTGGATGCCATGCGCGAATTCTGTGAATACCGCAGCCTGCTGCCCCGTGGTGTGAAGCTGGCGCCGGAAGACGTGTGGGAGCGCATTGCGTTCGTGCTGTCGATGAAAATGCAGGAACCGCAGTTCTCCGGTCAGACCAAGGAGCGCCTGTCGTCCCGCGAAGCGGCGGCGTTTGTCTCCGGTGTGGTCAAGGATGCTTTCAGCCTGTGGCTCAACGAGCACCCGGAGCTGGGCCTGGCCCTGGCGGAACTGGCGATCAACAACGCCGGCCGTCGCCTCAAGGCCAGCAAGAAGGTCGAGCGCAAGCGTATTACCCAGGGCCCGGCATTGCCGGGCAAGCTGGCCGATTGCGCCGGGCAGGACCCGATGCGCTCCGAGCTGTTCCTGGTCGAAGGTGACTCCGCCGGTGGTTCCGCCAAGCAAGCGCGGGACAAGGAGTTCCAGGCGATCCTGCCGTTGCGCGGCAAGATCCTCAATACCTGGGAAGTCGATGGCAGCGAAGTCCTTGCCAGCCAGGAAGTGCACAACATCGCCGTGGCCATCGGCGTCGACCCGGGCGCAGCCGACATGAGCCAGCTGCGCTACGGCAAGATCTGCATCCTCGCCGACGCCGACTCCGACGGCCTGCACATCGCGACCCTGCTGTGCGCGTTGTTCGTGCAGCACTTCCGGCCGTTGGTGGATGCCGGTCACGTCTACGTCGCCATGCCGCCGCTGTACCGGATCGACCTGGGCAAGGAGATTTTCTACGCCCTGGACGAAGCCGAGCGCGATGGCATTCTCGACCGCCTGGTGGCCGAGAAGAAGCGTGGCAAGCCGCAGGTCACCCGATTCAAGGGCCTGGGTGAAATGAACCCGCCGCAACTGCGTGAAACCACCATGGACCCCAACACCCGGCGCCTGGTGCAGTTGACCCTGGAAGACTTCGCCGCCACCTCGGAAATGATGGACATGCTGCTGGCGAAGAAACGCGCGCCGGACCGCAAGTCCTGGCTGGAATCCAAAGGCAACCTCGCCGAGGTCCTGGGCTGATGCGCACAGGTTTCGCCCTGGCGATCCTGATGTTGAGCGGGCTGGTGGCCACTTCGGTAGTTGCCGCGCCCTTGGCTGAGCTCAAGCTGGTGTCTGAACACCCGGTGGACGGCATGCGCGGCGGGAACCTGTCGGGCCTGGCGCTGTGTGGCAAGGCGCTGTGGACGGTTTCCGATCGTGATGACGACCAGATCTACCGTCTCGATACCCGTGCGCCGACCTGGCAAGCCGAAGCGGTAAGCATCGATGTGCCGCCGGTGCCGGAATCCGGGTTGCCCTGGGGGCTGCGTTCGCGCACTAAGGCTGCGTCGTTCATTCGCGGTGGCGACCTGGATTTCGAAGGCATCACCTGCGATGCCGCCGGCAATCGCTACATTGTCAGCGAAGCCCATGCGGCGGTGCTGCAGGTGCCGGTGAACGGTGCGCCTGAATGGTTGAAGATCGCCCCGGGCATGGTGCGTGAAGCCCGGGCCAGTGGCATGTTGCTGCACTTCAATGCGTTGTTCGAAGGCCTGGCAATCAACCCCGAGGGCAATCAGCTCTGGCTGGCTGCGGAGCGTGAGCGGCGCGGCCTCATCTCCATCAAGCGCCCGCAAAGCCTTTGGGATTGCGACGGCCCTTGCGTGTTGCTGAGCGAGGCCGGCCAGGAGATGCAGCCGGCCAAGTTCGTCGGTGCCAAGGCGGTGTCCAAGGATTTCGCCGATCTGTCACTGTTCAACGGCAAGCTGTTTACCCTGGAGCGCAATGCGTTCCAGATCTGCCGGCGCGATACGGTCACGGCCAAGGTCGAGCTGTGCTGGTCGTTCGCCGACGAAACCCTGACGCCCGAGCGGCGTTACGCCCAGCCCTATGGCCTGGCCGAAGCCCTGGTGGTGGACGCAGACGGTGCCTGGCTGGGCATCGACAATAATTTCGGCCCCCGCGCCGATGGGGAAAAACGCCCCATGGTCTATCGTTTTGCCGCCCCCGCCGGCGGCTGGAGCGCCCAGCCATGAGCGGCTACTTTTTTGAATCGATCCGGCGCGGCGGCATTTCCGCTGCGCCTTACCAAACAATGATGAGGCCCGCATGAGTGACATCCTCGCAGACAGCTTAGATGGCGTAGAACGCCGGTCGCTGGCTGACTTCACCGAAAATGCCTACCTCAACTACTCCATGTACGTGATCATGGATCGTGCCTTGCCGCATATCGGCGACGGCCTCAAGCCCGTACAGCGGCGCATCATCTACGCCATGAGTGAGTTGGGCCTGGACGCCGATTCCAAGCACAAGAAGTCGGCGCGTACCGTCGGTGACGTGCTCGGTAAGTTCCACCCCCATGGCGATTCGGCGTGCTACGAAGCCATGGTGCTGATGGCCCAGCCGTTCAGCTACCGCTACACCCTCGTCGACGGCCAGGGTAACTGGGGTGCGCCGGATGATCCCAAGTCCTTCGCGGCCATGCGTTACACCGAGGCGCGCCTGTCGCGCTATTCGGAGGTGTTGCTCAGCGAACTGGGCCAGGGTACCGCGAACTGGGGGCCGAACTTTGACGGTACTCTCGACGAGCCCCTGGTGTTGCCCGCACGTTTGCCGAATATCCTGCTCAATGGCACCACCGGTATCGCGGTCGGCATGGCCACCGACGTACCGCCGCACAACCTGCGCGAAGTCGCCACCGCCTGCGTGCGCTTGCTGGATGAGCCAAAGGCCACGGTCGAGCAGCTGTGCGAGCATATCCAGGGCCCGGATTACCCGACCGAAGCGGAAATCATCACGCCGCGCGCCGACCTGCTGAAGATGTACGAAACCGGCAAGGGCTCGGTGCGCATGCGTGCCGTGTATCACATCGAAGACGGCGACATTATCGTCACCGCCCTGCCGCACCAGGTATCCGGGGCCAAGGTGCTGGAGCAGATTGCTGCGCTGATGCAGGCCAAACCGTCGAAACTGCCCCAGGTCGCTGACCTGCGTGACGAGTCCGACCACGAAAACCCCTGCCGCATCGTGATCATCCCGACCAACAGCCGGGTCGACCACGAAGTGCTGATGCAGCATCTGTTTGCCAGCACGGACCTGGAGTCCAGCTACCGGGTCAACGTCAACATCATCGGCCTGGACGGCAAGCCGCAGTTGAAGAACCTGCGCAACCTGTTGGTCGAGTGGCTGGAGTTCCGGATACAAACCGTACGCCGCCGCCTGCAGTTCCGCCTCGACAAGGTCGAACGCCGCCTGCACCTGTTGGACGGCTTGCTGATTGCCTACCTCAACCTGGATGAAGTGATCCACATCATCCGTACCGCCGAGCACCCGAAAGCCGAGCTGATCGCGCGTTTCGAGCTGAGCGAGATCCAGGCCGACTACATCCTCGACACCCGCTTGCGTCAGTTGGCACGCCTGGAAGAGATGAAGCTGCGCGACGAACAGGACGCGCTGCTCAAGGAGCAAGCCAAGCTGCAAGCCCTGCTGGGCAGCGAAGCCAAGCTGAAGAAGCTGGTGCGCAGCGAGTTGATCAAGGACGCCGAAACCTATGGCGACGACCGCCGTTCGCCAATCGTGCAGCGTGCCGAAGCCAAGGCGCTGACAGAGACCGAACTGCTGCCGAACGAGAAAATTACCGTCGTTCTGTCGGAAAAGGGTTGGGTTCGTTCAGCCAAAGGGCATGATATTGACGCCACTGGTCTGTCGTACAAGGCCGGTGATGGCTTCAAGACCGCTGCGGCTGGGCGTTCCAACCAGTTTGCGGTGTTTATTGACTCCACCGGGCGCAGTTATTCGGTGCCGGCCCATACCTTGCCATCGGCGCGGGGGCAGGGCGAGCCGTTGACCGGTCGCCTGACGCCGCCACCTGGGGCGAATTTTGAATGTGTGCTGCTGCCGGATGACGATTCTCTGTATGTGATCGCTTCCGACGCGGGTTACGGGTTCGTGGTCAAGGGTGAAGACCTGCAGGCCAAGAACAAGGCGGGCAAGGCATTGTTGAGCCTGCCGAACAACGCCAAGGTCATCCTGCCGCGTCCGGTGGAAGACCGCGAAGGCAACTGGCTGGCGTCGGTGACCACCGAAGGGCGCTTGCTGGTGTTCAAGATCAGCGATCTGCCGCAGTTGGGCAAAGGCAAGGGCAACAAGATTATTGGTATTCCCGGCGAGCGGGTGGCCAGTCGCGAAGAGTACGTGACCGACATCGCGGTGATCCCGGAAGGTTCCACCCTGGTGCTCCAGGCCGGCAAGCGCACGTTGTCATTGCGCCCCGACGACCTCGAACACTACAAGGGCGAGCGTGGTCGTCGCGGTAATAAACTGCCCCGCGGCTTCCAGCGTGTGGATGCTTTGCTGGTGGAGACGCCGGTTTAAGGCGTATTAGAGCCCTCGATCTACGATTTAAAGCGTAGATCGACGCTTTGGCGCTGGAGTCATGGCGCATATTCACGGATGATATGGCCTTTCCAGCGCCGGCGTGGCCGAGCGTGTTTAGGTTATTTTTAGTATTACATTGTGGTTCGCCTTGTGGCAGCCACCTGGATGGGATGATGACTGCTCCACGCGTTCCTCTATTTTTGATGCTCGCTGGCCTTTTGGGGTTGGCGGGTTGCAGCACACACCAGCCTGTGTCGCTGTACCAGCTGGACAGCGGAAGTCCAGCTCAGCCAGCCCAGACCGCTGGCATGGCCGTTTTGCTCGGGCCGGTGGTCGTCGCCGACTACCTGCAACGCGAAACCCTGCTGCAACGTCAGAACGATGGAAGCCTGCAAGGTTCCACCGATGGTCGCTGGGCAGGCAGTTTATCGTCTGACATCAACCAGTTGATGTTGCGTCAGGTGGCCGGTCAGTTGGACAGCCAGCGTGTGGTCCTGGCGCCCGCGCCAACCGGCTTCAGCCCGGATGTGCAGGTGTTACTGACCATTACCCGGCTCGACTCCGGTAAATCACAACCGGCGATCCTCGATGCGCAATGGCGCTTGATCGACCGTCGCGGCCAGGTGCGTGATAACCGCATCGTGCACCTGCAGGAAGAACATGCCGGCACCACTGCGTCTCAGGTTCAGGCCCAGGGCGTGCTGCTGCAGCAATTGGCGCAGCAGTTGTCGGTGGCCCTCAAGCCCCTGGCCAACCAGCCTCCCATCGCCGAGGCGCCCCGTAAGTCGGCCCCGGTACAGGCCAAGCCGGCAGAGCCGCAAAAGCCGAAGATGCCGATGGCTACGCCGATCCGTACGGATATGGAAGTGTTCAGGTTCTGATCTGAATGCCACACAAACAAAAGGCCCGCTGATCCAGCGGGCCTTTTGTTTGTGTGCGATTTACTTGAGGTTTGTGGAGATCCAAATATGGGAGGGGGCAAGCCCTAATGTCTCCTGTAGGAGCGAGCAAGCTCGCTCCTACAGGAGACATTAGTCCGGCGGTGTGCTTCAGGGCTTGGAGCGGGTCTCATGCATCCGTGCCAACTGCCGCTCCAGCATCGATGGATACGGTTCCATCAACCGTTCCACGCAGCTTGCCCCCTCGGGGCTGGCAATCGGGCGGATACGCGCGCGTTGGCGGATCAGCGTGTCTTCACTGATCTTGCGCTCCACCAGCAGCAGGTTGCGGCTGTGCTGGGACAAGGCCAGTGCGTCCTGGGCGTTTTCAGTCAGCAGCAGGTCGATCTGGCTCATGCCGAACAGGTCGTCGCCCACGGTGAGGCCCAGTTGCAGTTGCAGGGTGATGCCGCTGTCGGCGACTTCGATCTGCAATTCATGGCCCAGGGCGCGCAGCAACTCACCACAGCAAATCGCATTGGTCAGGTAGTCTTCGCCGCTGTCTTCGCTGTGGAACAGCATCAGCGTGCTGCCGTCGTTCAGGGTGTGCAGTTCGCTCTGGTACAGCGAGGCGGCCTGGTCGAGGCAGTCGCGGTAGCGCTCCAGCAGTTCGGTCAGGCGTGCGCGGGGCAGGCGACGCAATTGGTCCTGGGCACCCAATTGCACGGCGAGCACAGCGCTGTACTGCGGCTCGCTGCTGCGTACCGGCGCCGCCTTGGGGGCGATTGCGGGGCTGTCGGCTGACGTATCGCGCAGGTCGGCGAAGGGGTCTTCATCGTCCAGCTCGTCTTCTTCGGCCTTGAAGGCATGGCGCGGTGCAGGCTTGAGGCCCGCCACCGGCGGACGCTCGTCGAAACCCGGGTCACGCAGGTTGCGCACTTCGAACTCGGGCTCTTCGTCGTAATCGGTGTCGTCGTATTCAGGCTCTGGCTCGACCTCGGGCACCACCGGTTCCGGGGCGAAGCTGGCGTGCAGCTGGCGGGCAAGGTCGCCGATTTCATCCTGGCGGTCGGTTGCCGGGGTGTGCTCGTCGATGTCCCGCAGCCAGATGCGCAGTTGCATGAGCGGCGTGGAGATATGCCGCCCCAGGCGCAGGCTCAGGGCCAGGGCCAATGCCAGCAGGATGGCGCTGAGGATGCCCATGCTTTGCAGGCTGATGGTCATCGGCTGCTGGAACTGCTGCATGTCGAGGCTGATACGCAGTTGGCCGGCCTTCACATCCTGAAACGTGATATTGCTCTGGTACAGGCCTTCTGCTTCGCCCAACAGGCCGTTTTTCGGGCGCTGCCCGGCTTCGGCCATGATGCGGTTGTCCACGCTGTAGATGGCGGCATGGGCCACCAACGGGTTCTTGGTCAGGTTGTTGAGCAGCACGTTGAGGCTGAGGATGTCATTGGACACCAGCAGCTCAGTCGCCGAAGTGGCGGTCTGCGTGGTCAGGCTCTCGCCCAGGGCGTCGGCTTGCTCGTGCATGGCCTGCTTGAATTGCAAACCCATCACGCAGGCGTAGATCACCAGGGCCAATGCGACCAGGATCACGTTATGGCTGGCGATGCGTAATGCGATCGGTACACGGCGGTGGCGCAGTGCCCGGAAGATCAGCAGGAAGAAGTTGTCGGTTTTTACTGGCGTGGGCCGGTTCACTTGAGCTCGGCTCTTGGTCCGTGAAGTTGACGCGCAGTATAGCGACAGGCCCAAGACCGGCAAAGCGCTGGCTGTGCCCGATGGTCACTGAAAGTGGGTAGAATGCGGTTTTTTTCCAGCATGGGGGTGCGCCTTGCGCGAAATTGTCCTGATTAACATCACTGGTGAAGACCGCCCAGGTCTTACCGCAGCCATTACCGGCGTTCTGGCCCAGGGTGGTGTGAACATTCTCGACATCGGCCAGGCGGTGATCCACGACACGCTGTCGTTCGGCATCCTGGTGGAAATCCCCAGCACCGAGCAGGCCTCATCGGTGCTCAAGGACATCCTGTTTACGGCGTATAAGCTCGATCAGCAGGTGCGTTTCACCCCGGTGTCCGAAGCGGATTACCAGCAGTGGGTGGCCGGCCAGGGCAAGAAGCGCCATATCGTGACGCTGCTGACCCGCAAGGTCACCGCCGAACAGCTGCAGCGCGTCAGCTCCATTACCGCGCAGTATGGTTTGAACATCGACCATATCGACCGTCTGTCGGGGCGCATGCCATTGGACACCCCGGCCGACAAGGGCAAGGGCTGCATTGAGTTCTCCGTGCGCGGTGAGCCGGCCGACCCGCAAGCCCTGCGCGCCGAATTCCTCAGCGTGGCCCAGGAGCTGAATGTCGATATCGCCTTCCAGGAAGATTCGCTGTTCCGCCGCAACCGCCGCCTGGCGGTGTTCGACATGGACTCCACGCTGATCGAAGCCGAAGTTATCGACGAGTTGGCCAAGGCGGCCGGCGTGGGTGAGCAGGTGTCCGAAATCACAGAGCGCGCCATGGCCGGGGAATTGGATTTCCGCGCCAGCTTCAAGGAGCGCCTGGCCTTGCTCAAGGGCCTGGACGTGAGCGTGCTGGACTCCATCGGCGCGTCGCTGCGCCTGACCGAAGGCGCCGAAACCCTGTTTGCCGAACTCAAGCGCCTGGGCTACAAGACAGCAATCCTGTCGGGTGGCTTCACCTACTTCGCCAAGCAATTGCAGGCCAAGCTGGGCATCGACTATGTGTTCGCCAACGAATTGGAAGTGGTGGATGGCAAGGTGACCGGCGTCGCGGTCGAGCCGATTGTCGATGCGCAGCGCAAGGCGGACCTGCTGAAGGAATTGGCCCACAAGGAAGGTTTGCGTCTGGAGCAGACCATTGCGGTCGGTGACGGCGCCAACGACCTGCCGATGCTGGCCATTGCCGGTTTGGGTGTGGCATTCCGTGCCAAGCCATTGGTCAAGCAATCGGCCAAGCAGGCGATTTCTACCCTGGGGTTGGATGGCGTGCTGTATCTGCTGGGTTTTCGCGACCGCGACGGTCAGTTGTAACTGACTAAATGTGGGAGGGGGGCAAGCCCTCTCCCACATTGGGTTCGGCGTCAGGCTTTAGGTAACGCGATGCCTTGGCCCATCTGCACCGGCGAACCTGCCACCAGTTCTTCAGCCCACTTCACCTGATCCGGCCCGAACAGCACGATCGCAGTGGAGCCCAACTTGAAGCGACCCAATTCCGCACCCTTCTCCAGGTGAATCGGCGCGCGGGCAGCTTCGTCATAGCGGAAGGTTTTCAGCTCGCGCTTCGGCGGAGTCACCAGGCCGGCCCATACGGTTTCAATCGACGCGACAATCATCGCTCCCACCAATACCACGGCCATCGGGCCGCGTTCGGTGTCGAACAGGCAGACAACGCGCTCGTTACGCGCAAACAACTCCGGCACGTTTTCGGCGGTGGTCTGGTTCACCGAGAAAATCCGCCCAGGTACGTAGACCATTTCACGCAGGGTACCGGCCAGAGGCATATGCACCCGGTGGTAGTCCTTCGGCGACAGGTAGATGGTGGCGAAATCACCGCCCATGAACGGCGCGGCGACCGCTGCATCGCCGCCCAGCAGTTCCAGTACGCTGAAGCTGTGGCCTTTGGCCTGGAACACGCGACCGTGTTCGATGGGGCCAAGCTGGCTGACCGCGCCATCGGCTGGGCTCAGCACTGCGCCAGGGGTCTGGTCGAGTGGGCGGGCGCCGTCTTTCAGGGCGCGGGTGAAGAAGGCGTTGAAGTGCTCGTAAGCGGTCACGTCTTCTACCAGGGCCTGGGACATATCCACTTGATAGCGCTTGGCGAACCACGTGGTGAAGGCATTCTTGAACCAGCGCACGCGGCACTCGGCGATGCAGCCGGCCAACCGCGACAGCAGGTGGTGCGGCAGCAGGTACTGGCTGAGGATAAACAACTGCTTTTTCATTGACTGTCCTTAAACCTTAAATCTCGACGGGGGTGTCGGGGTGGTTGCCCCATTCGCCCCAGGAACCGGCATAACCTTTGACTCGCGGATAACCGAGCGCCTTGGCCACCAGGTAGGTGAAGCCAGAGCGATGATGAGTCTGGCAGTGGGTGATGATTTCTTTGTCTTTGGTCAGCCCGAGGTCTTCGAGGATCTGCGGCATGTCGCGGCGAATGCGCAGGTTGCGCGCCTTGTCCATGCCGGCGGTCCACTCGAAATTCACCGCGCCGGGGATGTGGCCGCCTTTGGCCGCGAGGACTTTCTCGCCGGAGTATTCCAGCGGGCCACGCGCATCCCAGATGCCCAGGTCGGCAGCGCCGAGACGGCTTTGCAGGTATTCGCGGGTGGCAGTGGGGCCATCGTGCAGCGTAAGGCTGACCGGGCCGCCGGCCGGGGCGGGCACGTCGGTGGAGAGCGGGTGCTTGCCCTCCAGCCACGCCAGCAGGCCGCCATCCAGGTAGTGGTATTTCTGGTGGCCGATCACATCGAGCATCCAGATGAAACGCCCGGCCCAGCCACCGCCTTCGTCGTCATAGACCACGTAGGTGGCGTCGGGCGTGTGGCCCAGTTCGCCGAACAGTTTCTCAAGCTCGGCCTTGCCGGGCAGCAGGCCGGGCGCCGGCGCCTGGCCCAGTTGGGTGCGCTTGGGGTCAACGAAGTGCGCGCCGGGGATGTGCCCTTCGGCGTAGCGGGCGGCACTGGTGAGGTCCACCAGAATCAGGTGTTCGGCATCCAGTTGAGCGAGCAGGTCACTGGATTCGATCACCAGCGGCAAGCCAGAGAAGTCAGGCATGTGAGGTCTCCTGGGCACGAATGTTGGCGATTAAAGGACGGCGATTGTAGCGCAAGCATCAAGCGCTGCGGTTGGTAAAGCTGTGCAGGGCTTTCTCGATGCATTGGGCGGTTTTACCGAAGGCCTGCACGGTGGTTTCCGAGAACGGCCCGCCGCCCTGGTCGGCGACCATCACCATCACCACGCGACCGTTGCAGCTCATGGACCGCAACAACAGGTGCTCGCCGGTGAACAGGCGGCGCAGGATCGGCGGCAGCAGTGCCGAGAACTGGGCGTGGTTTTCCGGTGTGAGGCGCACCTGGGCGGACTTTTCCAGCAGGCGCTGCAGCAGCGTACTGTTGACCACGTCCAGGCTCAGGTTGGCGGCGTCCTTCGGCAGGCCGTCGGCCTGATGCACGCGCAAGGTGCTCAGGGCACGATCGGCCATGAACAGCAGGACGCGCTGCATGCCGCTGGCCACCAGGGCTTCCTTGGCGCACGTGGTCAAATGCATGGCGTTGGCAAAGCGGCTCGGCTCTACCAGCAGTTCGGTACAACGCTTGCGCCAGACGGCCAGGGCTTCGGCGGTGGGCGGTGGTGCAGGCAGCAGGCCGCGATGAATCTTGTGCACATGCCACGGCCAGATCAGCGACAGCGCCGGGTGCCAGAGGTCGGGCATCAAGGTGCTGCGAGCGCTGGTGACGGCTTGCTGGTGCACCTGTTGCTGCACCTCGCCCAGGGGCTGTTGCAGGTACAACGCGGTGAGGTACTGCCAGCGCTGGGTGTGCGGGCAGGTCCAGGACTCCTGGGCCGACATCGCCAGGCCGTTGGCCAGCAGCACGGTATTGGCCGGCTGATTCAACCAGCGGCGCAGGTTTGGGTCGGCGTCGAGCAGTTGCTGGTGACGAAGAGGGTCGTCTTCGCGGGCGATGTGCAGGGCCTTGACCAGTAAGCGCTGCTCGGTCCGCAACAGGGTATAACCCTGGGATACCCAGATCGGCAGGTGCCAGGTCTCGGTCAGGCCGAGGCACAGGTCCAGCAGGCGCACGCCGAACAATGCCTGTTCGACCTTGCGTGCCGACTCGCCCTTGTGGATGACCCGCAGTTCCCATTCTTCCAGGAGCTTGGGGTAGGCAACGGCCATCGGCCACAGCGGTGAAAGAAACAGCAGGCTGCCCCAGTGAATGTCCTGCCACAGCCGCGCCAGGCGACTGCCGAACAATCCATTGGCTTGTTGCGAGGCGTGCTGGCTGACCAGCAACAGCTGGCGCAGCGCTACGGGAATTTCATGGGCCGGCACCGACGGCAGGCGTGCCAGCAGTTCCTCGGCGCGTTTGAGGCCCAGGCGGTTAAGCGCCACTTCGAGGTTTTCCGCCGGCGCCGTCAGGCTGCCATGGGTGTGGCTGTTGGCCTCGCGCATGACACTGAGTACGAGGGCCGGGCTGTCTTGCATCAGCTCGGCAATATCCCGCAACGAACTGCGGCTATCGCGGATGGCTTTGCACACGCGGTCATGGCTGGCCTGTGGAACAGGCAGCAGCACTTCGTCCAGGCGCTTGATCCAAGCGGCTAGAGAAGCAGGTTTTGCAGTTGGGACTGTCGTTTCATTAGCCATGATTGGGGCGCGATCATCACTTGCGGTCAACACACCCGGAGCGGGCCGAACTGGCTTTTCGCCTTAACGGGCTATAGTCTGGCGCAGTTTTGCCGATAAGTAGAACAAGAGTTTTCCAGTTCCCCCAAATATGTCCATGAACCCGACGGCGCAAGTACTCATCTCCTATGGCTAAAATTATCGGCATTATCGTCGTCTTCGCGAGCGTGCTCGGCGGCTACGTCCTGTCCCACGGTAAAATTGCGGCACTGATCCAGCCTTTCGAGGTGATGATTATCGGTGGTGCGGCACTGGGTGCCTTCCTGCAGGCGAACCCCGGCTACATGACCATGCACGTGATCAAGAAGTCGCTGAGCATGTTCGGTTCGCGTTTCACCCACACGTTCTACCTGGAAGTGTTGGGCCTGGTTTACGAGATCCTCAACAAGAGCCGCCGCGAAGGCATGATGGCCATCGAGGCCGACATCGAAGACGCCGCGGCCAGCCCGATTTTCGCCAAGTACCCGGCCGTGCTCAAAGATGAGCGCATGACCGCCTATATCTGCGACTACCTGCGCATCATGTCCTCCGGCAACATGGCTCCCCATGAGCTTGAAGGCCTGTTCGACATGGAATTGTTCAGCCTCAAGGAAGAATTGGAGCATCCTTCCCATGCCGTGACCGGTGTAGCCGACGGCATGCCCGGCTTCGGTATCGTCGCGGCGGTACTGGGTATCGTGGTAACCATGGCTTCCCTGGGGGAAGGTGACCAGGCGGCTATCGGCATGCACGTAGGTGCGGCGCTGGTGGGTACCTTCTTCGGTATTCTCGCGGCCTACGGCTTCTTCGGCCCGCTGGCGACCTCCCTGGCCCACGACGCCAAGGAAGAAATCAACCTGTACGAATCGATCAAGGCCAGCCTGGTGGCGTCCGCTTCCGGCATGCCGCCTTCGTTGGCGGTGGAGTTCGGTCGCAAGGTGCTGTACCCGAAGCATCGCCCAAGCTTCGCCGAGCTGGAACAAGCGGTTCGCGGTCGCTAAGCCATGGAAAACAACCAGCCGATAATCATCAAGCGCGTCAAGCGCTTCGCTGCGGGGCACCACGGCGGCGCCTGGAAAATCGCTTTCGCCGACTTTGCCACGGCGATGATGGCGTTCTTCCTGGTGCTGTGGCTGATGTCCACCGCCACGCCCGAACAGAAGATCGCCATTGCCGGCTACTTCAAAGACCCGATTGGCTTCTCGGAAAGCGGCACGCCCTTCGTGATCGACCTGGGCGGTTCGCCGCAGTTGGCGCCTGAGCGCACCATCAACCCGGAAGTCAAGACCGAGGCACCGCAGGAAAAAATCCCGATCGAGCGCGATACCGTCGAAGCCATGGCCGAGCAGGTCGAGCAGGAACGTCTTGAGCTGTTGCTGCAAGAGTTGCAGAACAAGGTCGAGGAAAACCCGCAACTGCTGAAGTTCAAGGATCAGATTTCGTTCGAGATCACCCCGGATGGCTTGCGTATCCAGATCACCGACGCCGCCAACCGGCCGATGTTCGACTCTGGCAGCGCGCGTTTGAAACCGTACTTTGAAGACATCCTGCTGGCCATGGCCGACACCATCAAGGCGGTGCCGAACAAGATCAGCATCAGCGGCCACACCGATGCCAAGCCTTACGCGGGCCAGGGTGACTTCGGCAACTGGGAGCTTTCCGCCAACCGTGCCAACGCCGCGCGTCGTGCGCTGGTGGCTGGCAGCTATCCGGACCCGCAAGTGGCGCGGGTGGTGGGGTTTGCGTCCTCGCAACTGTTTGATGCGAAGGATCCGTTCAACCCGATCAACCGCCGCATCGATATCGTGGTGCTGACCAAAAAGGCCCAGCGTGCGATTGAAGGTGACCAGCATGTACCACCATCGGTCCCAACCTCAGGGGCGGGCGCGCCAGGTGAGGCCCCGGCCGACCCGAACACCATTCCGCACGGCCAGGAGCCATTGCCGGCCCATGAGCTGCGGCAGAAGCTGAACCTGTTTGATGATGGCGGGGTGAAAGATCCTACGGTGCCGGGGACGGGTTCCTAAGCCATATACAACAAGGCCGCGATGATCGCGGCCTTGTTGTTTCGCCAGTTTAGTAACTGCTTTCCGGCAAGCTCGCAATAATCGACCGATAGCTGTTCATTCGCTGCTGCTGCACGCGGCCGTCTTCCAGGGCCTTGAGCAGGGCGCAGCCCGGCTCGCGATCGTGTTTGCAATCGCGGAAGCGGCAGGTGCCGATCAGGTCGTTGAATTCGATAAAGCCCGCTTCCACATCGCTGCGGCTGACGTGGCCGAGGCCGAATTCACGGATACCCGGGGAGTCGATCAACTCACCGCCGCCCGGGAAGTGGAACAGCCGCGCGGTGGTGGTGGTGTGGGTGCCCTGGCCGGACAGCTCCGACAGCGGGCCCACGCGGGTATCGACTTCCGGCAGCAGGCTGTTGACCAGCGAGGATTTGCCCACGCCCGACTGGCCGACAAAGACGCTGATACGTCCGTCCAACTGCTGTTGCAGCTGTTCCATGCCATTGCCGTGATGGGCCGAGACTTCCAGCACCGGGTAGCCCAGGGTGCGGTAGACCCCCAGCAGCGCGTTGAGCGCGGGGGCATTCTGCTCGTCGATCAGGTCGAATTTGTTCAGCAGCAACAACGGGCGAATGCCGGCATGCTCGGCTGCCACCAGGTAGCGGTCGATCAGGTTGGCATGGGGCTCGGGCAGCGGTGCAAACACGATCACGATCATGTCGACGTTGGCCGCTACCGGCTTGAGCTGGCCACGGCTGTCGGGGCGGCGCAGTTCGGTGCTGCGCGGCAGTTGGGCGACGATTACGCCGATGCCCTGGTTGCCGGCGCGCCAGACCACCTTGTCGCCGGTGACCAGCGCAGGCAGGTTGGCACGCAAGTGGCAGCGGAACACCTGGCCCGCGAGTTCGCCTTCCAGCGCCTCGACTTCGACCTGCACACCGAAGTGCGCGATTACCAGGCCCGTCTGTTCGGGGCCCAGGTCGCCGCCCTCGAGCGCTTCCACGGCGGAGGATTCACGTTTGGCGGCGCGGGCGGCGCGTTCACCTTGAATCTTTTCGATGCGCCAGTTTTGGCGACGATTGAGCTGGCGTTTGGCCATTGGTGTTCCGTGTCGATAATGCAAAGGTTGGGTAAAACGGTCGCGAGTCTAGCACGGCCCCGCCTGCTAAACTGCGCAGCTACGCCAAGGTGCCAAGAGAATCAAGCCATGCAAAACCCACAGAACCTGATTTGGATCGATCTGGAAATGACCGGTCTGAACCCTGACACCGACGTCATCATCGAGATGGCGACCATTGTCACCGACAGCAACCTCAACACCTTGGCCGAAGGTCCGGTGATCGCGATCCACCACAGCGACGCCGTGCTCGCCACCATGGACGAGTGGAACACCCGCACCCACGGCAACTCCGGCCTGACCCAGCGTGTGCGTGACAGCCGCATCAGCATGGCCGAAGCCGAAGCCGAAACCATTGCCTTCCTGGAGAAATGGGTGCCCAAGGGCAAGTCGCCGATCTGCGGCAACAGCATCTGCCAGGACCGCCGCTTCCTTTATACCCACATGAAGGCGCTGGAAAGCTACTTCCACTACCGCAACCTGGATGTGTCCACGCTCAAGGAACTGGCTGCGCGCTGGGCGCCGGAGGTCAAGGAAAGCTTCCATAAAGGCAGCACCCACCTGGCGCTGGATGATATTCGCGAGTCGATCGCCGAGCTGCAGCACTACCGCAAGCATTTCATCAAGGCTTGAAACGGTTTCTTACCGTGTCCGGGCTTTCTGTAGTGAGCGGGCTTGCCCCGCGCTGGGCTGCCTAGCGGCCCCACTGCTGTTGCCGCATTTTTCCCTATAGATATCATCGCCAAGTATTTGGGGCTGCTGCGCAGCCCAGCGCAGGGCAAGCCCGCTCACTACAAGGATCGCCTTCATGCTGCTGATGCTCTACCTCATCGCCATCACCGCCGAAGCCATGACCGGCGCGTTGTCCGCCGGCCGGCGCGGCATGGACTGGTTTGGTGTGGTGCTGATCGCCTGCGTGACGGCATTGGGCGGCGGCTCGGTACGCGACGTATTGCTCGGTCACTACCCTCTGACGTGGGTCAAGCACCCGGAATACCTGGTGCTGACCTCCATCGCGGCGCTGGTGACGATCTTTATCGCACCCTTGATGCGTCGCCTGCGCTCGCTGTTCCTCGCGCTGGATGCCGTGGGCCTGGTCGCGTTCACCTTGATCGGCTGCATGACCGCCCTGGAAATGGGCCACGGCATGCTGGTGGCCTCGGTCAGCGGGGTGATCACCGGCGTCTTCGGCGGCATTCTGCGGGATATCTTCTGCAACGACATTCCGCTGATCTTCCGTCGTGAACTGTACGCCAGCGTGTCATTCCTCGCCGCCTGGTTCTACCTGCTGTGCCTCTACCTGGAACTGCCCAGCGAGCAGGCGATTCTACTGACCCTGTTCAGCGGCTTTCTATTGCGCCTGCTGGCGATCCGTTTTCACTGGGAAATGCCCAAGTTCGTCTACAACGACGACGTGCACTAGCGCGATGCGTGCTGGTTCAGCGCCCATTCCACATGTTCGCGTACCAGCTCCGACGGGTAATCCCGACGCGCCTTCAAGGCTTCCAGCACCGGAATGCTCGACGGCGCATTGCCCAGGCCCACCGCCAGGTTGCGCAGCCAGCGCTCGTAACCGGCGCGGCGCAACGGTGAACCTTCGGTACTGCTGAGGAATTTATCCTCATCCCACATGAACAGTTCCGCCAGCTCGGCGTTGTCCAGGTTGTGCCGTGGCTTGAAATCGCTTTCGGCAGTGGGTCGCGCGAAACGATTCCACGGACAAACGATCTGACAGTCATCGCAGCCGAATACCCGATTGCCGATCAGCGGGCGCAGGTCTTCCGGGATCGCGCTCTTGAGTTCGATGGTCAGGTAGGAAATGCAGCGCCGGGCGTCCAGCACATAGGGGCCGACAAACGCGTTGGTGGGGCAGATGTCCAGGCAGGCGGTGCAGCGGCCGCAGTGCTCGGTGGCGTGGGGTGGATCCACGGGCAGCGGCAAATCGACAAACAGTTCGCTGAGGAAGAAATAACTGCCGGCCTTGCGATTGAGCACCAGGGTGTTTTTACCGATCCAGCCAAGGCCGGCTTGTTCGGCAATGGCCTTTTCCAGCACGGGCGCGCTGTCGACAAAGGCGCGAAAGCCGAAAGGGCCGATCTGCGCCTGGATGCGGTCGGCCAACTGCTGCACGCGCTTGCGGATCAGCTTGTGGTAGTCGCGGCCCAGGGCATACCGGGAGATGTAGGCTTTTTCCGGTTTTGCCAGCAGTTGCGCCATCTGCGTGTCGCCGGGCAGGTAATCCATGCGCAGCGACACCACGCGCAGGGTACCCGGCACCAGTTCGTCCGGGTGCGAGCGTTTGCTGCCATGGGCGCCCATGTAGTCCATCTCGCCGTGGTAGCCCGCGTCGAGCCAGCGTTGCAGATGGTGTTCATGCTCGGCCAGGTCCAGGCCGCTGATGCCGACTTGTTGAAAGCCCAGCTCGCGGCCCCAGTCTTTGATCGATTGGGCGAGGGCGGGCAGATCGGAGGTAATAGCGGGCATGAGACACGGGAAACCACAGGTTAGATGCGTATAATTCTGCCAGACATCGGAGCTTGAAGACGCATGCCGCAGACAAAACACGAAATAACCGACGTTCAGCCTTTGTTGCACGGCCATTTGCCGCAACTGGCTGCGCGTTCCCCGGACGCCCATAAAGGCCAGCTCGGTCACCTGCTGATGATTGGCGGCGACCGGGGCTTTGGCGGTGCCGCGTTGCTCGGCGCCGAAAGCGCCTTGCGCAGTGGTGCGGGCATGGTGTCCCTGGCCACTCGCCTTGAGCATGTGCCGGCCGCGCTGGCCCGTTTGCCGGAAGTCATGAGCGTCGGTGTGAGCTCTGCCAACCAGTTGATGGGCTTGCTGGAAAAAATCTCGGTAATCGTCATTGGCCCCGGCCTGGGCGAAGCCGCCTGGGGTAAAAGCCTGTTGTCCGTTGCAGCCAATGCACGGCAGCCGCAGGTCTGGGATGCCGATGCGCTCAATCAACTGGCGACTGGCAGCGTGAGCCTGCCGGCCGATTGCGTGATCACTCCGCATCCTGGGGAAGCGGCGCGCTTGTTGGGGATTTCGACAGCCGAGGTTCAGGCCGACCGTCTTAAGGTGGCGCGCGCGTTGAGCCAGAAATTCAATGCAGTGGCTATCCTCAAGGGTGCTGGCAGTTTGATTGCCAGCCCGGACGGGCGCGTTTCACGCTGCGATCAAGGCCATCCGGCGATGGCGACGGCGGGCCTCGGTGACGTTTTGGCCGGCCTGGTAGGTGCGCTGCTGGCCCAGGGCATGCCGGCGTATGAAGCCAGCTGCCTGGCCGTCTGGTTGCACGCCACGGCGGGAGATCGCCAGGGCAGCTTTGGTCGCGGGCTGGCCGCCAGCGACCTGATACCCGCCATTCGTCAATTGCTGGAGGAACAGTCGCCGTGTCTGAAGTAATTCTTTTCCTGGCCGATGAAGACGCCATGGTGGCGTTAGGTCAGCGTATTGCCCAGGTCACGGCCGGGTCAGGCCTGATCTTTCTTGAAGGCGACCTGGGGGCGGGCAAGACCACGCTGTCCCGGGGGATCATTCGCGGTCTGGGCCACACGGGGGCGGTCAAGAGTCCCACGTTCACCCTGGTTGAACCCTACGAGATCGGCGCAGTGCGGGCGTTCCATTTCGATCTCTACCGCCTGGTCGATCCCGAAGAACTCGAATTCATGGGCATCCGTGATTACTTCGATGAAGACGCGCTGTGCCTGATCGAGTGGCCAGATAAAGGCACAGGCTTTTTGCCAAAGCCGGACCTGACCATTACCATTACGCCGCATGATCACGGACGTCAGCTGAAGTTGTTGCCCCAGGGTGCGCGCGGTGAGTCGTGGTGCGCCGCTCTGGCTTTGGAATTCAAATAATTGGTGGGGTTAGGTATGCGCTTTCGCGCGTTGGTTGCTGTCGTAGGGGTGTTGCTTGCGGCAATGACTGTCAATGCTCTGGCTGCTTCACAGGTGAAGAGTGTTCGCCTGTGGCGAGCGCCGGATAACACGCGACTGGTGTTCGACCTGTCTGGCCCGGTCCAGCACAGTGTCTTTACCCTCACGGCGCCCGATCGCCTGGTGATCGACATCAATGGTGCGACCCTGGCCGCGCCGTTGAACGTGTCCACCGCCAACACGCCGATTACCGCCATGCGCTCGGCGCAGCGCACGCCGACCGACCTGCGGGTGGTGATCGACCTGAAAAAGGTCGTGACCCCGAAAAGCTTCTCCCTGGCGCCAAACGCCCAATACGGCAACCGGCTGGTGGTCGATCTGTTCGACAACGCCGCCGATGCCGCGCCGCCGCCGGCGCCAACCCCGGCCGTGGCGACAGTGCCGGCCGTACCGGTCAACCCGTCCCAACCCCAGGTCAAGCTGCCACCGCCGCCGCCAGCGCCGGCCGGCAAGCGCGACATTATCGTGGTGATCGATGCCGGCCACGGCGGTGAAGACCCGGGCGCGTCCGGCTCGCGCGGCCAGCATGAGAAAGACGTGGTGCTGGCCATCGCCCGTGAGCTGCAGCGCCAGGTCAACGGCATGAAAGGCTACCGCGCCGAACTGACCCGTACCGGCGACTACTTCATTCCGTTGCGCGGCCGTACCGAAATCGCCCGTAAGAAGGGCGCCGACCTGTTCGTCTCGATCCATGCGGACGCCGCGCCTTCGACGGCGGCCTTCGGTGCCTCGGTGTTTGCCCTGTCGGATCGCGGCGCCACGTCCGAGACCGCGCGCTGGCTGGCCGACAGTGAAAACCGTTCCGACTTGATCGGCGGGGCCGGTAACGTGTCCCTCGATGACAAGGACAAGATGCTCGCCGGGGTACTGCTTGACCTGTCGATGACGGCCTCGCTGACCTCCAGCTTGAACGTCGGCCAGAAGGTGTTGAGCAACATCGGTCGGGTGACCTCGTTGCATAAGCAGCGTGTGGAACAGGCCGGGTTCATGGTGTTGAAGTCGCCGGACATCCCATCGATCCTGGTGGAAACCGGGTTTATCTCCAATGCCAACGAAGCCTCGAAGCTGGCCAGTGCCAGCCACCAGCAGGCCTTGGCACGCTCCATCAGTGCTGGCGTGCGCCAGTTCTTCCAGCAGAACCCGCCGCCGGGCACCTACATTGCCTGGTTGCGCGACTCCGGCAAAATCGCCCAGGGCCCGCGCGACCATCGCGTGCAGCCCGGCGACACCGTGGCCATGCTGGCCGTGCGTTTCCAGGTCTCGGCCGCGTCCCTGCGCAGCGCCAACAACCTGAAGAGCGATGAGTTGAAAATCGGCCAGGTATTGACCATCCCCGGCACTGAATTGGCGGCGCAGTAATGAGCGAATCAGTCTTGAACAGCGGGTCGCGCATTGAATTGCTCAGCCCGCGCCTCGCCAACCAGATTGCGGCGGGCGAGGTCGTTGAACGGCCGGCCTCGGTGATCAAGGAGTTGCTGGAGAACAGCATCGACTCCGGCGCCCGACGCATCGATGTCGATGTGGAGCAGGGCGGCGTCAAGCTGCTGCGCGTCCGCGACGATGGCAGTGGGATCTCCTCCGATGACCTGCCGCTGGCCCTGGCCCGTCACGCCACCAGCAAGATTCGCGACCTGGAAGACCTGGAGCGGGTGATGAGCCTGGGCTTTCGCGGTGAGGCATTGGCTTCCATCAGCTCCGTGGCGCGCCTGACCCTGACGTCGCGCACCCGTGATGCCGAGCAGGCCTGGCAGGTGGAAACCGAAGGCCGCGACATGGCGCCTCGGGTCCAGCCGGCTGCACACCCGGTGGGCACCTCGGTGGAAGTGCGCGACCTGTTCTTCAACACCCCGGCGCGGCGCAAATTCCTCAAGGCCGAAAAAACCGAATTCGATCACCTGCAAGAAGTCATCAAGCGCCTGGCCCTGGCGCGTTTCGATGTGGCGTTTCACCTGCGCCACAACGGCAAGACCATCCTCAGCCTGCACGAAGCCAACGACGACGCCGCGCGTGCTCGCCGTGTCGCGGCAGTGTGCGGTGCGGGGTTCCTGGAGCAGGCGCTGCCGATTGAAATCGAACGCAACGGCCTGCGCCTGTGGGGTTGGGTGGGCTTGCCGACCTTCTCCCGCAGCCAGGCGGACTTGCAGTATTTCTTTGTGAATGGCCGGGCGGTACGCGACAAACTGGTGGCCCACGCGGTGCGCCAGGCTTATCGCGATGTGTTGTTCAACGGTCGGCATCCGACCTTTGTGCTGTTTTTCGAGGTCGACCCTTCGGTAGTGGACGTCAACGTGCACCCGACCAAGCACGAAGTACGCTTCCGTGACGGGCGCATGGTGCATGACTTCCTCTATGGCACCTTGCACCGTGCCTTGGGCGATGTGCGCCCGGATGACCAGTTGTCTGCGCCCATCGTGACGGCGGTGGTGCGGCCGAGCGGCCCCGAAGCGGGCGAGTTTGGCCCTCAGGGCGAAATGAGCCTGGCGGCAAACCTGCTGCAATCGCCGCAACCCCAGCCGAGCTATACGGCGCCGGGCTCTGGCTCGGGAGCGGGTTATCAGTACCAATACACACCGCGTCCGCAATCGGCCGTGCCGGTCGCCGAAGCGCAGGCTGCCTATCGTGAATTCTTTGCGCCGTTGCCGGGTGCCGAGCCGGGCGCCGTGGCCTTGCCGGAAGGTGGCGGTGATATCCCACCCCTGGGCTACGCGTTGGCGCAGCTCAAGGGCATCTACATCCTCGCGGAAAATGCCCATGGCCTGGTGCTGGTGGACATGCACGCCGCCCACGAGCGGATCATGTACGAGCGTCTGAAGATCGCCATGGCCAGCGAAGGCCTGAGTGGCCAGCCGTTGCTGGTGCCGGAATCCCTGGCCGTCAGCCAGCGTGAGGCCGATTGCGCCGAAGAGCATCACGATGTGTTCCAGAAACTGGGCTTCGAGTTGCAGCGCCTGGGCCCGGAAACCCTGGCGATCCGCCAGATTCCCGCGCTGCTCAAGCAGGCCGAGGCCAACCGGCTGGTGGCCGATGTATTGGCTGACCTGATGGAGTACGGCACCAGTGACCGTATCCAGGCACACATCAACGAACTGCTCGGCACCATGGCCTGCCACGGTGCCATCCGCGCCAATCGCCGCCTGGCCCTGCCGGAAATGAACGGCCTGCTGCGCGACATGGAAAACACCGAACGCAGCGGCCAGTGCAACCATGGCCGTCCGACCTGGACCCAGATGGGCCTGGATGATCTGGACAAACTGTTCTTGCGCGGCCGTTGATGAGTGCCTTGCCCCCCGCGATCTTCCTGATGGGCCCCACGGCCGCCGGCAAGACCGACCTGGCCATCGAGCTCACCAAGGTGCTGCCGTGCGAGCTGATCAGTGTCGACTCCGCCCTGGTTTACCGGGACATGGACATCGGCACCGCCAAGCCTTCCAAAGCGCTGCTGGCGCAGTATCCGCACCGGTTGATCGACATCATCGACCCGGCCGAGAGCTATTCCGCAGCGGATTTCCGCACCGACGCCCTGGCCGCCATGGCCGAGATCACCGCGCGGGGCAACATCCCCTTGCTGGTGGGCGGCACGATGCTCTACTACAAGGCTTTGCAGGAAGGGCTGGCCGACATGCCGCCCGCCGATGCCCAGGTGCGCGCCGAACTCGAAGAAGAGGCTGCACGCCTTGGCTGGCAAGCCCTGCACGACCAGTTGGCAGCGGTTGACCCGGTATCTGCCGCGCGTATTCACCCCAATGATCCCCAGCGCCTCAGTCGCGCCCTGGAAGTCTGGCGGGTCAGCGGGCAGACCATGACTGAACTGCGGCTGAAACAAACTGCGCAAAGTGCTGATGCAGGCGCATCTGGACAGTCACAATTGCCCTATACTGTGGCGAATCTGGCCATCGCTCCGGCAAATCGCCAGGTGCTGCATGAACGAATTGCACAAAGATTCACAATTATGTTGGAACAGGGGTTTGTGGACGAGGTCGTAGCACTGCGTTCAAGAGGTGACCTGCATCCAGGGTTACCTTCGATACGTGCTGTAGGCTACCGCCAAGTCTGGGATCATCTGGATGGCAAGCTGACGTCAGCCGAAATGCAGGAGCGCGGCATCATTGCCACGCGCCAATTAGCGAAGCGCCAGTTCACCTGGCTGCGCAGCTGGAGCGATTTGCACTGGTTGGACAGCCTGGACAGCGACAATCTGTCACGCGCCTTGAAATACTTGGGAACGGTCTCCATATTGAGCTGAGTCCTTGCAATTGCCGTCTATCCTTGGGGGTGTGACGGCCATAAGCTATCTATTTTCCGATTTTTTATTATTGATCCTTAAAGGAGTGCGGCACATGTCAAAAGGGCATTCGCTACAAGACCCTTACTTGAATACTTTACGTAAAGAGAAAGTGGGGGTTTCCATCTACCTGGTCAACGGTATCAAGCTGCAAGGCACGATCGAGTCGTTCGACCAGTTCGTGATCCTGCTGAAAAACACCGTCAGCCAGATGGTCTACAAGCACGCTATCTCGACAGTGGTTCCAGTTCGTCCAATCCGTCTGCCTAGCGCCGCCGGTGATGATGCAGCTGACGCTGAGCCAGGTAACGCCTGATAGGAGTCTCCTTTGTTCTTTGAGCGCCACGGTGGTGGTGAGCGAGTCATCCTCGTTCACTTGGATGGACAGGACCCTGAGGCGCGCGAAGATCCGCAGGAGTTTCAGGAGCTGGCAAATTCGGCCGGCGCCGAGACCGTTGCGTTTTTTAACGTGCCGCGTCATCGGCCAACCGCCAAATTCCTGATTGGCAGCGGCAAGGTCGAGGAACTGCGCGACCTGGTCCATGCCGAAGAAGCCGATCTGGTGATCTTCAATCACACCCTCACGCCCAGTCAGGAACGTAACCTCGAACGTGTATTCGAGTGTCGCGTGATCGACCGCACCGGCCTGATTCTCGATATTTTCGCCCAACGCGCCCGTACCCATGAGGGCAAGCTCCAGGTCGAATTGGCCCAGCTTGACCACATGAGCACTCGGCTGGTTCGCGGTTGGACTCACCTTGAGCGTCAGGGTGGCGGTATCGGCATGCGGGGCCCGGGTGAAACCCAGTTGGAAACCGACCGGCGCCTGCTGCGGGTTCGCCTGCGTCAGATCAAGGGCCGACTGGAGAAGGTGCGCAGCCAGCGCGAGCAATCGCGACGTGGCCGTTCGCGTGCCGATATCCCTACCGTATCGCTGGTGGGCTACACCAACGCCGGCAAGTCCACGCTGTTCAACAACGTGACCAAATCGGACGTGTACGCGGCTGACCAACTGTTCGCGACCCTCGACCCGACCTTGCGCCGTCTGGATATCGACGACCTGGGGCCGATTGTCCTGGCCGATACCGTGGGTTTCATTCGGCACCTGCCCCACAAGCTGGTCGAGGCATTTCGGTCTACGCTCGAGGAGTCGAGCAATTCCGACCTGCTGTTGCACGTGATCGATGCGGCCGAACCGGATCGCATGTTGCAGATTGAACAGGTGATGGTCGTGCTGGGCGAGATTGGCGCCCAGGACTTGCCGATCCTCGAGGTCTATAACAAACTCGATTTGCTTGAAGGCGTCGAGCCACAAATCCAGCGCGACGAGAACGGCAAGCCCCAGCGGGTCTGGCTGTCGGCGCGCGATGGCAGTGGTTTGGAGCTGCTTGAACAAGCCATTGCCGAATTGCTCGGCAGCGATTTGTTCGTCGGCACCTTGCGCTTGCCTCAGCGTTTTGCTCGACTGCGTGCACAGTTTTTCGAGCTGGGCGCGGTACAGAAAGAAGAACACGACGAAGAAGGTGTCAGCTTGCTGGCCGTTCGATTGCCGCGCTCGGAGCTCAATCGGCTGGTCAGCCGTGAAGGCGTAGTACCGACAGAGTTCATCGAACAACACACTTTGCAATAAAAGCCTCCGAAAGCGGTTGTGCCGCAGTAGCAGGCATTCTGTAGCATTGGTCGGCGCGCCGTGGGTGCGTCTTTGCTTTATCAGATGGAGAGCGCTATGGCTTGGAATGAGCCGGGTGGCAACTCGAATAATCAGGATCCTTGGGGTGGTAAGCGCCGCAATAATGGCGACCGCAAGGGGCCACCAGATCTCGACGAGGCCTTCCGAAAGCTGCAGGAAAGCCTGAATGGGTTGTTCGGTGGTGGAAAAAAACGGGGTGGTGATGAAGGTGGTCGCACCGGCAAGGGCGGCGGCTACGGCCTGCTGGGCCTGGGTCTTGTCGTGCTGGCGGCCGTATGGCTGTACAGCGCCGTATACGTCGTGGACGAGCAGGAGCAAGCCGTGGTGCTGCGCTTCGGCAAGTACTACGAGACTGTCGGTCCTGGCCTGAATATCTATTTCCCGCCGATCGACAAGAAGTACATGGAGAACGTCACGCGTGAGCGTGCCTACACCAAGCAGGGCCAGATGCTGACCGAAGACGAGAACATCGTCGAAGTGCCGCTGACCGTGCAGTACAAGATCAGCAACCTGCAGGACTTCGTGCTGAACGTCGATCAGCCGGAAATCAGCCTGCAACACGCAACCGAAAGCGCCCTGCGCCACGTGGTGGGTTCCACCGCCATGGACCAGGTGCTGACCGAAGGCCGTGAACTGATGGCCAGCGAAATCAAGGAGCGCCTGCAACGGTTCCTCGATACCTATCGCACCGGTATCACCGTCACCCAGGTGAACGTACAGAGCGCAGCGGCACCGCGTGAAGTGCAGGAAGCCTTCGACGACGTGATCCGCGCCCGTGAAGACGAGCAGCGTTCGCGCAACCAGGCTGAGACCTACGCCAACGGCGTCGTGCCGGAAGCCCGTGGCCAGGCCCAGCGTATCCTCGAGGATGCCAACGGTTACCGTGATGAAGTGGTCTCCCGCGCCAAAGGTGAAGCGGATCGCTTTACCAAGCTGGTCGCCGAGTACCGCAAGGCGCCTGAAGTGACGCGTGAGCGTCTGTACCTGGACACCATGCAGGAAGTCTTCAGCAACACCAGCAAGGTCCTCGTGACCGGCAGCAAGGGTGGGCAGAACAACCTGCTGTACCTGCCGCTGGACAAGATGATCGAAGGTGGTCGCAGCAGCTCCAGTGCACCGTCCAGCGGTTCCAATGCCGCTGCCAATGAAGCGAGCGCCCGTGCGGCCGCTGACTTGCTGCAACAGCAAACACGTACCAGGGAGAGTCGTTGATGAGCAATAAATCGCTGACCGCCCTGATTGTGGGCGTCGTCGTGGTCATCGCTGCCTGGAACTGCTTCTACATCGTGGCTCAGACCGAGCGTGCGGTGCTGCTGCAATTCGGTCGCGTGGTCCAGGCGGATGTCCAGCCGGGCCTGCATGTGAAAGTCCCCTACGTCAACCAGGTGCGCAAGTTCGACGCGCGCCTGATGACCCTGGATGCACCGACACAGCGCTTCCTGACCCTGGAAAAGAAAGCCGTGATGGTTGACGCCTACGCCAAGTGGCGCGTCAAGGATGCCGAGCGCTTCTACACTGCGACCTCCGGCCTCAAGCAGATTGCCGACGAGCGTTTGTCGCGCCGTCTGGAGTCGGGCCTGCGTGACCAGTTTGGTAAGCGCACCCTGCACGAGGTGGTGTCCGGTGAACGTGATGCGCTGATGGCGGATATCACCCGTTCGTTGAACACGATGGCGGAAAAAGAGCTGGGGATCGAAGTTGTCGATGTTCGGGTCAAGGCCATCGATTTGCCGAAGGAAGTGAACCGCAGCGTGTTCGAGCGCATGAGCACCGAGCGTGAGCGTGAGGCCCGTGAGCACCGTGCCAAGGGTAACGAGCTGGCTGAAGGTATCCGTGCGGATGCCGACCGTCAGCGCCGTGTACTGCTGGCAGAAGCCTATCGCGAGTCTGAAGAGGCCCGTGGTGATGGTGATGCTCAAGCTGCGGCGATCTACGCCAAGGCTTACGGCCAGGACCAGGAGTTCTACGCGTTCTACCGTAGCCTGCGTGCCTACCGTGAAAGCTTCGCGAACAAAACCGACGTCATGGTGCTGGACCCAAGCAGCGACTTCTTCCGCTACCTGGAAAAGTCCAAGTAACCAGCCCGTGATTTTGTAGGGCGCACTCCGTCGGGCGGCTAAAACGCCTGGCGGGGTGATCCTTTCAGAAAACGGGTGTATGATGCGGCAGCCGGGAAATTCCCGGCTTTTTTGCGTCTGCATGTTTGATTCGGCAGGCGTGACAGGTTTTTCGAGGAAAGTGCCCGACGAGGCCGTTAACAGGTCGTTCGTCACGTCGCTCTTGCGCGTGGTTTATGCAGGGGGCGGGTATTTTCTGCTTCACTCAAGGCTCGGCCGAGGGCTGGCCGCCCGGATCATAGGGGAATGGCGTAATGGCAACGGTAGACCGCTGGCTGCTGCCAGATGGCATCGAAGAAGTACTGCCACCAGAAGCTGCGCGCATTGAAGTAGCGCGTCGCCAGGTGTTGGATCTGTTCCAGAGCTGGGGTTACGAGTTTGTCGTGACCCCCCATATCGAGTACCTGGAATCCCTGCTGACCGGCGCGGGCCAGGACCTGGATCTGCGCACCTTCAAGGTCATCGACCCGCAATCGGGCCTGCAAATGGGGTTCCGTGCCGACATCACGCCGCAAGTGGCACGCATCGATGCGCACACCCTGCGCCGCGAAGGCCCGAGCCGCCTGTGCTACGCCGGCAGCGTGCTGCACGCTCAACCGCGTGCCTTGTCGTCCTCCCGCAGCCCGATCCAATTGGGCGCGGAGTTGTACGGTGATGCCAGCCCGAGCAGCGACGTTGAAGTGATCAGCCTGATGCTGGCCATGCTGCAACTGGCTGATGTGCCAGATGTCCACATGGACCTCGGTCACGTGGGTATCTACCGTGGCCTGGCCCGTGCGGCCGGTTTGTCCGGTGAAGCCGAGCAACAGCTGTTCGATGCCCTGCAGCGCAAGGCGATCGATGAAGTCATCGCCCTGACCGCTGGCGTGCCTGCGGATCTGGCCGAGATGCTGCGTGCACTGGTCAACCTGTGTGGCGGCCGTGAAGTGCTGGTGGCTGCACGTGAACGCCTGGCCAAGGCGCCGGCGCCGGTATTGGCTGCACTGGATGACCTGTTGGCGATTGCTGAGCGGTTGTCGGCGCGGTTCCCGCAGTTGCCGCTGTATTTTGATTTGGGCGAGCTGCGCGGCTACCACTACCACACCGGTGTGGTGTTCGCGGTGTTTGTGCCGGGTGTTGGCCAGGCCATCGCCCAAGGTGGTCGTTACGACGACATCGGCGCCGACTTCGGTCGTGCGCGTCCGGCCACCGGCTTTTCCACCGATTTGAAAACCCTGGTGACCCTGGGGCGTGCTGAGGTCGAGCTGCCGTCTGGTGGCATCTGGATGCCCGACAGTACGGACGCAGCACTCTGGCAGCAGGTTTGCCAGTTGCGCAGTGAGGGTCAGCGTGTTGTCCAGGCATTGCCTGGGCAGCCATTGGCCGCCGCCCGTGAAGCGGACTGCGACCGGCAATTGATTCTGCAGAACGGGCTTTGGCAAGTATCGCCACTGGCTTCTTGAGTTTTCCTGCCGGCCATCGCCGGCACCAAGTTTGCGCGAATGAGGACAAGTGTTATGGGTAAGAATGTCGTAGTCCTGGGCACCCAATGGGGTGATGAGGGCAAAGGCAAGATCGTTGATCTGCTGACCGAACATGCTGCCGCCGTAGTGCGCTACCAAGGCGGTCACAACGCTGGCCACACCCTGGTCATCGACGGCGAAAAAACCGTCTTGCACCTGATCCCGTCGGGCGTCCTGCGCGAAGGCGTGCAGTGCCTGATCGGCAACGGCGTCGTGGTTGCGCCGGATGCCCTGCTGCGTGAGATCACCAAGCTGGAAGAGAAAGGCGTACCGGTGCGCGAGCGCCTGCGTATCAGCCCGTCCTGCCCGCTGATCCTGTCCTTCCACGTTGCGCTGGACCAGGCCCGTGAAAAGGCCCGTGGCGAGCTGAAGATCGGCACCACCGGTCGCGGCATCGGCCCGGCCTACGAAGACAAGGTCGCGCGTCGTGGCCTGCGTGTGGGCGACCTGCTCAACATGCCGCGCTTTGAAGACAAGCTGCGTGAACTGGTGGATTACCACAACTTCATGCTGGTGGGTTACTACAAAGAGCCAGCCATCGAATTCGACAAGACCCTGGCCGAGTGCAAGGAATACGCTGAGCTGCTCAAGCCGCTGATGCTGGATGTGACCGCCGAGCTGCACGACCTGCGTCGCGCCGGCAAGGACATCATGTTCGAAGGCGCCCAGGGTTCGTTGCTGGACATCGACCACGGTACCTACCCGTACGTGACCAGCTCCAACACCACTGCCGGCGGCGTCGCTACCGGTTCGGGCGTTGGTCCTATGTTCCTGGACTACATCCTCGGCATCACCAAGGCCTACACCACCCGTGTAGGTTCGGGCCCGTTCCCGACTGAACTGTTCGACGAAGTCGGTGCGCACCTGGCCAAGCAGGGTCACGAATTCGGCGCGACCACCGGCCGTGCTCGTCGCTGTGGCTGGTTCGACGCCGTTATCCTGCGTCGCGCGATCGATGTGAACAGCATCTCGGGCATCTGCTTCACCAAGCTGGATGTACTCGACGGCCTGGAAACCATCAACATCTGCGTCGGCTACAAAGATGCCGAAGGCAAGGACGTTGCCCCGGTTGACGCCGACAGCTACGTGGGCCTGCAGCCTGTGTACGAAGAAGTGCCGGGCTGGAGCGAGTCGACCGTGGGTGCCAAGACCCTGGAAGAGTTGCCAGCCAATGCCCGTGCCTACATCAAGCGCGTTGAAGAGCTGATCGGTGCGCCGATTGACATTATTTCGACGGGCCCGGATCGCAACGAGACCATCGTTCTGCGTCACCCGTTCGCTTAATAAGCTATTGATGTAAAAAGCAAAGGGCTCCTTCGGGAGCCCTTTGTCGTATCTGCATGCCAAGCGGCACGACCCTTGCTATGTTTCTTTCTTTCGCGGTGCTATCAAATTAATGGCACCCGTGGTGGAGGGATTCCCGATGTCTGCCGTTCTCTCGTTGTTACAAAGCCGTCTGTTGCGGCCGGTGTTCGTTACCCTAGGTATCGCTCTTTTGGTGCAAGTGCTGGTGGCGGTCGCTCTCACCCGGAGCACGGTCACGGCGCTGGAGGCCGATTTAGGCAGTCGCCTGGGCATCGACAGCCAGAAGCTGTCCGGTGAATTGGCCCAGGCCGGCAAGGAAGTCACGTCGAGCCTGGACAGCTTGTCCACCAGTACCCGTCAGCGTCTGACCGCCGGGCTTTCCGAGCGCCTGCAGGCAGAGCAGAAACAGTTGCGTGCGACCCTGGAAAAAGACCTGCAAGACTCCGCCAACGATATGGCGCAACTGCTGGCCTCGGTGGCGCCCCGCGCCATGTGGGACAGCGATGTGCCAACGCTGTCCGAGTTTGCCCGACGCGCCCAGCGCAATCCCAACGTGCTGTTCGTGGTCTATGACGACGCGGCGGGTGAGCACCTGACTCGTTATCTGAATCGCGAAAATCCGATCAACAAGGCCTTGCTGGAAAAAGGCCAGGGCGATCGCGCCCTGGACAAAGTCCTGAACGCCGCGAAGAACGATCCTTCGGTGTTCTACGTCGAGGCGTCCATCAGTCCTAACGGCGTGGAGATTGGCAAGGTGCTCATGGGGGTGTCGACCGCGTCGGTCGAGGCCGATCTGCAAGCGCTGGACAAGCGTTTTGCCGCACTGATAGCCAGCGGTGATCAGTTGGTCGGCGACAGCCTCAAAGGTGCCGCGGCGGATAGCGCGGCGGCCATGGGCGCTCGCCTGCAGTCGGCGCAAGCCACTGCGACCCAGATGACCGTCAACACCACCGGCGCCGTGCAGGAGGCTGCCGGCACCTTGCGTTGGCGCATCGGCATGGGGCTGGCGGTGGTCGGTTTCGGCGTATTGCTGCTGATCGCCGTGGTTCTCGGCCGTCGTGTAGTCAATCGCCTGAAACTGCTTATCGCGGCCATGGATGACCTGGCAGCAGGCGAGGGCGACCTCACCAAGCGCGTGCAGATCAACAGCAAGGACGAAATCGGCGACATGGCCTCGGCGGTCAATCGTTTTGTGGATAAGTTGCAACCCATCGTGCGCGAGGCGGGCGATGTGGCCCAGCGTACCGGCGTGGAAATCGGCGCCATGACCTTGCGCAATGCCGGCGCCGATGCGGCCGCTGGCTTGCAGCGTGATGAGGTGGCGGAGAGTTTGCGCGCGCTGTCGCAAATGGCCGACGAGGCCCAGGCCGAAAGCCACGCCATGCAGGCGGCGTTGCAGCAGGTGGTGGATATTCGTCAGGCGACGGACGAGAACTCGCGCACGTCGGCCGAAGTCGGCAGTTTGATCGAAGCGTTGGCGGGGCAGGTCCAGGCCGGGTCCCAGGTTATCGAGCGCCTGGCCCAGCAAAGCGAGCAGATCGAAGTGGTGCTGACGGTCATCCATGGTATCGCCGAGCAGACCAACCTGCTGGCGCTCAACGCCGCCATCGAAGCAGCGCGTGCCGGCGAAACGGGGCGTGGCTTTGCGGTGGTGGCGGACGAAGTGCGTGCGTTGGCCAGCAAGACCCAAAGCTCTACCGGCGATATCCAGGCCCATATCGTCGCGTTGCAGCAGGGCGCTCGGGAGGCGGTGGAAACCATCGGCAAGGCCGGGCGCCAGGCCAACGAAGGTTTGCTGGTGCTGCGCGACAGCGTGCGCTTGCAGCAGACGGTGCAGGCCTCGGTGGAGCAGGTGCATGCAGCGATTGGCCTGGCTACCCGCGCCGCCGAGCATCAGGCCCAGGGCGCCCATGCGGTACGAGGCCGGGTCGAGGTGATCCATGCCCAGGCCGAGCGTGCGGCGCAGGCGGTGGTGGAGACTACCGCCAGTGGCAAGGTGCTGGATGGGTTGGCGGCGCAGTTGAAGGCGAGTCTGGGGCAGTTCCGGGCTTAGCGTCGTCTGTTCAGGTCTCATCGGGGGCTTGCCCCCCGATAGCGATCTCAGCGGCTCAAGTACATCCGAGTTGTCAGCAGATAGACCGGCAACCCCGACACCACGATCAACAGCGCCGCATAAGGCGCCGCCGCCGCAAACTCCACATTCGAGGTGTGCGCCCACACGGCAGTCGCCAAGGTATTCAGCCCGGTGGGGCTGAGCAGCAGCGTCGCCGTCAATTCCTTCATGGCGTCCAGGAACACCAGCGCAAATGCCGCACCCAATGCCGGAAAAATAATCGGCAGCGTCACTCGGCAAAACGCACTGAACGACGATGCCCCCAGCGTGCGTGCAGCCTCTTCCAGTTGCGGTGCGGCTTTGTTCAAGGCCGTGCGGATCGGCGCCTGGGCCAATGGAAGAAACAACAAGGCATAGGCGATCAGCAGCAACGCAGAGGTCTGGTACAGCGCCGGCACGTAATGCAGGGCGAAATACACCAGTGTCAGTGCAATCACCAGGCCGGGCAGGGCGTGCAGCAGGTACGGCAGGCGCTCGGCCCAGATTGCCAGTCGGCCCTTGTAGCGCACCACCAGCAGCCCCACCGGTACCGCCAGCGCCAGGCACAGTGCCGCGCCACCCAGCGACAGCATCAGGGAGGACAGCAATGCCTCGCCAATCTCGGCCATTGGAAATGCCGCCGATGAACCTACCGCCAGCCAATAGCCGAGCATGCCCAAGGGGATGCCGCTGCCGATGATCGCCAGCGCCAGGCAATACACCTGGCCCAGTGGCGCCCACTTGCCCAGTCGCACCTGCTCCCCATGCCGCGCCGCGCCCTGGCCGATGCGCACGTGCCGGCCCTTGCCGCGCACGCGCAGTTCCAGCCACAGCAGGGTCAGGCACATCACCAGCAATACCGCCGAAAGCATCGCCGCATTGGCATTGCTGAATTCCAGCTCGAATTGCTGGTAGATCGCGGTGGTGAAGGTTTGCAGGCCGATGATCGACAGCGCGCCGAACTCGACCAGCATATGCAGGGCAATCAGCAGTGCCCCGGCCAGCAGCGACGGCCACAGCAAGGGCAGGGTGATCCGCAGGAATATGCCCCAGCGATTCAGCCCCAGGGTGCGGGCCGATTCTTCAAGGGAGGGGTCCAGGTTGCGCAAGGTTGCCGCCACTGGCAAAAACACCAGCGGGTATTTGGACAGGGTCATCACCAGGATCGCGCCGCCGAGCCCTTCGAAGTTGGCGCTCAGGGATACCCAGGTGAAGCTGCTGACAAACGCCGGCACCGCGAACGGCAGGCACAGGACCACGCCCCAGAATCGGCGCCCTGGCAGATTGCTGCGTTCCAGCAGCCAGGCCAGGGACAGGCCGATCATGCCGCACGCCACCGTCACGCCGACCATCAGCGCCAGGGTATTGCGCAGCAGCCCGAACACATAGGGGCGCCAGAGCAGATGCACCGCCTGCGCCCAGCCCGCATGCCAGGCCTTCAGCCCGACGTACACCAGTGGCAGCAGGCTCAGGCCAACCAGTAGCAGGACGGGGAGCAGTAGCCAGATCGAAGGGCGCTTGCGGCGCGGGCTGAGCCCCCCGCGCAGGGCGGGGGTGGGTAGCGATGGGTTCATCAGTTCAAGCCAACCTCACGTTCCAGGTCCAGGGCTTCTTCTGCGTTGCCCAGGTCGGCAGGCGTGACTTTCGGCGGCTGCAGTTCGCTGAAGGGCTTAAGGCCGCGGTTGGATTCCATGCCTTTGCGCAGCGGGTACTCGGCCGAGGTAGTGGTAATCACGCGCTGGCCTTCTTCGCTGGCCATGAACGCCAGCAGTTGCTGGGCTTCTTTGGGATGCTTGCTGGACTTCAGCGCGGCCGCCGAAGACACGGTGATCAGGCCGCCGGCATCGCCATCGGTGAAGTAGTGCAGTTGGGAATCGAGGTTGGTTTTTTCTTTCTTCAGGGCAAACCAGTAGTAGTTGTTCACCAGAACGGTGGCTACTTCGCCGTTTTCCACGGCCTTCAGGGCGACCATATTGTTGCTGTACACCTTGCCGAAGGCACGCAGGCCGGTCAGCCATTCTTCGGCGGCTTCACGGCCGTGCAGCTTGATGATCGCCACGGCCTGTTCCTGGAAGGCACCGCTGGTAGGTACGAAGCCGACCTTGCCTTGCCACTCGGGGCCGGCGAAATCCAATACCGACTTGGGCAGGTCTTTCTCGGCAATCAGTTTGGGGTTGAAGGCTACGACGCGGGTGCGTGCGGTCACGCCCATCCAGTCGCCGTTACGACCCACGTAATCCTTGGGCAGGACGTCGAGCGTGCCTGCATCGATCTTGGCCAGCAGGCCTTGCTCGCCAAGTTTGTTCAATGGCGGCGATTCTTCGGTGTAGATCACGTCGGCAGGGGAGCGGTCGCCTTCCTCCACGACTTGGCTGGCCAGTTGGTTGCTGCTGCCCTTGCGTACGTTGACGTGAATACCGGTCCTGGCTTCGAAGGCCTTGGCGAGTTCATCGCCGACTTCTTTGTGTTGGCCGTTGTACAGGGTCAGGGAGACTTTGTCGGCGGAGTAGGCGGCGGGGGAGAGTAGGGTCAGGCCGAGCAGAGTGATGGTCAGGCCACGCAGAAGGGATGTCTTGAGACGGGTATCGCGGATTATCATCCGGGGTTTTCCTCACTTGAGTGCAACAAATCATTGCAAGGATAAACGATAAAACTTCTCAAGTGCGCCAAAGGGGGGAAATTGCTGGTGGAGGTTTTCAAACCCCGGAAACGAAAAAACCCGCTTTCGCGGGTTTGATCTGAATTTGGTGCCCAGGAGAAGACTCGAACTTCCACGACCTTGCGATCACCAGCACCTGAAGCTGGCGTGTCTACCAATTTCACCACCTGGGCATTATCAAGCAACGTTGCCGCTGTTGATGGGGCGAACTATACGGCGGGCTTTTTAATCTGTAAACCCCTGATTCGAAAAATATAAATCGTTTTTCTCGTTAAAAATCAGAAGCCTGAAATGAAAAAACCCGCTTTCGCGGGTTTGATCTGAATTTGGTGCCCAGGAGAAGACTCGAACTTCCACGACCTTGCGATCACCAGCACCTGAAGCTGGCGTGTCTACCAATTTCACCACCTGGGCAGCATCAACAACGTTGCCGTCGTCGATGGCGCGCACTATACGGAGCGGTTTTTTAACTGTAAACCCCTGCTATGAAAAAAACCTGGAAAATTTCGCCAATGGTCGTGCAAGGTGCGCGGCGAGGGCTGTAAAAGGCTTTTAAACGCTTGTTGATGCCTGAAATTTCCCGTTTCAATACGCGTATGCCAAACTAACCCGCATATAGACAAGGTGAAAAATCTCTAATGGCCGATTGGCAGTCCCTCGATCCCGAGGCCGCTCGTGAAGCGGAAAAATATGAAAACCCTATTCCTAGCCGCGAACTGATCCTGGCGCACCTCGCCGATCGGGGTTCGCCTGCTAGCCGTGAGCAGCTGGTCGAAGAGTTCGGTCTGACCACCGAAGACCAGCTCGAAGCCCTGCGCCGCCGCCTGCGTGCCATGGAGCGCGATGCTCAACTGATCTACACCCGCCGTGGCACCTATGCGCCCGTGGATAAGCTCGACCTGATCCTCGGCCGCATTGCCGGCCACCGTGACGGCTTCGGCTTCCTGATCCCGGATGACGGCAGTGACGACCTGTTCATGAGCCCGGCGCAGATGCGTCTGGTGTTCGATGGCGACCGTGCCCTGGCGCGGGTTTCCGGCCTGGACCGTCGCGGTCGCCGTGAAGGCGTGATTGTCGAAGTGGTGTCCCGTGCCCACGAGTCCATCGTCGGCCGCTACTTCGAAGAAGGCGGTATCGGCTTTGTTGTGCCGGATAACCCGAAGGTCCAGCAGGAAGTGCTGATCACCCCGGGCCGCAATGGCGCTGCCAAGGTCGGCCAGTTCGTCGAGGTGAAAATCACCCACTGGCCGACTGCGCGCTTCCAGCCCCAGGGCGATATTGTTGAAGTGGTCGGCAACTACATGGCGCCGGGCATGGAGATCGACGTCGCGCTGCGCACCTACGACATTCCTCACGTCTGGCCTGAGGCTGTGCTCAAGGAAGCCGCCAAGCTCAAGCCGGAAGTCGAAGAGAAGGACAAGGAAAAACGCATCGACCTGCGCCATCTGCCGTTTGTCACGATTGACGGTGAAGATGCCCGCGACTTCGACGATGCGGTCTACTGCGAAGCCAAGCCCGGCAAGCTGCGCCTGTTCTCCGGTGGCTGGAAGTTGTTCGTCGCGATTGCCGACGTCTCCAGCTATGTGAAGATCGGTTCGGCCCTGGATAACGAGGCCCAGGTACGCGGCAACTCCGTGTATTTCCCTGAGCGCGTGATCCCGATGCTACCCGAGCAGCTGTCCAACGGCCTGTGCTCCCTGAATCCGAAAGTCGACCGTTTGGCCATGGTCTGCGAGATGACTATCTCGAAAACCGGCGAAATGACCGATTACCAGTTCTACGAAGCGGTGATCCACTCCCAGGCACGCCTGACCTACAACAAGGTCAGCACCATCCTGGAGCAGCCGAAAACCAGCGAAGCCAAGGCGTTGCGTGGTGAGTACGGGCATGTGGTGCCGCACCTCAAGCAGCTGTACGCGTTGTACAAAGTGTTGCTGGGTGCCCGTCATGTGCGTGGCGCGATCGATTTTGAAACCCAGGAAACCCGGATTGTCTTCGGTTCCGAGCGCAAGATCGCCGCGATCACCCCGACCACCCGTAACGATGCGCACAAGCTGATCGAGGAATGCATGCTGGCGGCCAACGTGGCCACCGCTGAATTCCTGAAAAAGCACGAAATCCCTGCGCTCTACCGTGTACACGATGGCCCGCCACCGGAGCGCCTGGAAAAACTGCGCGCGTTCCTCGGCGAGCTGGGCCTGTCCCTGCACAAAGGCAAGGACGGCCCGACGCCGAAGGACTACCAGGCACTGCTGGCCAGCATCAAGGACCGTCCGGATTACCACGTGATCCAGACCGTGATGCTGCGCTCCCTGAGCCAGGCGGTGTACAGCGCCGACAACCAGGGCCACTTCGGCCTGAATTACGAGGCGTACACCCACTTCACCTCGCCGATTCGCCGTTATCCGGACTTGCTCACGCACCGCGCAATCCGCAGCGTGATCCATTCCAAGCAGAACACCCCGCACGTCAAGCGTGCCGGTGCCATGACCATTCCGAAGGCGCGGATCTACCCGTACGACGAAGCGGCCCTGGAACAGTTGGGCGAGCAGTGCTCCATGAGCGAGCGCCGCGCCGACGAAGCCACCCGCGACGTGGTGAACTGGCTCAAGTGCGAGTTCATGAAGGACCGCGTGGGCGAGTCGTTCCCAGGCGTGATCACCGCCGTGACCGGCTTTGGCCTGTTCGTCGAGCTGACCGACATCTACGTCGAAGGCCTGGTGCACGTCACCGCCTTGCCGGGTGACTACTACCACTTCGACCCTGTGCACCACCGCCTGGCGGGCGAGCGTACCGGTCGCAGCTTCCGTTTGGGCGATACCGTGGAAGTGCAGGTCATGCGCGTCGATCTCGACGAGCGCAAGATCGACTTTGGCATGCCTGACAAGCCCGCCGAAGCGCCGGGCCGTAAAAAGCGTGGCAGCGAGACGACTTCGCCTGCAAGCAAAGGCAAAGGCACTCCCGCCAAAGCGGCAGTTGCAGAGCCCGCTCCAGCCAAGGCCGGGCGCCGTCCAGCAGCCAAGGACAAAGCCCCCGAGGCCTACCGCCCAAGCGACGCGGCGGCGAAAAACGCCGAACTGCGCAAAAGTCGTGAGTTGAAGCAGCAGTTGCTCAACGAAGCCAAAAGCGGTGGTAAAGCGGCGTCTGGGGGAAAGTCCCAAGGGGCGGAAAAGCCGTCGAGCAAGCCCAGTAAACACCGTAAAGGCCCGCCAAAAGCGGGTTCGGCCCCCGCGAAAAGCGGCGGGTCGCGCAAACCTAAGGCCAAGTCATGAGTCTGGAAAAAATCTACGGCGTCCACGCCGTAGAAGCACTGCTGCGTCACCATCCTAAGCGCGTCAAGCAAGTCTGGCTGGCCGAAGGTCGCAGCGAGCCGCGCGTACAGGCGTTGGTCGAGTTGGCCAGCCAAAACAAAGTCGCCATCGGCCAGGCCGAACGGCGTGAAATGGACGTGTGGGTCGAAGGCGTTCACCAGGGTGTGGTGGCGGACGTCAGCCCGAGCCAGGTCTGGGGCGAAGCGATGCTCGATGAGCTGCTCGACCGTACCGAAGGTGCACCGCTGCTGCTGGTGCTGGACGGCGTGACCGACCCGCACAACCTCGGCGCGTGCCTGCGCTCGGCGGATGCTGCGGGTGCGTTGGCGGTGATTGTGCCGAAGGACAAGTCGGCTACCTTGACGCCGGTGGTGCGTAAAGTCGCCTGTGGCGCGGCGGAAGTGATTCCGCTGGTGGCCGTGACCAACCTGGCGCGCACCCTGGAGAAACTCCAGCAGCGCGGCCTGTGGGTCGTGGGCACGGCGGGAGAGGCCGAGGTCAGCATTTATGACCAGGACCTCACCGGTCCGACCATCCTCATCATGGGGGCCGAAGGCAAGGGCATGCGTCGCCTGACCCGTGAACATTGCGATTATCTGGTGCACCTGCCGATGGCCGGTAGCGTCAGCAGCCTGAACGTGTCGGTCGCGACCGGCGTGTGCCTGTTTGAGGCCCAGCGTCAGCGTGGTGCCAAGGCCAAGGCGAAGAAGTAATTCCAAGCCTGGCGTAGAACCAGCATGTGGGAGGGGACTGTCCCCTCCCACATTTGCTTTTGTGGTGCCTGGGCGATTGTTCAAATAATCACCAATCACCTTGCGCCCGTTCTTCCCCTTCTCTACAATTGCGCCCCTTGCCTTCCTGGCAGGCACCGATGTGCCTCCCTGCGGCAAGATCCATAAGTGTCATTCACTCCTTGTCTGACCGTTTTTGAGCGGCAGGCTACAACCCGTAAGGAGCATTCATGCGTCATTACGAAATCATCTTTTTGGTCCACCCGGATCAAAGCGAGCAAGTCGGCGGCATGGTTGAGCGTTACACCAAGCTGATCGAAGAAGACGGCGGCAAAATCCACCGTCTGGAAGATTGGGGTCGTCGTCAACTGGCCTACGCAATCAACAATGTTCACAAGGCTCACTACGTGATGCTGAACGTTGAGTGCACTGGCAAGGCCCTGGCCGAGCTGGAAGACAACTTCCGCTACAACGATGCAGTGATCCGTAACCTGGTCATCCGTCGCGAAGAAGCCGTTACCGGCCAATCCGAGATGCTCAAGGCTGAAGAAAACCGCAGTGAGCGCCGTGAGCGTCGCGACCGTCCTGAGCACGAAGGCGCTGATAGCGCTGATAGTGATGACAGCGACAGCAGCGATAACGCTGACGAGTAATCCACGGACCTTATTAAGGAGCCTATCAAATGGCACGTTTCTTCCGTCGTCGTAAGTTTTGCCGCTTCACCGCTGAAGAAGTGAAGGAGATCGACTACAAAGATCTCAACACTCTGAAAGCCTACGTATCCGAGACCGGCAAAATCGTTCCAAGCCGTATCACCGGTACCAAAGCACGTTATCAGCGTCAGCTGGCTACCGCTATCAAGCGCGCCCGCTTCCTGGCCCTGCTGGCCTACACCGACAGCCACGGCCGCTGAGACCGGGCAGTCGACAAGTAGTAAGGGATTGAATGCATGCGCGCCTTAGCTGAGTTCATCATGCGCGGTCGTGTGCAGGCCACTCTGGTAGTGGCTGGATGTGCAGTGTTGCCGTTGTTGTTCTGGTTGGGTGCCGCCGCGGGTTGCCTTGTGCTCCTGCGGCGCGGTTCGGACGCCTTGAGCGTCCTGGGTCTGGGGTTGTTGTCAGTGTTGGTGAGCTGGCATTTCCTGCAAGACCCGACAGCGCTTCTGGTGCTGTTGGGGAGTTGCAGCCTGGCGTTGGTTTTGCGCGCCGGGCATTCCTGGAATCGCGTGCTGCTGGTCAGCACGGCCGTGGGGTTGTTGTGTGCGGTGAGCCTGGGGACCGTCTTCGGTTCCTTCATCGAGTCGCTGGCGCAGACGTTTCAACACGTCTTGCCGGTGGTGATGGGTGAGTCTTACGAGAAGTTCTCGGCAGATCAGAAAGCAGCACTCGCTTCACTGGCAGTTCCGATGTTGATCATTTCGACAGCGGTTTCGGTGCAGGTCTTTAGTGTGTTGTGCCTGATTCTTGGGCGCTATTGGCAGGCGTTGTTGTATAACCCCGGCGGTTTCGGAAGCGAGTTTCGCGCAATCCGGATCCCCAAGCGTGTTGCGCTGTCACTGCTGGCCGTCATGTGTGTTGCCCCGTTTATCGGGTGGCACACCTTGATCCTGTTGCCGTTGTGCGGTGTGCCATTGTTCTTCGCTGGCTTGTCCCTGATTCACGGGCTTGTCGCGCAGAAAAGACTGGCCAGTTTCTGGCTGGTGGGGATCTACGTCACCGTCCTGCCGCTCATGCACTTGATCGGTCCGTTACTCGTGGTCTTGGCCATTGTCGACAGCCTGATTGATTTTCGCGGACGTTCTGCGCCGAAAGACGCCGATAACGCGAACGGTGAAGGTTAAAAGTTAGAGGATTTTCACATGCAACTGATCCTTCTGGAAAAAGTCGCCAACCTGGGCAACCTGGGCGACAAAGTGAACGTTAAGGCCGGCTACGGTCGTAACTACCTGCTGCCATACGGCAAAGCCACCGCTGCAACCGCTGCCAACCTGGCTGCGTTTGAAGAGCGTCGCGCTGAGCTGGAAAAAGCAGCAGCAGACAAGAAAGCTTCGGCCGAAACTCGCGCTGCCCAACTGGCTGAGCTGGAAGTGACTATCACTGCCACCGCCGGTGACGAAGGCAAGCTGTTCGGTTCGATCGGCACCCACGACATCGCTGATGCACTGACCGCCTCCGGCGTCGAAGTGCAGAAGAGCGAAGTTCGTCTGCCGAACGGCACCATCCGCAACGTAGGCGAATTCGACGTAGCCGTGCACCTGCACGCCGAAGTTGAAGCCACCGTACGCGTTGTCGTGGTAGCAGCTTAAGTCGCACCTAACTGACTGGCACCTCGTGTGCCGGGCAGTTAACATCGGGCACGATCCTGTTTACAGGTCGTGCCTTTTGTTTTTCTACAATCCCCTAATTCCAAGTGGCCATGAACGATATTTCAGCTCCTGAGCAATACGATCTGCAAACCGCTGCCCTGAAGGTGCCGCCGCATTCCATCGAGGCCGAACAGGCCGTGCTCGGTGGCCTGATGCTGGACAACAACGCCTGGGAACGCGTGCTGGATCAAGTCTCGGACGGTGATTTCTATCGTCATGACCACCGTCTGATCTTCCGTGCCATCGCCAAGCTGGCCGACCAGAACTCCCCCATCGACGTGGTGACCCTGGCCGAGCAGTTGGACAAGGAAGGCCAGACCTCCCAGGTCGGCGGCCTGGGCTACCTGGGTGAGCTGGCAAAAAACACGCCGTCCGTCGCCAACATCAAGGCCTATGCCCAGATCGTTCGCGAGCGCGCCACCCTGCGCCAGCTGATTGGCATCAGCACCGAAATCGCCGACAGCGCCTTCAACCCCGAAGGCCGCACCGCCGCCGAAATCCTTGACGAGGCCGAGCGCCAGATCTTCCAGATCGCCGAGGCGCGCCCGAAAACCGGCGGCCCGGTCAGCGTCAACGACCTGTTGACCAAGGCCATCGACCGCATCGACACCTTGTTCAACACCGACAACGCCATCACCGGTATTTCCACCGGCTACACCGACCTCGACGAGAAGACCAGCGGCCTGCAGCCGTCCGACCTGATCATCGTCGCCGGCCGTCCATCCATGGGTAAGACCACCTTTGCGATGAACCTGGTGGAAAACGCCGTATTGCGCAGCGACAAGACCGTCCTGGTGTACTCCCTCGAGATGCCAGGCGAATCGCTGATCATGCGTATGCTTTCTTCCTTGGGCCGAATCGACCAGACCAAGGTGCGTGCCGGTCGCCTGGAAGACGACGATTGGCCGCGCCTGACCTCGGCGGTCAACCTGCTCAACGACCGCAAGCTGTTTATCGATGACACCGCCGGTATCAGCCCGTCCGAGATGCGTGCACGTACCCGCCGCCTGGTACGTGAGCACGGCGACATCGCCCTGATCATGATCGACTACCTGCAATTGATGCAGATCCCGGGCTCCAGTGGCGATAACCGCACCAACGAAATTTCCGAAATCTCCCGGTCCCTCAAGGCCCTGGCCAAGGAATTCAACTGCCCGGTAGTCGCCCTGTCTCAGCTCAACCGCTCCCTGGAACAACGTCCCAACAAGCGCCCGGTGAACTCCGACCTGCGGGAATCCGGAGCGATCGAGCAGGATGCCGACGTGATCATGTTCGTGTACCGCGACGAGGTGTATCACCCCGAGACCGAGCACAAAGGCATTGCCGAGATCATTATCGGCAAGCAGCGTAACGGCCCGATCGGCTTTATCCGCCTGGCGTTCATCGGTAAATACACGCGCTTCGAGAACCTGGCGCCGGGCAGCTACAACTTCGACGACGACGAATAACCCGTCTGTTCAATTCCGACCATTACCGTCGGAATTGGTCAAAATTTGTGCTATATTCCGCGCCCGCGATTTTTCATCTCAACACCGGTCACCGTCATGCAAACAGCCAAGCCGTTATTTGACTATCCCAAGTACTGGGCCGAATGTTTCGGCCCTGCGCCATTCCTGCCGATGAGCAGGGAGGAGATGGATCAGCTTGGCTGGGATTCGTGCGACATCATCATCGTCACCGGTGATGCCTACGTGGACCACCCGTCGTTCGGCATGGCCATCATCGGCCGGCTGCTGGAGTCCCAGGGCTTCCGCGTCGGGATCATTGCGCAGCCGAACTGGCAGTCCAAAGACGACTTCATGAAACTGGGCGAGCCGAACCTGTTCTTCGGCGTCGCGGCCGGCAACATGGACTCGATGATCAACCGCTACACTGCCGACAAGAAAATCCGTTCCGATGACGCCTACACCCCAGGCGGCATGGCCGGCAAACGCCCGGACCGCGCCAGCCTGGTGTACAGCCAGCGTTGCAAGGAAGCCTACAAGAACGTGCCGATCGTACTCGGCGGCATCGAAGCATCCCTGCGCCGCATCGCCCACTACGACTACTGGCAGGACCGCGTGCGCAACTCGATCCTGATCGACGCCACCGCCGATATCCTGCTGTACGGCAACGCCGAGCGGGCCATCGTCGAAGTCGCCCAGCGCCTGTCGTGGGGCCACAAGATCGAAGACATTACCGATGTGCGCGGCACCGCGTTCATCCGTCGCGATACCCCAGCCGGCTGGTACGAAGTGGATTCCACACGTATCGACCGCCCGGGCAAGGTCGACAAGATCATCAACCCGTACGTCAACACCCAGGACACCCAGGCCTGCGCCATCGAGCAGGAAAAGGGGCCGGTCGATGATCCGGAAGAAGCCAAGGTCGTGCAGATCCTGGCCAGCCCGCGCATGACCCGCGACAAGACCGTGATCCGCCTGCCCTCGGTGGAAAAAGTCCGTGGCGACGCCGTGCTCTATGCCCACGCCAACCGCGTGCTGCACCTGGAAACCAACCCAGGCAACGCCCGCGCCCTGGTGCAGAAGCACGGCGAAGTGGACGTATGGTTCAACCCGCCGCCCATTCCGATGACCACCGAAGAAATGGACTACGTGTTCGGCATGCCGTACGCCCGTGTTCCGCACCCGGCGTACGGCAAGGAGAAAATCCCGGCCTACGACATGATCCGTTTCTCGGTGAACATCATGCGTGGCTGCTTCGGCGGCTGCACCTTCTGCTCGATCACCGAGCACGAAGGCCGGATCATCCAGAACCGTTCCGAAGAGTCGATCATTCGCGAAATCGAAGAGATCCGCGACAAGGTTCCAGGTTTCACCGGTGTGATCTCCGACCTCGGCGGCCCGACCGCGAACATGTACCGCATTGCCTGCAAGAGCCCGGAAATCGAATCCGCGTGCCGCAAGCCGTCGTGCGTGTTCCCCGGTATCTGCCCGAACCTGAACACCGACCACTCGTCGTTGATCCAGTTGTACCGCAGCGCCCGTGCATTGCCGGGGGTGAAGAAGATCCTGATCGCTTCCGGCCTGCGCTACGACCTCGCGGTCGAGTCGCCGGAATACGTCAAGGAGCTGGTCACCCACCACGTCGGTGGCTACCTCAAGATCGCCCCGGAACACACCGAGGAAGGTCCGCTCAACCAGATGATGAAGCCGGGCATCGGCAGCTATGACAAGTTCAAGCGCATGTTCGAGAAGTACACCAAGGAAGCGGGCAAGGAGCAGTACCTGATCCCGTACTTCATCGCCGCCCACCCGGGCACCACCGATGAAGACATGATGAACCTGGCCCTGTGGCTCAAGGGCAACGGCTTCCGCGCCGACCAGGTGCAGGCGTTCTACCCGTCGCCGATGGCCACCGCCACCGCGATGTATCACTCGGGCAAGAACCCGCTGCGCAAGGTCACCTATAAGAGCGACGCGGTGACCATCGTCAAGAGCGAAGAGCAGCGCCGCCTGCACAAGGCGTTCCTGCGCTATCACGACCCGAAGGGCTGGCCGATGCTGCGTGAAGCGCTGACCCGCATGGGCCGTGCCGACCTGATCGGGCCGGGCAAGGACCAGCTGATCCCGCTGCACCAGCCGAGCACCGACAGCTACCAGAGCGCCCGTCGCAAGAACTCGACGCCGGCTGGCAGCCACAAGGTCGCCAAGGAAACCACCACCAGGATCCTCACCCAGCACACCGGCTTGCCGCCCCGTGGCAGTGACGGCAGCAACCCGTGGGACAAGCGTGAGCAAGCCAAGGCGGCGGCCCAGGCGCGTAACAAGCAGGCGGCCAAGGAACGCAGCGATGCGGCCAAGGGCAAGGGCGGCAAGCCGGCCCGCAAGCCGGTCGTGCCGCGTTGATCGTCGCTTGAAAATGCAAACGCCAGCCTTGTGCTGGCGTTTTGCTTTCTAGGCGGTGGGGAGGCTGTTTGGTAAGGTGGCGCCCATTAAATCGCTATCGGGGGCAAGCCCCCTCCCACATTGGATTGCGAATACAGACAAGTGTCGGAGGGGGCTTGCCCCCGATAGCGTCAGTCCAGTCTCCACCCCTTCAAGGAAGAACACCCCATGGGCAACCCCCTGGCCGGCATCGGCATGGACTCCAACCGCTCCCAGTTCATGGCGCGCCAGCGCATCGAAAGCCAGATCAACCTGCCACGGCTGTTCGCGGCCATCGACGCCGACCCCAGCATCGTCGGCGCGGGGGTGGTGTATATCGACGCTGACTTCAATGTCATTACCCTGCGCGAATTCAAGCCCATCTGCAGCATCAAGCCCAAGCGCATCATTTTGCGTGAAGCGCAGAAGTACATTGCGCCAACACAGTTTGCTCAACATGTCGTGAGCAATCCTCGAGAATCGCGACTGATTGGCGAAGCCGTGAATACCGGAATCTCCTGCTTGGGGGCGGTCATCAGTTGGGCTGCGATCGCCAGTGGAACAATTCTGGTGCCTTTCAGCGCTGGCGCCAGTTCCGTCATCGTTGTAGTGGGGTATGCGGCTGCCGGCGCAAGTACGCTTCAGTGTTTCAACGGCATTGCCCGAACAGCGCTGGAAGTCGCCAAACCGGAGGTCAAGGATTCGCTCGACAGTGAAGGCTGGTACCAGAATGCGTCCATCGTGCTGGACGCCGTATCACTGGCTGGCGTGGGCGCTTCGGCCCTGACGACGGTCAAGCTGGTCAGGGCCGCCAAAGCATCGACGGGCAAGAGCCTGCGTGATGTGCTTCGCGGTTTGAATCGCCAGGAAAGAGCCAAGCTGACGAAAGAGCTGCTGAGCATCAACCATCCCAGCTTGACCGCGAAGATGATCAAATTGAGGCAGGCGTCGGGCGAACTCACCAAGCGTTTCACCCCTACGCAGCTCAAGCACAGCACCACTACCCAGATCAAAGACGTCCTGGGCGCAAGCGTTGGGTTTGGCGGGAGTGCCTACTCCGGAAACGTCAACACCATCGCGATTGGACTGTACGAGGAGGTAAGCGAATGAGCGAATTGATGACGCTACGCGACTTTTTCAGACAATACTTTCTGACGTTTATGAGCGGCGTATTTGCTGCGTGTTTTTCTTTAGCGTTGGCTGTGGCGCTGGCGTTCATCACCTATTTTCGTGATGCGCCGATGGCTCAAGTGGGGCTCAAGATCATGTCTGCCGGGGCGCTGCTCATTCTGTTGACGGTCCATAGCAACTTTATGATTTTGCGGGGCCGACCCTCCTGGGTGTGGGTAATGGTCGGTATCTATGTCGCCTGTCTGCTGTTTGTAGTTCCGATGGTTCAATTCCAGCCTCACAAAGTCCTGTATGGGTTGGCGCTGTTATTCCCATTGCTCGGATTATTGACACTTAACAGCAAGGTTCAGCGAGAGATGCGCATGAAACTCGTGGGAATCCGTCGTATTCGGCAGGCGGTTAAACCAGCCGTAATCGCAAAGCGCAAAACCCGTTGATTGGGTAGATTCGCCACCCATCCTCACATTAACGCCACAAATATGTGCGGCGCCTGCACCACGACACCACCGTTGGCGCCGTTTTGGTGCTGTACTGCACCGGGTCTTACGATAAAGCGCAATGACCGCCGCTCTGGCATAAGTCTTGCGCGCGTTGTGTCCATGCCCTGGCTCGCAGGAGGCCGCCGTGTCGATTCATGTCGCGTTGCACCACGTTACGCATTACCGCTACGACCGCGCGGTCGAACTCGGCCCACAGATTGTGCGTCTGCGCCCGGCGGCCCATAGCCGCACGCGGATTTTGTCCTACGCACTCAAAGTGCTGCCCGAGCAGCACTTCATCAATTGGCAGCAGGACCCCCAGGGCAATTACCTGGCGCGTCTGGTGTTCCCGGAAAAGACCGATGAACTGCGCATCGAGGTTGACCTGGTCGCCGAGATGGCGGTGTTCAACCCGTTCGATTTTTTCCTTGAGCCCTACGCCGAAAAAATCCCCTTCAGCTACGCCGCCGATGAACAGCGCGAACTGGCGCCGTACCTGGAAACCCTGCCGCTGACGCCGAGGTTTGCCGCCTACCTGGCGGGTATCGACCGCACGCCGTTGCCGGCCGTGGACTTCCTGGTGGGCCTCAACCAGCGCCTGGCCGCCGACATCGGCTACCTGATCCGCATGGAACCGGGGGTGCAAACCCCGGAATTCACCCTGGAAAATGCTTCCGGCTCCTGCCGTGATTCGGCCTGGCTGCTGGTGCAATTGCTGCGCAACCTCGGGTTGGCGGCGCGGTTTGTGTCCGGTTATCTGATCCAGCTGACCGCCGACGTCAAAGCCCTCGACGGCCCCTCCGGCACCGAAGTCGACTTCACCGACCTGCACGCCTGGTGCGAAGTGTATTTGCCCGGTGCCGGCTGGATCGGCCTGGATGCCACCTCCGGGCTGTTCGCCGGTGAAGGGCATATCCCGTTGGCCTGTAGTCCCGATCCATCGTCCGCCGCGCCGATCAGTGGGCTGGTGGAACCCTGCGAGTGCGAATTTACCCACGAGATGTCGGTGGAGCGCATCTGGGAAGCGCCACGGGTCACCAAGCCCTACACCGAAGAGCAATGGCTGGCGATCCAGGCCCTGGGCCGGCAGATCGATGGCGACCTGCTCAAGGATGATGTACGCCTGACCATGGGCGGCGAGCCGACCTTCGTCTCCATCGACGACCCTGACGGCGCCGAGTGGAACACCGCAGCCCTCGGGCCGGACAAGCGGCGCTTGTCCGCCGAGCTGTTCCAGCGCATGCGCAAGCACTACGCACCCAAGGGCCTGGTGCACTTCGGCCAGGGCAAGTGGTACCCCGGCGAGCAATTGCCGCGCTGGTCGCTTAACTGCTACTGGCGCCGTGACGGCGTGCCCATCTGGCACAACAGCGCGCTGATCGCCGATGAACAACAGGACTACGGCGCCGATGGCGTAATGGCCGGGCGCTTCCTGGCCAGCGTCGCCGAGCGCCTGAAGTTGCCGGCGCGCTTTGTATTCCCGGCCTACGAAGACAATTTCTACTACCTGTGGCGCGAAGGTGCGTTGCCGCAAAACGTCACGGCCCAGGACCCGCGCTTGAGTGACGAGCTGGAGCGCGAACGCCTGCGCAAGGTGTTCAGCCAGGGCCTGGATAAAGTCATCGGCCAGGTACTGCCGCTGGCGCGTACGGCGGCCAATGACCGCTGGCAGAGCGGGCGCTGGTACCTGCGCGATAACCATTGCCGCCTGGTGCCGGGGGATTCGCCGCTGGGCTATCGCCTGCCGTTGGCCTCGCAGCCGTGGGTGACGGCGGCGGAGTATCCGTTCGTGCACCCCACCGACCCTAACCAGGATCAGCCGGAACTGCCGACCAGTGCGCAACTGCAAAGCCATGGCGAACCCGCGCCGAACGACGAGCGAGTGCCCGAGGTCGACGAGTCCGCCGACTGGCTGACCCGCACTGCCCTGTGTGCCGAAGCGCGGGAAGGGCGCCTGTACCTGTTTATGCCGCCCCTGGAACGCGTCGAGGATTACCTGGAACTGGTGGCCGCCATCGAAGCCACCGCCGAGGAATTGCACTGCCCGGTGCTGCTGGAAGGCTACGAACCGCCGTTCGATATGCGCCTGAGCAACTTCCGCGTTACGCCGGATCCGGGTGTGATCGAGGTCAACGTGCAGCCGTCCGCGACCTGGGACGAGTTGGTGGAACGCACCGAATTCCTCTACGAGGAGGCGCGGCAAACCCGGCTGACCACCGAGAAGTTCATGATCGACGGCCGCCACACCGGCACCGGCGGCGGCAACCACTTTGTGCTGGGGGGCGCGACGCCCAAGGACTCGCCATTCCTGCGCCGGCCCGACCTGCTGCGCAGCCTGATCAGCTATTGGCATAACCACCCCTCGCTCTCGTACCTGTTTTCCGGCCTGTTTATCGGCCCGACCTCCCAGGCACCGCGGGTGGACGAAGCCCGCAACGACGCGCTGTATGAGCTGGAAATCGCCTTTGCGCAAATGCCGCAGCCGGGTGAAGAATGCCCGCCCTGGTTGGTGGATCGCCTGCTGCGCAACCTGTTGATCGACGTGACGGGCAACACCCACCGCGCCGAATTCTGTATCGACAAACTCTATTCGCCGGATGGCGCCACCGGCCGCTTGGGCCTGCTGGAGTTGCGTGCCTTTGAAATGCCGCCCCACGCACGCATGAGCCTGACCCAGCAATTGCTGCTGCGGGCCTTGGTCGCGCGCTTCTGGCGTGAACCCTATGCGCCGCCGAAACTGGCGCGCTGGGGCACCGAATTGCATGACCGCTTCCTGTTGCCGCACTTTATCGAGCAGGACTTTGCCGATGTGATCGTCGAGTTGAACGCCGCCGGTTACCCGTTGCGCGCCGAATGGTTCGCCGCGCACCTGGAGTTCCGCTTCCCCAAGGTGGGCGATTACGCCGTCAGCGGGATCGAGCTGGAACTGCGCCAGGCCCTGGAACCTTGGCATGTGCTGGGCGAAGAGGGCGCGGTGGGCGGCACGGTGCGCTATGTGGATTCGTCCCTGGAGCGCTTGCAGGTGAAGGTGAGCGGGCTGCCGCCGCAACGCTACCTGCTGACCTGCAATGGCATCCCGGTGCCACTGCAACCGACCGGGCGCATTGGCGAGTTCGTCGCCGGCGTGCGTTACCGCGCCTGGCAACCTGCCAACTGCCTGCAACCGACCATCCCGGTGCACGCGCCGCTGGTGTTCGACCTGCTGGACACCTGGATGCAACGCTCCCTGGGCGGCTGCCAGTACCATGTCGCGCATCCGGGCGGGCGTAACTACGACAGCCTGCCGGTAAACGCCAATGAGGCGGAGAGCCGGCGCATGGCGCGGTTTTTCCGTCTCGGCCACACGCCTGGCAAGCTCACCGTGCCGAGTGTTGTGATCAATGACGAATTGCCGATGACCCTGGATCTGCGGCGTCACCCCAATAAAAATGACTAAAAGCGATCACAATGTGGGAGGGAGCAAGCGCCCTCCCACATTAGATTGCAGTGAATTTGAATTAAACTGAGCCCCTTTGCCTCTGCCGAGCGTTCCATGCCCGACTTGCTCGACCAATACCCGCTGACCGCGGGTACTTATCACGAACTGCTGGACGACAGTGGCGCAGTACGCGCCCATTGGCAGCGCTTGCTCGATCACCTGCAACGCAGCACACCCGCGCAACTGGCCCAGCGCCAGGCGCTGCTGACAAGGCAGATCCAGGAAAACGGCGTCACCTATAACGTCTACGCCGACCCCAAGGGCGCCGATCGCCCGTGGGAACTGGACCTGCTGCCCCATGTGCTGGCGGCCGATGAATGGCAGCAGCTGTCAGCCGGTATCGCCCAGCGTGCGCGCCTGCTCAACGCCGTACTGGCGGACCTCTACGGGCCGCAACGCTTGATCAAGGAAGGCCTGCTGCCGGCCGAGCTGGTGTTCGGGCATAACAATTTCCTCTGGCCGTGCCAGGGCATCCAACCGCCTGATGGTGCGTTTCTGCACCTGTATGCCGTGGACCTGGCGCGTACCCCGGATGGCCGCTGGTGGGTCACCGCCGACCGCACGCAGGCGCCTTCGGGCGCCGGTTATGCGTTGGAAAACCGCACCATCGTGTCCCGCGCCTTCCCGGACCTGTACCGTGATCTGCAGGTGCAGCACCTCACCGGTTTCTTCCGCACGCTCCAGGAAACCCTGGCCCGCCAGGCGCCGAGCGATGACCAGCCGCCGCTGATCGTGCTGCTCACCCCTGGGCGTTTCAACGAGAGCTATTTCGAACACCTGTACCTCGCGCGTCAGCTCGGCTACCCGCTGGTGGAAGGCGGCGACCTCACGGTGCGCGACAGCACGGTGTTCCTGAAAACCCTCAGTGGCCTGCGCCGGGTGCACGCGATCATGCGTCGCCTCGACGACGACTTCTGCGACCCGCTGGAGCTGCGCACCGACTCCGCCCTCGGCGTACCCGGCCTGCTCGACGCCGCGCGCCAGGGCAATGTGCTGGTGGCCAATGCCCTGGGCAGCGGCGTGCTGGAATCCCCCGGTTTGCTCGGCTTTCTGCCCAGGATCAACCAGTTCCTGTTCGGCGAAGAATTGCTCTTGCCCTCCATCGCCACCTGGTGGTGCGGTGAGGCGCCGGTGCTCGCCGAAGCCCTGGAGAAACTGCCGGAACTGCTGATCAAGCCAGCGTTTCCGTCGCAAAGTTTCACCCCGGTATTCGGTCGCGACTTGAACGACGAGCAACGCCAGGCCCTGGCCGAACGCATGCGTGCGCGGCCTTACGCCTACGTCGCCCAGGAGCTGGCGCAACTGTCCCAGGCACCGGTGTGGCACACCGTGGAGGATCACCTGCAACACCGCGCCATCGGCATGCGCGTGTATGCCGTGGCCAGCGCGGAGGGCTACCGTGTATTGCCCGGCGGCCTGACCCGCGTGGCGGCCGACGCCGATGCCGAAGTGGTATCGATGCAGCGCGGCGGCGCCAGCAAGGACACCTGGGTGCTGGGCGAACGTGCCAGCAGTGGCGAGCATTGGCGCGCCCAACGCGCGATCGGTGCACACGACCTGGTGCGCCGCGACCCTTATCTGCCGTCCCGCGTGGTGGAAAACCTGTTCTGGTTCGGCCGTTACTGCGAACGCTGCGACGACAGCGCACGCTGGCTGCGCATCGTGCTGGCGCGCTATGTCGACGGCGATGACCCCCTGGCCTTGCAGGCGGCGGTCGAGTTGGGTGAAAACCTGCGCCTGCTGCCGGAGGAGGGCGAGCTGCCCGAGCGTTTGCAGGCGGCCTTGCTCGGCGATGATTGGCCGTCGAGCCTGCGCGCCAACCTGCAACGCTTGCAGTGGGCGGCGTCCCAGGTGCGCGGCAAGCTGTCCCGTGAAAACTGGCAGGCCCTGGTGGAGTTGCAGCGCGAAGCCCTGGAGCTGGAGAGCGAAAGCCCGGATTTTGGTGAGTTGCTGGACTTCCTCAACCGCCTGGTGATGTCCCTGGCGGCGCTGTCCGGGTTTGCTCTGGACGACATGACCCGCGACGAAGGCTGGCGCTTCCTGATGATGGGCCGGCGCATCGAGCGCCTGCAATTTCTCAGCAGCAGCCTGGCGGCATTCCTGCGCGGCGTGGCGGTGTTCGATCAAGCGGGCCTGGAGTGGTTGCTGGAGCTGGGCAACAGCAGCATCACCTACCGCTCGCGCTACCTGGCGGTGCCGCAGCTGATCCCGGTACTCGACCTGCTGCTGCTGGACGAGCAGAACCCCCACGCGGTGCTGTTCCAGCTCAAGCTGGTGAGCCGCACGCTGCGACGTCTCAACGACGATTTTGGTGTGCCTCGGGAAACCGGCCTGGGCCCATTGGTGGAGCGCCTGGCGCGTTTCGACCTGGCGTGCCTGGAGAACCCGTTGTTTGGCGAATCCAGCGTGCGTGCTGCACTTGAAGGCCTGGCCGACCTGCTGCAGGCGGTCGCCGATGAGAGTGGGCAGGTATCGGATCGTCTGGCTTTGCGCCACTTTGCCCATGTGGATGATGTCAGTCAGCAAACGGTGTCGGTGTGATGAGTGCGCGCTACCAGATTTTCCACGATACCCATTACCACTACGACAGCCCGGTGTCCCTGGCCCAGCAGCTCGCGCATTTATGGCCGAGGCCGTGCGCCTGGCAGCGTTGCAGCGCCCAGCAACTGGATATCAGCCCCCCGCCGTCCGCACGCCGGGATGAGCTGGACGTGTTCGGCAACCCGATCACCCGCCTGGCGTTCGAGCGGCCCCATGATGAATTACTGGTGAACGCCGGGCTGACCGTGGAAGTGCTGGCGCGGCCGGTGCTGGATTTCCAGCAGTCGCCCGCCTGGGACCAGACCCGCGACAGCCTGACCTACGGCAGCCAGCCGCTGTCGCTCGAGTTGATCGAAGCCTGTCGCTATCGCTTCGAATCGCCCTACGTGCACTTGAAGAAAACCTTCGTCGAATTTTCCGAAAGCTGTTTTCCCCCTGGCAAACCGTTGCTGTTGGGTGTGCAGGCGCTGATGGAAAAGATCTTCAGTGAATTCACCTTCGATGCCGAAGCCACCCAGGTCGCCACGCCGCTGGTGGAAGTGCTGGAGCGTCGCCGCGGCGTGTGCCAGGACTTCGCCCACCTGATGCTCGCCTGCCTGCGCTCGCGCGGCCTGGCGGCGCGTTACATCAGCGGCTACCTGCTCACCCAGCCACCACCCGGCCAGCCACGGCTGATCGGCGCCGATGCCTCCCACGCATGGGTCTCGGTGTATTGCCCGGTATCGGGGTGGGTGGATTTCGATCCGACGAACAATGTGCAGCCGGCACTGGAGCACATCACCCTGGCCTGGGGCCGGGACTTCTCCGATGTGTCGCCGTTGCGTGGGGTGATTCTGGGGGGAGGGAGCCATGACCCGGAGGTGCGGGTGACGGTGATGCCGCTGGAATAGCAGGGGAGCGTGGTGAGCCGGGGTGGCCTGCTCACCACAACGAAAATTATTCAGCTGGATCTTTTGGTGTTTCAGTCTCGTCGTTCGTTACTTCACCATCAGCATCCGGGTTGAGTGCGCCCGCTTCTTCATCTACCGCGGCTTTCTTGCGTTGCAGTTTTTCCTCTTTCTTCTGTTCCTTGGCCAAGTCTCTCTGACGTTTGGCGAAGGAGTAATTAGGTTTGGCCATGGGCGATCCTCTAGGGTCGAAGGTGAGGGTGGCGGCGCGCAGCTGCCTTGGGACGACATGGTAGCAGCTTCAAGGGGCGCTTGGCCTTCACTTACCGCAGGCGTACGCGGCCAGGAGGCCATTGAACAGTTGGTTGAGGTGCATGGCTCGGGCTCCAGTGGGTGATGGGCCGATCATAGACAGCCTGCGGCACTTTGGCTGGTTGATTGTGTCGATAAGTCTGATAGCCTAAAGTTGTATACAATCTGTTGATTCAGGTCATAAGAATTTTTGCCTGCCTCAGGCACCCTTGTCGCATTACGCGTTGTTTAAACCCTGCCTTGGAGATTCACATGTTTGCCAAACTCGTTGCTGTTTCCCTGCTGACTCTGGCCAGCGGCCAGTTGCTTGCTGCAGAGTGCAAGGTCACCGTCGACTCCACTGACCAGATGTCCTTCAACACCAAGGAAATCACGATCGACAAGAGCTGCAAGACGTTCACTGTCGAGCTGACTCACTCCGGCAGCCTGCCGAAAAACGTCATGGGTCATAACTGGGTGTTGACCAGCGCCGCCAACATGCAGCCGGTTGCCACTGATGGCATGGCCGCTGGCATCGACAAGAACTACCTGAAAGAGGGTGACGATCGCATCATCGCCCACACCAAGATCATTGGTGCCGGCGAGAAGGATTCGGTGACCTTCGATGTCTCGAAACTGGCGGCCGGTACGGATTACGCGTTCTTCTGCTCGTTCCCAGGCCACATTTCGATGATGAAGGGCACTGTGGTCCTGAAGTAAGACCGCGTTATCGTTCATCGGGGGCTTGCCCCCCGATGACTGCCTGCCAATCAACACACCACTATCTGGCTCACCTCACGGCGCAAACGGCATCACCCGCTTGTGCTCGGTCTTGCGGTACGTCTCGCAGATGATCCGGAACGCTTCCTCGCGCACCGGCTCACCGTGCAGGAACGCATCGATCTCGGCATAGGTCACGCCATGTGACGCTTCATCCGGCTTGCCTGGCGACAGGTCTTCCAGATCGGCCGTCGGCACCTTCTCCACCAACGACTCCGGCGCACCAAAGAACCGTGCAATCGCGCGTACCTGGTTTTTCACCAGGCCGCTCAACGGCGCCAGGTCGCAGGCGCCATCACCGAACTTGGTGAAAAAGCCCATCACCGCTTCCGCCGCATGGTCGGTACCGATCACCAGGCCGCTGGCCGCGCCGGCGATGGTGTACTGCGCCACCATGCGCATGCGCGCCTTGGTGTTGCCGAGCACGAAGTCGCGGGACACCGCCGCCTTGCCTTCAAACGCCGCCACTTCATTGGCCAGGGCTTTCACCGCCGGGCCGATATTCACGGTGTGGCGCTCGTCCGGGTCGATAAAGTCCACCGAGGCCTGGGCATCGATTTCATCGAACTGGGTTTCGTAGGGCAGGCGCACGGCGATAAAGCGGTAGGCCTCGTCACCGGTGCGGGAGCGCAGTTCCTGCATCGCGCGTTGGGCCAAGAGGCCGGCAGTCAGGGAGTCGACGCCGCCGCTGATGCCCAGCACCAGTGTCTTGAGCCCGGAATTACGCAGGCAGTCCTGGATAAACGCTACGCGCCGGGCGACCTCGGCCTCGAGGGCGGCCTGGTCCTTGAACGGTGCTTGGACCTTGAGCTGTTCAGCAATCTCACGCTGTACGGCTTGCATGATTCACTCCTTGCTAGAGATGGCAGGTACTTTGAAAACATGACGCAAATAGGCGACAAAATTCGGGTCGGTGCAGTGGGTCTTGCCCGCTTCATCGGAGATCTTCGCGACGGGCTGGCCATTGCAGGCGGTCATTTTAAGCACGATGCTCATCGGTTCCACCCCTGGAATATCGCAGGTCAGGTTGGTGCCGATGCCGAAGCTCACATTAATGCGACCACGCAGCGCGCGGAATATTTCCAAGGCCTTGGGCAACGACAGGCTGTCGGAGAACACCAGGGTCTTGCTCATCGGCTCGATGCCCAGTTTGTGGTAGTGGGCGATGGCTTTTTCGGCCCACTGCACCGGGTCGCCGGAGTCATGGCGCAGGCCATCGAACAGCTTGGCGAAGTACAAGTCGAAGTCGCCAAGGAAGGCGTCGGTGGTGATGCAATCGGTCAGGGCGATACCCAGCAGGCCACGGTATTCGCGGACCCAACAGTCGAGGGCGGCGATCTGGCTGTCGATCAGGCGCGGGCCGAGTTGCTGGTGGGCCATGATCCATTCATGGGCCATGGTGCCCAGTGGCTTCATATCGAACTCGCGGGCCAGGTGTACGTTGCTGGTGCCGACAAAACGCCCGGGGAAGTCATGCTTGAGCACGCTGACCACCTCTTCCTGCACGCGGTACGAGAAGCGTCGGCGCGTGCCGAAGTCGGCCACTTGCAGCTCGGACAGCTCATCGCTGCTGGCGTTGGCCGTCAGCCAGTCGAACTTGCGGTACAGCTGCTCGCGGGCCTGTTCGAGGATCACCGTCTGGTAACGGTAGCGGTTGCGCACTTCGCTGACGATCGCCAGCATCGGCACTTCAAACAGAATCACATGCAGCCACGGCCCGCGCAGGCGGATAAACAACTCGCCGTTCTCGATGCCGGTCTGCACATAGCGCAGGTTGAAGCGAAACAGCCCGAGAAAGCGCAAAAAGTCCGGCTTCATAAAGCTGATGCGTTCCAGGAACCCCAGTTGATCCGGGCTCAAGCTCAGCTCGGCGAGGCGCTCGATCTGGTAGCGGATCTCCGCCAGGTACGGGCGCAGGTCTTCGCTGTTGCGGCAACGAAACTCCCATTCAACTTCCACGTTGGGGTAGTTGTGCAGCACCGCCTGCATCATGGTCAGCTTGTAGAAGTCGGTGTCGAGCAAGTTCTGCACGATGCGATCGGCAAACACACTCTCGCTCATAACGGGAATCTCCAGACAGGTCGGCGATGGGGGCGGACCTTTACGCATAATTAAGGAAGAGGGCTAGTGGCGCATAGACGCGGGTAGGTTTGCCAGTGATTTTTTTCCAAGGCCACTGGCGCCATCGGGGGCAAGCCCCCTCCCACACTTGGAATGCGTTCCAGATGTGGGAGGGGCGGTGCGACGATTCGACTTGCTCCCGATAGCGATTTTCCAGGCGCTAAATAACCTGCTCCATCATCCACTTCACAAACTCCCGCACCTTGGGCACCTCCGCCGCGTGTTCCGGGAAGGCCAGGTAATAAGCGTCGTGGCTGGGCATTGCATGCTGCCAGGGGATCACCAGCTTGCCGTCGGCCAGTTCTTCTTCCACCAGAAAGCGCGGCAACAAGGCCACGCCGCAACCGACCTGCGCCGCACGAATGCACATATAAAAGGTGTCGAAACGCGGCCCGTGGTAGCTGTGTTCGGTGTGATAACCCTGGTCGGCAAACCAGTCGTGCCAGCCCTGGGGGCGCGAGGCGTTTTGCAGCAGCACCAGGTCGCTCAGTTGCGTGGGATCGGTGAACGGCTGCGCCGGCAGGCTTTCCGTGGCGCAGACCGGTACCAGCTCTTCGCTGAACAGTTTCAGGCTCTCGGTGCCGGGGCGCGAGCCCTGGCCGAAGTAGAAGGCCATGTCGGCCTTGCCTTGCAGCAGTTCGTCCGGCTCCTGTTCGTTGCACAGGTCCAGGTGGATCTGCGGGTGGCGCAGTCGCCAGCCCTTGAGGCGCGGCACCAGCCAGCGCGCGCCAAAGGTGTAGGGGGTGGACACGCGCAACACTTCGGTCTCGCCGCCATAGGAGCGCAGGTAGTGGGTGGACATCTCCACCTGCGTGAGGATCTTGCGTACTTCCACCAGGTACAGGTCACCTGCCGGAGTCATCTGCAAGCGGCGGCGTACGCGGCGGAACAGCAGGTGCTGGAGTAATTCCTCCAACTGCGCGACCTGTTTGCTCACTGCGCTTTGCGTGAGGTTCAGCTCCTCGGCGGCGCGGGTGAAGCTCAGGTGGCGGGTGGCGGCCTCGAAACACTGCAGCGCGGTGATCGAGGGCAAATGTCTTTTGTTCAGCACGGCATGCCTCTTTTTATTCTTTGCATGAATAAACGGAATGATATCTCGCCTAATCGTCGTTTGTTGGCAAGTCTTGGGCCAGCTACAAATAAGGCCTGGATCGCCGTGCGTGCCGCGGTGCGATTTTTTGTTCGAAGATTAAAGGAGTGACCCATGGTTGCAGCATTGCTTGATCGTCTCGGGGTAAACCCGGCGCTGTACCAGGCGGGTAAACAACCCGTGCATTCGCCCATTGATGGCAGCCGTATCGGCAGTGTGCACTGGGAAGGTGCCGCCGAGGTGGAGCAACAGGTCAGTCGCGCCGAGCATGCATTCGAGGCCTGGCGCAACGTGCCGGCACCCCGTCGCGGCGAGTTGGTGCGCCAGTTCGGCGATGTACTGCGCGAATACAAGGCCGATCTGGGCGAGCTGGTGTCCTGGGAAGCCGGCAAGATCACCCAGGAAGGCCTGGGTGAAGTGCAGGAAATGATCGACATCTGCGACTTCGCCGTGGGCCTGTCCCGCCAGTTGTACGGCTTGACCATCGCCTCCGAGCGCCCAGGCCACCATATGCGTGAAACCTGGCACCCGCTGGGCGTGGTCGGGGTGATCAGCGCCTTCAACTTCCCGGTGGCCGTGTGGGCGTGGAACACCACACTGGCGCTGGTGTGCGGCAACGCAGTGATCTGGAAACCGTCGGAAAAGACCCCGCTCACCGCCCTGGCGTGCCAGGCGCTGTTCGAGCGTGTGCTGAAGAATTTCAAGGATGCGCCGCAGTACCTGAGCCAGGTCATCATCGGCGGCCGCGATGCCGGCGCTGCGCTGGTGGATGACCCACGCGTGGCCCTGATCAGCGCCACCGGCAGCACCCGCATGGGCCGCGAAGTGGCGCCGAAAGTTGCCGCGCGGTTTGCCCGCAGCATCCTCGAGCTGGGCGGCAACAACGCCATGATCCTCGGCCCGAGCGCCGACCTGGACATGGCCGTGCGCGCCATCCTGTTCAGCGCCGTCGGCACCGCCGGCCAGCGCTGCACCACCCTGCGCCGCCTGATCGCCCACGAGTCGGTCAAGGAAGAAATCGTCACCCGCCTCAAGGCCGCCTATTCCAAAGTGCGCATCGGCCACCCGCTGGAGGGCAACCTGGTCGGCCCGCTGATCGACAAGCATGGCTTCGACGCTATGCAGGACGCCCTGGAGCAGGCCTTGAGTGAAGGCGGCAAGGTGTTCGGCGGCGAGCGCCAGTTGGAAGACAAGTTCCCCAACGCCTACTACGTGTCACCGGCCATTGTCGAAATGCCTGAGCAAAGCGATGTGGTGTGCACCGAAACCTTCGCGCCGATTCTGTATGTCGTCGGCTACAAGGACTTCGCCGAAGCCCTGCGCCTGAACAACGCCGTACCCCAAGGCCTGTCGTCGTGCATCTTCACCACTGACGTGCGCGAGGCCGAGCAATTCATGTCGGCGGTGGGCAGCGACTGCGGAATCGCCAACGTCAACATCGGCCCGAGCGGCGCGGAGATTGGCGGCGCGTTTGGCGGTGAGAAAGAGACCGGTGGCGGGCGCGAGTCGGGTTCGGATGCATGGCGCGGGTATATGCGCCGCCAGACCAATACCGTGAACTACTCGCTGGAGTTGCCACTGGCTCAAGGCATCACCTTCGACTGACCTCCTCAAGACGGAATGCGGTCAAGATTGTTGTTTGTTGGGTCTCACCGGAGTCTGGCAATGGCACTACGCGAAACATGTTTGTGGGAACACCTCACCCCTGGCCGGCCGGACCGTACCGCGCTCCAGGGCGAGGTCAAGGTGGATGTGTGCGTGATCGGCGCCGGCATCACCGGTTTGTCCGCCGCCATTCATTTGCTGGAACAGGGTAAAAGCGTCGCCGTGCTGGAGGCTCATCGCACCGGCCACGGTGGTTCGGGGCGCAACGTCGGGTTGGTGAATGCCGGCCTGTGGATCCCCCCGGACGAGATCGAAGCCGGTTTCGGCGAAACGGTGGGCAGCCAGCTCAACCGCATGCTCGGCGCGGCACCGTCGCTGGTGTTCAGCCTGATCGACAAATACACCATCGATTGCCAATTGCGTCGCGAGGGCACCTTGCACATGGCACATAACGCCCGTGGCGAGGCGGATTTGCGCAGTCGTGAAGAGCAGTGGAAGCGCCGTGGCGCGCCGGTGGAATTGCTCACCGGCCAGGCCTGCGAACACGCCACCGGCACCAAGAAAATCGCTGCCGCCTTGCTGGACCGGCGTGCCGGCACCTTGAACCCGATGGCCTACACCAGCGGTTTGGCGAATGCCGCCGTGGGACTTGGCGGCCAGTTGTTCGACCATTCGCCGGTCACCCGGTTGGAGCGCCAAGGTGCGAGCTGGTCAGTTCAGACCGCCAGCGGTTCGGTGCAGGCTGCACAAGTGGTCATCGCTTCCAACGCCTACACCGAAGGTGAGTGGACCGAGCTGCGACGCAATTTTTTCCCCGGCTACTACTACCAGGTCGCCTCCGCGCCGCTGACCGACGCCGCCGCCGAGCAGATTCTGCCCGGTGGCCAAGGCTCATGGGACACGCGCCAGGTACTGAGCAGCATCCGCCGCGATGCCGATGGTCGTCTGTTACTCGGCAGCCTGGGCAACGGCAACCAGAAACCGGCCTGGTTCCTCAAGGCGTGGGCTGATCGGGTGCAGCAACATTACTTCCCGTACCTCAAATCGGTGCAATGGGAGTTCACCTGGACCGGCTGCATCGCGTTCACCCCCGATCACCTGATGCGCCTGTTCGAGCCCGCCCCCGGCCTGGTGGCGGTAACCGGCTATAACGGGCGCGGCGTGACCACCGGCAGCGTGGTCGGCAAGGCGTTCGCCGACTATTTGTGTCACCAGGATCCCCAGGCGTTGCCGATTCCGTTTGCACCCATGCAACCGCTGGCCGGGGTTGGGCTGCGCAGTTGCCTGTATGAAGCCGGATTTTCGCTGTATCACGCCGGGCAATGCCTGAGGATCGTGATCTGATCAGCGAAATACCGCTCAGAAGCCTGCATTTTCTTAGCCGGCTACTAATCTGTATTGGTGCAGGTCGTAGCAGTTGCGCACTGTAAATGTGCAGTTCCGTTACGCAGGCTGTTACAGCTGTAGGAACTGTCGTTTATTGCTTTGGTTGCAGGTGCGACCCGTCAGGGTTGTACTTTTTCGGCCCATGGGTTGCACCTATTGATGCTAGAGGGTTGCACGTCCTGGCGAGCGGAGCCGAAACGCCTGCAATAACAATGACACCGTGTCTTTTTGAAGAATAAAAACGTAATGGCACGAGGCTTGCTCTGGGCTTTCAGTGAAAAGTTTGAACGCAAGTTGTCGTGCCAAAAATCAAAAATATCGGAGCACCACTCATGTCCCAGACGTTTTACAAGAAAGGTTTTCTGGCCCTCGCCGTTGCAGCGGCGCTGGGTGTTTCTACGTTTGTTCAAGCTGATGTGAAGATTGGCGTTGCGGGGCCGATGACCGGCGCCAACGCCTCGTTCGGTGAGCAGTACATGAAGGGTGCCCAGGCGGCAGCCGAGGTGATCAACAAGGCCGGTGGCATCAACGGCGAGAAAGTCGTGCTGGTGGCAGGCGACGACGCATGCGAACCCAAGCAGGCCGTGGCCGTGGCCAACCGCCTGGCTGACCAGGACAAAGTGATTGGCGTAGTCGGGCACTTCTGCTCGTCGAACACCATCCCGGCCTCCGAGGTCTACGACGAAGCGGGCATCATCGCGATCACCCCAGGTTCTACCAACCCACAAGTGACCGAACGCGGCCTGGGCGCCATGTTCCGTATGTGCGGGCGTGACGACCAGCAAGGCATCGTCGCCGGCGACTACATCGTCGACGTGCTCAAGGGCAAGAAAGTCGCCGTCATCAACGACAAGGACACCTACGGCAAAGGCCTGGCCGACGCCACCGCTGCCCAGTTGACCAAGCGCGGCGTCAAGCCTGTGCTGGAAGAAGGCCTGACCCGTGGCGAGAAAGACTTCAGTGCGCTGGTCACCAAGATCCGCTCCCTGGGCGCCGACGTCGTGTACTTCGGTGGCCTGCACCCGGAAGCCGGTCCATTGGTTCGCCAGATTCGTGAAGCGGGCCTGAAGGACGTCAAGTTCATGTCCGATGACGGCGTAGTGACCGATGAACTGGTGGCCACCGCCGGCGGCGCGCAATACGTCGATGGCGTGTACATGACCTTTGGCGCCGACCCGCGCCTGCTGCCGGACAGCAAGGCCGTGGTGGAAGAGTTCCGCAAGGCCGGCTACGAGCCTGAGGGCTACACCCTGTACGCCTACGCCTCGCTGCAGGCCCTGGCTGCCGGCTTCAACGGCGCCAAGTCCAACAAGGGCGAAGACGCGGCCAAATGGCTGAAAGCGCACCCGGTCAAAACCGTGATGGGCGAGAAGACCTGGGACGCGAAGGGCGACCTGAAAGTCTCCGACTACGTGGTTTACCAGTGGGATAAAGACGGCAAATACCACCAGCTGGAAAAGCAGAAGTAATCCATGTGGGAGGGGGCTTGCCCCCGATAGCGGTGGGTCAGTCAACAGTTGTTCAGCTGACCCACCGCATCGGGGGCAAGCCCCCTCCCACATTGGGACAGCGTTGTTATTGAGATCTGTCTTTTCCTCCAGAAGCGCCGCACACCGATTGGTGTGCAGGTGCTCACCGCGTGAGATTGCGTTATGGATGGTATTTTCCTGCAGCAACTGGTCAACGGCCTGACCCTCGGGTCGGTCTATGGCCTGATCGCCATCGGCTACACAATGGTCTATGGCATCATTGGCATGATCAACTTCGCCCACGGCGAGGTTTATATGATTTCCGCTTACCTCGCGGCGATCAGTCTGGCACTGCTGGCTTACTTCGGCATCGAATCCTTCCCGCTGCTCATTCTCGGCACCCTGATCTTCACCGTGGTCGTCACCGGCGTATACGGTTGGGTCATCGAACGGGTCGCCTACAAACCGCTGCGCAACTCCACCCGCCTGGCTCCGCTGATCAGCGCCATCGGCATCTCCCTGATCCTGCAGAACTACGCACAGATCGCCCAGGGCGCGAAACAACAAGGCATTCCAACCCTGCTGGCCGGCGCCTGGCGCGTCGACATCGGCAGCGGGTTCGTCCAACTCACGTACACCAAGGTCTTCATCCTCGTGGCGGCGTTTGCCGGCATGGCGTTGCTCACCTACATCATCAAGTACACCAAGCTCGGCCGCATGTGCCGCGCCACCCAGCAAGACCGCAAGATGGCCTCGATCCTGGGGATCAACACCGACCGCGTGATCTCCTACGTGTTTGTCATCGGTGCCGCCATGGCGGCCCTGGCCGGCGTGCTCATCACCCTCAACTACGGCACGTTCGACTTCTATGCCGGCTTCATCATCGGCATCAAGGCGTTTACCGCAGCGGTACTCGGCGGCATCGGTTCCCTGCCTGGGGCGATGCTGGGCGGGATCATCCTGGGTATTTCCGAGTCGTTGTTCTCGGGGTTGATCAACTCCGACTACAAAGACGTGTTCAGTTTCTCCCTGCTGGTGGTGATTCTGATTTTCCGTCCCCAGGGCCTGCTTGGTCGCCCACTCGTGGCTAAGGTGTAAACATGTCTGCTGCCAAACCCATCGATATCAAGAAAAGTGTGGTCGATACGGTCCTTGCCGGGCTGATTTCGTTGATCGTGTTCGGTCCGATCGTCGGCGTGGTCCTCGACGGCTACAGCTTCAACCTGGAACCGGCCCGTGTGGCTACCCTGGTCGCCATCGTGATGGCCGGGCGCTTTGCCCTTAGCCTGTTCCTGCAAACCCCCAAGGGCCTGAAGATTCTGCAGGGCTTCGAGAGCAGCGGCTCCGGCGTGCATGTACTGCCACCGGACTACAAGTCGCGGCTGCGCTGGATCATCCCGGCGCTGATCGTGATCGCCATCGTGTTCCCGATCTTCGCCAACAAGTACCTGCTGACCGTGGTGATCCTCGGGCTGATCTACGTATTGCTGGGCCTGGGCCTGAACATCGTGGTCGGCCTGGCCGGGCTGCTCGACCTGGGTTACGTGGCGTTCTACGCCATCGGTGCCTACGGCCTGGCGCTGGGTTATCAATACCTCGGCCTGGGCTTCTGGAGCGTGTTGCCGCTGGCAGCCATCGCAGCGGCTTTAGCGGGGTGCATACTCGGCTTCCCGGTGCTGCGAATGCACGGTGACTACCTGGCCATCGTGACCCTGGGCTTCGGTGAAATCATTCGCCTGGTGCTCAACAACTGGCTGTCGTTCACCGGCGGCCCCAACGGTATGCCGGTGCCTTCGCCGACCTTCCTGGGCCTGGAGTTCGGGCGCAAGGCCAAGGAGGGCGGGGTTCCGTTCCACGAGTTCTTCGGCATCGATTACAACCCCAACATCAAGTTCATGTTCATCTACATCGTGCTGTTCCTGGTGGTGCTGGCCGTGCTGTACATCAAGCACCGCCTGACCCGCATGCCGGTCGGCCGCGCCTGGGAAGCCTTGCGCGAAGATGAGATCGCCTGCCGCTCCATGGGCCTGAACCACGTGCTGGTCAAGCTCTCGGCCTTCACCATCGGCGCGTCCACTGCCGGTTTGGCCGGGGTGTTCTTCGCCAGCTACCAAGGCTTCGTCAACCCGTCGTCGTTCACCTTCTTCGAGTCGGCGCTGATCCTGGCCATCGTGGTACTGGGCGGCATGGGCTCGACGGTCGGCGTGGTGATCGCGGCGTTCGTGTTGACCGTCGCGCCTGAACTGCTGCGCAGCTTCAGCGAATACCGCGTGCTGCTGTTTGGCGTGCTGATGGTGGTGATGATGATCTGGCGACCGCGCGGCCTGATCCGGATCAGCCGCACCGGTGTGACACCGCGCAAGGGGGTAGCGCCATGAGCAAGGAAGTCGTCCTCTCCGTGGAACACCTGATGATGCACTTCGGTGGCATCAAGGCCTTGAGCGATGTGAGCCTCAAGGTCGAACGCAACTCGATCTTCGCCCTGATCGGCCCCAACGGCGCGGGCAAGACCACCGTGTTCAACTGCCTCACCGGCTTCTACAAAGCCAGCGGCGGCAAGATCGAACTGAACATCCGTGGCAAGCAGACCAATGTGATCCAGCTGCTCGGCGAGCGCTTCAAGGCCGTCGACTTCGTATCGCCGAAAAGCTTCTTGAGCCGGGTGTACTACAAGATGTTCGGCGGCACCCACCTGGTCAACCGCGCCGGTCTGGCCCGGACCTTCCAGAACATTCGCCTGTTCAAGGAAATGTCGGTGCTGGAAAACCTGCTGGTGGCCCAGCACATGTGGGTCAACCGCAACATGCTGGCGGGCATCCTCAACACCAAGGGCTACCGCAAGGCCGAAAGCGATGCCCTCGACCACGCGTTCTACTGGCTCGAAGTGGTGGACCTGGTGGACTGCGCCAACCGCCTGGCCGGTGAGCTTTCCTACGGCCAGCAGCGCCGCCTGGAAATCGCCCGCGCCATGTGCACCCGGCCGCAGATCATCTGCCTGGACGAACCGGCAGCGGGCCTCAACCCCCAGGAAACCGAAGCCCTCAGCGCGATGATTCGCCTGTTGCGCGACGAACACGACCTGACGGTGGTGCTGATCGAACACGACATGGGCATGGTGATGAGTATTTCCGACCACATTGTGGTGCTGGACCACGGCAACGTGATTGCCGAAGGCGGGCCGGAAGCGATCCGCAACGACCCGAAAGTGATTGCCGCCTACCTGGGCGCCGACGAAGAGGAGCTGGTATGAGTGCACCTATCCTCGAAATGAAGGACCTGGACGTGTTCTACGGCCCGATCCAGGCCCTGAAAAAAGTTTCGCTGCACATCAACGAAGGCGAAACCGTCAGCTTGATCGGCTCCAACGGCGCGGGTAAATCCACGCTGCTGATGTCGATCTTCGGCCAGCCACGGGCCGAGTCGGGGCAGATCCTCTACAACGGCGTCGACATTACCCACAAGTCGTCCCACTACATCGCCTCCAACGGCATTGCACAGTCGCCGGAAGGGCGGCGGGTGTTCCCCGACATGACCGTCGAGGAAAACCTGCTGATGGGCACCATCCCCATTGGCGACAAGTTCGCCCAGGACGATATGCAACGCATGTTCGAGCTGTTCCCACGGCTCAAGGAACGACGTAACCAGCGCGCCATGACCATGTCCGGTGGCGAGCAGCAAATGCTCGCCATCGCCCGCGCGCTGATGAGCCGACCCAAGCTGTTGCTGCTGGACGAACCGAGCCTGGGCCTGGCGCCGATTGTGGTGAAGCAGATCTTTTCCACCCTGCGCGAGCTGGCCTCCACCGGGATGACCATCTTCCTGGTGGAGCAGAACGCCAACCATGCACTGCGTTTGTCGGATCGGGCGTATGTGATGGTCAACGGTGAGATTCGCCTTACCGGCACCGGCAAGGAGCTTTTGGTGAACGAGGAAGTGCGCAACGCTTACCTCGGTGGCCACTGATCCAAATAACGACGCAGTACCCCTGTGGGAGGGGGCAAGCCCCCTCCCACATTTGTTTTGTGTCGCCTGCAAGACCGATCCCAAATTGTGGAAAACAAATCCAGCCCCCCTCCAAAGCGCGACATATAGCCGCCGCAAATCCCTGTTTTGTCACACTTTTGACTTGTCCCCATCCACTGTGGAACCGGCTGTGGGTAACGTGGGAGTAGCTGGCTGAACCCCTTTAAAACCGTGGCTTTCAGCTGTGTGGTTGTTTTTTGATCAGTGGCTTTTTCGCGGCCGATCGAGGGGTTTGTCAACCTGTTTAAAGACACAGGTATATGACTGAAATATGTCCCGCCAGCCTGTGGATAAGTCTGTGACTAAACTCTGGAAAGACGGCCGCAGAGGCCGGAATGACTGGCCTGGAGCCATCGCTCGATTTGTCCCGCCGCCCCTGGGCCTACATACGCCTTCGTCCAGGTCAAGCAAAAAACTTTCTAAAATCGCCTGGAAGCCTTGTACACAGCGGCCTGAAGCGTTTTGCACTTGCCCCCAGAGACTGTGGGCGCAGCTGTGGATAACCTGCGCGCATATGGCTGCAAGCCACGGTTCATAAGGCTTTGCTCTGAATGATTAAAAAATGACCAGTCGTGCATGAAGTTCTGTGCATGGCGGTTGCCGCAACCGCGGCGTAAGGGCATTCTGCTGGCTGATTTTTTTCCCGATGCCCGCAAGGAGAACACCATGTCCAACACGCTGTTTATTACTGGCGCCACCTCAGGTTTCGGCGAAGCCTGCGCCCGCCGGTTTGCCGAGGCCGGCTGGAAACTGGTGCTTACCGGTCGTCGTGCCGAGCGTTTGAATGCGCTGGTCGAGGAGCTTTCCAAGCAGACCGAAGTGCACGGCCTGGTGGTGGACGTACGGGATCGCACAGGCATGGAAGAGGCGATCGCCAACCTGCCGCCATCGTTCGCCACCCTGCGCGGGCTGATCAACAACGCCGGCCTGGCCGTGGGCACCGACCCGGCGCCCAAGTGCAACCTCGACGACTGGGAAACCATGGTCGACACCAACATCAAAGGCCTGCTGACCACCACCAGCCTGCTGCTGCCGCGTTTGATCGCCCATGGCCGTGGCGCCGGGATCATCAACCTGGGCTCCATCGCCGGCAGCTACCCGTACCCGGGCAGCCATGTGTATGGCGGTTCCAAGGCGTTCGTGAAGCAGTTCTCCCTGAACCTGCGGTGTGACCTGCAGGGCACCGGCGTGCGTGTGACCAACATCGAGCCGGGCCTGTGCGAAAGCGAGTTCTCCCTGGTGCGCTTCGGCGGTGACCAGGCGCGCTACGACGCGACCTACGCCGGTGCCGAGCCGATCCAGCCGCAGGACATTGCCGACACCATCTTCTGGGTGCTGAACACGCCGGCGCACGTCAACATCAACCGCCTGGAACTGATGCCGGTGAGCCAGACCTGGGCGGGGTTTGCGATTGAGCGGGGGGCCAAGTAAGGCTCTAGACCGCGTTGCTGCCATCGGGGGCTTGGCGAATCGTCGCACCGCCCCGATGGCGTCAAATCGGCCAAAACAGGCCATAAGGTACACTCCACCCCTGAAAACCCCACCGCACCCTGCGGTTTAAAGGTTTTGACGGGAGGAAATGTGAGTAACCGAGGTGAGCAGTCACTGCTCAAGCAATCGACGATCCTGATGTTCGCGGTAGCGATCGCCGGGATTGTCACGGGTGTGATATCTGGCGCCCAATCCATTCTGTTCGACGGCTTTTTCTCGCTGATCGCCACCGCCATCAAGGTGTTGATGCTGATCACGGCCAAGCTGATCGCCAAGAAAAGCAACGAGCGCTTCCAGTTCGGCTATTGGCATCTGGAGCCCATGGTGCTGCTGATCGAAGGCAGCTTCCTGCTGCTGATCGCCATCTATGCGTTCCTGAACGGTGTGTTCGGCATTATCAATGGCGGGCGCGAGATCGAGTTGGGCCTGGTGATCATCTACGCGGCGGTGTTTACCGTGGTCGAGTTCGCCTACTTCTTCTATGTGCGCTATCGCAACCGCAGGCTGAAATCCTCGCTGATCCAGTTCGACAACATCAGTTGGCTGGTGGACGCGATGCTCTCGGTGGGCCTGCTGGTCAGCTTTCTCGCCGCGCTGTTGCTCAAGTCCCAGGGCTATGGCGAGTGGGCGGTGTATGTCGACCCATTGATCCTGATCCTGCTGGCCCTGAGCATGCTGGCACCGGCGTTCAAGATCCTGCGCCCGGCGTTGCGCGAGGTGCTGGGGATCGCGCCGGATCACCTGGATGACAAAGTGCGCGAGGTGATGGACGCGGCGCAGGCCAGGCATGGGTTCGATGACTACGTGCCCTACGTGCAAAAGCACGGTCGGGCGCGGTTTATCGAAATCCATGTGGTGCTGCCGGCGGATTACCCGGTGGATAACGTCGCGACCCTGGATGGGCTGCGTGAAGAGATATCCACAGGGCTCGGCGCACCGGATGCGGCGCGCTGGCTGACGATCAGCTTTACCGGGGATCGCAAGTGGATTGCGTGATGGGTCGTTAGACCGAGGCCCTGCAGGTCACCCGAGAGGCTGGATCAGCCCCTGGTAGCAGGTTGCCAAATGATAAGGGGTGGTCGATGGCATATCCCGTCGGCTCACCGCGCCGTTGGCATCCAGGCATTCATGCCAGCCTTTCTCATGCAGGAAATGCTGTTGCAGCGCCAGCAGCTGGCGCTGCAGCACCGCCTCACTGCCAGGGCGCAAGGTCAGTGCCCGCAGGTACTCGGCCTGGGCCCAGATACGCTGGGTGCCGTCGCGCACGCTGCCGTCGAGTGCCAACATGCCGCTGACCGCTCCGGTCGCGCTGTCCACACCCTTTTGCTCAGCGTAGGCAAACGCCCGCGTCAGTGACGCATGCAGCGGGGTGCCGCGCAGCACGGGCGACGATTCGAGCAAAAAGAACCACTCGAACTGGTGCCCCGGCTCAAACCAGTTATCCACAGCGCCCAGCGGCTTTTCCATCATCACGCCGTGCCGGCGGTTGATGAAACGCTGCTGCATGGCCGTCGCCAAGGCCAGCAGGGCCGCTTGCACAGGGGCATCCTCGCGCACCGCGAGGGTGGCGAGGAAACCTTCGGCCAGGTGCATCAACGGGTTTTGCAGCGGGCCGGACTGGAGGGACGACCAGTTGCGTTCCAGCACCGCCTCGTACAGGCCGTCCTCGGTGGCGAAGCGCTGGGCGACGACTTCGAGGGCGGCGTTCAGCACCGATTCCACCAGCGGTTCACGCACCTTGGCCCAGTAATGGGCGCAGGCAAAGATGATGAAGGCGTGGGTGTAGAGGTCTTTGCGCTTGTCCAGCGGCTGGCCGGCGGGGTCGACGCTGTAGAACCAGCCGCCGTGTTCGGCATCGTGGAAATGCCGTTGCAGGGAGCGGAACAGCACCGCCGCGCGCTCTTCAGCGAAAGCCGCCCCTGGCGCGCCGATCAGGCTGGCGAACAGGTACAACTGCCGCGCGCAGGCCATGGCGCGGTAGCGTTGCGGCGGCAGTGGGCGGTGATCGGCGTCCAGCGCCTCATAGGGCAGCGCCAATTCGGCATTCCAGCCCGGGCCCTGCCAGAGCGGCACGATCAGGGTGTGGAAGTGCGTGAGCACGGCATTCAACGAAGGCTGGGGGGCGGAGCTTGGAGCGATGGGCATCGGCTGGCGTCGTCACGGCAGGGGTGTAGGCGCGCATGGTAGCAGGCTTGGGAACTGTGGTGTCTGCGCCACCGCTATCGGGGGCAAGCCCCCTCCCACTTTTGACTGCGTTCCACAGGTGGAACTCGGTCGAATGTGAGGGAACTTGCCCCGATAAGGGCCTTATAAGCGCTGCAAATCTTAGCCTGCCAGCAACCACACCCCAGTCGCCGCCGAAGCCGCTCCGGCAATCCGCACCAGCGGCGCCGCTGCGGCCGGCAGCCAGCGCACCAGCGCATACCCGGCCGCGTGCAGTGCAGCGGTCGCGCCGACAAAACCGGCGGCATACGCCCAAGGGCTCGACATGTCCGGCAGCTCCAAGCCATGGGCCACACCATGGAACAACGCAAACAACGCCGTCGCACCCATGGCCATGAACAACGGCGGACGCACCGCCAGTGCCACCGCCAGGCCCAGGGCCAGCACCGAGGCGGCGATCCCGCTTTCCAGCGCGGGCAATTGCAGCCCTTCAAAACCCAGCACGCCGCCCATCAGCATGGTGCCGACAAAGGTGCACGGCAGGGCCCAGCGCGCGGCACCCTTTTGTTGCGCGGCCCACAGGCCGACCGCAAGCATGGCCAGCAGGTGGTCGAGGCCGCCCAGCGGGTGGCTGATACCGGCCACCAGGCCGTTGTCGCCGTGGCCAGGGTGAGCGAAGGCCAGGGCGGGCGCGAGCAGCAGGGTGGCGGCTGCGAGGAGTTTATTGAGGTTCATAAACAGGTTCCTTATGGGTTGATCAGGCGGCGGTCAGCAGGCCTTGGCGTTCGATGAAGGCGACGATTTCTTCCAGGCCTACCCCGGTTTTCTGGTTGCTGAACACAAAGGGTTTGCCGTTGCGCATGCGCTGGGTGTCGCTGTTCATCAGCTCCAGCGACGCGCCCACCAGCGGCGCCAGGTCGATCTTGTTGATCACCAGCAGGTCGGATTTGCAAATACCAGGCCCGCCTTTGCGCGGCAGCTTGTCGCCGGCGGACACATCGATCACATAGATGGTCAGGTCCGACAGCTCCGGGCTGAAGGTGGCCGACAGGTTATCGCCGCCGGACTCCACCAGGATCAGGTCCAGGCCGGGAAAGCGGCGGTTGAGTTGGTCCACCGCTTCCAGATTGATCGAGGCGTCCTCGCGAATCGCCGTGTGCGGGCAGCCGCCGGTTTCCACGCCGATGATGCGCTCCGGCGCCAGGGCCTGGTTGCGCACCAGGAAGTCGGCGTCTTCGCGGGTGTAGATGTCGTTGGTGACCACCGCCAGGTTGTAGCGATCGCGCAGCGCGAGGCACAGGGCCAGGGTCAGGGCGGTCTTGCCGGAGCCGACCGGGCCACCGATACCGACACGCAGGGGTTGTGTGTTCATGTCTGATTCTCCAAAAAAACCTTAGGAACGGAACAGGCGGCTGTACTGGCGCTCGTGGGCCATGCTCGCCAAGGACAGGCCGAAGGCGGCGCTGCCGAAATGCTGGGGGTCGATGCGGGCGGCGTCCTGCCGGGCCTGTTGCAGCTGGGGCAGCAGCTCGCTGGTCAGGCGTTGCGCGGCTTGCTGGCCCAGGGGCAGGGTTTTCATCAGCACGGCCAATTGGTTTTCCAGCCAGCTCCAGAGCCAGGCGGCGAGGGCGTCGTCGGCGCTGATCGCCCAGGCGCGCGCGGCCAGTGCCCAGCCGAGGGCCAAGTGCGGTTCGCGGCGTTGCTCCAGGAAGCGGCGGGCGTCGCTGTCCAGTTCCGGCAGGCCATTGAGCAACTGCTGCAGGGAATAACCCATCTGCCGACTTTCCTGATACAGCTCCCGGGTTTCGCGGCTGGCTTGATGCGCTTCGCACAGCTGCGCCAACGCTGGCCAGTCCTGCTCTGCGGCGGCGCGGCAATGGGCGAGCAACAGCGGAGCTTCGAAGCGCGCGAGGTTGAGCAGCAATTGGTCGCTGATCCAGCGCCGAGCGCTGGCGGCATCGTTGACGCGGCCGTTCTCCACGGCCATTTCCAGGCCCTGGGAATAGCTGTAGCCGCCAATCGGCAATTGCGGACTGGCCAGACGCAACAGCGCCCAGGCTGGGTTCATAGACGTACGCCGAACTGATGCAGCTTGGGCGGGTAGTTGAAATCTTCATCGCCATGCCGGGAGTGGTGGTGACCGCCGCCATAGGCGCCGTGTTCCGGTTGGAACGGCGCCTCGATGGTTTCGGTGTGGGCGCCCAGTTGCTCAAGCATGGCCTTGAGCACGTAGTCATCGAGCAGGCGCAACCAGCCGTCTCCCACTTGCAAGGCCACATGGCGGTTGCCGAGGTGGTAGGCGGTGCGGGTCAGTTCAAACGCGTTGCTGCAGGTGACGTGTAGCAGGTGTTCAGGGCGGGCGCACACGCGTACGACACGTCCGTCTTCGGCTTGCAGGAATTCGCCATCGTGCAGCGGCGGCTGGCCGCGCTCCAGAAACAGGCCGACGTCTTCACCGTCGGCACTGAAACAGCGCAGGCGGCTCTTGCTGCGTGCTTCGAAATTCAGCAGCAGCTCAGCGGCCCAGAGGGCTTGGGGGGCGATTCGGCGGTGGATCACCAGCATCAGGAAGCTTCCAGCTATGAGCGATGGAAGTGCTAGAGCAAGGGCCTTGCCAATCAGGTATTGATGTAGGAATTCTCTGTCGGTGCGCGAGGAGATGCCACTGAATAGGGCGGGGTTGAGTGCTGCGAGTGCTTACTGTTGGTGCGCTGCCGGCTATTCAGCACTTAAATGGTGCTCTTTTTGTTGGCGAGTGGTGTTTATCACATCAAGTTCCTTCCGTTTTTTTCGTATATGGGATTTTCGGATTTGTCCTACTGGATGTAAGGATTCGGCGTTCATCTGCTTACGCGCCAGACCGTTAGGATTTGCGCCGTGCTAAACATCCACGGCGAGTTCCAGTATGTTCAAATCAATTGTGTGTTTATTCATTTTCAGTCTTTACCTGGTCACTCCCTCGTCCTCGGCCAATATCCAGCCGCGCGGGGCAGCCCCTCTCGAGATCGCGACGCCCCTGCAGTCGCTGCAAAAGCGCCCAGCCATCGACAATGTGATCGACCGCGCCCATCAATTGCTGGGCACCTCGTATAAATGGGGCGGGAACACCGTGGAGCAGGGCTTCGACTGCAGCAGCTTGCTGGTCTACCTGTTCAGGACCGAAGCCAATATCCGTATACCCCGCACCACGGCGGCGATGCACCGTTCCAACGCCATGACGATCAAGCGTAACGCGCTCAAACCTGGGGATGCGGTGTTCTTCAAAGGTAACGGGCGCAGTCAGGTCAGCCATGTCGGCCTTTATATAGGCGAGGGCAAATTCATTCATTCGCCGCGCGCCGGCAAGACGGTGCGAATCGACTCACTGAGCAATCGCTACTGGAACAAGAACTACAGTACCGCCAAGCGCTTTCACTCGGCGGGATAGCCGGCTTACTCCGTACTGCCCAGGCCTTGCCAATGCTTGAGGCCGATAAAGATAAAGCGCAGTTGCTGGGTGATTTTCGCCTGGGGCGTGAGGTGGGCAGGCAAGGCCTGGGCCGGTGGATCAATGATGTCGGGAAGGGTGGCGAACACGCTCTTGACGATCAGGTCGGCCATTACATGCAGGCCATCGGCGTCCAGGTGCTGCAACTTGGGCATCAGGGTCAGGTCGGCCGCCAGGTCGCGGGTGATGTCTTCACGCAGGGCACCGATGGCTTGGCGCACCGCCAGGCAACCGCCGTATTGCTCGCGGGCCAGGAACAGGAATTGCGAGCGGTTGGCCGAGACCACATCGAGAAAAATCCGCACTGAGGCATCGATAATGCCGCCCATCACGAATTCGTTGTGGCGCACCAGGCGAATGGTGGCGCGAAAGGTCTGGCCCACCTCACTCACCAATACAAGTCCAAGCTGGTCCATATCGGCAAAGTGGCGATAGAAGCCGGTGGGGACAATGCCTGCGGCCTTGGCCACTTCACGCAGGCTCAGGCTGCCAAACCCACGGCCACACTCCATCAGATGGCGGGCAGCGTCCATCAGGGCGAGGCGGGTCTGTTGCTTCTGTTCGGCACGGGGCAGCATGGGCGGGCGGGCTTTGTCGGCAAGTACAGCGACGCACTCTAGCAAAACAGCTTCATTGACGTCGAACTTGGCGGGGAATAGGTGGGGAGTGTTGCGTGACAGGCGCTACAAAAAGTCAAAAGCCCGGTCGGTAGATCGGGCTTTTTTCTGGGCCACCACAGGGTCAGCTCTGAGCTTGATGCAGTTCTTGCAGGCGATCAGCACCACCTTCGGCAACACCTTCGGTGTAGGCACGTTCGTTGGCTTGTTCCGCACCACCTTCAACCAGGCCTTTCTGTTCCAGGCGATCACGGCCACCTTCGGCAACACCTTCAGTGTAGGCACGCTTGTTGGCGTGTTCCGAACCGTTTTCAGCGACAGCACCTTTGGCGTAGTCACGGTTCTCGTCTTCTTGCGAACCGCTGCGGGCCAGGGGCTGGTTGAAGTGAACGGCGTCGGCCTTGGCTTGTGGGGTAACCTGTTCGGCGGCTGGCAGGGCAAAGGCGCTGGAAGCCAGGATGGATAACAGGACGGTAGCAAGTACTTGGCGTTTCATGATGGGTTGCTCCTTGGGAGGGCGATAAAGTGGGTACGGGGCTAATGCTACTCTCGATAAGTCGATATAAAAGTTCATAAACACAATGGTAATAATCAACAGAATTGATTGTTCTTCAGGGAGGCTCTAGATCGGGCCTCTCAAGCACGCGGTTTTGCACCGAGGTGGGTATTTTCGACACGAATCCGGGTAACAATGGTGCGCCGTGGAGGATCGAATCTGTCGAAACGGTCAGGAAAGCAGGTTTTCAAGGGTAAATCGGAGATTGGGTTAAACCCACGAGCGGTTTGCCAGTCGTAGTTTTATAAGCTGTCCTACAGGTGTTGGTTCAGCCGGTCGTATTCAGGAGTCCTGTGCAATGACGCGCACTCGTAAAATCGTCATGTGGAGCTGCGCCAGCTTCGTTGTGTTAATCGCTGTGGTGGTACTGGTCCTGGTGTTCTTTGACTGGAACCGCATCAAACCGCCCCTCAATGCCAAAGTCTCCGAAGAACTGCATCGCCCGTTTGCCATCAACGGTAACCTGGCGGTGGTGTGGGCGCGTGAGCCCGATGAAGGCGGCTGGCGCGCCTGGGTGCCGTGGCCCCATGTGATTGCCGAGGACCTGACCCTGGGCAACCCCGACTGGTCGAAAAAACCGCAGATGGTCACGCTGAAAAAGGTCGAGCTGCGCATTTCGCCGCTGGCGTTGCTGGTGCAGCGCGTGGTGATCCCGCGTATCGACCTCACCGAACCGAGTGCCGAGTTGCAGCGCCTGGCCGATGGCCGCGCCAACTGGACGTTCACGTTCGACCCCAAGGACCCCGACGCCGAACCTTCCAACTGGGTGGTGGACATCGGCGCCATTGGCTTCGACAAAGGCCACGTGACCCTCGACGACCAGACCCTCAAGACTCAGTTGGACGTGATCATCGACCCCCTGGGCAAGCCGATTCCGTTCGGCGAAATCGTCGGCGACGCCGATGCCAGGAAGGCCCTGGAAAAAGGCTCCGCGCCCCAGGACTATGCGTTCGCCCTCAAGGTCAGGGGCCAATACCACGGCCAGAAACTCGACGGCAGCGGCAAGATCGGTGGCCTGCTGGCCCTGCAGGACGCGGCCAGGCCGTTTCCGCTGCAAGCCCAGGTCAGGATTGCCGATACCAGCATCGCGTTGGCCGGCACCTTGACCGACCCGTTGAACCTCGGCGCCCTGGACCTGCGCCTGAAACTGTCCGGCAGCAGCCTGGGTAACCTCTACCCGCTGACCGGCGTCACCTTGCCGGATTCGCCGGCCTACTCGACTGACGGCCACTTGATCGCCAAGTTGCACGAGGCCAGCGGCGCGTCATTCAGCTACGAAAACTTCAACGGCAAGATCGGCAACAGCGATATTCACGGCAACCTCGCCTATGTCGCCAGCCAGCCACGTCCCAAGCTCAGCGGTGCGTTGGTGTCCAACCAATTGCTGATGAGCGACCTCGCCCCCCTGATCGGTGCCGACTCCAACGCCAAGCAAAAAGCGCGTGGCGGTGAGAGCAAACAGCCGGCGACCAAAGTGCTGCCGGTGGAAGAGTTCCGCACCGAGCGCTGGCGCGACATGGATGCCGATGTGGAATTCACCGGCAAACGCATCGTGCACAGTGCCGAGTTGCCCTTCACCGACCTGTATACTCACCTGGTGCTCAACGACGGCGAACTGAGCCTGGAACCTCTGCGATTCGGCGTGGCCGGCGGCAAGCTGGATGCGCAGATCCGCTTGAACGGCCGCACCACGCCGATGGAAGGCAGCGCCAAACTGACTGCGCGCAACTTCAAGCTCAAGCAGTTGTTCCCGACCTTCGAACCGATGAAAACCAGCTTTGGTGAACTCAACGGCGATGCCGATATTTCCGGGCGTGGCAACTCCGTCGCGGCGCTGCTGGGCACCTCCAACGGTGACCTGAAGATGCTGATCAACGACGGCGCCATCAGCCGTGGCCTGATGGAAATTGCCGGGCTCAACGTGGGCAACTACGTGGTGGGTCGCCTGTTCGGCGACAAGGAAGTGAAGATCAACTGCGCGGCGGCGGACTTCGGGATCAAGACCGGCCTGGCAACCACGCGCTTGTTTGTGTTCGATACCGAGAACGCGATCATCTATATCGATGGCACCGCCAACATGGCCACCGAACAGCTCGACCTGACCATCACCCCCGAGTCCAAGGGCTTCCGCCTGTTTTCCCTGCGTTCGCCGTTGTACGTCAATGGCCCGTTCATCAAGCCCAATGCGGGTGTAAAGGCCATCCCCCTGGCCCTGCGGGGCGCGGGCATGGTGGCACTGGGCGTGATCGCCGGCCCGGCAGCGGGTCTGTTGGCGCTGGTGGCACCGAGCGCCGATGCGCCGAACCAGTGTGCACCGTTGTTGCAGCAGATGAAGGAAGGCAAGGCGCCGAAGACGGTGAAGGGCTAGCATATAGAACACAAACCCCAATGTGGGAGGGGGCTTGCCCCCGATGACGGAGTGTCAGTCACCAGATGCAGTGGCTGAAACGACGCATCGGGGGCAAGCCCCCTCCCACATGTTTTGAATTGCGCTGCTTAGAGACTTTCGAGGATGTCGGCCATATCGTCCGCATGCTCTTCTTCCTGAGCCAGGATCTCTTCAAACAGACGGCGCGTGGTCGGATCCTTATCACCGATGTACTGGATGATTTCGCGGTAGCTGTCCACCGCGATCCGCTCGGCCACCAGGTCTTCGTAGACCATTTCCTTCAAGCTGTTACCGGCCACGTATTGGGCATGGGAGTTCTTCGACAGCAGGTCCGGGTTGAACTCCGGCTCGCCGCCCAGCTGCACGATGCGTTCGGCGAGTTTGTCGGCGTGCTCGGCTTCCTGGGTGGCGTGTTCGAGGAATTCCTGCGCGGCGACGGCAGCTTTAACGCCGCTGGCCATGAAGTAGTGGCGCTTGTAGCGCAGCACACACACCAGTTCAGTGGCCAGGGAGCCGTTGAGCAGGCGGATGATCTCTTCGCGGTCGGCGTCATAGCCCTCGGTCACGGCACCGTTTTCGACGTTCTGGCGGGCGCGGCTGCGCAGGGTCGCAACGTCAGTCAAGTTTGCTTCAGTCATCTCAATCTCCTGGGGCTAATCCGGTTTTACGCCACGCTCTGTCGGCGTGATCGCTCCCAGTTGTGAGTCACGGGCGCAGCAAAAAGTTTTATTGGATTTGCCAGGCGTGTCATCAGCGCGTCGCCGGAATTGGGCTAGCCTGCCATCATCCTCTCTTGATCAAGGACGTTCGCTTCATGTCGCAGTCGTTAGCCACGCGTTATCCCTTGGTGCTGGTGCCCGGCATGCTCGGGTTTGTGCGCCTGGGGTTCTTCCCCTACTGGTATGGCATTGTCCCGGCACTGCGGGCGGGTGGGGCGCAGGTGTTTCCCATCCAGGTGGCGCCGCTGGACTCCAGCGAGGTGCGTGGCGAGCAGTTGCTGGCGCAGATCGAGCGGATTCGCCTTGAGACCGGCGCCGACAAGGTCAACCTGATCGGCCATAGCCAGGGCGCGCTGACCGCCCGTTATGCGGCGGCCAAGCGCCCGGAGTGGGTGGCGTCGGTGACGTCGGTGGCCGGGCCCAACCACGGTTCGGAACTGGCGGACCATATCCACGCCCATTATCCGGCCGACAGCGTGAAGGGCCGGCTGATGAGCGCGCTGTTTCATCTGGTTGCAACGGTGATGAGCCTGCTGGAAACCGGCTATCGCGGCCCGCGTTTCAAGGCGGACTTGCAGGCGTCCCACCATTCCCTGACCAGCGCAGGCGTGGCGCTGTTCAACCGCAAGTATCCCCAAGGGTTGCCGCATACCTGGGGCGGGCACGGGGCGGAGGTGGACAATGGCGTGCGCTACTACTCATGGTCCGGCACCTTGCAACCGGGCAAGACCGATCGCGGACGCAACCTGCTGGACGGGACGAATCGCAGCTGCCGATTGTTCGCCCGCAGCTTCGTGCGCGAGAAGGGCCAGTGCGACGGCATGGTCGGGCGCTGCAGCTCGCACCTGGGGCGGGTGATCGGCGATGACTACGCCCTGGACCACTTCGATATCGTCAACCAATCCATGGGCCTGGTCGGCAAGGGCGCCGAGCCGATTCGGTTGTTCGTCGAGCATGCCCAGCGCCTGAAGGCGGCCGGGGTTTAAGCCTGGCGGCGCACCGGCGTGGTCCAGCGCTCCGACAAAATCACCCCGCCCAAGGTCAGCAAACCGCCCACCAGGTGATACAACGCCAATTCTTCCCTGAGCACCACGGCCGCAATCAATGCGGTAATCAACGGCAGCAGGTTGAAAAACAACGTGGTGCGGCTGGGGCCCAGGGTCTTCACCGAGTGCATCCACGCCAGTGGCGCCAGCATCGAAGCCAGCAAGCATGCATAGAGCACCAGCGGAATATTCGTCCAGCCCAGGCCGGCTTTTGCCGAGAACAGAAACAGCGGAAACAGCACCACCACCGCCACCAGCACCTGCAGATACAGGAGCACCAGCGGCGGCAGGCGCAGTTGCCATTTTTTCAACAGGGTGCTGTAGACCGCGTACGCCAGGGTCGCGACCAGCATCATCGCATCGCCCAGGTTCACGCCGTGCTGCAGCAACGCGCCGAGGCTGCCGGCCGACACCACCACCACTACCCCTGCGAATGACAGCACCGCCCCCGTCAGTGCGCCCAAGGTCAGGCGCTGGCCCAGGCTGATGATGGCCGCCGTCAAGGCCATCAACGGCATCAACGACAGGATGATGCCCATATTGGTGGCGCTGGTCAGCGAGGCAGCGTAGTACGCCAGGCTCTGGTACACCGCCATGCCCAGCACGCCAAGGATGCCGATCTTGCCCAGGTTCGGGCGGATCAGCGGCCAGTGGGCGATGACCGGCTTGAGCATGAACGGCGTAAAGAGCAGGGCCGCCAGCAACCAGCGATAAAAGCCGATTTCAGCCGGGAAGATCGAACCCACGGCCAGTTTATTGACCACGGTATTGCCGGCCCAGATAAAGATGGCCAGCAGGGGATACGCGTATTGCATCGAAAGAAACCAGATGTGTTGATGAGCCAGGATTATCCCTTGTCTGGATCGAAGCCTATACTGCGATCCAGACAAACGACCTCTGTATCCAGACAATATGGCCCGACACACCGTACGCCTTGCGGATTTTGGCAGCCTGCCAAGCCCCGTGTACTTCCGTTACTCCGACTTTGCCCCCGACACGGAGTGCACCCCGCACCAGCATGTCTGGGGCTCGCTGGACTACTCCGCCAGTGGCGTAATGCGCATGGAAGTGGCCGGCAACCGCTTTATGTCGCCACCGCAGTACGCGGTGTGGATCCCACCCAATACCGAACACAGTTCCTACAATGCCCAGGCGATTGTCTACCGTTCGGTGGGCCTTTCACCGCAGCTTTGCGAGCAATTACCCCAGCAGCCCTGCACCCTGGCGATCAGCGACATCCTCAAGGCCATCCTCAGCGACTTCGCCCAGCGTGACGTCAATATCCCGCACACCGACGCCGATATTCGCCTGGCCCAGGTGCTGGTCGATCAGCTCAGGCAGGCGCCGATCCACGAGGGTTTTTTGCCCTACGCCCGCCACCCCGGGCTGCTCGGCGTGTTGGAAGGCATGCAGGCCGACCCCGCTGACAATCGCCCCCTGGCGCACTGGGCCGACCAGGTGCATGTGAGCGAGCGCACCCTGGCGCGACAATTTGTGCGCGAGCTGGGCATGAGCTTCGGCGAATGGCGCCAGCGCCTGCGCTACCTCGCCGCCATCGAAGCCCTCGACAGCGAGCGCAGTGTGCAAAATGTGGCGTTTGACCTCGGCTACAGCAGCGCCTCGGCGTTTATCGCGATGTTCCAGCGCCAGGCCGGCTGCACCCCGGAGCAGTACCGGCGGACGAATATTCGCAGCCGATGAAGATGTAACAAGGTTTGGCTACACTGCTGGGTAGGCCGTGCCTCCCGGCACGGTAACAGGGAGAAAACTCCATGAAGATGCTGCGTATTCCGCTGTTGATGATGGGCCTGCTGCTGTGTTCCCAGGGCTTTGCCGCCACTGCCCAGCAAAACAAGATGACCACCTGCAATGCCGAAGCCACTACCAAGACGCTCAAGGGCGACGAGCGCAAGGCTTTCATGAAAACCTGCCTGTCGGCGCCGGCGGCCAATGATGCGAAGACGCTCACCCCGCAACAGCAGAAGATGAAGGATTGCAATGCGTCGGCGAAAACCAAGGCGCTGACCGGCGATGCCCGCAAGACGTTCATGAGCACCTGCCTGAAGAATTGATAGCCCCAGGCCCCAGAAGGCTGCGACACTCGCACACAGCCCCTCTGTAGGAGCGAGCTTGCTCGCGAAGAACGCAATTACCCCGCGTTTATTCAGAATAAACGCGTTATCGTTGGCGACCTTCGCGAGCAAGCTCGCTCCTACACATCCTTTAACGCCGTTCGTTTTGAGGCTGTATGCCAACGTTTTCTCAGCGTCACGTGTTATTGCTGGCCAGCTACATCATCATTTTCGGCGGGTTGCTGCTGGTATTGCCGCTGAAATTGCTGCCCAGCCTGCTGGCCGGCCTGTTGGTCTATGAACTGGTCAACATGCTCACCCCCCAACTGCAACGGCTGATCGAAGGGCGCCGCGCGCGCTGGCTGGCGGTGGCCTTACTCGGCACCCTGATCGTCAGCGTGCTGGCCCTGATCTTCGCCGGCGCCATCAGCTTCCTGCTTCATGAAGCGGAAAACCCCGGGGCTTCCCTGGATAAATTCATGGGCGTAGTCGACCGCGCGCGCGGCCAACTGCCGCCGTTCCTCGATGCCTACCTGCCCGCCAGCGCGGCCGAGTTCCGTGTAGCCATCGGCGACTGGCTGAGCAAGCACCTGAGCGAACTGCAACTGGTCGGCAAAGACGCCGCCCACATGTTCGTCACCCTGCTGATCGGCATGGTGCTCGGCGCGATCATCGCCCTGCAGCGGGTGCCCGACCTGACCAAGCGCAAACCCCTGGCCGCGGCGCTGTTCGACCGCCTGCACCTGCTGGTCCAGGCCTTTCGCAATATCGTCTTCGCGCAGATCAAGATCGCCGCGCTCAACACCGCCTTCACCGCCGTGTTCCTCGCCGTGGTGCTTCCGCTGTGCGGCATCCACCTGCCGCTGACCAAGACCCTGATCGTGCTGACCTTCCTGCTCGGCCTGTTGCCGGTGATTGGCAACCTGATGTCCAACACCCTGATCACCATCGTCGCGCTGTCGTTGTCGATCTGGGTGGCGGTGGCGGCGCTGGGGTATCTGATCGTGATCCACAAGGTCGAGTACTTCCTCAACGCGCGCATCGTCGGCGGGCAGATCAGTGCCAAGTCGTGGGAGTTGCTCCTGGCGATGCTGGTGTTTGAAGCGGCGTTTGGTTTGCCGGGGGTGGTGGCGGGGCCGATTTACTATGCGTATCTGAAGAGTGAGCTGAAGCTCGGTGGTATGGTTTAAGGCGTGTGTTGCCTGGGCGGGCCCCATCGGGGGCAAGCCCCCTCCCACATTTACTGTGTCTACACAGGTCGACTTGTGAACACGGTCAGTGTGGGAGGGGGCTTGCCCCCGATGAAGTCGCCACGGTATTTCAGGTAAAACTCAGCAGCCGTAGCGCTTGCTCGCCTCGATCGCCAAACCACTGCCGATACTGCCGAAGATATTCCCCTCCACATGCCGGGCATTCGGCAGCATGGCCGAGATGCTGTGGCGCAGCGCCGGGATGCCGCTGGAACCGCCGGTGAAGAACACCGTGTCCACCTGGGCCACCTCCACGGAAGCGTCGGTGAGCAACTGCGTCACGCTGTTGCGCACGCGCTCCAGCAAGCCATCGATGGCCGACTCGAACAGTGCGCGGCTCAGGTCCACGCTCAACCCCGCTTCAACCCGGTCCAGCGGCACGTGGCGGCTGTCTTCGTGGGTGAGCTGGATCTTGGTCTCTTCCACTTCCATGGCCAGCCAGTGCCCGGCGCGCTGTTCGATCAGCTTGAACAGGCGATCGATGCCGCCGGTGTCTTCGATGTCATAGCGCATGCTGCCCAGGGCCAGCTGGGATTTCTGCGAGTACACCGAGTTGATGGTGTGCCAGGTCGCCAGGTTCATGTGGTGGCTGGTGGGCATGTAGGCACCGCTTTTCATGCGGCTGCCATAGCCGAACAGCGGCATCATGCCGGCCAGGGACAGTTGCTTGTCGAAGTCGGTCCCGCCGATGTGCACGCCGCCGGTGGCGAGGATGTCGTCCTGGCGGTTGTCGTTGTGGCGGCGCTCCGGGGACAGGCGCACCAGCGAGAAGTCGGACGTACCCCCGCCGATGTCGACGATCAGTACCAGCTCTTCCTTCTCGATGGTGGACTCGTAGTCGAACGCAGCGGCAATCGGTTCGTACTGGAACGAGATGTCCTTGAAACCGATCTTGCGCGCTACGTCGACCAGGGTGTTTTCGGCTTCCTGGTCGGCCATCGGGTCGTCATCGACGAAAAACACCGGGCGGCCCAGCACCACTTCTTCGAATTCGCGGCCGGCGGTGGCTTCGGCGCGGCTCTTGAGTTGGCCGATAAACAGCGCCAGCAGGTCGGTGAACGGCATCGCCGTGCCCAATACGCTGGTGTCGTGCTTGATCAACTTGGAACCCAGCAGGCTCTTGAGCGAGCGCATCAGCCGGCCTTCGTAGTTCTCCAGGTATTCGTGCAGGGCCAGGCGACCGTAGACCGGGCGGCGCTCCTCGAAGTTGAAGAACACCACCGACGGCAGGGTGATCTTGTCGTCCTCCAGCGCGATAAGCGTTTCCATGCCGGGGCGGATCCAGCCGACGGTGGAGTTGGACGTGCCGAAGTCGATACCGCAGGCACGGGCTGGGGATGGGTTTTTCATGTCTATCGGGTTCCGGTTGAAAAACGGCCGCGCAGTGTATGCCAGTCGAGGGCGGATGCGTAGGCCGACCATCCGTTAAATCGTGCTTGAAAGTTCAGCATTCGCCCCCACATCTGGTGCATACGGCAAGCGCCGATAACACTTTGACGCACCCCCAGGCCACAAGACTCAACAGGTGCAAACCAGCGCACGTTGTGCCCCGGGCTGTGCGATCTCGATTAAGGATGGTGAACCGCCGATGGATTTCAAAGACTACTACAAGATTCTGGGTGTCGAGCCGAGCGCCGATGACAAGGAAATCAAGGCCGCCTATCGCAAGCTCGCGCGCAAATATCACCCGGACGTGAGCAAGGAAAAAGACGCCGAAGCCAAGTTCAAGGACGCGTCCGAAGCCTATGAAGCGCTTAAAAGCGCCGACAAGCGCGCCGAATACGACGAACTGCGCAAATACGGCCAGCATGGCCAGCCGTTCCAGGGCCCGCCAGGTTGGCAGAGCCGTGGCGGGTTTGGCGGTGGCCAGGGCACCGAGGATTTTTCCGACTTCTTCAGCTCGATCTTTGGCGGGCGTGGCGATGCCTTCGGTGGCGGCCAGCGCCGTCCAACCGGGCGTAAAGGCCAGGACGTGGAGATGCAGCTGTCGGTGTTCCTCGAAGAGACACTGTCCACCGAGTCCAAGCAGATCAGCTTCCAGGTGCCGCAATACGACGCCTCGGGCCGGCATGTCAGCAACACCACCAAGAGCCTGAACGTGAAGATCCCCGCCGGCGTGGCCGACGGTGAGCGTATTCGCCTCAAGGGCCAGGGCGCACCGGGTGTTGGCGGCGGGGCCAACGGTGACCTGTACCTGATCGTCAAGTTTGCGCCGCACCCGAAGTTCGAAGTGGATGGCGAAAACCTGATCATCAACCTGCCGCTGGCGCCGTGGGAGTTGGCGTTGGGCGCGGAAGTGGCCGTGCCGACCCTGACCGGCAAGATCAACCTCAAGGTGCCGGCCGGCAGCCAGAACGGCCAGCGCATGCGCGCCAAGGGCCATGGTTTGCTGAACAAGGCCGGGCAGCGCGGCTTCCTGTACGTGCAGCTCAAGGCGGTGATGCCGCCGGCAGGCGATGACGACGTGAAAGCGTTGTGGCAGGAGCTGGCAAAAAAAGCCGCGTTCAATCCGCGCGAGCAGTTCTAAGGGGATTTGTGGTGAGGGCACAAGCTCCCTCACCACAGGTTTCAAGTCAGAACAGGAAATACCGCTGCGCCATCGGCAACACATCCGCCGGCTCACACCACAGCAGCACCCCGTCGGCCTTGACCTGATAGGTCTGTGGGTCCACCTCGATGTCCGGCAGGTAATCGTTGTGGATCAGGTCGGTTTTCTGCACATCGCGACACCCTTTCACCACCCCAATCTGTTTCTTCAGGCCCAGGGCTTGCGGCAAGCCTGCGTCCAGGGCTGCCTGGCTGATAAAGGTCAGGCTGGTGGCATGCAATGAGCTGCCGAAACTGGCGAACATCGGGCGATAGTGCACCGGCTGCGGGGTGGGGATCGATGCATTGGCATCGCCCATCAGGCTGGACGCAATCGCGCCGCCCTTGAGGATCAGGGTCGGCTTGATGCCGAAGAACGCCGGGCGCCACAGCACCAGGTCAGCCCACTTGCCCACTTCGATGGAACCGACGATATGGCTGATGCCGTGGGTGATCGCCGGGTTGATGGTGTACTTGGCGATGTAGCGCTTGGCGCGGAAGTTGTCGTTGCCGGGGCCGTCGCCGGGCAGGGCGCCGCGCTGTTTCTTCATCTTGTCGGCGGTCTGCCAGGTGCGCGTGATCACTTCACCGACGCGGCCCATGGCCTGGCTGTCGGAGCTGATCATCGAGAACGCGCCGAGGTCGTGCAGGATGTCTTCGGCGGCGATGGTCTCGCGGCGGATGCGGCTTTCGGCGAAGGCCACGTCTTCGGCAATGCTCGGGTCCAGGTGATGGCAGACCATCAACATGTCCAGGTGCTCGTCGATGGTGTTGCGCGTGAACGGCCGCGTCGGGTTGGTGGAGCTGGGCAGCACATTGGGAAAGCCGCAGGCCTTGATGATGTCCGGCGCGTGGCCGCCGCCGGCACCTTCGGTGTGGTAGGTGTGGATGGTGCGGCCCTTGAGCGCGGCCAGGGTGGTTTCGACAAAGCCGGATTCGTTGAGGGTGTCGCTGTGGATCGCCACCTGTACGTCGTACTGGTCGGCGACGCTCAGGCAGTTGTCGATGCTGGCGGGGGTGGTGCCCCAGTCTTCGTGCAGCTTCAAGCCGATGGCGCCGGCCTTGACCTGCTCGATCAACGGCTCGGGCAAGCTGGCGTTGCCCTTGCCGGTCAACCCTATGTTCATCGGGAACGAGTCGCTGGCCTGCAGCATGCGCGCCAGGTGCCAGGGCCCGGAGGTGCAGGTGGTGGCGTTGGTGCCGGTGGCCGGCCCGGTGCCGCCGCCGATCATGGTGGTGACGCCGCTGGTCAGCGCCTCTTCGATCTGCTGCGGGCAGATGAAATGCACGTGGGAGTCGATGCCGCCGGCGGTGAGGATCATGCCTTCGCCGGCGATCACTTCGGTGCTGGCGCCGATGGCCATGGTCACGCCGGGCTGGATATCCGGGTTACCGGCCTTGCCGATCGCGTGGATGCGGCCGTTCTTCAAGCCGACGTCGGCCTTGACGATGCCCCAGTGATCGATGATCAGCGCGTTGGTGATCAGGGTGTCGACGACTTCATGGGCGAGCAATTGGCTCTGGCCCTGGCCGTCGCGGATCACTTTGCCGCCGCCGAATTTCACTTCTTCGCCGTAGACGGTGAAGTCCTGCTCGACTTCGACGAACAGCTCGGTGTCGGCCAGGCGGACCTTGTCACCGACGGTGGGGCCGTACATGTCGGCGTAGGCTTGGCGGCTGATTTTCATGTGTGTGCCCTGAAATATTTGTGTTGAATGTGAAATCGCTATCGGGGGCAAGCCCCCTCCCACCTTTGGAATGCGTTCCCCTGTGGGAGGGGGCTTGCCCCCGATGAGGCCCTAAAGGTCGCCCATGATCCGCCCGGCAAACCCGAACACCCGCCGCCCGCCGCTCAAATCCACCAGCTCGACCTCACGGCTCTGCCCCGGCTCGAACCGCACCGCCGTGCCCGCCGGAATATTCAGGCGCATGCCGCGGCTCAATGGGCGGTCAAATGTCAGCGCGTCATTGGTCTCGAAAAAATGGTAGTGCGAACCCACCTGGATCGGCCGGTCGCCGCTGTTGGCCACGCTGAGGGTGACGGTGCGTCGGCCGACGTTGAGTTCGATCTCGCCAGGCTGGATCTGATATTCGCCAGGAATCATGCAGGTTGCCCCAGGGTCTTGAAGTAGATGGCGGTCGGGCTGTAGCGCCCGTCCGGGCTTTGGCAGTAGTCGGGCAGTTCACCGATCTTGGTGTAGCGCAGCGACTGGTAGAAGGCTTCGGCAGGCGAGCCGGCTTCGGTGTCCAGGTACAGCAGGCCGCGCTTGTGCTGACGCGCGGCGAGTTCCAGGGTGTTCATCAATTGTTGGCCCAGGCCGTGGCGCCGCGCGTTGCTGTGCACCAGCAGCTTTTGCACTTCGGCGCGGTTCAGGCCGTTGGCTTTCTGGCACAGCGCCAACTGTACGCTGGCGATCACCTGCTCATCGCGCACCACCACCCACAGCAACAGGCTGGCGTCTTCAATGCTCGCCTGTACCCCGTCCAGATAGGCACGGGCCTGGGCCTCATCGAAGTCGGCCATGAAACCCACCGACGCACCGTGCTTGACCGCATCCAGCAACAGCTCGATCAGGCCCCGACGGTAGTGGGCAAAACTTTCAGCATTGACTCGACGCAGTTGCGCGGCGTTCATCGAACTCACTCCTTGGGCGGTTGCGCGCCCGGATTCAATGTCAGTTGCATAAAGGTCAGGTCCAGCCAGCGGCCGAACTTGATGCCCACTTGGGGCATTTGCCCGGTGGTGACGAAACCCAGGCGTTCATGCAGGCGGATCGAGGCCCGGTTGCCGCTTTCGATGGCCGCCACCATTACGTGTTTGCCGCCACTGCGGGCGCGCTCGATCAGGGTTTGCATCAGGCGTGGGCCGAGGCCCTTGCCGCGCTGGTCGTTGCGTACGTACACCGAGTGTTCGACGCTGTAGCGAAAGCCTTCGAACGGGCGCCAGTCGCCGAATGAGGCGTAGCCGGTGACTTCATCGTTCTCCACTGCGACCAGGATCGGATAGCCCTGGGCCTGGCGTGCACTGAACCAGGCCTGGCGGTTGCCGAGGTCCACCGGTTGTTCGTTCCAGATTGCCGTGGTGTTGAGTACCGCGTCGTTGTAGATGTCGCGGATCGCCGGCAGGTCTTGCTCGGTTGCATCACGAATCATGGCCGTGCCTCACGCGATGGGTTGGTGGACGGTCACCAGCTTGGTGCCATCGGGGAAGGTGGCTTCCACCTGGATATCCGGGATCATTTCCGGGATGCCTTCCATCACCTGTTCACGGCTGAGCAGGGTGGTGCCGTAGTGCATCAGGTCGGCCACGGTGCGGCCATCGCGGGCGCCTTCCATCAAGGCGGCGGAGATATAGGCGATGGTTTCCGGGTAGTTGAGCTTCACACCGCGCGCCAGGCGCCGTTCGGCGACTAAGCCGGCGGTGAAGATCAGCAGTTTGTCTTTTTCCCGTGGGGTCAGGTCCATGGTTCAAGGTCCTTCAAAGAATGCATTCTTAAATACAACAGAGATCAAGTGTGGGAGGGGGCTTGCCCCCGATGGGGGGTGTCAGGCAATACATCTTTCACTGACCCACCGCCATCGGGGGCAAGCCCCCTCCCACATTTTGATCTTCATGTGCTCCATATTCGTGGTGAGACTGCTTCCCGTCCTAGCACCGCCGGGCGTAACAATTTCCATAAATCAATCAACCACCCCCGCGCCAGCAGCGCTTCGCTGGCCAGGCAGCGGGCGACCAGCAAGCCGGGCAGTTGGGTCAGGTCGCCGCGCACGGCGTGGGGCAGGGCGCGGCAGTGTTCGAGTAATTCGGGCTCGATATCGCCGGTCACCAGCAGCGTGGCGAACACCGGTTGGCCATCCAGGCCGATGGGCGAGTCGAGCAGGCCATCGGCGCCCACAATGCGCTGGCGCTCGTGCCAGAGCAACTGGCCGTCGCGGCGGATATCCAGGTGCGATTGAAAGTGGCCCAGGTCGAAGCGCTCGCCACTGGCCGGGCGCCCCAGGGCGATCACGTCCCAGTAGAACAGCCGGGCATCGCCGTGCAGGTCGATGCGGGTGCTGAGTTCGGCCTGGGCGGCGCTGAATACGATGGTTTCCTGGGGCAGCCATTCCAGGGTCGCGCCGGCTTCCACGGTGAGATCAAGTTGCTGATACGCCGGGCCGCTGGCGCGATACCACTTCGCCGCGCCGGGGCTGGTCAATTGCGCCCAGGCACCCTCGGCGACATGGGCGCGGATGTCCAGGCGGTCGCCGCCGGCAATCCCGCCGGGCGGGTGCACGATGATGTGCTGGCACACCTCGGGGCCTTCGGCGTACAGGTGCTTTTGCACCCGCAGCGGGCCAAGGTGACGGCGCATCACCGGGCGCGTGGTGTCGCCGAAACGCGCGTAGCCGAGGTCCAGCTCGGCGTGCCAGCTGGGGGTGAACAGGGCAGGGGAAACGGGCAGGTTCATGGTTTCTTGTGCTTATCGTCAGGACGCTACAGGTTAGATGGTAACCAAACCGCGCACACCCTCACTCTCCATATTTTCACCACGGCCCTGCTGCACGATTTCACCGCGCGACATCACCAGGTACTGGTCGGCCAGTTCGGCGGCAAAGTCGTAGAACTGCTCCACCAGCAGGATCGCCATATCGCCGCGCGCCGCGAGCTTCTTGATCACGGCGCCGATCTCCTTGATCACCGAGGGCTGGATGCCTTCGGTGGGCTCATCGAGGATCAACAGGCGCGGGCGGCTGGCCAGGGCGCGGCCGATGGCCAACTGTTGCTGCTGGCCGCCGGACAAATCGCCGCCACGTCGGTGCTTCATTTGCAGCAAAACCGGGAACAGTTCGTAGATAAACGCCGGCACTTCCTTGGCTTCGGAACCGGGAAAACGCGACAGCCCCATCAACAGGTTTTCTTCCACCGTCAGCCGCCCGAAAATCTCCCGGCCCTGGGGCACGTAGGCGATGCCGGCGTGCACGCGCTGGTGCGGCTTGAAGCCGGTGATGGCCTTGCCCTCCCAGTTCACCGCGCCTTCCTTGGCCGGCAGCAACCCCATCAGGCATTTGAGCAGGGTGGTCTTGCCCACGCCGTTACGGCCGAGCAGGCAGGTGACTTCGCCGATCTTCACGTCGAAGGACAGCCCGCGCAGGATGTGGCTACCGCCGTAGTACTGGTGCAGCTTGTCGACTTGCAGCATGTTCAGTTCTCCTTAGCGACCGAGGTAGACCTCGATCACCCGCTCATTTTCCTGCACCTGTTCCAGCGACCCTTCGGCCAGCACGCTGCCCTGGTGCAACACGGTGACGTGGTCGGCAATCGAGCCGACAAAGCCCATGTCGTGTTCCACCACCATCAACGAATGCTTGCCCGCCAGGCGCTTGAACAGTTCGGCGGTGAATTCGGTCTCGGCGTCGGTCATGCCCGCCACCGGTTCGTCCAGCAGCAACAGTTGCGGGTCTTGCATCAGCAGCATGCCGATTTCCAGGAACTGCTTCTGGCCGTGGGAGAGCAAGCCGGCGGGCCGATGCATTGAGGCGGTGAGGCGGATGGTATCGAGCACTTCATCGATTCCATCCTTTTGCTCGCCGCTCAGGCGCGCACGCAGGCTGGCCCACACTGACTTGTCGGTCTTCTGCGCCAGCTCCAGGTTTTCGAACACGCTCAGGGCTTCGAACACCGTGGGCTTCTGGAACTTGCGGCCGATGCCGGCCTGGGCGATCTGCACTTCGCTCATGCTGGTCAAGTCGAGGGTTTCGCCAAACCAGGCCTTGCCGTGGCTGGGCCGGGTCTTGCCGGTGATCACGTCCATCAGGGTGGTCTTGCCCGCGCCGTTGGGGCCGATGATGCAGCGCAATTCACCGACGCCGATGTACAGGTTCAAGTCGTTGAGCGCCTTGAACCCATCGAAGCTGACGCTGATATCTTCCAGGGTCAGGATGGTGCCGTGGCGGGTGTTCAGGCCGGTGCCTGCGGCCTGGCCGATGCCGATGGCATCGCGGCCGCTGCCCGCATCGAAAATAGGTTCGAGCATGACGTTCCTCATTTCTTCAACAGCCCGATAACGCCCTTGGGCAGGTACAGGGTGACGATGATGAACAGCGCCCCGAGGAAGAACAGCCAGTACTCCGGGAAGGCCACGGTGAACCAGCTCTTCATGCCGTTGACCACGCCGGCGCCGAGCAACGGCCCGATCAGCGTGCCACGCCCGCCCAGGGCCACCCACACGGCGGCTTCGATGGAGTTGGTCGGCGACATTTCACTCGGGTTGATGATGCCCACCTGCGGCACGTACAACGCGCCTGCCAGGCCGCACAGCACCGCGCTCAGCACCCACACGAACAGCTTGAAGCCGCGCGGGTCGTAGCCGCAGAACATCAGGCGGTTCTCGGCATCGCGCAGGGCGGTCAGCACCCGGCCGAACTTGCTCCGGGCCAGGCGCCAGCCGATGTACAGGCTCGCCACCAGCAGCACCACCGTGGCCACGAACAGCACGGCCCGCGTGCCCGGTTCGGTGATGCCGAAACCGAGGATGCTGCGGAAGTTGGTGAAGCCGTTATTGCCGCCGAACCCGGTCTCGTTGCGAAAGAACAACAGCATCCCGGCAAAGGTCAGCGCCTGGGTCATGATCGAGAAATACACGCCCTTGATCCGCGAGCGGAACGCGAAGAAACCGAACACCAGCGCCAGCACGCCCGGCGCCAGCACCACCAGGCACAGGGCCCAGAGGAAGTGCTCGGTGCCGACCCAATACCAGGGCAATTCGGTCCACGACAAAAACGTCATGAACGCCGGCAGCTCACTGCCTGCGGCCTGGCGCATCAGGTACATGCCCATGGCATAACCGCCGAGGGCAAAGAACAGGCCGTGGCCCAGGGACAACATCCCCGCGTAGCCCCACACCAGGTCCAGGGCCAGGGCGACAATGGCGTAGCAAAGGATCTTGCCCACCAGTGTCAGGGTGTAGGCCGATACATGCAGCGGGTTTTCCGGCGACAGCAGCGAACACACCGGCAGGGCCAGCAGCAGCAACAGCACCACCGCGCCGACTGCAATCGTCACCTGGGGGCCGGCCTTTTGCGTGGCCGTAAGCATCAATGGCTGGTTCATCAGTCGATCACCCGTCCTTTCAGTGCGAAGAGTCCCTGCGGGCGTTTCTGGATAAACAGAATGATCAGCGCGAGGATCAGGATCTTGCCGAGCACGGCACCGATCTGCGGTTCCAGGATCTTGTTGGCGATACCCAGGCCGAACCCTGCCATCACGCTGCCGGCCAACTGGCCGACGCCGCCGAGTACCACCACCAGGAACGAGTCGATGATATAGCTCTGGCCCAGGTCAGGGCCGACGTTGCCGATCTGGCTCAGCGCCACGCCGCCCAAGCCCGCGATACCGGAGCCCAGGCCAAACGCGAGCATGTCCACCCGCCCGGTGGGCACGCCGCAGCAGGCGGCCATGTTGCGGTTCTGGGTCACGGCGCGCACGTTGAGGCCCAGGCGCGTCTTGTTCAGCAGCAGCCAGGTGAGCACGACCACAAACAGCGCGAAGGCGATGATCACGATGCGGTTGTAGGGCAGCACCAGGTTGGGCAGCACCTGGATCCCGCCGGACAGCCACGCAGGGTTGGAGACCTCGACGTTCTGCGCACCGAACACCAGGCGCACCAGTTGGATCAGCATCAGGCTGATGCCCCAGGTGGCGAGCAGGGTTTCCAGCGGGCGTCCATACAGGTGACGAATCACCGTACGCTCCAGGGCCATGCCGATGGCGGCGGTGACGAAGAACGCCACCGGCAGTGCGATCAACGGGTAGAACTCGATGGCCTGGGGCACATAGCGCTGCATCAGCAGCTGCACCACGTAGGTGGAGTAGGCACCGAGCATCAGCATCTCGCCGTGGGCCATGTTGATCACGCCGAGCAGGCCGAAGGTGATCGCCAGGCCCAGGGCCGCCAGCAACAGGATCGAGCCCAGGGACATGCCGCTGAAGGCCTGGCCGAGGATCTCACCCAGCATCAGTTTGCGTTTGACCTGGGCCAGGCTGGTCTCGGCGGCGGTGTGCACGGCGGCGTCGGTTTCCACCCCGGGCTCCAGCAGCGCTTCGAGGCGCGTGCGGGCCAGCGGGTCGCCGGTACTGCCGAGCAGACGCACGGCGGCGAGGCGCACGGCCGGGTCGGTGTCGACCAGTTGCAGGTTGGCCAGGGCCAGGCTGAGGGCGGAGTGCACGTCCTCGTTGGTCTCGGCGGCGACCTGCTGGTCGAGGAATTTGAGTTGCGCCGGTTGCGCGCTTTTTTGCAGGGTGCGTGCCGCGGCCAGGCGCACCTTGGGGTCGGCGGCGAGCAGTTGCTGGCTGGCCTGCACGTTGTCGATCAAGCCGCGCAGGCGGTTGTTCAGGCGTACGGTCCTGGTCTCGCCGTTGAGCGTGAGCTGGCCCTGTTGCAGGGCGTCCACCAACTCGATGCGCGCCGGGTCGGGCTGGGCGGCCCAGTCCTGGAGGAGCTTGGCTTGTTGCGTCGGGTTGGCGGCCAGGAAGTCTTCGGCGTCGCCGGCATGTACCGCCAAAGGCAGCAATAGCAGGGCCGTGAGGATGAAACGGTGCAGGGCAGTGGGCATACAAATTGTCCTGATCGTACGCGGTCAATTGTGGGAGGGGGCTTGCCCCCGATTGCGGTGCATCAGTCAGCACATGCAGTGCCTGACACTCAGCTATCGGGGGCAAGTCGAATCGTCGCACCGCCCCTCCCACATTTTTGATCTGTCGTGAGACTTAGTTGCTCTTCACCGCATAGTCCGGCTTCTTGTCATTGCCAGGAATGTACGGGCTCCACGGCTGCGCCCGGATCGGCTCCTGGGTCTGCCACACCACCGAGAACTGCCCGTCGGACTGGATCTCGCCGATCATCACCGGCTTGTGCAGGTGGTGGTTGGTCTTGTCCATGGTCAGGGTAAAGCCCGATGGCGCGGCAAAGGTCTGGCCGGCCAGGGCTTCGCGCACTTTGTCGACGTCGGTGGACTTGGCTTTCTCGGCTGCCTGCGCCCACATGTGGATGCCCACGTAGGTGGCTTCCATCGGGTCGTTGGTCACCGCTTTGTCCGCGCCCGGCAGGTTGTGTTTCTTCGCGTAGGCTTTCCAGTCGGCGACAAACTTCTTGTTCACCGGGTTCTCCACTGACTGGAAGTAGTTCCAGGCCGCGAGGTTGCCCACCAGCGGCTTGGTGTCGATGCCGCGCAGCTCTTCTTCACCCACGGAGAAGGCCACCACCGGTACGTCGGTCGCTTTCAAGCCCTGGTTGGCCAGCTCCTTGTAGAACGGCACGTTGGAGTCGCCGTTCACGGTGGAAATCACCGCCGTCTTGCCGCCGGCGGAGAACTTCTTGATGTTGGCGACGATGGTCTGGTAATCGGCATGGCCGAACGGGGTGTAGACCTCTTCGATGTCCTTGTCCGCCACGCCTTTGGAATGCAGGAACGAACGCAGGATCTTGTTGGTGGTGCGCGGGTACACGTAGTCGGTGCCGAGCAGGAAGAAACGCTTGGCGCTGCCGCCTTCTTCGCTCATCAGGTATTCCACCGCCGGGATCGCCTGCTGGTTCGGCGCCGCACCGGTGTAGAACACGTTCGGCGACATCTCTTCACCCTCGTATTGCACCGGGTAGAACAGCAGGCCGTTGAGCTCTTCGAACACCGGCAATACCGATTTGCGCGACACCGAGGTCCAGCAGCCGAACACCACGGCGACCTTGTCCTGGGTCAGCAGCTGCCGGCCCTTTTCCGCGAACAGCGGCCAGTTCGACGCCGGGTCCACCACCACCGGCTCAAGCATCTTGCCGTTCACCCCGCCCTTGGCGTTGATCTCGTCGATGGTCATCAGCGCCATGTCTTTGAGGGACGTTTCGGAGATGGCCATGGTCCCGGACAGCGAGTGCAGGATGCCGACCTTGATGGTCTCGGCGGCCTGCACGGTCCAGGTCAGGCCCATGGCGACAATGGAGGCGGACAGGGTGAAAGCCTTGATCAAGCTGCGACGCTTCATGGTGCGGTCTCCGTAAACGTTTAGTTTTTTTTGATAGGCCGATGTGAACGCTGAAGGGGTACTAGCAAGGGCTGTGCCCGATGGCGCAACGCCCGGTTTTGCGGGGGCTGGAGCCCGGTGCCTGGCGTTGGCGCACCAATGCGGAGCGTGCGGGCGTTGGCGGTGCAGGGGATGCGCCTAAAGAGTGCCGGTGGCCTCGATAACTATGCAGCGCCCTGCTGGCGGTTCAAGCGAGGACGCTTCTGCATGGCAAGCGTTGTGCGAGCCCGGTGCCCATGGGCACCGACGACGAACATGATCAAGGGAGTGTCATGCAAGAGCATTTATCCAGAGAGGAGCGCGCGGCAGCGAGGGGCCTTCGATATACCCTCAGCCCTGGGTTTATCAGTGCCGACGATGCTGCACGCTATGTGCACGAGCGCATTGGCGACAAGCGCGACCGCGAGTACGGCAGTGTCATTCTCCAGCGCCTGGCCGATAGCAAAGTGTTTGCCACCGAGCCGATTCCCGGCAAGGCGGCGACGTTCGACTTTTCGCTGTTGCTGGAGCGCGGGGCGCAGAACGAGTTCCTCGATCCTGAGGGCTACAAACTGGTGGGCGGGGTGCATTCTCACCCTGACCAGTTTGCCCAGCTCAAGGCCCTCAATCCCGGTTATCGGGACCGCCAGGTGCGTATCTTCAACAGCTTTTTTTCCACCCGCGATGTGGTCTTCAACCACTACGAAGGGCGTGCGTTCGGCACCGCCTACTTGTCGGGCCCCCAGGGCGTATTGCTCAAGTACCAGCCGGGTTTTTCCGAGGCCGAGCGCAAGTTTGTCGACTGGATCGACGACGTCAGTACAGCCGTGCCCGCCGATGGTCACGATGGCACGCTCGAAGGCTTTATCAGGAAAGTGGCGTCGGTAGGCCGCCTGTCGTTGCTGGTCGCCAGCGATGACTGGGGCGGGGTGCCCGGTGTCATCGATCAGCGCTGGCGGCCCTATCTGCCATTGAACAGCGGCCAGCCCACCATCGCCTGCGGGGCGGTGTATCCCGAGGTCACCCAGGCGCTCAACGCCGTGCAGGCGCGCATGCGGCGCATGCCGAATGTCAGCCAGATGGCCCTGCTGCTCAAGCATGAGCTGCGCGATGAGTTCGCCGCCACCCAGCCCTTCGTACTCAGCAGTGCAGAGCAGTTGCCCACCGACAACCACCTGCCTTTGCTGGCGGGCGGGCCACCCTTGCCGGAGGGCTTTCACCTGCAGGGCTTCTTCTATCTGTCGCGGCCGGTGCCGGCGCAGTTTCCGACGGTGGAACCGTGGCTGTACCAGCAGTTCTTCAGCCCTCGGGAGCTGGCGGCCTACATCGCCAAGGCCCGCCGCTACATGCATACGGCGCCCTCCGTGCTGGGCATCTCGCTGTACCTGCGCACCAAGGACAATGCCTTGCTGCGCTACCGGTTCAGCGGCTCACCGGCGGAAACGCGATTGTTCACCACCGATGAGCCCGGCCTTGACCTGGCCCTCGCGGCGGGAACCCTGACCCCGCGCCAGTTTGTGAAACAGGTGGCCGAAGCCGGTGAGTTGAGCGTCGAACAGACCAGCCCGCTGTGGGACGTGGAAGGCGTGGTCGAGAACAACTGGACGCCCTATGCACGCTTCCCCTTCAAGCAGGCCAGCCTCGGCCAGGCGTTTTCGTCGGCCGACAAGGCCGCACAGTTTGCCCATGCGCAGGTGGGCGAGCGCCGTGACCGCGCCTATGTGGCGCTGATTCTGAAGCACCCCGACCAGCACTTTGTACTGACGCAATTGCTGCAGGCGGGCACCAACCCTTATGGGTTCCAGGGGTTCTATCCGTGGGACGCTTACAGCAAACAGTTGGCGTTGCCCGGTGGTTATCAACTGCACGCCTGGTTCGGCTCGCACATGGCGTTGTCATGGGAGAACCTCGATGCCGACTTCAAGACGAAGTGGACCCGCGACGATGCCAGTGTCTACTTCCAGGGCTTTACTGACGTCGAGGCCCACAGGATTCATCAACTGCGCGTGCCGGGCTACCTCTCCGGCGCTGCAGACAGCCTGCTTGTGCTGGAGCCGGAAGGGGCGGACCAGGCCGCATTCACGCGATTGTTCGCGCCGGCGCCGGGCGGCAGCCTGATTGCCAGAGACCTGGCGGACGGTACCTATGCGCCTGCCGAAGGCGTGCGCAAGTTGGCTGGGGTCAGTCGCCTGCGGGTGGTCCTGGGCAATGCGCTATGGGGGCCGCCTGGCGCCATTGACCGGCACTGGCGAGCGTTTGCCGCTGCGCCGTCCCTGCCGAGCGCCGCGACCGCCGTGGCTTCCCTGCCGGCCTTGAGCCCGGCGTTTGTGTCTGCGGATGATGCGGCACTGTGGGCTCACCGGCGTATCGGGACGCGACGCGAGCGTGAGTTCGGTGGAGTCATCCTGAAAAAGCCTGGCGGGCATTTCTTTGCCACCGAGCCGCAAGTCAGCACCGGCGTGCGGTTCGACTTCCTCACCCTCCTGGGCACGGATGATCGCGCCCGGTTCATTGCTCCGCCCTCTTATGAATGCCAGGGCTTCTACCGTTCCTATCCGGCCGAGCCTGGCGAGGTGGAGCGCTACAACCCGGGCTTCAACCCGGACCAGGTTGCGCTGACCGGCAGCTTCTTCTCGAATGCCGATCAGGTGTTTGCCCTGTCCCACCGTGATTTCACCCCGGTGCATTATCTGTCCGGTCCTGACGGCGCATTGCTCAAGTACACGAGCAGCGGTTCCCAGGCCGAACAATCCCTGTTGCGGCAGTTGACGGGGATCGAGCCGGCGCAGCCTCTCACCGCGTTCGAGGGGGCGGTGTGGAACCTGGCGCAGGCCGGGGACCTGCGGGTCGTGGTGGGCAGCAAGGTCTGGGGTGGGGTGCGGGGGCGTGTGCTGCACGGCTGGACCCTGGGCAGCCCTGTCACCTCGGTGCAGGACCTGCCGTTTTTTACCCCGCTGCTGTCGATGGGGCACAGCGCGGTGCTGGTCGCCCTGAGCAGCGTCGACTTGCTGGGGCAGGCGGCGGTGGGCGTGGTGCTGAAACACCGTACCACCTCGAATTACATCGCTACGTTGCCGGCGCCGTTGGGGACGACCCTGGACAGTCTGTTTCCCGTGGGGGACCGCGGTGAGCCAAGGCTGGTGCCGAATTATCGCCTGGTGGGCCTCTACCACGCCCAGCCGGCCCAGGCGCCGGAGCGCCTTCCGCCCAAGGAGGCGTGGCTGTACAAGCGGTTTGCTACGCCGCCGTTGCTGGTGGACGCCATGAGGCAAGCGATCGCCAGCACCGGTATCCAGCTCGCTGAGCTTGGTCTCAAGCTGTATCTGCGCACCGCTGATAACGCTTTGCTGCACTGGCAGGTGCCGAGTGCCTCGTCTGCCAACGAGCTGTTTGTCGTCGACGGCCAAACCGTGACCGACAACGGCAATGAAGCGGCCTTGCTCGACGGCACGTTGTCGCCGCGGGACTTCGTGCGCCGAGTGATTCGCGCGGGCGCGTTGTCGGTGGTCCAGCAAGGCGGCCTGTGGAACACCCTCGGGCCGTTGTATGACAGCGAGCACTTGCCGCTCGGTTCAGGCGCGCTGCCCTTGAGCGGGATGTTCCTGACCGCGGACGACGCCGCGCGGCATGCCCATGAACGCATCGGCGTTCGCCGCAGCAATGCCTATGCCGGGTATGTCCTCAAGCGGGACGATGGGCGATTTGTATTCACTGAGCCGGTGGCCATTTCCGGCGACGGCTTCGCCTCCGACCTGCTGCGCCCTGCCAACGGCAGTGCTTATCTGGTGCCGCCTGCGGGCCATCAGCTGTATGCGCGCTACAGTTCGCATACCGCGTTATCCGTGGCTGACCTGGAACGCCAGCGGCGTCTTGGCTGGACGCTGGCCGATCTGGAAGTCAACGCCACGCTGTTCTCCGATGTGGAGATCCGTTCGGTGATCGAGTCGCGGCTGCCGGCCTATCTGAGCGGTTCGCCGAATAACCTGATCAGCTATCGCCCCAGTGGCTCGGCCAATGAGCTGCTGGTACTGAGCAATACCCGGCGCGAAGCAGGCCAGCATGGCTATTTCGAGCGGTTGGAGAGCGGCCGGCTCAAGCCGGTGGACATCGTCGCCCGGCTGGCCGATGCCGGCACCTTGAGCGTGCTGGTGCGCAGCGCGTTGTGGGGGCCGCGCGGCCGGGTCTACAACGACTGGACGCCCAACTTCGACTACGCCGAAGTCGATCTGCAGGCACCGGCGTTCGGCGCGATCTTCGACAGTCTCGATGCCGCGGCACTCAATGCCCATGTGCGCTGGTACGGCAGGAACCTGGATGCGCAACGCTGCACGGCGTACATCCTCAAGCATCCGCAGCGCGATGAGTTTGTGGTCAGTGAACTGCTGGCGATCACCTCCGGCGGGCGTTGGTTGAGTGACTCCTCCAGGGGCGTCGGTTATCTGGCCGGTGGCGAATTCGCCAAGGGGTTCGAGCTGGCCGGCCTGCTGTTTTCGCAGCAATGGGTGCCGGCGGGATTGCCCACCCCCGAGGCCTGGCTGGCACGGTTCTTCATCACCCCCGAGGTGCTGCTGCGCGCCGAACAGGATGCCCGGCATCTGCCGCGCCCGGCAGCCACTGCGATACTGCCGGTGTATGTGTCGACACACGATGGCGCCTTGTTGCGCTACCAACCTCCGGCATCCTCCCTGCTCAAGGAGGCCACCGACGGCACGGGCGTGATCATCGCCGGGATGAACCTGCACAACGGGACGCTGGACGTCCAGCGCTATGTGTCACAGGTCGCCCAGCCTGCGGACCTGCGGGTGCTCTACACCAGCCAGTGCTGGGACCGCCGGGGAGCGGTAGGCCAGGGTGGCGTGGCCTGGCGCCCCTACGCCAACTTCATCCGCCGTCGCCTGGGCCCGGCCTTTCATTCCCAGGACGATGCGGCCCGGCACGTCCGTTCGCTGCTGCAGGGCAATGGTCTGCTGGGCGGGTTGATTCTGCAGCGTCCCGATGGCCTGTTTGTCGCCACCGAACCGCTCAAGGTGCCCCAGGAAGACTTCGACCCCAAGTGGATTTTCCCGGATGAGGTGGTCAGTACCGGTGGCTTCCCGGCGGCCCATACGGTGGTTGCACGTTACCGCTCCAGCCCGGCCCGGGAGTTGCCCTTCGTACTCGAACTGGCGCAGGCCGGCCTCTATCGCAACATGCTGTCCACCCGCGTGATTTCTTCGGCCCTCGCAGGCCAGGACGCACGCCTGAACCGCGAGTACCTGCTGGGTTCCGATGGCTGTGTGGTGAGCTACACACGCAGCCACTCCGCGCTGGAGGAAGCGCTGAGAAAACAGCTTTTGCCCCTCGACGAGACACGACGCGATCGCCTGGAAAACCTGCTCGAACGTCAGATTCGCAACGCCGCGCTGGCGCCTGGCGAATTTGTCACGCGCCTGGCCAATGCGGGTGTCTTGCGGGTGGTGGAGGGCAGCCCGACGTGGGGCACGCCACGCCGGATCCTTGGCGCCTTCATCGTCAATAGCGACCGCCCCGCGCCATTGGCGATCCGGAACGCACTGGCAGACCCGGCGTTCAGCCCGCTGTTCACCCAGGAGCAGGACGCGGTGCGGTATGCCCATCAGCATCGTCGGCATGGCGAACACCTGCAGTTCGGCTACGTGTTCAAATCGCAGAAAAACGGGCACTACATGGTCAGCATGCCGCTGGTGCGCCAGAGTTATCGTGACTTTGCGCAAGTCTTTCCCGACGGTCTTTTCCCCCAGGGCTATGGGCTGGAAGGCTTCTACCTGTGTGCCAGCAGCGACAGCGTCACGCCGGCCACGGATCCGTTGCACCAGGCATTTTTTTCGCCCACGGACATGGACATCGGCATCCGCTTCTCGATTCACGGAATCAGGGGCAAGCAACTCACGTTTTACCTGTCATGCGCGGATGGTGCCCTGCTCAGGTATCAATACCTGGGCACGGATGCGCAGCTGGATTCGTGGGGCTCGCTGCTTGAAACACGGCAGCAGTTGCGCGCAGGCCGGATGACCCTGCTCAGTTACGTCCATCGCCTGCTCGACAAAGGGGTCCTGGATACGCTGGTCCGAGGCGAGGTCTGGACCACGCGCAATCGTGTCGATACGTTCTGGAAACCCGGTGTCGATGAGGTGTTTGTGCCGCCTTGGCGTGCGGCCTGCGGTCCGGTTTTTTCCGATGGGGATGATGCCGCGCGCTATCTCCGGCGCCAGCTTTCGCCGTATCAGGGCAAACAGTACCTCTCGGCGATACTCGCCAATGCGGCGGGCACGTCGTTCCTGGCTACCTTGCCGGTAGCGGCCGGGGCCGACCAGTCGCTGATTCTGCGCCTGTTCTACAGCGGGCCGCTGGGCCCTGTACAACCGGCGGTGCCGCCAGCGCCCCTGCCGGACTTTCCGCAGCCATATGCGGTTGCGGGTGTCCATCTGCTCTACAACAGCATGCCGGCCACCGACAGCCGGGCGCCGAAAGATATCGCCCTGACGCGTCATTTCGTGGCGCCGACCTTCCTGAGTTATTTCATCAGGGTGTTGCGCGGGCTGTCGCGGCCGTCGCCGGGTCTGTATCTGTCGAGCCAGGCCGGGGCGTTGTTGAAGTACCTGCCCAGTTATTCGGCGCAGGAAAGCCGGGTCCTGGTGGGCGGTCCCGACGTGTATCCCACCGTGTTCCTGAAGGGCGTGGCCAGGACCGGCAAGCTGTTCGTGCTGGACAAGGACGACTTCTGGATGAACGAGGGTCTACTGTCCGAACGGCAAGTGGAGCGCTCCAATGGCCTGGAAGTCGCCGTGCCCGAGGTCGACGAACCGCTGAGCCTGCGCGACCGCGACGAGCTGTAAACGTCAGCGCTTGCGCATCAGGCCGATGAAGAACAGGCCGCCGATCGCCGCCATGGCCACGCCGATCGGCAGGTCTTCGGGGGCGATCAAGGTGCGCGCCGCCACATCGACCCAGATCAGGAACAGGCTGCCCAGCACTGCACACACCGGCAGCAAGCGACGATGCTCGGCGCCCACCAGGCGCCGGGCGATGTGCGGCACCATCAGCCCGACAAAGCCGATGGAGCCGCTGATGGACACCAGCACGCCGGTCATCAACGAGGCGACCAGGAACACCTTCAGCCGTACATTGCGGGCGTTCAGGCCAAGGGTCACGGCGGTCTGTTCGCCGGCCATCAGCGCGTTCAACGGGCGGGCCATGCCCACCAGCACCAGCAGCCCGAGCACTACGCTGGCGCCCGGAATCGCCAGCAGTTCCCAGCGTGCCAGGCCGAGGCCGCCGAGCATCCAGAACATCACCGCCGAGGCGGCGCGATGGTCGCCCATGAACAGCAGCAGATTGGCCGCCGCCATCATCACGAACGACACTGCCACGCCGCACAGCAACAGGCGATCACTCTCCAGCCGGCCATTGCGACTGGCTACCGCGAGCACCACGATCATGCTCGACAGGGCGCCGATAAAGGCGGCGATGGGCAAGGTCAGCAGGCCGATGATCTCGCCTACATGCAGCACCACGATCACCGCGCCCAGGGTCGCGCCGGAAGTGACACCCAGCAGGTGCGGATCGGCCAGCGGATTACGCGTGACCGCCTGCAACACCGCACCGATCAACGCCAGCCCGGCCCCCACCAACGCCCCCAGCAGCATGCGCGGCACGCGGATCAGCCAGACGATAGGTGCCTGCCCGGCCGACCAACTCACTTCGCCGATGCCGAAGACCTTGTACAGCAGGATGCGCCACACCACGTCCGCGGGTACCCGCGCCGGGCCAAAGCCCAGGGATATCACACAGGACACCAGCAGCAATGCGCCCAGGACGGCAAGCAACAGGGGGTAACGACGGGTGATCATTCGCCGTGGAACCCCTTGGCCAGGGTTTCCACCGCCAGCACGTTATCGATGCCCGGCGTGGCTTGTACATACGGGATCACGATAAAGCGCTGGTTCCTGATCGCGTCCACCCCTTGCAGCGCCGGGTTGTTGAGCAGGAACTGCTGTTTTTGATCGGCGGTGACTTCGCTGTAGTCGACGATCACGATCACCTGTGGATTGCGCTCCACCACCATCTCCCAGTTGACGCGGGTCCAGCTGGCGTCGACGTCATCGAGGATGTTGCGCCCGCCGGCCGCGTCGATCAGCGCCTGGGGCATGCCGAGGCGGCCGGAGGTCATGGCGCGGTCTTCACCGCTGTCGTAGAGGAACACGCGCGGCTTGTGGGCGGGCAGGTCTGTCTGCACCTCGGCGACCTGTGCCTGCATCTGCGCGATCAAGGCATTGGCGCGGTCCTGCACGTCGAAAATCCTGCCCAGGTTGCGCAGGTCGTTATAGGTGTCGTCCAGGGTCGCGGCCGGGCGCTTCATCACGAAGGCGCACGACTCGGTCAGCTCGTACACGTTGATCCCCAGCGGCTGCAGGGTGTTCGGCGTCAGGTCGCCGCCCACGCGCATGCCGTAGTCCCAGCCGGCAAAGAAGAAATCCACATTGGCATTGAGCAGGGTTTCCACTGACGGGTACTTGCTCGCCAGTTCCGGCAGGCCATCGAGAGTCCGGGCCATGTCCGGGGTGACCGACTTCCAGCCGGTGATGCCGCTGTAGCCGGCCATCCGCGGTTTGAGGCCCAGGGCGAGCATCATCTGGGTCATGTTGATGTCATGGCTCACCGCATGCTTCGGCGCCTCCCGGAAGGTCACGTCGCGGTTGCAGCTTTTGACGGTGACCGGGTAATGGGTGGCTTCAGCGAAGGCTGACGAAGCACCGAACAGCAGGGCCACAAGGGCGAAGGCGCGCAGGATCATGGTTGGGTTATCCAGGTGATGCGGGGATGGTCGGCCAGGGGATGAGTGTCGATCAGCGCCTCGACGCCGAACACATCGCGCAGCAGTTCAGTGGTCAGCACCTGGTGAGGCGTGCCGCTGGCGACGATGCGCCCGTGGTCGATCACGTAGAGCCGATCACAAAAAGCGGCGGCCAGGTTGAGGTCGTGGATGCTGGCCAGGGTGCCGATACCCAGGCGCTTGACCAGCCTCAACAGCTCAAGCTGGTAGCGTGGATCGAGGTGGTTGGTCGGCTCGTCGAGGATCAGTAATTGCGGTTGCTGGGCCAGGGCGCGGGCGAGGATGACGCGCTGTTTTTCACCGCCCGAGAGGGTGGCGAAGGCATGCGCTTCAAAGCCCTGCATGCCCACCGATACCAGCGCCTGTTGCACCAGCTGCCGATCCTCCAGGGTGTCGCTGTCGAACAGGCCCTTGTGGGGCGTGCGGCCCATGGCGACCACTTCATCGACTCGCAGGCCAAAGGCATCCGGGAACTCCTGCAACACCACGGCGATACGTTGCGCACACCACTTGGCGCCTTGCTTCCACAGGTTCCGGTGGGCGAGCAATACGTCGCCGCGCTCCGGCTGGGTGAACCGATAGGCGCAGCGCAACAGGCTGGTCTTGCCGCTGCCGTTGGGGCCGATCAGCCCGACGAACTCCCCCGCAGCGACGTGAAGGCCTGCGTCACGCAGTTGGAACGGGTGTTGGCAGTGGTTCGCCGGGGCCCAGTTGATGCGGGTGAGGGTGAGTGAAGTCATCAAGTCTCTCAAGGCCTGCAGGGATCCAACGGTGTTTGGGTCAGTTAGAAGGTGTAGTCCGCCGTGACGAAGAACGAGCGCGGTTCACCGAGGATCCATTGCTGGCCGTCGTTGTACTGGCTGACCGCGTAGGTGCGGTCGAACAGGTTGTTCAGTTGCAGGCCCAGGGTGGTGTTGCGCATCGCCTTCCACGACAGCGTGGCATCGACCACGGTGTAGCTCGGCAGCTCGCTCTGGTTGGCCTTGTCGGCATACCGTGCATCGACATAGCGCACCCCGGCACCGGCGCGGATGTCGTCGCTCAGGGCCTTGCTCAGCCACAGGTTGGCGGTGCGGCGTGGCACGTCCACCGGGCGATTGCCGTCGCGGGACACTTGTACGCCGTCGACATCCTGTTTGAAGTCGTCGTACTGCGCCCGCACGACGGCTGCGTTGGCTTGCAGCGCCCAGGCGTGCGGCAGTTGCAGGTCGAGGCTGGCTTCCAGGCCGCTGGAGGATTGCTGGCCGACTTGCTGCTTGAGGTCCGGGTTGCCGGGGACGTCGGTGAGCAGTTTCTTCTTGACGATATGGTAGGCCGCCACTGTCCATTCGCCGCGTTGATCCCAGAAGGCCTGCTTGAGGCCGATCTCGGTTTGCCTGGCGGTGGAGAGGTCGAACTGCTGCTGGCCAGGGCTCAGGGAAATCAGGCCGCCGACCCCGTCGGTGCTGGTGGCGTACTGGCCGTAGACCGAGGTGTCGGGGGTGATTGCGTAGACCAGGCCGGCCTTCCAGTTATTACCGGTGAGGGTCTTGTCGCTTTGGCTGGCGTCACGCAAATCATCGCGCTCGACGTGGGCATAGTCGCGGCGGATGCCGGTGACCAGCGCCAGTTGGTCGGTGAGTTGCAGGCGGTTTTCGGCGAAACCGGCGACCGTTTTGGTGGTGGTGGCGAACAGCGGTTTGAACGGGTTCTGGCTGTCGAACCGAGCGGGCGCCGGATCGTTGATATCCACCGGCTGGCCGCCGGGCAGTGCGTCGTTGAACGGTGAGTTGCTGGCCAGGCGGAAACGGATGCGGTTGTATTCCACGCCCGTCACCGTCTGGCTGTCGAGGCCGAACAGGCTGTGCTTGAAGGTGAAGGTCTGGCGATCGCCGACCTGTTCCTGGTTGTGCTTGATGCCGAAGTTGCCGCTGCGGGTCAGTTGCCCGTTGGTGACGTTGTAGTTCTCGGCGTTCTGCCAGCGGCGCTGGTTCTTCAGGTAGAACAGTTCATTGGTGGCGCTGACGTTGTCAGTGATCTGCCACTCGCTGGTCAGGCGCGTCCACTGGTCGTTGTAGTGCTGGGTGTCGTTGCTGACGTTGTAGTTCTTGTCGCGCAGGCCCTTGTGCAACTGGCCATTGATCAGCGGCGTGCCGAAGTAGTTCTGCGGGCGCTGGTCGCCGTAGTCGCTGGCCAGGGTGAAGCTCAGGTTGTCCGCCGCCTGCCAGCGCAGGGCGCCGCTGACGAAGTCGCTGCTGGAGTCGCCATGGTCGATAAAGCCGTGGCTGCGCAGGCGGTTGAGGTTCAGGCGATAGCTCAGGGTGTCGGTCAGCGAGCCGCCGCTGTCCAGGGCTTGTTGCTGGCGATCGTAGGCGCCGTAGCCGAGGCGGAGGTGGTTTTCGATCTCGCCTTCGAAGGGTTTTTTCGGCACGGTATTGATCACCGCACCGGTGGCGCCTTCGCCGTACAGCACCGAGGCCGGGCCGCGCAAAACGTCTACGCGTTCCACCGCCCAGGTGTCCACCGGGAAGGTCGAGGTGCCCATGCCCATGTACATGCGGGTGCCGTCGTACAGTTGCATCACCGAGCCCTGGCCGGTAAAGCCACGGGCCGCCAGCGAGGTGCCGCCATCGCCCGGTGTGCCGGTGCGGCTGATGCCGGTGGCACGGGAAATGGAGTCCTGCACGCTGGCGTCGCCACGCGCGCGGATCTGCGTGCCGGTCTGGCTTTCGACACTGCCCGGGGTTTGCAGCGCGCTGAGATTCAGGCGCGAGCCTGCGGTGGTCGGTGTGTTCAGGTCGACGTGTTGGTCATCCACGGCCGCTGCGGTCACCGGGCTGGCGGGCAGGGTCAGGGCCTGGGCGCTGTCATGCAGGGCGAGCAGGCACAGGCCGGACACTAGGTACTTGTTCATTGGGCGGAAAATCGCTTCTTCGAGGCGGTGCTCGCCGCTGGGCGCGGCGAGCTGAGGTATGCAGTAAGTGTTATAAGTTAACACTTCCTGCGTCTTTGGCGAAAGCCCGCGTAAGACTACCTAACGCCTCTATGTAGGGCATCTCGCCTACTTCATAGCGAACCTGAGGTGGATTCACGTTGGCTGAACAACCGTGAAAACACCAGGCGATCCAGCGCCCAGACCGCGATCAACGAGGCGCCCACCAGCGGGAACAGGAGCGCCAGCCCGAGCATGATCACCATCGCGGTTTTCCACTTCGGCAGGTCATGACGCAACGGCGGAACTCCCAGGCCGCCCTGGGGCCGACGCTTCCACCAGATCAACACGCCACTCACCGCGCTGAGCAGGATCATCAGGCAGATCAGCAGCACGATCAGCTGGTTCACCCAGCCGAACATCTTGCCCTCGTGCAGCATCACGCCGGTCTCGGTGGCCCGCGCCACGGTGTTGTAGTGCGCCCAGCGCACATCGGCGAGGACTTTGCCGGTGTACTGGTCCACATGCAGGGTGGCGTCGTTGCGCGGGTCGTCGGCGAACACCGCGACGGTGAACACGCCTTCGGCAGTGGTGGGGAAAGTGATGCTGTAGCCGGGCTCGACCTTGCGTGCCGTGGCCAGGTCCACCACCTGTTGCAGGCGCACCGTGGGCGCGGCGGGAGCAGCGTGCATGGCGCCGTGGTTCATGTGTTCGGCATGGTCGCCGGACATCGGCATCGGCGTGTTTTCCATGGCCCAGGGCACGGTCTGTTGCGTTGCGGTATTGAGCACCCGCGCCTGCTGATCGGACTGCGGCACGTTGTTCCACATCGCCGCCGGGAAAGTGTTCCAAAGGTCGGCGTATTGCTTGCCCCAGAAGCCGGTCCAGGTCATGCCGCTGAGCAGCATCACCAGCAGAAACGCCGCGCCCCAGAAGCCGGCGACGGCATGCAGGTCACGCCAGAACACGCGGCCACGGCTCGTGAAACGCGGCCATAACACCCCGGCCGACGTTTTGCCGCGCGGCCACCACAGGTACAGGCCGGACACCACCAGCATCACGCCCCAACCGGCGGCGAGCTCCACCAGGCGATCGCCGACGGTGCCGATCATCAGCTCGCCGTGCAGGGCGCGGGCGATGGCTTGCAGGTTGTTTTTCGCATCCTGCTCACCGAGTACGGTGCCACGATAGGGGTCGACGAACACTGTCACTTCGCGCCCGCCGTCGTGCATCACGAACTGCGCGCTGCTGGTGGCGTCGGCGGGTGGCAGGTACTTGCTGATCTTGCCCTGGGGAAAGGCCGCCTGGGCGCGTTGCAACTGTTCGTCGGCGCTCAAGGCGTGCTCGGCGCTTTGCACCTTGAGCAGGTCGCTGTACATCAGCGGATCGAGCTGGGGTTTGAACAGGTAGATGATGCCGGTCAGGGCCAGCAGCACCATGAAAGGGGCGACGAAGAGGCCGGCGTAGAAGTGCCAGCGCCAGGCCAGGTTGTAGAAGGAAACTTTTTGAGTGGTCATCAGGGATGCTCCGCAAAGCTTGAATTTTTTGTCGTTGGTCAGACTGCTATCGGGGGCAAGCCCCCTCCCACATGTGGAATGCATTCCAACTGTGGGAGGGGGCTTGCCCGCGATGCTTTTAGAAGCTCATGTCAACCTTGGTCCACAGGGTGCGCCCCGGCTCCTTGATGGCCTGCGGGTCGTTGGCCGGGTAGCCGAACCCGGCGTTGCCGGCCAGGTTCAGGTGCTCGGCGTAGGCTTTGCCGAACAGGTTGTCGACGCCGGTGCTGACCTTGAAATTCTTGTTGATGCGATAGGCGCCATTGACCGAGAACACGCCAAAACCGCCGCTCTTGTCGTAGTCCTTGCCGACCACATTGCCCTTGTTCTGGTCGATGCGGTTCTGCGCCGCCACTACCCGCCACAACGCGCCGGCACTCCAGTCGTCTTCGCTGTAGGTCAGGCCGAAGCGTGCATCCAACGGTGGCATTTGCGGCAGGGCCTTGCCGTCGCTGCTGTTCTTGCCCCAGGCGTAGGCGAGGGTGGCATCGGCTTTCCAGTTCTGCGTCAGTTTGTAGGCCGCGCCGAGTTCACCGCCCATGATGCGCGCGTCCACATTGCGCGCCTGGGAGGTGGTGCCCATCATCCCCGCCCGGTAGTCGAACAGGATGAAGTCACGCACCTGGCCGACGTAGCCCGAGGCCCAGGCTTCGAGGTTGTCGGCTTTGTACTGCGCGCCGACGTCGAGCTGGGTGGTTTTCTCCGGCTTCACGCCGTCGAAGGCGTTGACCGAGCCGACTGCGCCGGTGTTGGGCGAGAACAGCTCCCAGTAATCCGGGAAGCGCTCCGAGTGGCCCAGGCCGGCATAGAGGGTGGTCGGGCTGTCGGCCAGGTCGTGCTCATAACGCATAAAACCCGAGGGCAACGTATCGGCGCGGGTGTCGTCGGCGGTCGGGTTGGCGCGTGCACTCATCCCGGAGCCGGTGGTTTGCCGGAAATCCTTGGCCGAGGTGCGGTCCAGGCGCGCGCCGGTGATCAGGCGGTCACGGTCGGCGGCGTACCACGTCAGTTCGCCGAATACGCCGTAGTTGTGGAAGTTGGCGTCCTTGACCTTGGGCAAGTCCTTGTAGGTGTCGATGCCCATGCTGCTACGTTGGCGGTGTTCGTTGGTCTGCGCATCCAGGCCGCTGATCAGTTGCACATCGGCCCAGCGCCAGGTGGCCTTGATGCGCGCGCCGAGGGTGCGGCGGTCGACGTTGGAGGCCATGGGGCCGGCCATCATCCCGGTGCCCGAGGGCGTGCGCAGGCTGTAGTTGTCCATCACATGGTCGGCGTAGTTGTAGTAGACCTGGGCTTCGACCTTATCCAGCACTTCGCCGATATTCGATTTTTCGAAGCGCAGACCCAGGCTTTCGCGCAGGAACTGCGAACCGTCCATGCCGCGCCCGGCGTAACGCGCTTCGCCGTCGCCACGGCCGGCGGTGAGCTCCAGCAGGGTGTCGGCATCCGGGGTGAAGCCGACGGCGACGTCGCCATTCCATTTGTCGTAGCGCGAGGCGACGGTGTCGTTGTTGCCGTCCTTGTAGTCATCGGCATGGGCCTGGTTGCCGATCACCCGCACATAGCCCAGCGGCCCACCGGCGGCGGCATCGATGACCTTGTCGAAGCGCCCGTTGGAGCCGGCCAGCACACTCGCGTTGAGCCGCGTGCCGAGTTCACCGAAGTGTTCCGGTTCGCGCTCGAACAGGATGGTGCCGGCTGAAGCACCGGGGCCCCAGAGTACGGTCTGCGGGCCTTTGATCACGGTGAGCTTGTCGTAGGTTTCCGGCGAAATGTAGGAGGTCGGCGCATCCATCCTGCCGGGGCAGGCGCCGAGCATCATGCTGCCGTTGGTGAGGATGTTCAGGCGCGAGCCGAACATGCCGCGCAGCACCGGGTCGCCATTGGTGCCGCCGTTGCGTACCAGGGCGAAGCCGGGGATGGTCTTGAGGTAGTCGCCGCCGTCGCTGGCGGGCACCGGTTGGCGTGGGTCTTTGGGGTTGGTGACCACGGTCAGCGGCGAGCTGGGCGCAATGGCGGTGATCACCGTGGGCGTCAGCTCATGCTCGGCGTGTTCATCGGCCTGGGCGTGGGGAACGAGCAGGGCGCCGCATAGGGCAGCGAGCACAGAGGTGCTTCCCAAACGGGAGTCAGCAGTAAACCTGGACATGACAAATTCCATCAATCAATCGTAAACAACACGGCCAGCAGCCTGCGGCTGTCTGTCTAAAGTCGGCCGGGGTGAAGTAACGGTGTCAGGTGCTTACGAGGCGATGGGCGGGGCGCGGCTGCGGGCGCCGGGGAAGATGCTCTGCCGGGCATGGCCCAGGCGCGGTGCGGGGGTAAGGGCATTGGCCGGCGGCGGGGTACCGATGGCCGTGAATGACACGCTGCCGGGCAGGGCCGGGCAACTGTAGAGCAAGTCGCAATAGCCGCACTTGGACCAGAGCGCGTGGTGTTCGTCAGGGGCTTTCTTGTGATGGACGTCGCCGTGGTCGCCGGGCATGTCCATGGACATGTTCATCGACATACCGGCGTGATGATCCATCGGCATCGCTTGGGAAATCAGCGGACCGATAAAGATCATCAGCATGGCGAACAGGCTGATCCAACTGCCGCGCTTCACGCGGCGGTGTGGGGATAGCCTGGCGCGAGGGGCGCCCATCTGGAGTCAGTCTATTGAGGGTGCTTGTGCGCGTGGCCGGCCATCGGCGGTACTTTCTGTACCGACACTTCCACCTCGACCTTGCCGGCTTTTTCAAAGGTCAGGGTCAGCGGGAATTGCTTGCCATCGGCCAGCAGGCTGCGGTCCTTGAGGCCCAGCAACATGACGTGATACGCCATGGGCGCGAAGGTCAGGTCACCCTTGGCCGGTACGGCAACGCTGGGGACTTGCTGCATCTTCATCAAGTCGCCCTGCATCACATGCTCATGCAGCTCGGCCTTGTCGGCCACTGGTGTGTCGACACTGAGCAGGCGGTCCGGGGTAGCGCCGGTGTTATGAATCACGAAATACGCGGCGACGGTGGGCGCGTTGGGCGGCAATTCCTGGGACCAGGGATCGCTGACCAGCAGGTCGCCGGCCTTGTAGTCTTCGGCATTGGCAGCACTGAACACCGGCAGCAGCAACGCAGCCAGAAGCAGGGAAGATTTAAGCATGGCAGTTCTCCAGAACGGTTCTAAACGCAGTTCACTTGCGAAGAAGATCAGGACGTTGGAGAGGCGCGGGGGTTAAGGCTCGGCCATTGCTGGCGCGGGGTGGGGGTTTGCAATGGGGTGTGTGGTTGACGCTGTACCGTCTCGAATCGCGTGAGATACAACTGCGGCACATGCCCCGGCAACGCCACCAACGGCGCCGAGCCCGAGCAACACCAGCAATGCTGCATGGTGGAATGATCGTCCGGCTGCGGCGCCGGAATCTCCAGCTTGCCCAGGGCAATGGTCTTCAGGCTGGCGCCATTGGACGAACAGAAACTGCCCCACAGCAATTGCTGCACGGGGTCCTTGGATTGTTGCATCGCGCTGGCCATTGGCATGGCAAAGGCGTTGAACAGCACTGCAAGGCAGGCGATCCAGGCAATTGCAAAGCGTTGACGGGCCATGGCGGACAATCCGTAGGGTTAAACGATCAGGCGGGTATTTAGCCTGATCGGGGGGGATAAGTAAAAAGTGGTGGTGTGGTTTGGTGTCGCAGTGCTGGGTTTGAGGATAGACGGGGAATCGAGAGGATGCCGATCTTCAAGTCAACGCCCCTCCCACATTTTGGATTGTGTGTGGCTATTGCTTCGCGTTGAGCCTGCGAGTCGCGCGGGCAATGTCGGCTCGCGCCACCTTGATCAATGAGCCATCGCCTGGGTCTTCTTCGATACAGGCTTCAAGGAAAGCATCCATCTCTTCTTGTGTGTGGAGATGGTCAGCAGCGTCGAAAACTGTGAACGTCGTCTTTCTGTCAGATAGGTATTGGGCTTTTTCCAGCCATTGGTTTAATCGAGCTGCGACTTCGGGTTCATCCAATTTTAGTTCGTCGGCCTCAAGGCTTAGCGCGTGCGCGAACTCTGGGTTCGCGATTATGTGCTCGATAATTGTGCTTTCAGCAGGTCGAGTCAGGTGCTGCGTACGGGGTTTGTTAGTCATGTGAACCTCATGTTTACGCCGTAGGACAAAGCGTCGAGGATCATCGCCAAGGGTATGCGGTTCTAGGTAGTCAGCGGGTTCCGTTACGCATGTAGGTAAATTCTCCTTGATCCGCCGCGCAGCCCGAATATGAGGTCGTTCCACAGAAACTTCCGACAACTCTTTGAGGTTGCCGGTAGGAAACTCAATCTCTAGTCTTCGTACACCGCTGCAAATGCCGCGGACGGGCGTCGCGGCCCGACTTCCTAAGAGCAAAAGCGCTATCGTCTGCTTTCAGTTGATGCTTTTTTATCGTCTACTGTGCGGCGCTATGGCGGCTGTGCGCGGGATACCTTTGGGTATGCCGGGTTGCCTCGGGACCGGTCCGCGAACCTGCGTACAGCTGCCACCCTATCGCGTCGCGGCGAATCAGTGGCAGCTCCACATTCCTGAGGAGCTTCACAATGATCAAACCCACCCCCAATCCCCCCGTCCGGCTGTTCACCGTGGCCGATGGCATCAGCACCGAAGACCTGTTGGTCAACCTCAGCGAAACACTTGCCTCGGCCAACGCGCTGAGTTGCGACCTTGCCTTTAACCTGGAAGGCGCACCACGCGAGGAATTACTGGGCGTTGCGCAGTTGATCGAGCTGGCACAATTGCTCGCTGACAGGGTGCACGAAGGAGCAGGGCAGGCAACCGCCGCGAGTAGTTAACAAGTTCGATGAGCGATCGTTCCTGCGCATATGTGTGGGAATGATCGTGTGGCAGGTCTTAGACCTCCCAGCTGGCTTCCCGTATATGATTGAAGTTGACGACATCTACGCAGTGCTGATGAGCAAACCCAGCGACTCTGAGATCGTCAGTCAAAACCAGATAGTTATCTTTTGCTGCGGCAACAATGCCAACGTCGGTAAGGCCGTAGGGTGAAAGCTCATAATCGCGACTTATATCCAAGGCTGGATGATGGACCTCGATTATTGTTGATAGTGAGTTTTTTAACGTTGCATAAAAATCGCGCAGCTTGTTTCCATGAAGTCCATTTGTCAGGTTGCTGACTTCAGCGAGAATGTGAGGGGTTGAAACAAGTTTTTCGAACTGGTCAATCACTTTGAGCAAAAGTTGATAGTCTGCATCGCTGTAGCCGCGTGTTCTCTTGAACTCCACGATGCTGGACGTTCCTCCTATCAGTGCCAGAAGCAGCAAGTTAGTATCAACGATGATTCCTTTTCTTCGGTATTGCTTGATGTAGGCTTCGATCATACTTCGCGAATCTTCATGGAGCGGAACTCGCCAGTCTCCGAGTCGATGATGAATGTTTTGTATTTTCTTGCATGCATTTGTCCGGCTAAAGATGCGCCTAGCCTTTCATAGTTATTAGGGGTGGGGACATTGAAGCCCAGTGTTATTGCCCAGGTTTTATTGTCTGGGTCTAACTCTACTTCCTCAAGCATCAGGTCTTGTAGTGCTGTTTCTTGCCCGAGAAAGTCGTTTGCGACCGCCTTGGCGAGTTGTACGGCTTCTTTAACTTCTATCATGTCAGCTCCTGAATACCGTTGGGCCTGGCTTGAACTGTTCCTGGAGTTTAGCACTTCGTGTTGTGGGTTCATCGCCGTCCCTTGAGGTAACAAAAAGATTGGATAGAGGGTGGCGGATGATCCTGATCTATCGAATGAAATCTGCCAACGAATCGATTGTTTCTGCGGGCGACAAAAGCTCCCGATCCACCGCCGCCAACACCGGCCGCTTCAACACCAACACCGGCACCCCCCGTTCCCGCGCCACTTCCAATTTCGGCTCGGTGGCGGTGCTGCCACTGTTCTTGCTGATCAGCACATCGATCCCACGCCGTTCAAACAACGCGCGTTCATCTTCGATCAGAAACGGTCCGCGCGCGCCGATCACTTCACAGCGATCATTCCCCGGATACACATCCAGCGCGCGCAACGTCCAGAACTGCTCGGCGGGGATTTCGTCGAGATGCTGCAATGGCTCGCGACCCAAGGTGAACAGCGGACGCTTGAAGGGTTTCAAGGCGTCGATCAACTCAGCCCAGTCACTGACCTCCCGCCAGTCATCGCCGACCTGCGGCTGCCACGCCGGGCGACGCAATGCCCAACACGGCACACCGCTCAACCGTGCAGCCTCGGCGGCATTGCGGCTGATCTGCGCCGCATACGGATGGGTCGCGTCGAGGATCAGGCTGATCTGTTCGTCGCGAACAAACTGCGCCAACCCTTCGGCGCCGCCATAACCGCCGACACGCACCTGGCAGGTAAGATCGGTAGGCACACGCCCCACACCCGCCAGGCTGTAGATATGCGCCGGCCCCAAGGTGCGCGCTATAGCCAGCGCTTCGGTCACACCGCCCAGCAGCAGGATGCGTTTCATCGCGGCTTGACCACTTCCAGCAGGGTGATTGGAAGCGCCTGGCGCCACGTATCGAACTCACCCAGTGGCTGGGCCTGAGCGACGTGGATGCGCGTCAGTTCGCCGCCATGCGCCGCGCGCCAGTTCATCAAGGTCATTTCGCTTTGCAGGGTGACGGCATTGGCCACCAACCGACCCCCGGGGCGCAGGTGTTGCCAGCAGGTGTCGAGCACGCCGTCGCGGGTGACGCCGCCGCCGATGAAGATGGCGTCGGGAGCTGTAAGGCCGTGCAACGCTTCCGGGGCTTTGCCACGAATCAACTGCAAACCGGGCACGCCGAGGGCGTCGCGATTGTGTTCAATAAGGCCCTGTCGGCCTTCGTCTGCTTCAATTGCCAATGCTCGGCAGCTCGGATGGGCGCGCATCCATTCGATACCGATGGAGCCGCTGCCCGCACCCACGTCCCACAGCAGTTCGCCGGGCATCGGGGCGAGGCGGGCGAGGGTCATGGCGCGCACATCGCGTTTGGTCAGTTGGCCGTCGTGCTGGAAGGCGGAATCGGGCAAGCCAGCGAGGCGCGACAGACGTGGTGTGTCGCTGGAGGCCACGCAGTCGATGGCGACCAGGTTCAAATCGGCGACACAGGCGTGCTGCCAATCCTCAGCCAAACCGTCGATGCGCCGCTCATTTGCGCTGCCCAGGTGTTCAAATACTGTCAATCGGCTGGGCCCAAACCCGGATTCAGCCAACAACGAAGCAATCAACGCGGGACTGCCGCCGTCATTACTCAGTACCAATAAACGCACACCTGTGGCCAGATGCGCATTGATCGCCGCCACTGGCCGGGCCACTACTGACAGCGTCACCACCTCCTGCAACGGCCAGCCCAGCCGCGCCGCCGCCAACGACACCGACGACGGCGCCGGCAAAATCAGCAGTTCTTCAGCCGCCACCTGTCGCGCCAGGCTGGCCCCCACGCCATAAAACATCGGGTCACCACTGGCCAGCACGCACACAGGCTCGCCACGCCGCGCCAGTACCGGTTCCAGGGAGAACGGGCTCGGCCACACCTGGCGCTCACCGCGAATACACACCGGCAACAGGTCCAACTGGCGCTGACCACCTATAATCCGCGAAGCGCGCAACAGGGCATGCCGGGCATTCCTGCCCAGCCCCTTGAAGCCGTCTTCACCGATGCCTACAACCGTCAGCCAGGGCGACATATCAATTCCTTGAGCGACATCCGACGGGCAGGCTTTTCATGCCGCCGGACAAAGCAGGCATAATACCGCGCCTTTACCCGTCAACCGGTAGCCCCGTGAACCCAACGCCCGCTGTGAATACCTTGCGCCCCTCGGCTTGTCCGGGGTTGCTGCGTATCGTCCAGGCGCTGGATGGCGGCATCTGCCGGATCAAACTGGCCGGTGGCTCGATCAGCGCCGCCCAGGCCTGTGCCGTGGCAGACGCGGCCCAGGCCTATGCGGGCGGGGTGATCGAGGCGACCAACCGCGCCAACTTGCAGATACGTGGGATCGGTGCCGAGCAAGACGCCTTGATCGCCATGCTGCTGGCCGCCGATCTGGGCCCGAGTAACGCCGCTGGCGATGACGTGCGCAACCTGATGCTCAGCCCCAGCGCCGGTATCGACCCGCAGATGCTGTTCGACACCCGGCCGCTGGCCGAGCAGATTCTCGCCAGCCTGCAAAACCGTCCGCGTTTCCATGAGCTGTCGGCCAAGTTCGCCGTGCAACTGGATGGCGGCGAGGCCCTGGCGATGCTCGAGCATCATCATGATCTGTGGCTGTCGGCGTTCGTACGCAATGGCGAGACGCTCCTTGCGTTCGGCCTGGCGGGTTGTCCAGGGCAGGATGCGCCGTTGGCCGCCGTGCCGTTGGCACAGGGCCATGGGTTGGTGGTGGCGGTGCTGGAGGCGTTTCTTGACCTCGCCACCCCAGAACAAACCCGCATGCGCCACCTGGCTGTGGATAAGTTGCTGAGCCGCCTCAGCCTGCCGCTGCTGCCGGCCGATGGCTTCAAACGCCCGCCCAGCGGCGCTTTGCTGCACCTCGGGAGTTATCCACAGGCTCAAAGCAATCAATTCTACGTCGCGGCCATCGCACCCTTGGGGCGCCTGGATTCGACGATGCTCACAGGCGTGGCGCAGCTCGCCAGCGAATATGGCGACGGCACCGTGCGCTTCACCCCCTGGCAAGGTGTGTTACTGCCCAACGTCGAAAAACCTCACGCCGTGACCCAACGCCTGGCGCAACTGGGTTTCCTCTGCACCGTCGACCAACCCTTGGCCCGCGTGATCGCCTGCACCGGTTCCAGCGGCTGCGCCAAAGCCCTCGCCGACACCAAGCCCGACGCCGTGCACTTGGCCGCGCTGCATCCCGGCCATGACGTGCACCTGTCCGGCTGCTCGCGTTCCTGCGCCGCCGCACATATCGCGCCGGTCACCTTGCTGGCGGTGAGCCCCGGCCACTACGACCTGTATTTTCGCGATGCAGCCCACCCCGGTTTCGGCCGGCTGCACGCACGCACCCTTTCCATTGAAGCGGCGGGCGCCTTGCTGCGCGCTCACCCACGGAGCAACACCGATGATTGATTACATCCGCGACGGTCAGGAGATCTATCGCAACTCCTTCGCCATTATTCGCGCGGAAGCCAAGTTGGAGCGTATCCCGGCCGACCTGGAGAAACTCGCGGTGCGGGTGATCCATGCCTGCGGCATGGTCGAGGCCATTGATGGCCTGCAGTTCTCCACCGGTGCGGGCAAGGCCGGGCGCGATGCGCTGGCCGCTGGTGCGCCGATTCTGTGTGATGCGCGGATGGTCTCCGAAGGCGTGACCCGTGCGCGCCTGCCGGCCAACAACCCGGTGATCTGCACCCTGCGCGACGACAGCGTGCCGGAGTTGGCGCGGGAGCTGGGCAATACCCGTTCCGCTGCGGCCCTGGAGCTGTGGCGTCCGCACCTGGAAGGCAGCGTGGTGGTGATCGGCAATGCGCCGACGGCGTTGTTCTACCTGCTGGAAATGCTCGACGCGGGTGCACCAAAACCGGCGTTGATCCTCGGCTTCCCGGTCGGCTTTGTCGGCGCGGCCGAATCCAAGGCGATGCTGGCAGCGGACAGCCGCGGCGTACCGTTCGTGATCATGCAGGGCCGCCTGGGCGGCAGTGCCATGGCCGCCGCGGCGGTGAATGCGCTCGCCACGGAGGTCGAATAATGCCGGCACGCGGACGTTTGATCGGCCTGGGCGTCGGCCCCGGCGACCCGGAACTGATTACCCTCAAGGCCCTGCGCCTGCTGCGCGAATCGCCGGTGGTGGCGTATTTCGTGGCCAAGGGCAAGAAGGGTAACGCCTTCGGCATCATCGAAGACCACCTGGTGCCACAGCAAACCCTGATGCCGCTGGTGTACCCGGTGACCACCGAAGCGCTGCCGGCGCCGTTGTCCTATGAACAAGTGATCAGCGACTTCTACGACACCGCCAGTGTCGAGGTGGCCGTGCACCTGGACGCCGGTCGCGACGTGGCGGTGATCTGTGAAGGCGACCCGTTCTTCTACGGCTCCTATATGTATTTGCATGACCGCTTGGCCGAGCGCTACGAAGCCGAGGTTATCCCCGGTGTGTGCTCGATGCTTGGCGGCGCCTCGGTGCTGGGCGCGCCGTTGGTGTATCGCAACCAGAGCCTGTCGGTGCTGTCGGGCGTATTGCCCCACGAAGACCTCAAGCGCCGCCTGGCGGATGCCGACGCGGCGGTGATCATGAAGCTGGGGCGCAACTTCCCCAAGGTGCGCCAGGTACTCGAAGAACTCGGCCTGGCCGAGCGCGCACTGTATGTGGAGCGCGCGACCATGGCCAACCAGAAAATCGTGGCGCTGGACCAGGTGGAGCCGATGTCTTCGCCGTACTTCTCGCTGATCATCGTGCCGGGTGAACGGTGGCAAGGTTGATGACCCCGGCGATTGTCATTCTGGGCCAGGGCAGCCTGGCCACCGCGCGCAGGATCCAGCAGGTTTACCCTGGGGCACTGATCCACGGCCTGGCCGGGCGGGTTGAGGGGGCGGACCAGCCTTACGGCGAATTCGGCGCGACCCTGCGTCAGCTCTACCAGCAGGGCACGCCGCTGATCGCCCTGTGTGCGGCCGGCATCGTGATCCGCACCCTGGCGCCGCTGCTGCTGGAGAAAGGCGAAGAACCCGCCGTGCTGGCCGTGGCGGAAGATGGCAGCGCCGTGGTGCCGTTGCTCGGTGGTCTTGGCGGTGTGAACGTCATGGCGCGGGACATCGCGGCAGCACTGGGTGTCGCTGCGGCGATCACCACCAGTGGCGAGCTGCGTTTCGGCACCTGCCTGCTCAACCCGCCTGCGGGTTATGAGCTGGCAGACCTGGAACTGGGCAAGCGCTTCGTGTCCGACCTGCTGGCGGGCGAAAGCGTGCGCATCGAAGGTGCGGCACCGTGGTTGGACCAGGCGAATTTGCCTCAGGACCAACAGGCGCATCTAGCCATTCACGTGGGCAGTGCCGAGCGTGTGCCTGCCGCCAACGAGTTGCTGATCTATCCAAAGACGGTGTGCGTGACCTGCAAGCCGGGTGCGCAGTTGGCCGAGCGTGTGCGCGCGGCCTTGCACGAGGCGGGTATTGCCGTGCAATCCCTGGCGTGCCTGTTGGCCAGCGATACGCAGATGGCTGACCCGTCGTTGCACGAAGCCGCGTCGGCGTTGGGCGTCCCGCTGCGCTTTGGCGGCGTTACCCAGGCTGCCGATATTGTCATCGAGGTGGCTGACCAACCGCTGGAGCTGGCCCAGGTTGGCCGCCGCCGCGGCCGCCTTGCCGTGATCGGCCTGGGCCCTGGCGCCGCCGAGCTGATGGTGCCGGCGGTCAAGGCCGAACTGGCGCGCTGCACCGATGTGCTGGGCTATGAAACCTACGTGCGCATGGCCGGGCCGTTCCGTGACGATCAGGTACAGCATTGCACCGATAACCGCGAAGAGATGCAGCGCGCCCGCCACGCCTTCGAGCTGGCCGCCCAGGGGCGTTCGGTGGTGGTGGTGTCGTCCGGCGACCCGGGCGTCTTCGCCATGGCGGCGGCGGTGATCGAGGCGTTGCACGAGTCCGGCGATCCGGCGTGGCATCAGGTCGACCTGGAAATCCTGCCGGGGGTTTCGGCCTCCCTGGCCACTGCCGCCCAGGCCGGCGCGCCGTTGGGCCACGACTTTTGCGTGATGTCGCTGTCGGACAACCTCAAGCCCTGGTCGATCATCGAAAAGCGCCTGGACCTCGCGTCCCAGGCCGACCTGGCCCTGGCGTTCTACAACCCGATCTCGCGTTCGCGGCCTTGGCAGCTGGGGCGCGCCCTGGAAATCGTCGCGCAACACCGCAGGCCTGAGACCCCGGTGGTGCTGGGTCGCGATATCGGTCGCCCCGGCCAGACCCTGCGCGTCACCACCCTCGGGCAACTCACGCCAGACCAGGTGGACATGCGCACCATGGTGCTGGTCGGCTCATCCACTACCTGCACATTCCCTCGCGCCGGTGGCGGTGAATGGGTGTACACACCGCGCTGGTACGGTGCAAAACCCGCCTCCTGAAAACGCCTGGATGGCTGCACGAAAGCTCCGAATGACAATGGGTGATCACCTGCTGTTGCTCGGGGCTTTTTCTTTTTTGAGTGACGAAAGCCGGAAGGCCACGAGGGGCGCCCTGTCATTGCTGGGCAGCGTTTTTTGCCGCGTTCCGGCAAGCGATGTTTGTGGCATGGAAGAGCCGCCGCTGACTGGACTAGTGTGGACACAAGCCCCGAGCCGGGGTGTTTGTGGAGAACTGAAATGGAGCGACATCACAGAAGGATCAACAACACAAAACGGCGCAAGTTGATTGCGCGCTACACATTGCCGAGGGCGCGAGGTGCGCAGCCCTCATTGCCGCTCGACACGGAGGACGACTGCAACGCGGCGGTGGTCAACAACAGCGTGATTTCGTTTGCCGAGGGGCTGTCCGGGTTGAACCGGGAATACATCCGCAAAAGCTATCTGCTGGCCAGCAGCTACGTCAGCGATGTATTGAAGATCCAGCGAGGTACCGAGGCCTGGTACGACGAATTTATCAAGGTGATGATCAGCCTGGGCTGGCTGCCGGTGCGCAGCAGTTTCAAGCGGGTCTCACAGTCGGGCAAGGGCCTGACCGTGCAATTGGCGGCGCTGAATATCATCGCCACGATACTGGCGGGGGCGTCGGTTTCGGGACCGCTGGTTACGGCGCTGCCGAAACTGGCAGCCGATGCGCTGGAGGCACTGAAGCAGCAACCGAGTTCATTCGAACTGTTCAAGCGCAACAGTACGGTGCACCAGGGCGGTGATTTCGGCCTGGCATCCTGCGCCGAAACCGACGGCGAATTGATGATGGTGCTGGTGACGTACAGCACCCAAGGCGTGAACAAACAGGTGGGGCTGCCGTTTCTGGAGTGGGACAGTTCCTCGTTCGAGGCCTTCAGCGGGCAGACCTGCCTGGTGCTGAATACCTCGATGGTCAACGAAAAAACCATCCAGCTGATGCGCGAGAGCGCGGGCGACAAGGTGCAGTCGGCGATCGCCAAATACCGGATCTAAGGCACCAGGTAGCCGCGCACCCCGGTAAAGATGATTTGCGCGGCGAGGGCACACACGAACAATCCCATCAACCGACTGACAATCTGCAAGCCCTGGTCACCGAGAATCCGTTCGATACGGTTGGACAGGTACAGCACCACACCGACCGTGAGGCTGGCCAGGGCGATGCTGAGGATGGCCGTGATCTTGTCATCCCAGTGCGGTTGGCTGACGCCCATGACCAACAGCGCACCGATGGTGCCGGGGCCGACCGTGAGGGGAATGGTCAGCGGCACGATGGTCACGTCCTGCTGCACATTGTCGGTCTGCACGGCCGACTTGCCCTGGGCCATGCCCAGGGCGGAGATAAACAGCACACTGCCGGCGCCGATGCGAAAGGCATCCACGGTGATGCCGAACACGCTGAAGATCACCCGGCCGAACAGGTAGAGCAACACGCTGGACACCAGGGTCGCCAGCGCTACTTTCCAGGCCAGGCGCCGCCGCTCTTTACTCGAATAACCACGGGTCAGGCTGATAAAGCAGGACAGCACGAAGAACGGGCTGTAGAGCACCAGCATCTTCAGGTAAACGCTGAATAACACGTGGAGCATGGGGGGGGCTCGCGGGCGGGGAAAGTGTGGAGAGTCTATCAGGCGCCAGAGATCAAATGTGGGAGGGGGCTCGCCCTAATTCCAGTCAGTTACAGTGTTCGCTCTTGACTGAAGCAAGCCCCTACCCAGATTGGAATTGCATTTAAAGTCAGGACGGGGCGTGTTCAGGCCGTTGTTGACGCTGCGCCACCCAGAACTCCACCAACTCACGCAATTGTGATAACTCCACCGGCTTGGCCATGTGCCCGTCCATCCCCGCCTGGCGTGCGCGCTCTTTGTGCTCCGAGAGGATATGCGCCGTGAGCGCTACCACGGGGGTACGAATGCGCTGGTGGCTGACTTCCCACGCCCGCAGTTGCTGGGTGGCCGAGAAACCATCGAGAACCGGCATCTCACAGTCCATCAACACCAGGTCATAACGCTGGGCCTTCATCGCCTCTAGGGCTTCCTCACCGTTGCTGGCGGTATCCGGGTCGAGGTTGAGCTTGCCGAGCATGCCGCGAATCACTTTGGTGGAGATGCTGTTGTCTTCGGCCACCAGGATCCTGAAGTCGCTGGGCACGGTCACCGCCGCCGGGACGCTGAGGGGCGGACGGGGCTGCACGCCACCTTTGCTGCGTTGGGTCAACTCGTCGGCCAGGGTGGTCTTGAGGGTGTAACCGGCAACCGGCTTGGCGAGGATGCGCTTGATCCCGCAGTTACGCGCGATGATCTTGCTCGGCGCATTGCTGATGCCGGTGAGCATGATCAGCAGGATGTCGTGGTTCAGGCTCGGGTCTTCCTTGATCTTCGCCGCCAGTTGCATGCCGGTCATGCCGGGCATGTTCTGGTCCAGCAGCACCACATCGAAGTAATCGCGCAGGTGCGCCTTGGTCCGCAGCAACGCCAAGGCCTCTTTACCCGACGGCACGGCGCTGACATTCAGGCCCCAGGCCGAGCATTGCTGCACCAGCACTTTGCGGCACGTATCGTTGTCGTCCACCACCAGCACGCGCGCGCCTTTGAGCGGGCCGTCGAGGTCGGAGGTGGGGTGTTCCAGGCGTTCCGGGTCCAGCGGCAGCGTCAGCCATAGCGTGCTGCCCTGATGGCTGCCGCTCTTGATGCCGAACTCACCGTTCATCAACAGGATCAACTGGCGCGCGATCACCAGGCCCAGGTGGCCGCTCAAGCGGGTGGCCGAGAGGAAGTTCTTGCTGTGCAGCTCGCTGTGCAGCAGGGCCTCGCGTTCAGCGGCTTCCATTGGCAGGCCGCTGTCCTGCACGGCAATGCGCAGGCGCGGCTTGGTGCTGCGGTCGTCCAGGGCGACGACGATCAGCACTTCGCCTTCGTCGGTTTTGTGCAGGGCGTTTTCCAGCAGGCTCAGCAGCGCCTGGCGCAGGCGGGTCGGATCGCCGCTGATGACGCGGGGTACCTGGGGCTGGATGAAGCTGATCAACTCGACGTTCTGCTGCTCGGCCTTGGCGCGGAAGATGCTCAGGCAGTCTTCGATCAGCGCATTGAGGTCGAATTGCACGTCATCCAGCTCGATCTGCCCGGATTCGAGCTTGGAGATGTCGAGGATCTCGTTGATCAATGTCAGCAGCTCGTTACCGGCGCTGTGGATGGTTTGTACGTAGTCGCGCTGCTTCACCGACAGTGGCGTGCCCAGCAGCAGTTCGGTCATGCCCAGCACGCCGTTCATGGGGGTGCGGATTTCGTGGCTGATCTTGGCCAGGAATTCGGCCTTGGCGGCGATCTCGGCATTGCTGGCGGCCAGGTCGCGGCTGAGGCTGAAGCGGGCCTCGACAATCGCACGCTGGCGCTCGCCCAGGGCCAGGCTCATCAACAGGCCGCTCAGGCAGATGAAGGCCAGCAATGTGACGATCAAACCCTGGGGCGACACCATCGTCAGCCCCAGCAACGCCGGGAGAATGATCAGCGTACCAATGTTGAACACCACCATGCCCGCCACGAACAAGCGCGCCGGGCGATAGCCTTTCTGCCAGTGATACGCCGAGACAAACAGCATGCTCAGGCCCGCCAGGGCCACCAGCGCGTAGGTGATGATGTTCAGCGGCAGGGTACTGACGAACAACAGCAGCAGGCCGCACAGCACGATAAACAGGATGTCGGCCATCAACAGCTTGTTCAGCGGGTGCGGACCCAGGGGCATGAAGAAGCGATAGGCAAACATCAGCCCGCAGGGCGCGGTCAGCAGCAGGGCCAGGTAGGCGCCCGGGGTCTGGACCGCGTGCCAGTTCGGCAGCCATGGGCCTACCAGGTTGAGCAGCAGCGCCAGGCTGAGCATCAGCAGCAGTTCGCAGGCCGCCAGCCACAGGCTGCTGCGCGAGCGGTGGTAAGCGAAGCGCGTGAGGTTGTGCAGGATCAGCATCAGCAGGCAGCCGAACAGCAGGCCGTAGATCAATGTCTGGGTCTGGTCGGCGGCGGCCAGCACGGCCGGTTCCAGGGTGATATAGGGGCGCAGTTCGTGCTCGGAAACCAGGCGCAGGTAGACGTCGAGGGTCTGTTGGCTCTGGGGCATCGGCAGCATGAAATCGTTGCTGGGCAGCGGGCGTTCCGCCTGGGGCTGGCGGTTACCGCTGCTTTGTTGCTCGATCAGGGTGTCGCCGTCCAGCACATAGAGGCTCAGGTGCGCCAGGTCCGGGGCGAATACCCGCAGCACCTGCTCGTGCTTGCCGGGTTGCAGCTTGAAACGTACCCACAACGCACCGTCCGGTTCCGCGGCGGTAATGCGGTCCAGTTCGATGGGGCTGAATTGATTGGTGTAGCGCGAGGAGCGGATGTCGCTCAGCTGCAGGTCGGCCTGTTCATCAAGCAATACTGCCCAGCCACTGCCTTGCGCGGCGGCCTGGGCCGGGAACAGGCAGAGCAGCGTCAGCAGACTGACAGTGAAACCTATGGCGATCCTGAGCCAGCGCACGGCGAAATCCCTTCGTAGGTTGATGCACGGTTAACTATGCGCGGGGAGGCCTGTATACGGCAAGGGCCAGAAGCCCTTGCCTAACCGAACGGATAGCTAGCGTTACAGGCTTTCGCCACGTTCACGGGCAATGGCGCGGTAGCCGATGTCCGTGCGGTAGAAGCAGCCTTTCCAGTCGATTTTTGCAGCCAGCTTGTACGCCTGTTGCTGTGCGGCGTCGACGCTGGCACCCATGGCGGTGGCGCACAGCACACGGCCTCCGGCGGTCACGACCTTGCCGTCCTTGAGCGCGGTGCCCGCATGGAACACCTTGCCTTCCAGGGTAGCAGCCGCGTCCAGGCCTTCAATCACATCGCCCTTGGCGTAGTCGGCCGGGTAACCACCGGCGGCCAGCACAATGCCGACGCTCGGACGTGGATCCCACTGCGCTTCAACCTTGTCCAGGGCCTGGGCCAGCGCGGCTTCCACCAGCAGCACCAGGCTCGATTGCAGGCGCAGCATCACCGGTTGGGTTTCCGGGTCGCCGAAGCGGCAGTTGAACTCGATGACTTTCGGGTTGCCGGCTTTGTCGATCATCAGGCCGGCGTAGAGGAAACCGGTGTACACATTGCCTTCATCGGCCATGCCACGCACGGTCGGCCAGATCACCAGGTCCATCACGCGCTGGTGCACCTCGGCGGTCACCACCGGGGCAGGGGAGTAGGCACCCATGCCGCCGGTGTTCGGGCCAGTGTCGGCGTCGCCGACGCGTTTGTGGTCCTGGCTGGTGGCCATCGGCAGCACGTTCTTGCCGTCGACCATCACGATAAAGCTGGCTTCTTCGCCGTCGAGGAATTCCTCGATGACGACGCGCGAACCCGCGTCACCAAAGGCGTTACCGGCGAGCATGTCACGCACGGCGTCTTCGGCTTCCTGCAGGGTCATGGCGACGATCACGCCTTTACCGGCGGCCAGGCCGTCGGCCTTGATCACGATCGGCGCGCCTTTTTCACGCAGGTAGGCCAGGGCGGGCTCGATCTCGGTGAAGTTCTGGTAGTCGGCCGTCGGGATCTTGTGGCGCGCCAGGAAATCCTTGGTGAAGGCTTTCGAGCCTTCCAGCTGGGCCGCGCCGGCGGTTGGGCCGAAGCAATCCAGGCCGCGGCTGCGGAACAGGTCTACGACACCGGCAACCAATGGCACTTCCGGACCGACGATGGTCAGGGAGACGTTTTTCTCGGCGAAGTCGGCCAGTTGCTCAAGGGCCAGTACGTCGATGGCGACGTTTTCGCACTTGGCTTCGATGGCGGTACCGGCGTTGCCGGGGGCGACGAAGACTTTCTGGACCCGTGGGTCCTGGGCAACTTTCCAGGCCAGGGCGTGTTCACGGCCACCGCTGCCAATGATCAAAACATTCATTTCAAAAACCTCAAATTCTGTAGGCGCTGCACGAGCGCTTTAATGTGGAGCCGGACTCTTGTGGCGAGGGCGCTTGCTCCCGTTCGACAGCGCAGCTGGAGCCCGCTTTTGGGGGCGCTTCGCACCCCAGCGGGAGCAAGCTCCCTCGCCACAAAACCGGCTGCCACATTTCGCTCGAGTTGGATCAGTGACGGAAGTGGCGCATGCCGGTGAAGACCATGGCAATGCCGGCTTCATCGGCAGCGGCGATCACCTCGGCATCACGCATCGAGCCGCCCGGTTGGATCACGGCAGTCACGCCGGCTTTCGCGGCGTTGTCCAGGCCATCACGGAACGGGAAGAATGCATCCGATGCCATCACCGAGCCGGCCACCTGCAAACCGGCGTGCTCGGCCTTGATCGCGGCGATACGCGCCGAGTTCACGCGGCTCATCTGGCCAGCGCCGACACCGATGGTCTGGCGGTTCTTGGCGTAGACGATGGCGTTGGATTTAACGTACTTGGCCACTTTCCAGGCGAAGATCAGGTCGTTGATCTCTTGCTCGGTCGGGGCGCGCTTGGTCACTACCTTGAGGTCTGCGCTGCCGATCATGCCGATGTCGCGGCTCTGTACCAGCAGGCCGCCGTTGACGCGCTTGTAGTCCCAGGCAGCGGCAGTTTCAGCCGACCACTCGCCGCAGGCCAGCAGGCGCACGTTGGCTTTGGCCGCCACGATGGCGCGGGCTTCTTCGCTCACGGAAGGGGCGATGATCACTTCGACGAACTGACGCTCGACGATGGCCTTGGCCGTCTCTGCATCCAGTTCACGGTTGAACGCGATGATGCCGCCGAACGCGGATTCGGTGTCGGTGGCGTAGGCCAGTTCGTACGCCTGGCGAATGCCACCTTCAGCGTCCGGGCTCACGGCCACGCCGCACGGGTTGGCGTGCTTGACGATCACGCAGGCCGGCTTGACGAAGCTCTTCACGCATTCCAGCGCGGCGTCGGTGTCGGCCACGTTGTTGTAGGACAGTTCTTTGCCTTGCAGTTGGGTCGCAGTGGCGATGCCCACTTCGGCAGGCTTGGCTTCCACGTAGAACGCCGCGCTCTGGTGCGGGTTCTCGCCGTAGCGCATTTCCTGGGCCTTGATGAACTGGCTGTTGAAGGTGCGCGGGAACTGGCTGCGGCCTTCTGTGCTCAGGGTTTCGGCGGCCTGGTTCACGGTGCCCATGTAGTTGGCGATCATGCCGTCATAGGCGGCGGTGTGTTCGAACGCCTTGAGCATCAGGTCGAACCGCTGGGCGTAGGTCAGGCCGCCGGCTTTCAGGCTTTCCAGCACCTGGGCGTAGTCGCCGGCGTTGACCACGATGGCCACGTCTTTGTGGTTCTTGGCCGCCGAGCGAACCATGGTCGGGCCGCCGATATCGATGTTTTCGATGGCGGTCGGCAGGTCGCAGCCCGGCTTGTTGATGGTGGCTTCGAACGGGTAGAGGTTGACGGCCACCAGGTCGATCGGCTTGATGCCGTGCTCGGTCATGATGGCGTCGTCGATGCCGCGACGGCCGAGGATGCCGCCGTGGATTTTCGGGTGCAGGGTCTTGACGCGACCGTCCATCATTTCTGCGAAACCGGTGTAGTCCGCCACTTCCACTGCGGCCACGCCGTTGTCCTGCAGCAGCTTGAAGGTCCCGCCCGTGGAGAGGATTTCCACGCCCAGGGCTTCCAGCTCCCGGGCAAATTCGAGGATCCCGGTCTTGTCGGAGACACTGATCAAGGCGCGGCGGATCGGCAGGCGGGTAGTCTGGTCGGTCATTTCAATTTCCATCAAAAGCAAAGGAGTCAGCAAAAAAGGCGACCGGTTTTACGCGGGCGCCTTTCTGGTTTGATTGAATGCTTACAGCAAATCGTATTGCTTGAGCTTTTTGCGCAAGGTGCCACGGTTGAGGCCCAGCAGCTCACTGGCTTTGGTCTGGTTGCCCTTGACGTAGTTCATCACGCTTTCGAGCAGGGGCGCCTCGACTTCGGAGAGCACCAGGTTGTACACGTCCGTGACGGAAGCGCCCTCAAGGTGGGCGAAATAATTATGCAGCGCCTTCTCGACACTCCCGCGAAGGGTCTGGCCTTCTTCGCTCGGCGTGTTGAGGTGCTGTTTCAAATTGACGTTGTCGCTCACGGGTGTTGTTCCACTCACTAAAGTCTCGGTCATCATCGTCATGCGGCCACCCATTCTCCGTCCCCTGCTCTCAGGCTCTTGTCTCGTTCGGCAAAAAACTCACGAACGGCGGTGACCTGTGCTTGCGTTTCATCCAAACGATTGAACCCGGCGCGAAACTCCCTGGCGCCTGGCAGGGTTGCGAGATACCAACCCACATGCTTGCGAGCAATACGCACGCCCATCACCTCTCCATAGAAGGTGTGAAGTGCAGCCAGATGCTCTAGCAGAATACGTTCCACCTCGACCAGTTCCGGCGCCGGCAGGACTTCACCCGTACGCAGGAAATGCTCGACCTCACGAAAAATCCACGGCCGCCCCTGGGCGGCCCGGCCAATCAACACACCATCGGCACCGGTGGCGTGCAGCACGCGCCGGGCTTTTTCGGCCGAGTCGATGTCGCCATTGGCAAATACCGGCATCGACACCGCCTGCTTGATCGCGGCGATGGTGTCGTACTCGGCTTCACCGGTGTAAAGGTCGGCGCGGGTGCGACCATGCACCGCCAGCGCTGTAATGCCTGCCTGTTCGGCGATCTTCGCCACCGTCAGGCCGTTCTTGTTGTCCCGGTCCCAACCGGTACGAATCTTCAGGGTCACCGGCACATCCACTGCGGCAACAACGGCCTGCAGGATCTCGGCAACCAACTGCTCATCTTTCAACAGCGCGGAACCGGCGGCCTTGTTGCAGACCTTCTTGGCCGGGCAGCCCATGTTGATATCGATGATCTGTGCGCCCAACTCCACGTTGGCCCGGGCTGCATCCGCCAGCATCTGCGCATCACCGCCGGCGATCTGGACCGAGCGGGGCTCGGGATCACCTTCGTGGATCATGCGCATCCGCGATTTGCGGGTGTTCCACAAGCTCATGTCGCTGGTGACCATTTCCGAGACTACTAGACCCGCGCCCAAACGCTTGCACAGCTGACGAAAGGGCTGGTCGGTGACGCCCGCCATCGGGGCGAGAATCAAGCCATTCTGCAATGTATATGGGCCGATGCGTACCGCCGACATAGGACTTCCCTGTTGTGGGGCCGGATCATTAGAGTTCGAAAAAGGGTTGGCATGATACCCGCTCTCGATGACTGGATAAAGGCTGAATTGGATAAAATCTGAACAGTTATTTCTTTATCGCCGCCGGTTTGGATGGGCGGGGCCCAGTCAATACTCCACCGTCAAGCGACGGTGTGTAGGCCGATTCACTCGGGCGAGTGGAAGCTCAGGCTGTAATTCACGGCTTTATTGCCCGGATCGAGGATATCCAGGGAGATATGGATCGGGGTCTGTGATGGCATTTCGCTCACCCCGGCCAATTCGCCGCTCAGGTATTCGGCGGGCTTGAAGCGACGACTGGCAATCAGGTTGCCGTTGAGGTCGGCGAAACGCAGTTCCAGCAGCGGAAAGGGCTGGGAGAACGTCGCGCGGTTATAGATGATCGCATCCACCACCAGCGCCCCGGCGAACTCCGGGTGGCTGCGTACCACCAGGTTACTGCTCTTGATATGGGCGATATCGACCCGCGACGGCACCGTGCAGCCCAGTGTCGGGCACAGTTGCTGGAACCACGGGCGGTAAGCGTCCTGGCGGGCCAGATCGTCGAACTGATAGGCAATGTACTGCGCGGCCAGGCCGGCGGCGGCGATCAGTACCAGCAGCATCCAGATCAGGCGACGGCCCAGGCCCTGCGGGCGTTTTTGCGCGTACAGGTGCAGAGGGTCGTCTTCCAGGTCCTGGAGCAGGTCGTCATGGACGCCGGCCTCGGGGCGTGGGCGCTTGCGACGGGGTTGCGCGCGCTCTTCGGGCTCCGCTTCATCCGCTGCCGCTGTCAGGGGCGTGAACGGAGGGTCGATGTGTTCATCTTCCGGGGTTGAGCGCAGCGCGGGCTCATCGTCGAGGTGCAACGACATGGAGGGCTCGGTGCGCTGCCGGGTCGCAGTGGCTTTGGTCGGTTCAGGTTCGTCTTCGGCGGCGGAGGCGCGTTCTTCAGGCGGTTCGCTGAACAGGCTGGCGGCCCATTTTTCTTCTTCGGCCTTGACGGTTTCGCGGCTGGCGCTGAGGGCGTCTTCTTTCTGCCGACGGTCGGCACCGGGCTGGCGGCGTTCCGCGCCCACGGGCAGTGTGTGCTGAATCTCGCGGCGTTCCAGCTTGGCCAGTTCCTGGTCCAGGTCCAGGTTGTCCAGGTCCAGCTCTTCGGCGCTCCATTGCTTCTGGCTGATTGCCCGCTGTGGCTCAGGCGCGGCTTCGCGCACGGGCTCGATCGTGGTCGGCTGCTCCGGCGCAGGCGCCTGGGCGCGCTGCTCCAGCAGCTGGCGGGCAGCGTTGAAGACTTGCAGGCACGAGCCGCAGCGAACCACGCCGCGAGCCACGCTCAATTGGGCGTGGTTGACGCGAAAGCGGGTTTGGCAATGCGGGCACTGGGTGACGAAACTGTCGGTCATGCGGCCATCCGATTCAGGCAAGCGCTCATTCTAGCGCCGACGTCCGCTGATGCGTACCCAGCCATCACGGTTAGCGATCGGATCCAACTCGAAATCCTTGGCGTAGGCGGCGGCGACATCTTCGCCCTGCTCGGCGAGGATGCCCGACAGCGCCAGGCGCCCGCCCGGCTTGACCAGGCTCGACAGTTGCGGCGCCAGGGACACCAGCGGGCCGGCGAGGATATTGGCGACCAGCACGTCGGCCTGCACCTGGGGCAAATCCTGCGGCAGGTAGAGCGGGAATTTGCCTTCAGGAATGTTGTTGCGCCCGGCGTTATCCCGGGACGCTTCCAGGGCCTGCACGTCGATGTCGGTGCCCACGGCTTCCTTGGCGCCCAGCAACAGGGCGGCAATCGCCAGGATCCCCGAGCCGCAGCCGAAATCCAGCACGTGGCTGTCCGTCAGGTCCTGGCCGTCCAGCCACTCCAGGCACAACGCGGTGGTGGGGTGGGTGCCGGTGCCGAATGCCAGGCCCGGATCCAGCAGCAGGTTGACCGCGTTCGGCTCCGGGGCGGCATGCCAGCTCGGCACGATCCACAGGCGCTGGCCGAAGCGCATCGGCTGGAAGTTGTCCATCCAGCTGCGTTCCCAGTCCTGGTCTTCGATGATTTCGCTGTGATGCTCGGGCAACGGGCTGCCGGTGAGCAATTCCATATGGGCCAGTACGGCGGCGGCGTCGGTGCCGTCTTCGAACAGGGCCAGCAGATGGGTGTGGGACCACAGCGGGGTGGTATTCAGCTCGGGTTCGAAGATCGGCTGGTCTTCGGCGTCCATGAAGGTCACCGAGACGGCGCCCACTTCGAGGAACGCGTCTTCGTAGGTTTCGGCTTGTTCTGGGCTGATGGCGAGACGGACTTGCAGCCAAGGCATGGCGGGCACCTTTGAAAAAAATGAGTGTGCAGCGGGGTAGGCTGCGAAAGCGCGCAAGTTTACGCGAGCGGCGGGCAGAAGACGACACTACTGACTGCACGCCGGTCAAATGTGGGAGGGGGCTTGCCCCCGATTGCAGTGTGTCAGTCTCAGCATCTGTAACTGATCCACCGCCATCGGGGTGTAGAACCGTAGACATCGTTTACATCTGAAACCGGGGACATCGTTTACACATTTGAGGCCTGGACGCGGGTCATACCTCGTCCAAGCCTCCCCAAGGGATAATCACACAGGTACAAATCCCAAGCATCATCTTCAGCTTCTTTGAGCCCTATCCTTTCCCCGGACAGCGCCTCGCTGATAAATACCAACTTGCCGTTCCACTTGATCGATCCGTCCTGCCTGACGCTTCGAACTTTCATTTCTGCCGGATATTCCACATCGGGCAAGCAC